>NZ_JBVIAH010000003.1:421912-613429 GCF_055574035.1 Streptomyces sp. NPDC030021
AGCTTCCGCACCCCCCCCCCCCCCTCGCCCCCCCCCCCCCCCCCCCTCCCCCTCCCCCCCCCCCCCCCCCCCCCCCCCCCCCCCCCCCCCCCCCCCCGGGCCCGTGCGCGTACGGGGGGACCTCAGGCGTTCGCCGGCTCCTCGGCGGCGGCGACCGCCAGGACCGGGGCGGGGGAGCGGCGGGCGGTGAGGGCGGCGTACACGAGGCCGCCCGTCAGGCCGGACAGGACGAAGGAGCAGTCCACGCCGCCGGTGAGGGCGAGCAGCGGGCCCTCGTAGAAGGGGGTGGTCACGGCGAGCAGGCCGATGCCCGCGCCGATCGCCCAGGAGGCCGTGGCCGCGACGTTCCAGCCGGAGCGGTACCAGTAGATCCCGCCCACCGAGCGGCGGTTGAAGACCTGGAGCGCGTCGGCGTCGTAACGCCCGCGGCAGCGCACGTACCCGATGAGGGTGATCACGGCCCAAGGGGTGCCGATCGCGGTCAGCAGCAGTACGAACGAGGTCATCGCGGACTGCACGTCCCACTCGAAGGAGCCGATGAAGACGAAGGCGGTGGAGACCGCCGCGGCGACCAGGGTGGCCGTGGTCCGGGTGGCCTTGGGCACGATGGCGTCGAGGTCGAGGCCCATCGAGTAGAGCATCAGCCCGGCGTTGCCGACCGAGCCGGCCGCGGCGGCGGCGAGCAGCGGGATCAGGTACCAGACGGGCGAGGCCGCCACCAGCGGGCCGGCGTACTCGGCTCCGGCCCGGGCGGCGAGTGCCGTGAAGGTGCCGAACAGCTGCGGGATCAGGAGGCCGAAGAGCAGTCCGAACCCGGTGGCCCAGAGCACCTTGCGGGAGCTGTGCCGGTGCGGGGAGATGTAACGGGTGTAGTCGCCGAGCAGCGTGATGAAGGCGACCGGGCCGCTGAGTCCGGCGGCGACGGCGGCGAGGATCCAGGTCGGCCAGAAGGAGCCGAGCAGGTACGCGGTGTCCGGCGGGGCGACGGTGGTGAAGTCCCCGGAGTAGGCGAAGACGCCGATGGCGAGCAGCACCACCATGCCGATGGCCAGGATCTTGCTCATGCGCAGCAGCAGCCGGTAGCCGAAGACGGCCGCGACGACGGTACACGCGGCGAGTACGCCGTACATCATGCCGCGCGTGGCGCCGGTGTCCGGCAGCCCGGTGAGCCGCGAGAGGACGCCCACCATCACGTCGCCGCCGATCCACAGGGTGAGCGCGGTGTAGCCGAGCGAGAGCAGCAGACCCACCACCGAGCCCACGAGCCGGCCGCGGACGCCGAACTGTGCGCCGCTGGAGGTCGAGAGGTTGGTCGCGGTGCGCAGGGAGACGAGCGCCAGCGGCGCGGTGAAGGCGATACCGACGAGCGTGCCGGTCACGATGGCGGTGACCGAGGGCCACAGGCCCAGTCCGAAGGACGGGGGCAGCCAGCCGAAGACGATCACACCGAGGCAGAGGTTGGACCCGAGAAGGATCGAGATCAGGTCACGGGGACCGCTCGTCCGCTCGTCCTCGGGGATGGTGTCGACTCCGCGCTGTTCGATGGGCATGGGGGGACTCCCTTGGCAGGGCGGGGGGTGGTTGCGCTTTGTTTGAGCGACACTCAATGTGACTCAAGGCCGGCCCTCAGGTCAATGATTCCCTCCGTCGAAATGAAGAGTTAGAGTGATGCTCTAACCCATCGACTCAAGAGGTGGTGGATCGGCGTGCGGCTGACCCCTACGGAGCGCGACCGGCTGCTGCTCCGCAGCGCTGCGGAGCTGGCCAGGGCCCGGCGGGCCCGTGGCCTGAAACTGAACGTCCCGGAGGCCACCGCGCTGATCGCGGACACGGTCTGCGAGGCGGCGCGCGACGGCAAGCGGCTCGCGGAGGCCATCGAGGAGGCCCGCAGCGTGCTGGGCCCGGGCGATGTCCTGCCGGGCGTCGCCGACGTGGTTGCCGAGGTGCACGTGGAGGCCGTCTTCGACGACGGATCCCGTCTCGCGGTGGTCTCGTCCCCCATCCAGGGCGCGGTCCCGCTCGGCGACGACGCCCCGGGCGCGGTCGTTCCCGGACCCGGCGCCCCCCAGCCGGAGCCGGTCCTGCACCTGCACGTGCGCAACACCGCCGCCGTGCCGGTGAGTGTGACCTCGCACTTCCACTTCTTCGAGGCGAACCCGCGGCTCGACTTCGACCGGGCCGCGGCCTACGGGATGCGGCTGTGCGTGCCGGCGGGGTCGTCCGTACGGTTCGACCCCCACGGCGAGGGCGAGGTAGGCCTCGTGCCCATCGGCGGGGACCGGATCGCGATCGGTTTCGCGGGTCTGGTCGACGGGCCCCTGGATGCACCCGGAGCCAGGGACGAGGCCCTGCGCCGCGCGGCGGCCTGCGGCTACCTCGGCGTCACCGCCGAACACGGGGACGGAGGCCGGGCGTGAGCAAGAAGATCCCGCACAGCGATCACTGTGCGCCGGGGAGCCGGCATATCGATCCGTACGAGTATGCGTCGGTGTTCGGCCCGCGGGCGGGGGACCGGGTGCGGCTGGGTGATTCCGGGCTGACCGTCCGGGTGGAGCATGATGCGCAGAGGCCGGGTGACGAGTTCCTGGCGGGTTTCGGGAAGACGGCCCGTGACGGTCTGCATCTGAAGGCTGCCGCGGTGCGGGAGACCTGTGACGTGGTGATCAGCAATGTGCTGGTCATCGATGCCGTTCTCGGTGTCCGCAAGGTGTCGATCGGTATCCGCGGGGGCCGGATCCATGCGATCGGCCGGGCCGGGAATCCCGACACCCTCGACGGTGTCGACGTGGTCGTCGGCACCGGCACCTCGATCGTGTCGGGCGAGGGGCTGATCGCCACCGCCGGGGCCGTCGACACCCATGTCCATCTGCTGTCCCCGCGGATCATGGAGGCCTCGCTCGCGAGCGGTGTGACCACGGTCATCGGCCAGGAGTTCGGCCCCGTCTGGGGCGTCGGCGTCAACTCCCCGTGGGCGCTGAAGCACGCCTTCAGCGCCTTCGACGCCTGGCCCGTCAACATCGGCTTCCTCGCCCGCGGCTCCTCCTCGGATGATGCCCCGCTGGTGGAGGCGCTCGCCGAGGGCGGTGCGTGCGGGTTCAAGGTGCACGAGGACATGGGCGCGCACACCCGGGCCCTGGACACGGCGCTGCGGGTGGCCGAGGAGCATGACGTGCAGGTCGCCCTGCACAGTGACGGGCTGAACGAGTGCCTTTCCGTCGAGGACACCCTGCGGGTCCTGGACGGCCGGACCATCCATGCCTTCCACATCGAGGGCTGCGGCGGCGGGCACGTGCCCAATGTTCTGAAGATGGCGGGCGTGCCGAACGTGATCGGCTCCTCGACCAATCCCACGCTGCCCTTCGGCCGGGACGCGGTGGCCGAGCACTACGGCATGATCGTCTCCGTCCACGACCTCAAGCCCGACCTGCCCGGCGATGCCGCCATGGCCCGGGACCGGATCCGGGCCGGGACGATGGGAGCCGAGGACGTCCTGCACGACCTGGGCGCGATCGGCATCACCTCCTCTGACGCCCAGGGCATGGGCCGCGCGGGCGAGACCATCCGCCGCACCTTCGCGATGGCCGCCAAGATGAAGGGCGAGCTCGGCCCGATGGACGGCGACGGCGAGGGCGACGACAACGCCCGCGTCCTGCGCTACATCGCCAAACTCACCATCAACCCGGCCATCGCCCACGGACTCGCACACGAGATCGGCTCCATCGAGATCGGCAAGCTCGCCGACATCGTGCTGTGGCGCCCGCAGTTCTTCGGCGCCAAGCCACAACTCGTCCTGAAGTCCGGCTTCCCCGCCTACGGCGTCACCGGCGACCCGAACGCCGCCACCGACACCTGCGAACCACTCGTCCTCGGCCCGCAGTTCGGCTCGTACGGGGCCACGCCCGCCGACATCTCCGTCGCCTTCGTCTCCGCCGCGGCCGCGGCCCTCGGCAGCGACGAGATGCCGACCCGACGGCGCCGCGTCGCCGTCCGCGGTACCCGGGGGATCGGCCCCGAGGACCTCCTGCTCAACTCCCGGGTGGGCGCGGTCGATGTGGACGCGCGCAGCGGACTGGTCTCCCTCGACGGGGAACCGCTGCGCTCCGAAGCCGCCGAATCGGTCTCCCTCAACCGCCTGTACTTCCTGTAAGTCAGCACAGCCCGTAAGGACCTGCCTGCCATGACCGCCCATCAGCCCGCCAAGCCGGTCGACGCCGGATTCCGGATGCCCGCCGAGTGGACGCCCCACGAGCGCACCTGGATGGCCTGGCCCAGCCCCAACCCCACCTTCACCAACGAGCAGGAGCTCGCCGAGGCCCGCGCGGCCTGGGGCGCCGTCGCCCGCGCGGTCCGCGCGTACGAGCCGGTGACCCTGGTGGTCTCGCCCGGCGATGCGGACAGCGCCCGTGGACACGTCGGCGACGACGTACAGCTGGTCGAGCAGGAGCTCGACGACGCCTGGATGCGCGACATCGGCCCGACCTTCGTCACCAACGCCGCCGGCGAGCTCGCCGCCGTCGACTGGACCTTCAACGGCTGGGGCGCCCAGGAGTGGGCCCGCTGGGACCACGACTCGAAGATCGCCCGGCACGTCTCGGACGTGGCCGGCACCCGCACGTACAGCACCGAGCTCGTCAACGAGGGCGGCGCCGTCCACGTCGACGGCGAGGGCACCGTGCTCCTCACCGACACCGTCCAGCTGGGCGAGGGCCGCAACCCCGGCTGGACCCGCCAGCAGGTGGAGGCCGAGATCCACGCCCACCTCGGCACCACCAAGGCGATCTGGCTGCCGTACGGCCTGGCCGGCGACTACGGCACCTACGGCACCCAGGGCCACGTCGACATCGTCGCCGCCTTCGCCCGCCCCGGCGTCGTCATGGTCCACAGCCAGCCCGACCCGGCCCACCCGGACCACGAGCGCTGCAAGACCATCGCGGCCATCCTGCGCGCGTCCACCGACGCCCGCGGCCGGCGGCTGGAGGTCGTGGAGGTCCCGGCGCCGACCGTGCTGGAGGAGGACGGGGAGTGGGTGGACTACTCGTACATCAACCACTACCTGTGCAACGGCGGTGTCGTGCTGTGCGCGTTCGACGACCCGCGCGACGAGGAGGCCGCCGAGATCTTCCGCGGACTGTTCCCCGAGCGGACCGTGACCCTCGTTGACGCACGTACGATTTTCGCCGGGGGTGGCGGTATCCACTGCATCACCCAGCAGCAGCCGAAGGTCTGATCCGCAGACGGCCGGCAGCCGACCGACAAGGAGTGGGTCCATGGTGGCGGGTGGAGTGCCGGTACGCGCGGCGCGGAAGAACGCGCCGCCGCGCGAGGACGTACTCGTCGCCGCCATGGCCACGATCGCCGAGCGCGGCCTGGAAGGCCTGACCATGGCCGGACTGGGCCGCGAGGTCGGCATGAGCAGCGGCCACCTCCTCTACTACTTCCGCAGCAAGGACGAGCTCCTGCTGCAGACCCTGGAGTGGAGCGAGGCGGAACTGGGCGGCGAGCGGCGGGCCCTGCTCGCCCGCCGCGGTCCGGTGAGCGAGCGCCTGCAGGCGTACGTGGACCTGTACGTCCCCACCCGCGCCCGGGACCCGCACTGGACGCTGTGGCTGGAGGTCTGGAACCGCTCCCAGAACGCCGGCCCCCAGGAGCGCGACCGGCAGGCGGCCATCGAGGGTGCCTGGCACCGCGACCTGGTCGCGCTGCTCGCCGAGGGCATCTCGCGCGGGGAGTTCCGCCCGGTGGACGCCGAGCGAGTGGCGACCCGCGTCCGCGCCCTGCTCGACGGATTCAGCATCCAGCTGGCGGTGGGCCTGCCGACGCTGGACCGCACGGCGATCCTCACCCACGTGAGGGAATTCCTGACGGAGACCCTCTCCCCACGGCCCTAGCCGGAGCGCGCGTCTCAGCCCGTCGCGGCGTTGCCCGCATGCTGAGATGCCTGTCCATCCACGGCGAGCGGTGTGGCACACTGCCAGCGTGCCTGCTCAGCTCATGATTATCGCCAGCAGCGCGCCGGTCCCCAGTGGCCGCTGAACCGTGGAAGAACTTCGCGGAAGCGGCCACCGTGCCTCGGACCCGCGCGCAGACCTCTCGCTACCCGCGAGAGGTCTTTTCGTTTCCCGGACCATCCCTGCCGGGACCGGACCGCGCGCGATGATGGGGGCAGTGGATGCCGGGCATATCCGGAACCACTCATCCGACAGGAGTCAGATCAGCATGACGACGACACCAGAGGCGGCAACCGTGCTGTCAGAGGGCCTGGACGACAGCTTCCACGTCTTCGACACCACCCTGCGTGACGGCGCCCAGCGCGAGGGCATCAACCTCACCGTCGCCGACAAGCTGACGATCGCCCGGCATCTGGACGACTTCGGAGTGGGCTTCATCGAGGGCGGCTGGCCCGGCGCCAACCCCCGTGACACCGAGTTCTTCTCCCGCGCCCGCGCGGAGATCGCCTTCAAGAACGCCCAGCTGGTCGCCTTCGGCGCGACCCGGCGCGCGGGCGGCTCGGCCGCCCAGGACCCGCAGGTGCGGGCCCTGCTGGAATCCGGCGCCCCGGTCATCACGCTCGTCGCCAAGTCCCACGACCGCCACGTCGAGCTCGCCCTGCGCACCACCCTCGACGAGAACCTGGAGATGGTCCGTGACACCGTCTCCCACCTGGTCGCCCAGGGCCGCCGTGTCTTCGTCGACTGCGAGCACTTCTTCGACGGCTACCGGGCCAACCCGGAGTACGCCAAGTCCGTCGTACGCGCCGCCCACGAGGCCGGCGCCGACGTGGTCATCCTCTGCGACACCAACGGCGGCATGCTGCCCGCCCAGGTGACCGCCACCGTCGCCACCGTCCTCGCCGACACCGGCGCCCGCCTGGGCATCCACGCCCAGGACGACACCGGCTGCGCCGTCGCCAACACCCTGGCCGCGGTGGACGCGGGCGCCACCCACGTCCAGTGCACGGCTAACGGGTACGGCGAGCGCGTCGGCAACGCCAACCTCTTCCCCGTCGTCGCCGCCCTGGAGATCAAGTACGGGCGCAAGGTGCTCCCCGACGGGGCGCTCGCCGAGATGACCCGGATCTCGCACGCCATCGCCGAGGTCGTGAACCTCACCCCCTCCACGCACCAGCCCTACGTCGGCGTCTCCGCCTTCGCGCACAAGGCGGGCCTGCACGCCTCGGCCATCAAGGTCGACCCGGACCTCTACCAGCACATCGACCCCGAGCGGGTCGGCAACACCATGCGGATGCTGGTCTCCGACATGGCCGGCCGCGCCTCCATCGAGCTCAAGGGCAAGGAGCTCGGCGTCGACCTCGGCGGGGACCGCGCGCTCATCTCCCGGGTCGTGGAGCGGGTCAAGGCGCGGGAGCTCCGGGGCTACACCTACGAGGCGGCCGACGCCTCCTTCGAGCTGCTGCTGCGCGCCGAGGCCGAGGGCCGCGCCCGCAAGTACTTCCGTATCGAGTCGTGGCGGGCGATCGTCGAGGACCGCCCGGACGGCACCCACGCCAACGAGGCCACGGTCAAGCTGTGGGCCAAGGGCGAGCGGATCGTCGCCACGGCGGAGGGCAACGGCCCGGTCAACGCGCTGGACCGGGCGCTGCGGGTGGCGCTGGAGCGGTTCTACCCGCAGCTCGCCAAGTTCGAGCTCGTCGACTACAAGGTCCGCATCCTGGAGGGCACGCACGGCACGGAGTCCACGACCCGCGTGCTGGTCGCCACGACGGACGGTGAACGCGAGTGGTCCACGGTCGGCGTGGCCCCGAACGTGATCGCGGCGTCCTGGCAGGCCCTGGAGGACGCGTTCACCTACGGCCTGCTGCACGCGGGCGTCGAACCCGCCGAGTAGCCCGCCAGGTCCGTGTCGTCGGCCCGCGTCCGCCGGACCTCACCTCGCCGGGCTTCGGCCCGGCGGGGGCCCTTATGTCCTGCTCACACGGGAAAGTACCGGTTCCGGTAGCGTCTTGGATATGAAGACCAGGCTGATGTCCATACGCTTCGGATCGCTGCTGGCCGGTCTGCTGCTGGGGCTGTCGGCGACCGCCCTCGTCGCCGCGCCGCAGGCGTCGGCGGCCACCGGGGTCGCGGCCGTGGGGGAGGCCCTCAAGGAGGGCCCGGTCTACGTCGCCCCCGGGGCCGAGGCGCAGCTGTCCACGGCCCAGGCGGACGCGCTCGCGAAGAAGATCAAGGATGCGGGGAAGCCGGTGTTCGTGGCCGTGCTGCCGGCCACCGCCGAGTTCCCGCCGGACAAGGTGCTCGGTGCGGTCCGTGCCGAGACCGGGATCACCGGGCTCTACGCGATCCGGCTCGGCGACGGCTTCGATGCCGGCGCCGACAGGGTGGTCATGCCGAACCAGGCCGTGCGCAACCTGACCGAGGCCGTGAAGACCGGCGCACCGGTCAATGCGAACACACAGCTCAACAACTTCGTGGACCAGGCCCTGACCCAGGTCAAGGGCAGCGCCCCCGCCTCCTGGGGCACGACCGGAGCCGACCAGGGCGCCCCGGTCGGCGGACTGATCGCCCTCGGCGCGGTGGCCGTGGTGGGCGGCGGCGGTGCGTACGCGCTGGTCCGCCGCAACCGGAAGCAGAAGGAACAGATCCGGCGCGAGGCCGTCGCCCGGCTGGCCGTGGTCGTCGACGAGGACATCACGGCCTTCGGCGAGGAGCTCGAACGGCTCGACTTCCACCCCGGCGAGCCCGGCGCCGACGACGCCATGCGCAAGGACTACGAGCAGGGGCTCGACTCGTACGAGAAGGCCAAGCAGATCATGGCCTCGGTCCAGCGCCCCGACGAGGTCAAGGGCGCCACCCAGGCACTGGAGGACGGCCGCTTCGCGCTGGCCACCCTCGATGCGCGCCGGCAGGGCAGGCCGCTTCCCGAGCGCCGCTCGCCCTGCTTCTTCGACCCGCGCCACGGGCCGAGCGCCGAGGACGCCACCTGGGCTCCGGCCGGCGGGGCGGCCCGCAGCGTGCCGGTCTGCACGGCGGACGCCGTGCGGCTGCGCGACGGCCTGGACCCGGCGGTCCGCACGGTCGAGACGGAGCACGGGCCGCGGCCGTACTACGACGCCGGCCCGGCGTACGGTCCCTGGGCCGGCGGGTACTTCGGCGGCGGCATCCTGCCCGGCCTGCTGGTGGGCACGATGCTCGGTTCGATGATGTCCAGCCCCGCCTACGCCTCGGACTTCGGTGGCGGCATGGGCAGCGGCTTCGAGGGCGGGGACGTCTCCGGGGCCGACTTCAACCCGTCCGACTTCGGAGGCGGGGACTTCGGAGGCGGAGGGTTCGACGGGGGCGGCGGCTTCGACGGCGGGGGCGGCTTCTAGCCGCCCCCAGTTCCGGCCGTCGGGGAGCCCGCCCGTCAGGCCTGCTTGATGGCGGAGATGTCGAAGGTCAGCTTCACCTTGTCGCTGACCATCACACCGCCGGCCTCCAGGGCGGCGTTCCACGTCAGGCCCCAGTCGGAGCGCAGGATCTCGGTGGAGCCCTCGAAGCCGACGCGCTCGTTGCCGTAGGGGTCGGTGGCCGAGCCGTTGAACTCCAGGTCGATGGAGAGCGGGCGCGTGACGTCCTTGATGGTCAGCTCGCCGGTGATGCGGTACGTGTCGCCGCCGAGCTGACGCGCCTCGGTGGAGCGGAAGGTCATCAGCGGGAAGGTCTCGGCGTCGAAGAAGTCGCCGCTGCGCAGGTGGCCGTCGCGGTCGGCGATGCCGGTGTCGACGGAGGCGATCTTCACGTCGATGGAGGCGGTGGAGCGGGCCGGGTCGGCGCCGTCCAGGTGCAGGGTTCCCTCGTGCTCGGTGAAGGCCCCGCGGACGTTGGTGACCATGGCGTGGCGGACGGTGAAGCCGATGCTGCTGTGTGCGGGGTCGATGACGTAGTGACCGGTGAGCGCGGCGAGCGCCGGGTCCACTTCCAGCGTGGCGACGGCGGCGCCGTCCTGGACGTTCACGTTCTGGCTGCGGCGGGTGAAGAGACCCATGACTTGCTCCTCGGTAGTGTGCTGCTCGGTCTGAAGAATCTGTTGAATCTTCAACGACTTCAACGAGAATGACGCTAGACCCATTCCGTTTAAATTTCAACATCTAGGCGGCGTGTCAGGCAGTTTTGTGAAGGTCCCACAACGAGCGAGCGCCTCGTCTGGCGGAGTCCGTACATCCACTGGGCGTACTGTGCGGGCCGGACAGCGGAAGTCTTCCGAGACTGTGAGGAATGAACGGAGGTTTTTCATCGCGATCTTCGTAAGGTCGGTACATGACCGTTGTGGACCAGACCCCGAGCGAGCCGACGGACGCCCGAGGGCGCGTGGCCGAGCTGCACTCCCTGCGTGAGCAGGCCAGGCGCGGCCCCAGCGACCGTGCGACCGAGACGCAGCACGCGAAGGGCAAGCTGACCGCCCGTGAGCGCATCGCGCTGCTGCTCGACGAGGGCTCCTTCCGGGAGGTCGAGCAGCTGCGCCGGCACCGGGCGACCGGGTTCGGCCTGGAGAACAAGAAGCCCTACACGGACGGTGTGATCACCGGCTGGGGCACGGTCGAGGGCCGCACGGTCTTCGTCTACGCGCACGACTTCCGCATCTTCGGCGGCGCGCTGGGCGAGGCCCACGCCACGAAGATCCACAAGATCATGGACATGGCCATCGCGGCCGGTGCCCCGCTGGTCTCCCTGAACGACGGCGCCGGTGCCCGTATCCAGGAGGGCGTCTCGGCGCTGGCCGGCTACGGCGGCATCTTCCAGCGCAACACCAAGGCTTCGGGCGTCATCCCGCAGATCTCGGTCATGCTCGGCCCCTGCGCCGGCGGCGCCGCGTACTCCCCGGCCCTGACGGACTTCGTCTTCATGGTCCGCGAGACCTCGCAGATGTTCATCACCGGCCCGGACGTGGTCCGCGCGGTGACCGGCGAGGAGATCACCCAGAACGGCCTCGGCGGCGCCGACGTCCACGCCGAGACCTCCGGCGTCGCGCACTTCGCGTACGACGACGAGGAGACCTGCATCTCCGAGGTCCGCTACCTCATCTCGATGCTGCCCTCCAACAACCGCGAGAACCCGCCCGTCCACGAGACGGCCGACCCGGCCGACCGCCGCAGCGAGGTCCTGCTGGACCTGGTCCCCGCCGACGGCAACCGCCCGTACGACATGCTCAAGGTCATCGAGGAACTCGTCGACGAAGGCGACGTCCTGGAGATCCACGAGCGCTGGGCCCGCAACATCATCTGTGCCCTCGCCCGGATGAACGGCCAGGTCGTCGGCATCGTCGCCAACCAGCCCGGCCACCTCGCCGGCGTCCTGGACATCGAGGCCTCCGAGAAGGCCGCACGCTTCGTCCAGATGTGCGACGCCTTCAACATCCCGATCATCACCCTCCTGGACGTCCCCGGCTTCCTGCCGGGCGTCGACCAGGAACACGGCGGCATCATCCGCCACGGCGCCAAGCTCCTGTACGCGTACTGCAACGCCACCGTCCCGCGGATCTCGCTGATCCTGCGCAAGGCCTACGGCGGCGCGTACATCGTCATGGACTCCCAGTCCATCGGCGCCGACATCACCTACGCCTGGCCGACCAACGAGATCGCCGTGATGGGCGCCGAGGGCGCGGCCAACGTCATCTTCCGCAAGCAGATCGCGGACGCCGAGGACCCCGAGGCCATGCGCGTGCGCATGGTCAAGGAGTACAAGGCCGAACTGATGCACCCGTACTACGCGGCCGAACGCGGCCTCGTCGACGACGTCATCGACCCCGCCGAGACCCGCGAGATCCTCGTCAGCGCCCTCGCGATGCTCCGCAACAAGCACGCCGATCTGCCGTCCCGCAAGCACGGCAACCCGCCGCAGTAACCGCGAAGGAGACCTGCCACCACATGAGCATCACCGCCGACACCCTGCTGAAGGTCGAGAAGGGCAGCGCCGCGCCCGAGGAACTGGCCGCGATCACCGCGATCCTCCTCGCCCGCGCCGCCGCCACGCCCGAGGAGACCCCGGTGCGCGTGCCCGGCCAGGCCGGCTGGCGCCGCCTGGAGCGCACGCCCGGCTTCCGCGCCCCGCACAGCTGGCAGGGCTGAGTTCCCGAGCCCAGAAGGCCCCGCACCCGTCCAGGGTGCGGGGCCTTCCGCGTACCCCCGCGGGGGCGCCGTACGCGCGAGGCCCCGAAGGCGCCCGGGAGACGCAGGAACGCCCCATGGCGAAGGCCCCCGCGTCGTGTGACACGGGGGCCTGTCGGATGCGGCAGGGCTGCTACCGCAGGCGCGCCATGAGGGCGTGCTCGACGAGCGTGATGAGCGCGCTCTTGGCGTCCGCGCGGTGGCGGGCGTCGGTGGTGATGATCGGGGCGTCCGGGCCGATCTGCAGGGCCTCGCGGACTTCCTCCGGGGTGTAGGCCTGGTTCCCGTCGAAGCCGTTGAGGGCCACGACGAACGGCAGGCCGCTGTTCTCGAAGTAGTCGACGGCGGGGAAGCAGTCGGCGAGGCGGCGCGTGTCGACGAGCACGACGGCACCGATGGCGCCGCGGACCAGGTCGTCCCACATGAACCAGAAGCGGTCCTGGCCCGGGGTGCCGAAGAGGTACAGGATCAGGTCCTGGTCGAGCGTGATGCGGCCGAAGTCCATGGCGACGGTGGTGGTCGTCTTGTCACCGGTGTGGGTGAGGTCGTCGATCCCGGCCGAGGCGCTGGTCATCACGGCTTCGGTGCGCAGCGGGTTGATCTCGGAGACCGCGCCGACGAACGTGGTCTTGCCCACGCCGAAGCCGCCCGCCACCACGATCTTCGCGGAGGTGGTGGAGCGAGCAGGAGCCGCTCCGCCGTTAGAGCTTGCGAAGTCCACTGAGCACCCTTTCGAGCAGTGTCACATCTGGCTGGCCACCGGCAGACTCGTCGCCGCCGGGCTGGTGAATGGCGACAAGGCCCGCCTCCGCCAGGTCGGCGACGAGGATGCGGGCGACACCAAGAGGAATGGAGAGAAGTGCCGAGATCTCCGCGACGGATTTGATCTCCTGGCACAGGCGGCAGATGCGCTGGTGCTCGGGCAACTGCCCTTGCAGACGCGCGGGATCCGCCGTGGTACTGACCAGCGCCTCGATGGCGAGCTGGTAGCGCGGCCGAGTACGGCCGCCGGTCATCGCGTACGGGCGCACCAGCGGGTTGTGGGCCTTCGGCGCCGGCTGCCGCGCGGCGCGCGGAGGCTGCTGCTGAGGCATCTGGTACTGGGGCTGCTGGGGCTGTCCGTACGGCTGCTGCTGGTAGGGGTTCTGCTCCGGCACGGGCCGGCTCGGTGCGGAGGGAAAGTTGAAGCGGTTCTGGTCGTGCCCACCCTGCGGCTGCTGCGCGCCGCCATAAGGATGTCCTCCGGGTGTTGTCACGTTTCCTCCTCCGACTCCAAGTACGCAGTACTCCCTGTGGAACCGCGCCACCGCACCCTATGGTGCGATGGCGCGAAACGCACTGCCTGTCTGCTAGTTGAGAAGACTTCCTTGCAGCTCGGCGCGCAGATCCGGGGTGAGGACACTGCCCGCGCGATCCACCAGAAGAGCCATCTCGTAGCCCACGAGGCCGATGTCGCACTCCGGGTGCGCGAGCACCGCGAGGGACGAACCGTCCGAGACGGACATGAGGAAGAGGAATCCCCGGTCCATCTCGACCACGGTCTGGTTGACGGCGCCACCCTCGAAGATGCGAGAGGCACCGGCGGTCAGCGAGGTCAGTCCGGAGGCCACGGCCGCCAGCTGATCGGCGCGGTCGCGCGGAAATCCGTCGGACATCGCCAGAAGAAGGCCGTCGGCGGAGACCACCACCGTGTGGGACACCCCGGGGGTGTTGTCCACGAAGTTGGTGATCAACCAGTTCAGGTTCTGTGCCGCCTGGCTCATCGGGCTCACACTAACGCTCCTGGTCATAGCTGTTACTTGACTGCTCAGAACCCGCGCTGCGTCCCTGCTGGACACCGCGCCGCAGGTTGCTCAACCTGCCGCGGACGTCCTCAGGAGCGCGGGAGACCTGGGGGCCGCCCTGCGGGGTCGTCTCCGCTGCGCCCTCGACCAGGTTGGCCTTGGGCACGCGCCGAGGGAGACCGGACGGGGTGACCCCGCCCGCCTTCGGCTCACGGAGCTTTCCGGCCTGCTGCCAGCGTTCGTCGTTGCGCGAACGCCAGGCGGCGGTGCCTTCAGTTCCCTCCGGCGCCCGCTCCGTTTCGGCGGGCTGCTGCTGACGCGGCGACCGCTGTTCGAAGAGGGATCCGGTGGACTCCGCTTCCTGCTTCCCGGGCGGCCACTGCTGCTGGCTGCCGCGTCGCGGCAGGCCCGCTCCGGTCATCGCGTGACCGGTGTCGGCAGCGGCACCCGGACGGTCGAAGCCTACGCGCTCCGGAGCCGGTTCGGGGACGGCCTGGGATTCCGATTCAGTCCCGTAATCCTGCTGGTAGGCAGCCGGATACGTGTTCTGCTCGGGCCATTCGGCCTGCCCCGACCCGGCTTCGAAACCATTGTCGTAGCCCTGGGTGGCCGGCTGCTGGTCCGGGTAACCGTCTTCCGTATAGCCGTAGTCCTGCTGCGGGTACGCCTCGTAGCCCTGCTGGGCCTGCTGGGCCTCGTAGGAGGTGTCGTAGGCCTGCTCGGACTGCTGCTCGTAGCCCTGGTACTCCTGGTACCCGTGCTCCGGCTGAGGTTCCGGATACTCCTGGGCGGAGTACTGCTGCTGGTCCTGCGGGTAACCCACCTGGGCCGCCAGCGCGGCCCGGCGCTCCTGCTGTCCCAGGGACCGGCCGACCGGGTCGGCGGTGAGGCCGTCGGGGCCCTGCTGCTCGTACCGCGAGTCGTCGAAGCCGAGCTCGGCGGCGGTGCGCAGCGGGGCGGCCTGCTGGGCCTGCTGCTCCGGGATGATCTGGGAGACCGTGAAGTCGTCGTCCGGGATGCCCTCGCCACCGCCACCGTGGGTGATGGCGTCGGGGAGCATGACCAGCGAGGTGGTACCGGCAGCCTCGCCCGAGGGGCGCAGCTGGACGCGGATGCTGTGGCGGTCCGCCAGCCGGCCGACCACGAACAGACCCATGCGCTGCGAGATCGCGGCGTCCACGGTCGGCGGGTTGGCCAGCTTGTGGTTGATGTCCGCGAAGTCCTCGGCGGTGAGGCCGATGCCCTTGTCGTGGATCTCGACCATCACGCGGCCGTCGGGCAGACGCGTCGCGTTGACGCGGACCTTGGTCTGCGGGGAGGAGAACGTGGTGGCGTTCTCCAGGAGCTCGGCGAGCAGGTGCACGAGGTCGGTCACGGCCTGGCCGTGGATCTCGGCCTCCGAGACACCGGAGAGCTCGATGCGCTCGTACTGCTCCACCTCGGAGGAGGCGGCGCGCAGCACGTCGACGAGCGGGACCGGCTGGTCCCAGCGGCGGCCCGGCTCCTCGCCCGCGAGGATGAGGAGGTTCTCGCCGTTGCGGCGCATACGGGTGGCCAGGTGGTCCAGGCGGAAGAGGTTCTCCAGCTGGTCCGGGTCGGCCTCGTTGTTCTCCAGGTCGGTGATCAGGGTCAGCTGGCCCTCGATCAGCGACTGGTTGCGAATGGAGAGGTTCGTGAAGATCGCGTTGACGTTCCCTCGCAGGAGCGCCTGCTCGGCCGCGAGCCGTACCGCTTCCCGGTGGACCTGGTCGAAGGCGCGGGCGACCTCGCCGATCTCGTCCTGGGAGTCGATGGGGATGGGGTGGACACGGGTGTCCACCTTGCCGGGATCGGTGCGCGAGAGCTGGTCGACGAGCATCGGCAGGCGCTGCTCGGCGATGTCGAAGGCGGCGGTGCGCAGGCGGGCCATCGCGCGGCCCATCTGGCGGGCCATCATGCCGGCGAGGATGAAGGCGGCGAGCAGGGCCACGACCACGATGGCGCCGTTGACGATGGCGTCGGTGCGGGCGTCGTCGGAGACCGCGACGGCGTCCTTGACGGCCTTGTCGAGGAGTTCCTTCTCGACCTCGTCGTAACCATCGAACTTCGCGGTGGCGGCGGCCTGCCAGAACGCGGGGGTCGCCCCGGTCTCGGAGAGCTTCTTCTTGCTCTCGCTGTTGGCGATCGCGTCGGTCATGCCGAGGAGCGCGGAGTCGTTGATCGTCGGCGGCGGCGTGAAGCGGACACCGGCCTGCTCGGCCTGGTGCTTCGCGTCGGCGATCTTGGCCTTGCCCTCCTCGGACTTCTTGGCCATGACCGCCTTGAGGCGGTTCACGTCGTCCTCGGTACCCGCCGCGACGTACTCGCCGATGGCGATGTCTTCGAGGTAGGCGTAGGAGGAGAAGGCGACGAGCTGAGCCTTGCGGGTGTTCTCGTCGGTGCTCGGACGCACCAGCAGGTGCGTACCGACGGCGCGCTGCAGCGAGTTCGCCGCCTTGGCCAGCTGGATCGCGTAGACCATGCGGCCGTACGAGGTCACGTTGCCGGTGCCGAGACCGAGCTCGTTCGCGAACTGCATGAGGTAGTGCTGGACCAGCACATAGCCCTCTTCGGTCGGGATGGGGCCGGCCGCGTTGGGCAGATTCTTCTTGGGGCTCTCAATCGCCGCCGAGTACGCCTTGTCGCGTACGGCGTCGAGCTTGGGCTCCTCCGCGCGGAAGAGGTCCAGGCGCCGCTCCAGGCCGAGGTTCTTCGGCATGTCCTTGACGGCCTTGTCGAACTTCTCCTTGGCCGCGACGGTGTCCGCGTAGGCCTTGAGGACCTTCGGGTCCTTCGTCTGGCCGTTCAGGAGGGGCTCGGCGGTCAGGTCACGCTCGTTGAGCAGTGCCTGGCTGTAGCCCGAGGCCGCCTGGACGACCATGGCTATGCTCTCGGCGTCCTTGGCCTCGTTCCAGGTGTCGATGGAGCCCTTCACCTGGAAGCCGCCCATGACCAGACCCACGAGGGCCGGCACGAGCAGGATGGCGTTCAGACGGGTCGGCACACGCCAGTTGCGGGGCGAGAACCTGCTGCTGCTCCCGCTGCTCGCGGGCGGGTCCACGGGCACGTCGACGGGCGACGCGGCCGCTCGCGGCGGCGGGGTGAAGTTGCCGCGCGCGGGTTCATCCGCGGGGCTTGCGATGCTTCGCCTCACTCGACCAACAACCTCTCGGCGGTGCTACTAGCTAGTTCGTTGAATTCCAGCACGGTTAACGGCCGTGTTCCAAACAGTTGAATCCGGCCGTACCCAGAAGCTTATGCCCTACATAAACCGGACATAAAGAGCGTCCTGCGGCAAAAACGGGGACAGTTGTGCGCGCAGTGGTACCAGGCGACCGCACCCCGTTGCCAAATGGCTGCAATTCTCTGTCGAAACGTTATGAACGACAGGGGCGGGCCGTGTCGTAAGACACAGCCCGCCCCTCCCGCACGACAACTGAAACCGTGTTACTTGAGCCGCGCCATGAGGGCGTGCTCGACGAGCGTGATGAGTGCGCTCTTGGCGTCCGCACGGTGGCGGGCGTCGGTGGTGATGATCGGAGCACCGGGGCCGATCTGCAGGGCCTCGCGGACTTCCTCCGGGGTGTAGGGCTGGTGCCCCTCGAAGCCGTTGAGGGCCACGACGAACGGCAGGCCGCTGTTCTCGAAGTAGTCGACGGCGGGGAAGCAGTCGGCGAGGCGGCGCGTGTCGACGAGCACGATCGCACCGATGGCGCCGCGGACCAGGTCGTCCCACATGAACCAGAAGCGGTCCTGGCCCGGGGTGCCGAAGAGGTACAGGATCAGGTCCTGGTCGAGCGTGATGCGGCCGAAGTCCATGGCGACGGTGGTGGTCGTCTTGTCACCGGTGTGGGTGAGGTCGTCGATCCCGGCCGAGGCGCTGGTCATCACGGCTTCGGTGCGCAGCGGGTTGATCTCCGACACGGCTCCGACGAACGTGGTCTTGCCCACGCCGAAGCCGCCCGCCACCACGATCTTCGCGGAGGTGGTGGAGCGAGCAGGAGCCGCTCCGCTAGATGTTCCGAAGGCCACTGAGCACCCTTTCGAGCAGCGTTACATCCGGCGTGCCGCCGGCCTCTCCATTGCCCGGCTGGTGGATGGCCACCATTCCGGCCTCCGCCAGGTCGGCGACGAGGATCCGGGCGACACCGAGCGGCATCGACAGCAGTGCGGAGACCTCGGCGACCGACTTGACCTCGCGGCACAGCGTGCAGATGCGCTGGTGCTCCGGGAGCAGGCCGGACAGGTGCATCGGATCCGCGGTGGTGCTGACCAGAGCCTCGATGGCGAGCTGGTAGCGGGGCCGGGTCCGGCCGCCGGTCATCGCGTACGGACGCACCAGCGGCTGATCGCCTTCCGAGTACGAGTCTCCGTACGAATCGGAGTAGGCGGGGGGCGGGGTCATTGATCCTCCGGGCTGGACAGCAGTGGTCAGCGTGCCGTCTTACGGGGCGGCCGGTGGGGGGAACGGGATGACGGCCTGGCGGGCGTACTGGATTCCGGGGCGGGGCCCCGATCTCCCGGCCGGTAGTACCGTCCGGCCGGGAGAGTGGGAAGTCAGCCGAGCAGACTTCCCTGCAGTTCGGCGCGCAGGTCCGGGGTGAGGACACTGCCCGCGCGATCCACCAGAAGAGCCATCTCGTAGCCCACGAGGCCGATGTCGCACTCGGGGTGCGCCAGTACGGCCAGCGAGGATCCGTCCGAGACGGACATGAGGAAGAGGAAACCCCGGTCCATCTCGACCACGGTCTGGTTGACGGCGCCGCCCTCGAAGATACGGGAGGCACCGGCGGTCAGCGAGGTCAGTCCGGAAGCCACGGCCGCCAGCTGATCGGCGCGGTCGCGGGGGAATCCTTCGGACATCGCCAGAAGGAGTCCGTCGGCGGAGACCACCACCGTGTGGGACACCCCGGGGGTGTTGTCCACGAAGTTGGTGATCAACCAGTTCAGGTTCTGTGCCGCCTGGCTCATCGAACTCAACTAACGCTCCTGCTGGTAAGTGGGGTCGATGTGGTAACTGCCGGTCGCCGGTCCGTTGTTGCCGGCCTGACGGCCCTGCTGGATACCGCGTCGGAGGTTGGTCAGACGGCCGCGGACGTCGTCCGGCGCCCGCGAGACCTGCGGACCCGCCTGCGCCTCGGTCTGCTGCTGCGCGGTGCCGGCCACGAGGTTCGCCCGCGGGACCCGGCGGGGCAGCCCCGAGGTCGTGATGCCGCCTGCGGCGGGCTGACGCACGCGTTCGGCCTGCCGCATCAGCTCGTCGTTCGGCGAGGACCGCCAGCTGACGGTCGGCGTGGTGCCGGTCGCCGTGGCGGCGGACTCGGCCGCCTGCTCCTGGCCGCGCTGCGGCAGCGGCTGCTGCTGCGGGGCTGCCGGAGCGGACTGCTGCGACTGCTGGCCCTGCTGGGGGATCGCCGTGCCCGGTCCCTGCGCGGGGGGCTGCTGCCCCTCCTCGCGGAACCAGTTCGACTCCAGGGTGTCGAAGATCGGGCTGCGGGCGTCACCGGAGCTCTGGGCCGGGGGCAGCGCCTCCGGCCGGTGGGCCTGCGGCAGCCGCGGGGTCTCGGGACGCGCGGGCGGTGCGGGTGCGTACCCGTTGCCGGCCTGCGGAGCCTGAGCCTGGGGCTGCTGGGGGGCGTAGCCGCCCACACCGGGGCCGCCGGGGCGCTGGGGCTGGTAGCCCGGGCGCTCGAACTGTCCGGTGGAGGACGGGTTCATGGGGCCCCGCACGTCCGGACGCTCGAACTGTCCGGTCGTGCTGTTGCCGCCGTCCGCCTGGGGCATCGGGGCGTTGAAGTCCGGGCGGGCGAACTCGGCCGTCGAGCCGGGGCCCGACAGCTCGTCGTGACCGCGCGCCTGGTCGCTGCCCCAGCTGGTGGTCTGCGGGCCGGGGAGCTCCGCACGAGGAGCGCCACCGCGCGGCGGCAGCTGCGGCCGGGGTCCGTTCGAAGCCGGTGCCGCGGGCGGGGCCGGCTGCTGGGACTGCTGCTGCGGCTGCTGCTGAGCCTGCTGGGGTCGCTCGAAGCCGTTGCCCTGCGGGTATCCGGTCGGACCGGAAGCCGGACGGGCCTGCGGGCCACCGCCGAATCCGGCACTGGCGACCGGACCGCGGGCCGGCAGCGGCGCACCGGAACCGAAGGCCCCCTGGCCCTGACCCGCGGTGGTCGGACCCTGCTGCGGACGGCCACCGGGACCACCCTGCTGCGGGCGACCGCCCTGCGGGCCCTGCGGACGCTGGCCGGCACCGTCGCGGCCCGGCAGAGCGGCGCGCTGGCCGCCACCGGCGACCTGACCGCGCTGCGGGCCCGAGCCCACGGACGGACGTGCGGCCGGACCGCCCACGGCACCCTGCGCACCGGGAGCACCCGGAGCGCCACCGGGGCCGCCCTGACCACCCTGGCCCGGCATCGGAGCCGGCTTCTTGCCGCCCTGGGCGACGTCCACCGGCAGCATGACGAGGGCCGTCGTACCACCCGAGTCGGAGGGGCGCAGCTGGATCCGGATGCCGTGTCGCAGGGACAGACGGCCGACCACGAACAGACCCATGCGGCGGGAGACGGAGACGTCCACGGTCGGCGGCGACGCGAGCCGCTCGTTGATCGCGGCGAGGTCCTCGGGGGAGAGGCCGATACCGGTGTCGTGGATCTCGACGAGCACGCGGCCGTCGGGCAGTGCGTGACCGGTGACCTTGACCTTGGTCTGCGGGGAGGAGAACGAGGTGGCGTTCTCCAGCAGCTCGGCGAGGACGTGCACGAGGTCGTTGACCACGCGGCCGGCGACATCGGTGCCGGGCACCGAGGCCAGCTCGACACGCTCGTACTGCTCCACCTCGGAGGCGGCGGCACGGAGCACGTCGACCAGCGGGACGGGGCGGGTCCACCGGCGGCCCGGCTCCTCGCCCGCGAGGACGAGGAGGTTTTCGCCGTTACGGCGCATGCGGGTCGCGAGGTGGTCGAGCTTGAAGAGCGAGGACAGCTGGTCCGGGTCGGCCTCGCGCGACTCCAGTTCGGAGATGAGCGAGAGCTGACGCTGGATGAGGCCCTGAGAGCGGCGCGAGAGGTTGGTGAACATCGCGTTGACGTTGCCTCGCAGGAGGGCCTGCTCGGCGGCGAGTCGGACGGCCTCGCGGTGCACGTCGTCGAATGCCGCGGCCACCTGGCCGATCTCGTCGCGGGTGTGCACACCGACCGACTCCACGGACGTGTCCACGTCCTGCGGGTCGGACTCGGAGAGCTGCTTGACGAGCTCGGGCAGCCGGTCCTGCGCGACGCGCGTCGCGGTGTCCTGCAGGCGGCGCAGCGAGCGGATCATCGAGCGGGCCATGACGAAGGCGCCGACGAGGGAGACACCGAGGACGAGGAGGATCAGGGCACCGTTGATGATGGCGTCCTGCTGGGCCTCGTTCTTCAGCTCACGGGCCTTCTGCTCCATCTCCTCGAGCAGGGTCAGCTCGATGACCTTCATGGCCTGGAGCTTGGTGCCGTCGGCGTCGTACCAGTCGAGCCAGGAGCGGTTCTTCTCCCGGAGGAACGCGTCCTGGCTGGCCAGGACGCGGCGGGAGTAGCCGTCGGCGGTGGAGATCTCGGAGTTGCTGTCGCCCAGACCCGCGAGGAGCTCCTCGGTCCGGCCCTGGTAGACGAGTCCGAAGGTCGTCTTCGCCTGCTGCTCGCCCTTCTGGGCGGAGAGGGCGTACAGCCGGTCGTTCTCCTTCAGCTCACCCTGGCGCTCGTTGGTGTCGGGGAGCGAGGCGGCGATGATCGCGCGCTGGATGGAGGCGTACTCCTTGGCGGCGGAGAACGCGGCCAGAGCACGGGTACGCTTGATCATCTCCGGGTTGGAGGTGGCCTGCGCCATGTCCTGGGAGAGCGAGAGCAGCGAGACGATGACCGCGTTGTACTCACTGACGGTCTGCTGGGCGCCGTTGACGTACGCCCGGGTGCGGATCGTCTCGATGTTGGTGAGCTGACGGCCGATCTGCAGGACGTTGTTACGGATCGACCTGAGCGTGTCGTCCTTCACGCCCGTGCTGTCGACCTTGTCGGTCGCGGCGGCGAAGGCCTTGGCAGCGGTGTCCGTCTGCTGACGGACGACATCGACACTGCTGGTCGTCTTGCCCCTGGAGAGGGAGAGCGGACCCGCGGAGAGGTCGCGCTCCTCCTGGAGCATGGCGGCCAGGTTGGTGGCCTGTCGCGTCATCGTCGTCAGCAGCTGCATGTGCTCCAGCTGCGCGATGTCGTTGAGCGAGTCGTTGATACGGAAACCACCGAGCGTGGTGGCGGCGACGACCGGCAGGGTCAGCAGCGACACCAGTCGCGTACTGATGCGCCAGTTCTGCATGGCGAGACGAGAACCGGGCCCGTTCTGGGCCTTCGGTATCGCCTCGTCCTGCTCAGCCGGTCCGGCGGGCGCGGCGGGCACGGCTTTCGCCTTGACCCTGGCCTTCACGGACTTCCCACGGCCCTTCGCCTTCACCGCGGCGGAGGTGTCGGGGCCTGCGCCTTCGACAGCCGGCCCGCGGTTCTGGGCGTGCTGGGGCGAGGAGCCACGGTCGGTCCCGCCGCGCGGCTCCTGCTCCGCCGCAGCGCTGCCATCCCTCTTGAATCGTCCCTGCACTAGCGTCGCAACCTCTGGACCAGGCGTCCCGCCGGGAGACCGGTGGGACGGTGTCGAGTCGTGGGGCACTTGCCGCCCCATGGTGGTCGTCGGTGACCGGCGCGTCTTCCTCTCTTTGCCACCGCGCTCGGCGCGGTGTCGCGCCACCTGCGCGCCGGCTGATTCCCGCGGCGGTCCCGCGAATTCCAGCACAGTGGAGGATCTCCAACAAGGTGCGAGTACCGGCCCGGAGAGTCGGTTACGGCTTGTGACAGATGGGCTACGCGATGTGCGACTGCATTCGGTAGAAAACGGACTTACGCCACCCAAATAACCTGGCTGTCAAGGTGTCCCAGTCGAGATGATCAGGAGCGGAATGGCGCATTCAGTGGCGCAATGTCCGTTTCGGGGGGTGAAGTTGACTGTCCATTATGCCGGTAATGTCGGGTCAAGGGTGAGCAAACTCACACAGCCGTGGCCATTACTTCCTGGTTCGCCGGGGGATTCAGATGTTTAGCCTTGCCCCTTAAAGGGTTGGCGCCAGGGTTGGTGCATGCGACAACCGACACCCATAGATCGAACCGAGGACCCCGAACTCCGATGAAGACGACGACGATGTTCCGCAACATAGCCAACCCCCGCCGCACGACCCTCGCGCACCTCAAGGACGCCGAGGAACTGCAGGCGGCACCGGCCACCCCGGAGCACGCCGTCGAGCTGCCGACGCAGACCGCGAACCCGCGCCGCACCGTCCTGATGAACGTGCCGGTCGCCGCCGCCGCGGAGTAGCCACCCCTCAAGGAACGTGAAGCGCCGCTGCCCGCCGCGTTAGCCTGGGGTCCGCAGACTCCAGCCAGCGGAAATACAGAGGGGCAGACGCAACAGGTGCGCATCGCCAGGTTCTCGATCGACGGCAACGTCGCGTTCGGCGCGGTCGAGGGCGACGGCGCCCCCGGCGACGACTCCACGCTCGTTCTCGACATCATCAAGGGCATCCCCTTCGCGGACTTCGAGCTCTCGGGCACGAAGGTCCCGATGAGCAAGGTCCGGCTGCTGCCGCCCGTGCTCCCGAACAAGGTCGTGGCCATCGGCCGCAACTACGCGGAGCACGCGGCGGAGCTCGGCCACGCCATCTTCGACGATCAAGGCCGTCCCGACGCCCCGATCACCTTCTTCAAGCCCTCCACCTCGGTGGTCGGCCCGGGCGACCCGATCACGTACCCCTCCTTCTCCCAGGACCTCCACCACGAGGCGGAGCTCGCCGTGGTCATCGGCCGTATGTGCCGCGAGGTCCCGAAGGAGCGCGTCAAGGACGTCATCCTCGGCTACACCTGCGCCAACGACGTCACCGCGCGCGACGTCCAGCAGCGGGAGAAGCAGTGGGCCCGGGCCAAGGGCTTCGACAGTGCCTGCCCCCTCGGCCCCTGGATCGAGACCGACCTGGACCCGAGCGACCTGACCATCCAGTGCACGGTCAACGGCGAACAGCGCCAGCTCGGCCGCACCAGCGACATGGTCCGCTCCATCGAGGACCTGATCGTCCACATCTCCGAGGCCATGACGCTGCTGCCCGGCGACGTCATCCTCACGGGGACCCCGGCCGGAGTCGGCCCCCTCAACGTCGGCGACGAGGTCGCCGTCACCATCGAAGGCATCGGCACTCTCACCAACAAGGTGATCAAGCGTGGTTAACGGACCTGTCCGCGTACGTTTCTGTCCCTCCCCGACCGGCAACCCCCACGTGGGCCTGGTCCGGACCGCACTCTTCAACTGGGCGTTCGCCCGCCACCACGGCGGTACGTTCGTCTTCCGCATCGAGGACACCGACGCGGCCCGTGACTCCGAGGAGTCCTACGACCAGCTGCTCGCCTCGCTGCGCTGGCTCGGCTTCACCTGGGACGAGGGCCCCGAGGTCGGCGGCCCGCACGCCCCGTACCGCCAGTCCGAGCGCATGGACATCTACGCGGACGTCGCGAAGAAGCTGCTCGACGGCGGCTACGCGTACCACTGCTACTGCTCCACCGAAGAGCTCGACGCCCGCCGCGCGGCCGCCCGCGCCGCCGGCAAGCCCTCCGGGTACGACGGCCACTGCCGCGAGCTCACCCCCGTGCAGGTCGAGGCGTACCAGGGCGAGCACCGCCCGGCGATCGTCCGCTTCCGGATGCCCGACGAGCCGATCACCTTCACCGACCTCGTCCGCGGCGAGCTGACCTTCACCCCGGAGAACGTGCCGGACTTCGGCATCGTCCGGGCCAACGGCGCCCCGCTCTACACGCTGGTCAACCCGGTCGACGACGCGCTGATGGAGATCACGCACGTCCTGCGCGGCGAGGACCTGCTGTCCTCGACCCCCCGGCAGATCGCCCTCTACGCGGCGCTGATCGAGCTGGGTGTCGCCAAGAGCACCCCCGCCTTCGGCCACCTGCCGTACGTGATGGGCGAGGGCAACAAGAAGCTCTCCAAGCGCGACCCCGAGGCCTCGCTCAACCTGTACCGCGAGCGCGGCTTCCTCCCCGAGGGCCTGCTGAACTACCTCTCGCTCCTCGGCTGGTCCTTCTCCAAGGACCAGGACGTCTTCTCGATCGAGGAGATGGTCTCGAAGTTCGACATCGACGGCGTGAACGCGAACCCGGCCCGCTTCGACCTGAAGAAGGCCGAGTCGATCAACGGCGACCACATCCGCCTGCTGGACCCGAAGGCCTTCGCGGACGCCTGCGCCCCGTGGCTGCAGGCCCCGCACGCCAACTGGGCCCCCGAGGACTTCGACGCCGAGGCCTGGGCGCGGATCGCCCCGTACGCCCAGACCCGGGTGACCGTCCTGTCGGACATCACGGCCAACGTCGACTTCCTGTTCCTGAAGGAGCCGGTGGAGGACCAGGCCTCATGGGACAAGGCGATGAAGGGCGAGCCGGCCGCGCTGCTCACCACGGCGCGCGCCAACCTGGAGTCGGCGGACTGGGCCGACCCCGAGTCCCTCAAGCAGGCCGTCCTGACCGCCGGTGAGGCCCACGGCCTCAAGCTCGGCAAGGCCCAGGCCCCGGTCCGCGTGGCCGTGACCGGCCGCACGGTCGGCCTGCCGCTCTTCGAGTCCCTGGAGATCCTGGGCAAGGAGCGCTCGCTGGCCCGTATCGACGCGGCGCTGGCCAAGCTCGCCGCGTAGCCGCTCCCGTACGAAGACCAGGCCCGGACCCCGAGGCAGTTGCCAGGGGTCCGGGCCTGAGCTCTGTGGTCTGAGCGGTGAGGAGGATCAGCCCTCCGTGCGGATGGTCCGGGCCGCGGCGACCTTCTTCAGGTGCAGCTCCATCGGCGACGCGTGCGAGTAGCCCTTTCCCTTCATGCCGGCGGACCATTTCTGGAAAGCTGCCTGCACCTCGGAGCGGGCGAGGGAGTCCTGATAACTCCTGCGGGTGCTCGTAATCCTTGCGGAAATCGAGAATCGACTGCCCGAGGCAGCCCTCTTCGGGGATCGCCTTTCCCCCGTATTCGAGCGGCCCGTTTTCCCTTCCGATCCCCGCCTGTCGTACAGCACGAATATCTGTTCCCTGCTGAGTTCTCCGGCCTGCGCCGGGGGCTGCGAGGGCGGGAGGCGGTAGCCGGGGGCAAGGGGCGGAGTCCTGCTCCGACAGGCCGTACCGGCGGTCGACCCCGGGGGGCCGCGGCGCCGCCTCGGGCGGCCGGTAGGCGAGCGAGTGGCCGGCCATGCACCGCTTCGCCAGCACCTGTTCGGCGGCTTCGATCGTGGCGTACTCGTCGGCGGTGTGGCTGTACACGGCCATGGGAAGCCGGAAGGCGCAGCCCGGGGGCGCGGAGGAGGGCTTCGCGGCCCGGGGCTGTGCGGTGCCGGCGTCCGCGGGTCGCGCCGCGTCCTCCTGCGGCGCGCCCTGTGCCGAGCAGCCGGCCAGAACGAACGCGGCGAGCACGGCAGTTGCCACTCGTCTCATCGTCATGCTTTCCGTGCGGGCCCCGCGCGCGGCCGCGGCTGCCGATGGAGAAGGAGGCGGCGTTGTTCTTGACGGGCTGGCCGTATCCCGCCTTGCCCGACTCCGGGTACGTGCAGCTGCTCAGGTTGGAGTTGCAGTAGAAGGTGCCACAGTTGGCGTGGTGGCTGTTGCACCAGATGCCATTACCGCTGGCGGCCTGGGTGGGGCCACACCGAAGGCAATAGAAATGGAGCGCTGAATTCCATTTCCTGCGTCCGTGAGACATGGTCCGCAGGGGTTTCGCATACTGGGGACATGGCCATCCGAGCGGTTCTCTGGGACATCGACGACACCCTGTTCGACTACACGGGGGCCGACGCCGCCGGGCTGGCCCGGCAGGTGGAGGCCGCGGGTCTGGCGGACCGCTACGGGACCCCCGCGCAGGCGCTCGCGCTGTGGCGGGAGATCACCGACCGGCACTGGGCGCGCTTCGCGGCCGGCGAGGGCACCTTCCAGGGGCAGCGGCAGGAGCGGGTGCGGGAGTTCCTGGAGGAGCCCGGGATGACCGCGGACGAGGCCGACGCCTGGTTCGACCAGTACGTGGAGCACTACAAGGCCGGCTGGACCGTCTTCCCCGACGTGGTGCCCGCCCTCGACGCCCTCGCGGCCGACTACCGGCACGGAGTGCTCTCCAACTCGTCCCTCGCCAACCAGGACCCGAAGCTGCGCGACCTCGGGCTGCGCGACCGCTTCGAGGTGCTGGTCTGCGCCGTCGAACTCGGGATCAGCAAGCCCGAGGCGGGGGCCTTCCTGGCCGCGTGCGAGGCGCTCGGGCTGCCGCCCGGCGAGGTGGCGTACGTGGGGGACCAGCCGGAGATCGACGCACGGGGAGCGCGTGACGCCGGATTGACGGCCGTCTGGATCGACCGCGACGGCGGCCGCGGCCCCGGGCCCGGCGGCGCGCACCGCATCGAGGGCCTTGACCAGCTCCCTCAGCTGCTGGCACGGGATACCCGTTTTGGAGCACGGTCAGGCATCCGGTAATGTTCTTTCTGCGCCGCCGGAGCGGGCCGAGAGGCCGAACGGAGGCGCCACCCAAAGAAAAGCCCCCGCAAGGGGTTGACTTTTGGTGGGGTATAGTGTAATTGGCAACACGAGGGTTTCTGGTTCCCTTATTCTAGGTTCGAGTCCTGGTACCCCAGCGCAGTGCAGCAGTAACGCAGTGCTTTGCCCCCGTTGTGTAGCGGCCTAGCACGCCGCCCTCTCAAGGCGGTAGCGCCGGTTCGAATCCGGTCGGGGGTACAGATCCTTCCCGCGAGATCTCTTGGGTCGCACCCGGACGTCTCGAAGCAGGATCGCTAGGGCCCCCGTTGTGTAGCGGCCTAGCACGCCGCCCTCTCAAGGCGGTAGCGCCGGTTCGAATCCGGTCGGGGGTACTGTGGGTCTGGTCTAGACCACTTTGGGCTATAGTGTAATTGGCAACACGAGGGTTTCTGGTTCCCTTATTCTAGGTTCGAGTCCTGGTAGCCCAGCGCAGTAACAGCAGCACCAGCTAGCCCCCGTTGTGTAGCGGCCTAGCACGCCGCCCTCTCAAGGCGGTAGCGCCGGTTCGAATCCGGTCGGGGGTACGCATCGAAGAGGCCCTCCGCGTTCATCGCGGAGGGCCTCTTTCGTATGTGCCGACGCGCAGATAAGTGCGGGCCCGAAGGCGCGTGTCAGGACGTGTGCGGCGTCGTACGCGCCCCCGGACCCGGGGGATGGGCGGGGGAAGAGGACCCTGTGGGCCGAAAGGGGCTCAGCCGGAGCGGCGCAGGGCCTCCGTGAGCCTTGCGGCCGCGTCGATGACGGCCTGGGCGTGCATCCGCCCCGGGTGACGGGTCAGCCGCTCGATCGGTCCGGAGACCGATACGGAGGCCACCACGCGGTTCGACGGCCCGCGCACCGGCGCCGACACGGAGGCCACGCCGGGCTCCCGCTCGCCGATCGACTGCGCCCAGCCGCGACGCCGGACGCCCGAGAGCGCCGTCGCCGTGAAGCGCGCGCCCTGAAGACCGCGGTGGAGCCGCTCGGGCTCCTCCCAGGCCATCAGGATCTGCGCGGCCGACCCGGCCTTCATCGGAAGCGTCGAGCCCACCGGGACGGTGTCCCGAAGACCCGACAGCCGCTCCGCGGCCGCCACGCAGATGCGCATGTCTCCCTGACGGCGGTAGAGCTGCGCGCTCTCTCCCGTCACGTCACGGAGGTGGGTGAGTACCGGTCCCGCCGTAGCCAGCAGGCGGTCCTCGCCGGCCGCGGCGGCGAGCTCCGCCAGCCGCGGTCCGAGGATGAACCGGCCCTGCATGTCCCTCGCCACCATCCGGTGGTGTTCCAGTGCCACGGCAAGGCGATGTGCCGTGGGTCGTGCGAGCCCTGTCGCCGCGACCAGCCCGGCGAGGGTGGCCGGACCGGACTCCAGTGCGCTCAATACCAGAGCTGCCTTGTCGAGAACGCCGACGCCGCTAGAGTTGTCCATGAAACGATATTCGCGTCTCACACTGTGAAACGCAAGTTCAATTTTTCCAAGAACCAGCGAGTCTGTATGTGCGGGTCCACGAACCACTGGGTCCGAGCCGTCGTCCGGGACGTGGGGTACGGGCGGCACGGCGCACAAGATCTCTATGAAGCGCCGGCACAACCGGCCGGCCGGAGGGAAAGCGATGGGTAGGACACTCGCGGAGAAGGTCTGGGACGACCATGTCGTCCGGCGCGCCGAAGGCGAGCCCGACCTCCTCTTCATCGATCTGCACCTGCTGCACGAGGTGACCAGCCCGCAGGCCTTCGAAGGACTGCGTCAGGCCGGCCGCAAGGTCCGACGCCTCGACCTCACCATCGCGACCGAGGACCACAACACCCCCACCATCGACATCGACAAGCCGATCGCCGACCCGGTCTCCCGCGCCCAGCTGGAGACGCTGCGGGCGAACTGCGCCGAGTTCGGCGTGCGCCTGCACTCGCTGGGTGACGTCGAGCAGGGCGTCGTCCACGTCGTGGGACCGCAGCTGGGTCTGACCCAGCCCGGCACCACCGTGGTCTGCGGCGACTCGCACACCTCCACGCACGGCGCCTTCGGCGCGCTGGCCTTCGGCATCGGTACGAGCCAGGTCGAGCACGTGCTGGCCACCCAGACGCTGCCGCTGGCCCGCCCGAAGACGATGGCGATCACCGTCACCGGCGCGCTGGCCGAGGGCGTCACCGCGAAGGACCTGATCCTGGCGATCATCGCCAGGATCGGCACCGGCGGCGGCCAGGGCTACATCCTGGAGTACCGGGGCGAGGCCATCGAGAAGCTGTCGATGGAAGCCCGCATGACCATCTGCAACATGTCCATCGAGGCCGGTGCCCGCGCGGGCATGATCGCCCCTGATCAGACCACCTTCGACTACCTCCAGGGCCGTGACCACGCCCCCACGGACAAGGACTGGGACGCGGCGGTCGAGTACTGGAAGACCCTGCGCACGGACGACGACGCGGTCTTCGACGCGGAGGTCGTCATCGACGCCGCCGCGCTGTCCCCCTTCGTCACCTGGGGCACCAACCCGGGCCAGGGTGCACCGCTCTCGGCCCACGTCCCCGACCCGGCTTCGTACGAGGACGCTTCGGAGCGCCTGGCCGCCGAAAAGGCCCTGGAGTACATGGGGTTGACCGCCGGACAGCCGCTGCGGGACATCAAGGTCGACACCGTCTTCGTAGGTTCCTGCACCAACGGCCGCATCGAGGACCTGCGCGCCGTCGCCGGCATCATCGAGGGCCGCAAAGTCGCCGACGGCGTACGGATGCTGGTCGTCCCGGGCTCGGTCCGGGTCGCCCTCCAGGCCGTGGAAGAGGGTCTGGACAAGGTCTTCAAGGAGGCCGGCGCCGAGTGGCGGCACGCGGGCTGTTCGATGTGTCTGGGCATGAACCCCGACCAACTGGCTCCCGGTGAACGCTCCGCGTCCACCTCCAACCGCAACTTCGAGGGCCGGCAGGGCAAGGGCGGGCGCACCCACCTGGTCTCCCCGCAGGTGGCCGCCGCCACCGCGGTGCTGGGCCATCTGGCCTCGCCCGCCGACCTGTCCGCCGCCGACGCGACCGCCGGAGTCTGAACCATGGAAGCCTTCACCACCCACACCGGCCGGGCCGTCCCGCTGCGCCGCAGCAACGTCGACACCGACCAGATCATCCCGGCCCACTGGCTGAAGAAGATCACCCGCGACGGGTTCGAGGACGGGCTCTTCGAGGCCTGGCGCAAGGACCCGGAGTTCGTCACGAACCGCCCGGAGCGCGCCGGCGCGACCGTCCTGGTCGCCGGCCCCGACTTCGGTACGGGTTCCTCGCGCGAGCACGCCGTCTGGGCCCTGCAGAACTTCGGCTTCAAGACGGTCATCTCCTCCCGCTTCGCCGACATCTTCCGCGGGAACTCGCTGAAGAACGGTCTGCTGACCGTCGTCCTCCCGCAGGAGACCGTCGAGCAGCTGTGGAAGCTGACGGAGGCCGACCCGACCGCCGAGATCACGGTCGACCTGGTCGACCGCCAGGTGCGAGCGGAAGGCGTCGTCGCGGAGTTCGAACTCGACGACAACGCCCGCTGGCGTCTGCTGGAGGGCCTGGACGACATCTCGCTCACCCTTCAGAACGAAGCGGACATCGCCACGTACGAAAGCGCCCGACCCACCTTCAAGCCGCGCACGATTCAGGCCTGATTCCTGCCTGATCAGCGCTTATTCACCTTCGGGTGATCACATCGACAACACTGTGCCCCCCGCCCTCCGGCGGGGGGCACAGCCGTTTGTTGAGGCCCCGTGAGGCGACAACTCGCCCCAGATGGCACAATCTGTGCATGGAACGCGACAGTCAACTCGAGCTCTACGAACTCGTCGCGGACCGGTTGAAAGAAGCACACACACGGGTGCGCTCACTGCAAGTCCCGGAGGGCGTAAGGATGGCGCTGTCCCGGAAGCTGTTGGTCGTCACGGCCGCGGCGAAGCATGATCTCGCCGATGCGGCAAGGCGCCTGGACAGGTTGATGAAGGACCTCGACGAGGGTCGATTCCCTGAAGGCGACTGATGCGAAGGAACTCCGTAACGGCCTACAGCGTTGCGGCACTAGGGTGATTAGCCCGTTTCGTGTTTGATTTGCGGTATATATCCGCCTAACGTGCGAAATAAGCTTGAACACATTCGTTCTGGCGAAGTCTCCGAAGGGGAAGACGTGAACAAGGCGCAGCTCGTAGAAGCGATTGCCGACAAGCTGGGCGGCCGCCAGCAGGCCGCGGATGCTGTCGACGCGGTACTGGACGCGATCGTCCGCGCTACCGTCGCGGGCGACCGGGTCTCGGTCACGGGCTTCGGCTCGTTCGAGAAGGTCGACCGTCCGGCCCGTTACGCCCGCAACCCGCAGACGGGGGAGCGCGTCCGGGTCAAGAAGACCTCTGTGCCCCGCTTCCGTGCCGGCCAGGGCTTCAAAGACCTGGTCAGCGGCACCAAGAAGCTCCCCAAGGGCGGCGAGGTCTCCGTGAAGAAGGCGCCCAAGGGCAGCCTTACGGGTGGTGCCTCCGCGACGGTCAAGAAGGCCGTGGCGAAGAAGGCCACCACCGCCAAGAAGGCCGCGGCAAAGACCGCGGTCGCAAAGAAGGTCGTGGCCAAGAAGGCCACGGCGACCGCCAAGAAGGCGGCGGTGAAGAGCACCGCCACGGCCAAGAAGGCCACCGCGGCCGCCAAGAAGACCACCACCGCGGCCAAGAAGACCACGGCCGCCGCGAAGAAGACCACCGCCGCGGCGAAGAAGACCGCGCCGGCGGCCAAGAAGGTCACCGCAGCGACGAAGGCGCCCGCCAAGAAGACGGCGACGCGCAAGGCCACCGCGAAGAAGACCACCGCCCGCAAGAAGTAGGGGCACGCGTCACACAGGCCGGGCCGGCTTTCCCCATGTGGGGGAGCCGGCCCGCGGTGCGTTCGGCGCGCCGGCGAGCCCCGCGCGGGGGCCGCGGCGGCCGTGTGTCAGAACGTCTGCAGCGTCACCAGGGTGATCCGCAGGCTCGCGCCCGCGCCGTCCGTCTCGATCCGGACCCGCTGCCCGGGCCGCAGCAGCCGCAGGCCGCCCGCGTCGAAGGCCGGGGCCTCGAAGGGCACCGGAGTGCCGTCGTCCAGCAGCACACTGCCGCTGCGGGTCTCGGAGTCGTACGTGTACGCGGTCGCCTGCATACGGGCACTGTATCGGGCGGTGTGGCGCCCCACGCCGAGGGTGAGCGCGGTGCGCAGATCGGCCGCCGTGTCCACGTCCCGGCGCACGCTGTCGACGTCCGGCAGGGCGATTTCCACCGCTCCCGAGGCCGAATGTCTGGCCCGTGACGGCCCGCCGAAGGAGGGGGCCAATTCCACGTCCGGCGCGGCGGAAAGCAAGGTCGTCCCGATTCCGGCCGCATCCGCCAGAAATGCCCGCGGAAATACCGAAGCGTTTTCGAGCACGCGTTGCAATTCCGGGGGCCGGAGCGCCGGAAGATCGGCGTTCAGCGCGGCCACCGCAGCGCCCGGCCGACCCGACCGCACCGCCCGTGCCCCGTGGTCCAGGGCCGCGTTGAGCCCGGCCGCCGGGGCGTCCGGGACGATCCGCGCCCCGAGCCGCGCCAGTTCCGCACCGGCCGCGGCGTCGTCCGTGACGACCACCACATCGGCGACCGCCGCGCAGGCCAGGGCCCCCGCGACGGTGTCCTGGGCGAAGGCCAGGGCAAGACCCGGACGAGAGGCGCCCACGGCCCGCGCGAGACGGCTCTTCGCCACCGCCAGAGGCTTCAGCGGGACCACCAGACTCCAGACGGCGTTCGTGACGGACCCCTTCCCTCCGGTGCGCTCCGGCACATCCTTCGGCCATGGTCGGGTCACGGCCGGGTCATGCGTCGGCCCATTGTCACCTCCGCCCGGGCAACCCGGGAGTCCGGCGGGGTGAGCGGGGCGTACGGTGTTCTCGACAGAGACCGGGCGTGGGGTGACACTTGTCCGGCCGACGAGGTGCCCAAGCCGCGCACCGGTCCTAGAGGAAGGTGTCCGAGTGTCCCGCCGCAGAATCGGCTTCTGGTACCGCCTGGCGGCGGTCATCGCAAAACCGCCGCTGGTAGTGCTCTTCAAGCGGGACTGGCGGGGAATGGAGCACATTCCGGCCGAGGGCGGCTTTATCACCGCCGTCAATCACAACTCGTATCTGGACCCGCTCTCGTACGCGCACTTCCAGTACAACACCGGCCGGGTGCCCCGATTGCTCGCCAAGGCCGCCCTCTTCAAGGTCCCTATTGTCGGGTCGATCCTGCACGGCAGCGGACAGATCCCCGTCTACCGGGAGTCCACCAACGCCCTGGACGCATTCCGGGCCGCCGTGGACGCCATCGAGCGGGGCGAATGCGTGGCCTTTTACCCGGAGGGCACCCTCACCCGCGACCCCGACATGTGGCCCATGGCCGGCAAGACCGGCGCCGCCCGCGTGGCGCTGATCACCAGGGCGCCCGTCATCCCCGTGGCCCAGTGGGGCGCGAACCTGGCGATGCCGCCCTACGCCAAGGAGAACAAGGTCCGGCTCTTCCCGCGCAAGACCCTCCAGGTGCTCGCCGGACCGCCGGTGGACCTCTCCGCCTTCTACGACCGGGAACCCACCCCGGAGGCCCTCCGGGAGGTCACCGAGGTCATCATGGCGGCCATCACCGCGCTGCTGGAGGAGGTGCGCGGCGAGACCGCGCCCGAGCAGCCGTACGACCATCGCAACGCCAGGGCGGAACAGCGGCGCAAGGCCGCAGGGGAGGGCAACAAGTGACACGTCCCGTGAAGGCGACCGTCTTCGGAACAGGCTCCTGGGGCACGGCCTTCGCCATCGTCCTCGCCGACGCCGGCTGCGAGGTGACGCTGTGGGGCCGCCGCCAGGAGGTGGTCGACGCCATCAACACCGGCCGGACCAACCCGGACTACTTCCCCGGCGTCGAACTCCCCGCGAACCTCCGGGCCACCACCGACCCGGCCGAGGCCGCGGCCGGCGCGGACTTCACCGTCCTGGCCGTCCCGTCCCAGACCCTGCGCGAGAACCTCGCCGCGTGGGCGCCCCTGCTGGCCCCCGACACGGTGCTCGTCTCTCTGATGAAGGGCATCGAACTCGGCACCGCCAAGCGGATGAGCGAGGTCATCGAGGAGGTGGCCAAGGTCCCCGCCGAGCGCATCGCCGTGGTCACCGGCCCCAACCTGGCCGCCGAGATCGCCGCGCGCCAGCCGGCCGCCTCCGTCGTCGCCTGCGTGGACGAGAGCGTGGCCCAGCGCCTCCAGGCCGCCTGCCACACCGCGTACTTCCGCCCGTACACGAGCACCGACGTCACCGGCTGCGAGCTCGGCGGCGCCGTCAAGAACGTCATCGGCCTCGCCGTCGGCATCGCGGACGGCATGGGCCTGGGCGACAACACCAAGGGCTCGCTCATCACCCGCGGACTCGCCGAAGCGACCCGCCTCGGCGTGGCGATGGGCGCCGACCCGCTCACCTTCTCCGGCCTCGCGGGCCTCGGCGACCTGGTCGCCACCTGTTCCTCGCCGCTCTCCCGGAACCACACCTTCGGCACCAACCTCGGCCGCGGGATGACCCTGGAAGAGACCATCGCGGTCACCAAGCAGACCGCCGAGGGGGTCAAGTCCTGCCAGTCCGTGGCGGATCTGGCCCGCCGCCACGGGGTGGACATGCCGATCACCGACACGGTGGTGGACATCGTCCACCACGGCAAGCCGACCCTGGTCGCACTCAAGGACCTGATGGGCCGCAGCGCCAAACCGGAACGTCGCTAGCTCCTTTCCGGACGCATGAGCGGGTACTCTCGTGGCGATATGAGCAGCGAGAACCTCCCCCAGACCCCTGAGCAGCAGGGCCGCAAGCCCCGCGTGGCCGTCGTGTTCGGCGGCCGCAGCTCGGAACACGCCATCTCGGTCGTCACGGCGGGCGCCGTGCTGCGCTCCATCGACCGCTCCAAGTACGAGGTGCTGCCCATCGGCATCACCACGGACGGCCGATGGGCGCTGACCGCCGACGAGCCCGAGCGGATGGCCATCGCCGACCGCAGGCTCCCGAGTGTCGAGGAGCTCGCCGACTCCGAGGACGGCGCCGTCGTGCTCTCGGTCGACCCCGCCAGCCGCCAGGTCGTCTACACCGAACCGGGCGCCGTCCCCAAGGCCCTGGGCGAGGTCGACGTCGTCTTCCCCGTCCTGCACGGCCCGTACGGCGAGGACGGCACCCTCCAGGGCCTCCTGGAGCTCTCCGGCATCCCGTACGTCGGCTCCGGCGTCCTCGCCTCGGCCGTCGGTCAGGACAAGGACTACATGAAGCGGGTGTTCACGTCCTTCGGGCTGCGCGTCGGCCCGTACGTGACCATCCGCCCCCGCGAGTGGGAGGCCGACCGGGACGCGGCCACGGGCAAGATCCTGGACTTCGCCGCCGAGCACGGCTGGCCGCTGTTCATCAAGCCCGCCCGGGCCGGCTCCTCCATCGGCATCACCAAGGTCGACGACGCCTCCGGCCTGGACGCCGCGGTCAAGGAGGCCCGGCGCCACGACCCGAAGATCATCGTGGAGGCGCTGCTGCGCGGCCGCGAGATCGAGTGCGGGGTCCTGGAGTTCGAGGACGGGCCGCGCGCGAGCGTCCCCGCCGAGATCCCGCCGGTGTCCAGCCACGACTTCTACGACTTCGAGGCGAAGTACATCGACTCCGCCTCCGGGATCGTGCCCGCCCCGCTCACCCCGGAGCAGACCGCCGAGGTGCAGCGGCTCGCGATCGAGGCGTTCGAGGCCGCGTCCTGCGAGGGTCTGGTGCGCGCCGACTTCTTCCTCACCGAGGACGGCACCTTCGTCATCAACGAGATCAACACGATGCCGGGCTTCACGCCGATCTCCATGTACCCGCTGATGTGGCAGAAGACGGGCATCGAGTACCCGGAGCTGGTGGACAGCCTGATCCAGGCGGCCCTGCGCCGCTCCACCGGCCTGCGCTGACAGTCGTCCGAAAAGCCGACCGCCCGCCGACCGCCTTCGAAGGCGGTCGGCGGGCGGCGGTGTGCCCGGTACCGCGTGCGCGCTACGCGGAGCGGGGTACTCAGTAGGAGGCGATGCCCTCGGGCACGGTCGCGGTGATGGCCGTGGACAGACCGACCAGCATCCCCGCATCCGTGGCATGCTCCTTGTCGACCTGGACCTCGGTGTAGGCCAGCCGCAGCCCGGTGGTGAACCGGAACCCCCCGCCGGAACCGTCGTCGAGCTTCTCCAGCAGCCAGGCCACTCCGTTCACGTGGACGCCCTCCTGCTTCGGATCGAGCATCTTGGGGGGCTTGGGGATACCGCACCGCAGTACGATCGCCGAACCGCCCCACGCGGCGGTCAGATCGGACTCCGGTTCGGTTCTGGTCCGCGCCAGGCCGGCCACCGTCTCCGGGAGCTCCTTGTGCAGTGCCGCACAGAGTCCCGCGACGGCGGCGGGCGGCGTGAGCGGTGGGTCCACCCGGGCTTCGGATCCGCCCGGGGAGCACGCCGCGGCGGCCAGGACGGCCATCGAGGCGGGCAGGGCGGACAGGGCGCGGACACGCAGGGGCCGGTGGTGGAGGGACATCACCGGCCAAGAGTAGACGGGGGCTACAGATGGACCACCGGGCAGGTCAAGGTGCGGGTGATCCCCTCCACCTGCTGGACCTTGGCGACGACCATACGGCCGAGGTCGTCCACGGTGTCGGCCTGGGCACGCACGATCACGTCGTACGGGCCCGTCACGTCTTCGGCCTGGATCACCCCCGGGATCTGGCCGATGGACTCGGCGACGAACGACGCCTTGCCCACTTCGGTCTGGATAAGGATGTACGCCTGTACCACGGAACCTCCAGGGCGGCCACGAGGATCATTTCCCCTAACCTTCGGGTGGGCCCCACACGATTGAACGGGCCGGGGGAAGAAGGGACGCCACGGTACCGCGTCGCCGTGCGCCGCGGGGAGACCCGCGGGCCCGGCGCCACGCACAGCGGGGCGTACGGAGAGCAGAAGTTGACGTATCTGTTGACGGTACCCAGAGCTGAGACGGCTCGCGACCGCAAGCGGACTGGGCAAGAAGGGGCACAGCGATGAAGGGCACTGTCGGCGAGCTGGGGGAGTTCGGGCTGATCAGGGAGCTCACCTCACGGCTCACCACCACCCCGGCGGTCCGGCTCGGGCCGGGCGACGACGCCGCGGTGGTGTCCGCCCCCGACCGGCGGGTCGTGGCGAGCACCGACATCCTGCTGGAGGGCCGGCACTTCCGGCGCGACTGGTCCACGGCCTACGACGTCGGCCGCAAGGCCGCCGCGCAGAACCTCGCCGACATCGCCGCCATGGGCGCGGTGCCGACCGCGCTGCTGCTCGGCCTCGTCGTCCCCGCCGAACTGCCGGTCACCTGGCCCACCGAGCTGATGGACGGGATCCGCGACGAGTGCCAGGTCGCCGGCGCGGCCGTGGTCGGCGGGGACGTCGTCCGCGGGGACGTCATCACCGTCGCCATCACCGCCCTCGGCGATCTGCGCAACCACGAGCCCGTCCTGCGCTCCGGCGCCCAGCCCGGCGACGTCGTCGCCGTCACCGGCTGGCTCGGCTGGTCCGCGGCCGGCTTCGCCGTGCTCTCGCGCGGCTTCCGCTCCCCGCGGGCCTTCGTCGAGGCGCACCGGCGCCCCGAGCCGCCGTACCACGCGGGCCCCGCCGCCGCCGGACTCGGCGCCACCGCCATGACCGACGTCAGCGACGGCCTGATCGCCGACCTCGGGCACATCGCCGACGCCAGCAAGGTACGGATCGACCTGCGCTCGGCGGCCGTCGACATCCCGACCCAGATGCACGACATCGGGCAGGCCGTCGGCGTGGACCCGCTGCAGTGGGTGCTCACCGGGGGAGAGGACCACGCGATCGTGGCGACCTTCCCGCCCGACGTGAAGCTCCCCGCCCGCTGGAAGGTCATCGGCGAGGTGCTCAACCGCTCCGCGCTGCCCCAGGTGACCGTCGACGGCGCGCCCTGGACCAGCACCGGCGGCTGGGACCACTTCGGGGCCGACCCGACCGCCCAGGACGGCGCGCTGTGAGCTCCGCCCCGCCGCTGTGCCTGACCGTCGCCGGATCCGACTCCGGCGGCGGCGCGGGCATCCAGGCCGACCTCAAGACCATGCTGGCGCTCGGGGTCCACGGCATGAGCGTGGTGACCGCCGTGACGGCGCAGAACTCGCTCGGGGTACGGGGAGTCTGGGAACTGCCCGCCGAGGCCGTCACGGCCCAGTACCGGGCCGTCGTGGACGACATCGGGGTCCAGGCCGTGAAGACCGGGATGCTCTCCTCCGCCGCCCTGGTGGAGACGGTGGCCGCACTGCTGGCGGACACCCGGGCCCCGGCCGTCGTGGACCCCGTCGGGGTCTCCAAGCACGGGGACGCGCTGCTCGCCGCCTCGGCGCTGGACGCCGTACGCAAGGAGCTGCTGCCGCGGGCCACGGTGGCCACCCCCAACCTGGACGAGGTGGCCCAGCTCACGGGTGTGGTGGTGGAGACCGAGGACGACATGCGGCGGGCCGCCGACGCGATCCTCGGCCACGGGCCGCGGTGGGCGCTGATCAAGGGCGGACACCTCGCGGCGCACGGCCACGAGGCGGTGGACCTGCTCACCGACGGCACCGAGGAGCGGTGGCTGCGCGCCCCGCGTCACGACAACCGGCACACTCACGGCACCGGCTGCACCCTCGCCAGCGCGATCGCGGCGGGCCTGGCCAGGGGACTGGCCGTCCCGGAGGCCGTCACGGCGGCCAAGGAGTACGTCACGGGCGCCATCGCCGCCGGCTTCGCGCTCGGCGGGGGCATCGGCCCGGTGGATCACGCCTGGCAGTGGCGCTGAACCCGCTGCGACAGCCCGGCCGGCCCTCCGGCCGGGCCCCCGGACAAGGCAAAAGGCCGGTTCACCAGAGGTGAACCGGCCTTTTTGGCAACCGGAAAGGGCTGCGCTACGACGGGAGGCGTCAGCGCGAGACCTTGCCGGCCTTGATGCACGAGGTGCAGGCGTTGAGGCGCTTCGGCGTCCCATTGACCACGGCACGGACGCGCTGGATGTTCGGGTTCCAGCGACGCGAGGTGCGGCGGTGCGAGTGGGAGATGTTGTTGCCGAAGCTCGGCCCCTTGGCGCAAACGTCGCAGTTGGCAGCCACAGGTCACTCCAAGACTTCAGATGCAATTACAGTGAAACCGGCGCACCGGATTCAGAGGTCTGAAGTGGTTTGCCGGGGGAAATGGCCCGACTCTCGCCGGGCAACCGGAGCAGCATACAACGACTGCGTCCGTCCAAGAAAACTACCATGGCCGCCGCTGCCCCCGCCCCGCGGTCCCGCCGCCCGGGCGGTCCTTCGTTACCCTGCGGTGAACCCTGGCCCGCACAAGGAGGAACGCCCGGTGCCGCACGAGTCGCAGCCGCAGCACCCTGACGAGCTCGACGCCGAAGCGGTGCGCACCTGGAGCTCCCTGGCCCTGGCCGCACTGGGCCGGGCCCGCGAGGACATCGACGCGATCAACGTCTACCCGGTCGCCGACGCGGACACCGGCACCAACCTCTACCTCACCGCCGAATCGGCCGACCGCGGCCTTGCCGAGGCCTTCCCCGAGGTGACCGACGGCACAGGGCGGATCTCCCTGGCCGAGGCCGTACGGGCCTGGGCGCACGGAGCCCTGGTGGGAGCCCGCGGGAACTCCGGGACGATCCTGGCGCAGCTGCTGCGCGGAGTGGCCGACGTACTCGGCGGCGAGCAGGCCGGGCCGGCCGAGCGGGCACAGCAGGCCGGACAGGGCCCCGGCGGGCTGCTGGCCCGCGCGCTCACCCGGGCCGCGGAGGAGGCGTACGCGGCCGTCGCGCACCCGGTGGAGGGCACCATGCTCACCGTCGCCGGCGCCGCCGCCCGGGCCGGCGAGGCGGCCGGAGCCGCCGCCGGGACCGCGGCCGAGGTGGCCCGGGCCGCCTACGACGGGGCCCGCGCCGCCCTGGCCGAGACCCCCGGGCAGCTCGCCGCGCTGGGCCGGGCCGGAGTGGTCGACGCCGGGGGCTGCGGGCTGGTCGTCGTCTTCGGCGCCCTGTGGCAGGCACTGTCCGGCCAGGAGGCGGCCGCCGAACCCGTACGCGGCCGCGCGGTGCCCGTACCGCAGTCGCCGGACCCCTGCGCGCAGGAGGAGGACGGGCCCGCGTACGAGGTGATCTACCTACTGGAGGCCTCCGAGGCGGCCGTCGGCGAACTGCGCGAACGTCTCGACGGACTCGGCGACTCACTGGTCGTGGTCGGCGGCGACGGACTGTGGAACGTCCACGTCCACGTCGACGACCCCGGCGCGGCCGTGGAGGCCGGAGTCGTGGCCGGACGGCCCTACCGGATACGGATCACCCACTTCGGGGACGAGCGCCGCCGGGCGCGGGGCGAGCGCGCCCAGCGGGCCGTGGTCGCCGTCGTCCCCGGCGAGGGACTGGCCGGGCTGTGCGGGGAGGCGGGAGCGACCACCGTGCTCGTACGCCCCGGGGAGCCGCCGGCCGTGGCCGAACTGCTCGACGCCGTCCGCCGCGCGCACGCCCGTGAGGTGGTGCTGCTGCCGGGCGGCGCCGAACTGCGCGCCGCCGCGGCCGCGGCGGCCGAACAGGCCCGCGCCGAGGGCGTACGGGTGGCCGTGATCCCCACCCGCTCCGCGGTCCAGGGCCTGGCCGCCCTCGCCGTGCACGACCCCGAGGGCAGCTTCGACGAGGACGTGGTCGCCATGACGGCGGCGGCCGGCGCCACCCGGTACGGGGAACTGGCCGTCGCCGAACGGCAGTCCTTCACCTCGGCCGGCATCTGCCAGGCCGGCGACGTGCTCGGCCTCATCGACGGGGACGTCGCGGTGATCGGCTCCGGCCTGGCCGAGACCGCCGAGGCCGTCCTGGACCGGATGCTGGGCTCCGGCGGCGAACTCGTCACCCTGGTCCTGGGACCCGACGTACCGGACGCCGTCGCCGAGCGCCTGGAGGCCTACGTCCAGCAGGGCCACCTCGCCGTGGACACCGTCACCTACCGGGGCGGCCGGTACTCGGCGCCGCTCCTCGTCGGGGTGGAATAGCGGGCTTGTCAGCGCCATGGTGTGCAATGGAACACGTGCCCGCGCTCGACGAAGACCTCAAGAAGACGCTCGGTCCCGCCACCGCCAAGGTGCTGGCCGAGCAGCTCGGCCTGCACACGGCCCTGGACCTGCTCCACCACTACCCGCGGCGGTACGCCGAGCGCGGTGAGCTGACCTCCCTGGCCGAGCTCGCCGACCAGATCGACGAGCACGTGACCGTCGTCGCACAGGTCGCCGACGCCCGGATCCTGACCTTCAACGGGGGCCGCGGCAAGCGCCTGGAGGTGACCATCACCGACGGCAGCGGCCGCCTCCAGCTGGTCTTCTTCGGCGCCGGCGTCCACAAGCCGCACAAGGACCTGCTGCCCGGCAGCCGCGCGATGTTCGCCGGCAAGGTCTCCAAGTTCAACCACAAGCTCCAGCTCGCGCACCCGGCCTACGAGCCGCTCGGCGGCGATGCCTCCGACCGGGACGCCGCGGCCGCCTTCGCCGGTCAGCTCATCCCGATCTACCCGGCCTGCGCCAAGCTGGAGTCCTGGAAGATCGCCAAGTGCGTGGACGCGGTGCTGCCCAGCGCCCAGGACGCCGTGGACCCGCTGCCGCCCGCCCTGCGCGAGGGCCGTGGACTGGTCCCGCTCACCGAGGCCCTGCTGAAGATCCACCGCCCGGGCACCAAGGCCGACATCGAGGACGCCCGCCAGCGCCTCAAGTGGGACGAGGCCTTCGTCCTCCAGGTCGCCCTGGCCCGCCGCCGGCACGCCGACTCCCAGCTCCCGGCCGTCCCGCGCCGCCCGGTCCCCGGCGGCCTGCTCGACTCCTTCGACGCGAAACTGCCCTTCACCCTCACCCAGGGCCAGCAGACCGTCTCGAAGGAGATCTTCGACGACCTGGCCACCGAACACCCCATGCACCGCCTCCTCCAGGGAGAGGTCGGCTCGGGCAAGGCTCAGCCTCTCGATTCACTGGTGCTGACACCCACGGGTTTCCGACCCATGGGAGACATCGAGGTGGGGGACGAGGTGGTGGTGCCATCCGGCGAGATCGCACTCGTGGGGGGCGTCTTCCCGCAAGGAGAGCGCGATGTGTGGCGGGTCGTTCTCTCGGACGGGAGCGCTGTCGAGTGCGATGACGAACACCTGTGGATCGTAGGCACGAGCTGCGGATGGCACCGTGGCCAGGAGCCCAAGGTAATGACCACACGGGAGATCAGGTCGGACCTGTACAAGGCCAATGGATCTTCCAAGTGGTACCTGCCGGTAGCGGTCCCCGTGGACCTAGGGACCGGTGACCGTCAACCACTTGATCCCTACCTGATGGGCGTGCTCATCGGCGACGGCTCCTTCCGGCACAACCTGAGACTGTCCACCGCGGACGACGAGATCCTGTCTGCGGTCGAGGCAGCGGTCGCCCCGCACTGCGAGATGGCCGGTGTGCCCGGATCCGCCTGCGACTACACGATCCGGATGAGCGGGCCGAGGGTCGGCGGCCGACGGAATCCCGTCATCCAGGCGCTGCGCGATCTGGGGCTGTGGGGTGCGACCTCACATGACAAGTTCGTTCCGGACATCTACAAGAACGCACCGGTCAAGGACCGCTTGGCGGTCCTTCAAGGGCTCATGGACACGGACGGGACGCTTCACGCGAACGGAATGAGTATTTCGTTCTGCTCCGCCTCCCTCCGGTTGGCGCAGGACGTGGCTTGGCTCGTGCGGTCTCTCGGTGGACGTGCTCGTGTGCTGCCCAAGAAAACGGCCTTCAACGTGTCCGTCGCGCTGCCCGAGGAGTTCGAGCCGTTCCGGCTGCCGCGCAAGGTGGCACGGATGCGGCCGAGGCCGAAATACAACACCTTCCGGCGCGGCATTAGGACGGTGGAGCACGTCGGCCCCAAGCCGGTCCAGTGCATCAGGGTCGAGCATCCGAGCCACGCCTATGTGACCGACAACTTCACCGTGACGCACAACACCATGGTGGCGCTGCGGGCGATGCTCGCCGTCGTGGACAGCGGCGGGCAGGCGGCCATGCTCGCGCCCACCGAGGTGCTCGCCCAGCAGCACCACCGCTCCATCACCGAGATGATGGGCGAACTGGCCGAGGGGGGCATGCTCGGCGGCTCCGACCACGGCACCAAGGTGGTGCTGCTCACCGGCTCCATGGGGATGCCCGCGCGCCGCCAGGCCCTGCTCGACCTGGTCACCGGCGAGGCCGGGATCGTGATCGGCACGCACGCGCTGATCGAGGACAAGGTGCAGTTCCACGACCTCGGCCTGGTCGTCGTGGACGAGCAGCACCGCTTCGGGGTGGAGCAGCGCGACGCGCTGCGGTCCAAGGGGAAGCAGCCCCCGCACCTGCTGGTGATGACGGCGACCCCGATCCCGCGCACGGTCGCCATGACCGTCTTCGGCGACCTGGAGACCTCCGTCCTCGACCAGCTGCCGGCCGGGCGCTCCCCGATCGCGACGCACGTGGTGCCCTCGAAGGACAAGCCGCACTTCCTCGCGCGGGCCTGGGAACGGGTCCGCGAGGAGGTCGAGAAGGGGCACCAGGCGTATGTGGTCTGCCCCCGCATCGGCGACGGGGAGGACGATCCGAAGAAGAAGTCCGCCGAGGACGACGGCGACAGGCGGCCGCCGCTCGCGGTCGTGGAGATCGCCGAGCAGCTCACGCGCGGACCGCTGGCCGGGATGGCCGTCGAGGTGCTGCACGGCCGGATGGACCCGGCCGACAAGGACGACGTCATGCGCCGGTTCGCCGCCGGCGAGGTCAAGGTGCTGGTCGCCACCACCGTCATCGAGGTCGGGGTGAACGTCCCCAACTCCACCGTCATGGTGATCATGGACGCGGACCGGTTCGGCGTCTCCCAGCTCCACCAGCTGCGCGGCCGCGTCGGCCGAGGCACCGCGCCCGGTCTGTGCCTGCTGGTCAGCGAGATGCACGAGGCCAGCCCCGCCCGGGCCCGGCTGGCCGCCGTCGCCGCCACCCTGGACGGCTTCGAACTCTCCCGGATCGACCTGGAACAGCGCCGCGAGGGCGATGTGCTCGGCCAGGCCCAGTCCGGAGTCCGCTCCTCGCTGCGCATGCTCGCCGTCATCGAGGACGAGGAGGTCATCGCCCAGGCGCGGGAGGAGGCCACCCGCGTCGTCGCCGAGGACCCCGCGCTGGAACACCTGCCGGGCCTGCGGACCGCGCTGGACGCCCTGCTCGACACCGAGCGCGAGCAGTACCTGGAGAAGGGCTGAGCGGCACGACCTATCGTTGGAGTGCCGCGGCAGCGCCGGGGCACCCCCCTACCGCCGTACCGAAGGACCCCAGATGACCCGCGTGATCGCCGGCAGCGCCGGCGGGCGACGGCTGGCCGTGCCCCCCGGCACCGGCACCCGTCCGACCTCGGACCGGATGCGCGAAGGCCTCTTCTCGACCTGGGAGTCGCTGCACGGCGTCGGAGGGGCCCGGGTGCTCGACCTGTACGGCGGCTCCGGCGCCGTCGGCCTGGAGTCGCTCTCCCGCGGCGCCGCCCACACCCTGCTCGTCGAGGCCGACGCCAAGGCCGCCAAGGCGATCCGGGACAACATCCGGACGCTGGGCCTGCCCGGCGCGGAGTTCCGCGCGGGCAAGGCCGAGCAGATCGTGGCGGCCAGGGCCGCGGGGGACCCGTACGACATCGTCTTCCTGGATCCGCCGTACGCCGTGGACAGCGCGGAACTGCGGGAGATCCTCCTCACACTCCGGTCCAATGGCTGGATCACGGACGATGCGCTCGTCACCGTGGAGCGCAGCACCAGGAGCGGCGCCTTCCCGTGGCCCGAGGGCTTCGAGCCGCTCCGGTCGCGCAAGTACGGCGAGGGCACCCTTTGGTACGGCCGCGCCGCTTTCACCAGCGAAGACTCATGAACGAGGGAGTTCAGTTGCGCCGCGCCGTCTGTCCGGGATCCTTCGATCCCATCACCAACGGACACCTCGACATCATCGGACGCGCCTCCAGGCTCTACGACGTCGTGCACGTCGCCGTGATGATCAACCAGTCGAAGCAGGGCCTGTTCACCGTCGAGGAGCGGATCGAGCTGATCCGCGAGGCGACGGCCGACTACGGCAACATCCAGGTCGAGGCCTTCCACGGCCTGCTCGTCGACTTCTGCAAGCAGCGGGACATCCCGGCCATCGTCAAGGGCCTGCGCGCGGTCAGCGACTTCGACTACGAGCTCCAGATGGCCCAGATGAACATGGGCCTGTCGGGCGTCGAGACGCTGTTCGTCCCGACCAACCCCACCTACAGCTTCCTGTCCTCCTCGCTGGTCAAGGAGGTCGCGGCCTGGGGTGGCGACGTGGCCCACCTGCTGCCGGCGCACGTCCACGCGGCGCTCCTGGAGCGGCTGCGCAACCGCTGACCGACTGACAGGGCGTCAGGCGGTGTCGGGGGCCCGCCCGGTGGCCTTACAGTCGTCCCGTCCGTCTCAGGAACCGCCTGAGGCCGAGAGAGTGCGAGCCCCCATGGACGTGCAGAAGAAGCTCGACGAGATCGTCGCGGCCGTCGGCGGCGCCCGGTCCATGCCCATGTCGGCCTCCTGCGTGATCAACCGCGCCGAGCTGCTGGAGCAGCTCGAAGAGGTGCGCCAGGCGCTGCCCGGCTCGCTCGCGCAGGCTCAGGAGCTCATCGGCGGCCGGGAGCAGATGGTCGAGGAGGCCCGCCGGGAGGCGGAGCGGATCATCGACGCGGCCCACAACCAGCGCGGTTCGCTGATCTCCGACACCGAGATCGCGCGGCGCTCCCAGGCCGAGGCGGACCGGATCCTGGAGGAGGCCCGCCGGGAGGCCGAGGAGATCCGGGCCGAGGCCGACGACTACGTCGACAGCAAGCTCGCGAACTTCGAGGTCGTGCTGACCAAGACCATCGGCTCGGTGGACCGCGGCCGGGACAAGCTCCTGGGCCGCGGCCCGGGCCTGGACGAGCTCGGCTACCCGGACATGGACGCACCCGAGCGCAGCCACGACCCCGAGACGCAGCGGCAGCAGGCGGACGCCTACGTGGACACCAAGCTGGCGACCTTCGAGGCGGTGCTCTCCAAGACCCTGGAGGCCGTGGGCCGCGGCCGCCAGAAGCTCCTGGGCCGAGTCCCCACGGACGACCTGGGTGTGCACATGGCCGCCCAGGACGCGGTGGGCGGACAGCAGTCCCGCTCGGCGAGCGACTCGGACTTCCTGGCGGGACTGGCGGAGCCGGAGCCGCTGCACGCGCAGGCACCGATCCCGGCGCAGGCGGAGCCCGTGTACGACACGTACGGCTACCAGCAGCCCGCCCAGCCCGCCGCCCAGCAGCAGGACGCGTACTCCTACCAGGCCCCGTACGGCGGCTACCAGCAGCAGCCGGACCCGTACTCCACCGCGGGCGGCTCCACCGGAGCGGCCTACGCGGCGCACTACGACGCGCAGCAGCCCGACCCCTATGCCGCGTACCAGCCGCAGGCCCAGCAGCCCTCGCTCGACGAGACCAGCCTCTTCGACACGAGCATGATCAACCTGGACCAGCTGCGTCAGTACGAACAGGGGCGCTAGACCGGATTGGGCGCTGGGCGCCGCTGCGGGTATCCTGGCTGTTCGGTCGCGCGTATGCACCGCGATCCATGCTGCCCTAGTGCGGCGGAATCTTTGATCTTCAGCGATCTGTGAAAGCAGGAACGGCCCTGAATACCCGCCTCGACCACCACAACCCCCTCGTGTTCGACACGCACGAGCTGGGCCGGCGTCCTGGTGCCATGCAGCGGCTGTCCCGTGAGATCGCGGCACCGGCGGACTTCGGTCTCGCCGGCGTCATCGGAGTGCCGGAAGGCGCCCCGGTGAAGCTCAGCCTCCGCCTGGAGTCGGTCATGGAAGGGGTGCTTGTCACAGGCACCGCCCGTGCGTCGGCCGTAGGGGAGTGCGTAAGGTGTCTGGAGTCCGTCGAGCGCGAGCTCAAGGCGGACTTCCAGGAGATGTTCTCGTACCCTGACGCCGACGACCGGAGCCGCTCCAAGGCGGAACCGGCCGACGACGCCGAGGACGACGAGGACACGCTCTTCCTCGAGGACGGTTTGTTCGACCTCGAACCCGTGCTGCGGGATGTGGTGGTGCTCGCACTGCCCATGCAGCCGGTGTGCCGGGAGGACTGTCTCGGACTGTGCCCCGATTGCGGGCTCAGCCTGAACGACGACCCGGACCACCACCATGACGCCGTCGACATCCGTTGGGCGGCATTGCAGGGACTCGTCGTGACCGATCAGGACGGCGAGAAGGACAACATGAGCGGCACTGCCTCTGACGGAGTTCAGGGCGCCGCCGAGAAGCAGGAGAAGTAGCCGTGGCTGTTCCGAAGCGGAAGATGTCGCGCAGCAACACGCGCCACCGCCGGTCGCAGTGGAAGGCTGCGGTCCCCACCCTGGTTTCGTGCGAGCGTTGCCAGGAGCCGAAGCTCCAGCACATTGCGTGCCCGAGCTGCGGCACCTACAACAAGCGCCAGGTCCTCGAGGTCTGAGCGGCTGGTGAGAGGCGCAATGTCTGAGCTGTCCAACGCTGAGAAGCAGGCAGACAGTAACAACGCGGCCTCGTCCCACACGCTTCTGGAAGGGCGGCTCGGGTATCAACTCGAGTCCGCCCTTCTGGTGCGTGCGCTGACCCACCGCTCGTACGCGTACGAGAACGGCGGTCTGCCCACCAACGAACGCCTGGAGTTCCTCGGGGACTCCGTGCTGGGCCTGGTGGTCACGGACACGCTGTACACGACCCACCCGGATCTCCCCGAAGGCCAGCTGGCCAAGCTTCGGGCCGCGGTGGTCAACTCGCGCGCACTGGCGGAGGTCGGACGCGGCCTCGAACTCGGCTCCTTCATCCGGCTCGGCCGGGGCGAAGAGGGCACGGGGGGCCGGGACAAGGCCTCCATCCTCGCCGACACCCTTGAAGCGGTGATCGGCGCGGTTTACCTCGATCAGGGCCTCGACGCGGCCTCGGAGCTGGTTCACCGGCTCTTCGACCCGCTCATCGAGAAGTCCTCGAACCTCGGGGCCGGCCTGGACTGGAAGACCAGTCTCCAGGAACTCACGGCGGCCGAAGGCCTTGGCGTGCCCGAGTACCTGGTCTCCGAGACCGGTCCGGACCACGAGAAGACCTTCACTGCTGCCGCTCGCGTCGGTGGTGTCTCGTACGGCACCGGTACCGGCCGCAGCAAGAAGGAAGCGGAACAGCAGGCCGCGGAGTCCGCATGGCGCGGGATCCGTGCCGCCGCGGACGAGCGGACAGCGGCCGCGGCAGCTGCCGCAACCGCCGGTCCGGCGGAGGTTCCGGCTTCGGCCGGGACCGAGAACGGCGGGGTGCCGACGCCCGCCGACTCGGCGCCGGACGCCTGACCCTTCCTTCGGGATGTACCCGCCCGCCCCTGCCTCGCAGGGGCGGGCGGTTCCGTTTCCGGGCGGCCGGTACGCTCGCCGGGAGCGTCAGATCCACTCCCACCGGAGGTGCCCCGTGCCCGAGTTGCCCGAAGTCGAAGTCGTGCGGCGGGGGCTGGAGCGCTGGGTGGCGGGGCGGACCGTCGAGGCCGTCGAGGTCCTGCATCCGCGGGCCGTCCGGCGCCATCCGGGTGGCGGGGCCGACTTCGCGGCGCGGCTGCGCGGGGAGACCGTCGGGGTGCCGCAGCGGCGCGGGAAGTACCTGTGGCTGCCGCTGGAGGGCCGGGACCTGTCCGTGCTCGGACACCTCGGGATGAGCGGGCAGCTGCTGGTGCAGCCGCAGGACGCCCCCGACGAGAAGCACCTGCGGATCCGGGTGCGCTTCGACGACGACGCCGGGACGGAGCTGCGCTTCGTGGACCAGCGGACCTTCGGCGGCCTCTCGCTGCACGAGGTCGCCGCCGGCAGCACCGACGGGCTGCCCGACGTGATCGCGCACATCGCGCGTGACCCCCTGGACCCGCTGTTCGACGAGGGTGCCTACCATCTCGCGCTGCGCGCCAAGCGGACCACCGTCAAGCGGGCGCTGCTGGACCAGTCCCTGATCAGCGGGGTCGGCAACATCTACGCGGACGAGGCGCTGTGGCGCGCCAAGCTGCACTACGAGCGCCCCACCGCCAACCTCACGCGCCCCCGGAGCGCGGAACTTCTCGGCCATGCCCGGGACGTCATGAACGCCGCCCTCGCGGTCGGCGGCACCAGCTTCGACAGCCTGTACGTCAACGTGAACGGGGAGTCGGGCTACTTCGACCGTTCGCTCGACGCCTACGGGCGCGAGGACGAACCCTGCCGGCGCTGCGGTACGCCGATACGCCGCCGGCCGTGGATGAACCGGTCGAGCTACTTCTGCCCGCGCTGTCAGAGGCCGCCGCGCGTGGCGTCGTAGGACTGCCGGGCGCCCAGCACCGCCGGCATGTTCCCCTCCAGGCACTGGATGAGTGCGAGCAGCCGGTCCGCGACCTCGACGCCGAGCGGGGTCAGCTCGTAGTCGACGCGCGGCGGGTTCGTGGGCTGCGCCTCGCGATTGACTATGCCGTCGCGCTCCAGTGCGTGCAGGGTCTGGGAGAGCATCTTCTCGCTGACGCCCTCCACCCGGCGGCGGAGCTCGTTGAAACGGCACGGGCCTTCGCGCAGGGCGCCGACGGTGAGGCTGCCCCAGCGGCCGGTGACGTGTTCGAGGGTTTCCCGGGACGGGCAGGCGCGCGCGAAGACATCGAACGGTTGTGCCGTCTCGGCCGCTTCGGTACAGGCAGGGGTCTCCATACCGCCAGCGTACTCGCCCGCAGCGCTAACCCGGGGGTTGCGCTTTCTAAAAGTTAGTGATTCTCTTTCTCTCGTCGCACCACGTCCTGTGCCGCGACGAGAGTTTTCCCGAGGGAGAGATCAGCCTTGTCCGCAATCACGCACACCCCCGTCGTCTCGATCGCCTACCACTCCGGCTACGGCCACACCGCCGTCGTCGCCGAGGCGGTCCGCAGCGGCGCCGTGGACGCCGGGGCGACCGTTCACCTGATCAAGGTCGACGAGATCGACGACGCCCAGTGGGAGCTCCTCGACGCCTCCGACGCGATCGTCTTCGGCTCCCCGACGTACATGGGCACCGCCTCCGGCGCCTTCCACGTCTTCGCCGAGGCCTCCTCGAAGCGCTGGTTCGGCGACGCCTGGCAGGACAAGGTGGCGGCCGGCTTCACGAACTCCGCGTCCAAGAGCGGCGACAAGCTGCACACCCTGCAGTTCTTCCAGATCCTGGCCGCGCAGCACGGCATGAGCTGGATCAACCTGGGCCTGAAGCCGGGCTGGAACTCCAGCACGGCTTCCGAGAACGACCTGAACCGTCTCGGCTTCTTCTCCGGAGCCGCCGCCCAGACCAACTCCGACGAGGGTGCGGACGCGGTCCACAAGGCCGACATCGCGACCGCCGAGCACCTGGGCCGCCGCGTCACCGAGCAGACCCGCATCGTCATCGCGGGCCGCGCGGCCCTGGCCGCCGCCGCGGTCTGAGCCCCGGGGCTCGTCTCAGAAGCCGAAGTCCTGGGTCCACCAGGGGCCGCCGGCGGCGACCTGGACGCCGACGCCCAGGGTGCGGAACTCGCAGTTGAGGATGTTCGCCTTGTGGTCCGGGCTGTTCATCCAGGCCTTCATCACGGCCTCGGCGTCACCCTGGCCGCGGGCTATGTTCTCGCCGCCGAGGCCTGAGATGCCGGCCTTGGTGGCGCGGTCCCAGGGGCTGTTGCCCTCGGGGTCCTCGTGACTGAAGAAGCCGCGGGTGGCCATGTCCAGGCTGAAGGCCCCGGCCAGCGCCGCGAGCGGCGGATTGGCCCGGACCGGGCCGCACCCGGCCAGCGCGCGCTCCTGGTTCACCAGCTCGACGACGGCGGACTCCTCCGCGGAGTGGCCGTCCAGGGGCGGGCGGGGCTCGGGGGTGGCCGACTTCGAGGGTGCCGGGGCCGGGGCCCGGCTCGTGGCGGGTGCCGGGGCGGTCGGTGCGACCGGCGCGGCCGGGCTCGTACGCGGGGCCTTGGGGGACGGGGCCTTGGTGGACGGGGCCGGCGTGGCCGACGGGGAGGCGCTCGGCGAGGGCGAGGCGCTCGGCGAGGCGCTCGGCGAGGGGGTCGGGGAGGCGGATGCCGACGGGGAGGCCGGGGCCGACGGCTTCGGAGACGCGCTGCCCGACCCGGTGCCGGCGGAGGCGCGGCCGGACAGGTTCACGAGGCCGTTCTGCTGCTGCAGTGCCGCATCGGGGCCGGTCGAGGCCTTGGCCTTCGCCTGGGCCTCCGTGGTGGGGGCGTGCGTACCGCTGACACCCACATAGGGGAAGGAGCCGCCGACCGGCATCATGCCGGTGGTGACGGCCGCGGTGCCGAGTGCGACGGCCACCGAGACGCCCAGCAGGCCGGTGCGCAGGGCGGTGCCGCGCTTGCCGCCGCTGTGCGGCGGGGCGGGGAGTCGGTGACGGCCCATCGGAGCGTGCCTTCCTTGCCGGGTCAAGATCATCCCTTACCCACCCAAATGGGTGAGTTCATTGGTGCGCGACTGTACGCCATGGGGCCAGGGGGGCGATGTGTCCCGAAAGTGCCCGCCCGGTTAGCGTTCACGCATGAATGAAGATGTCCGTCTGACCGCCTGGGTGCGCGGCCGTGTGCAGGGAGTGGGCTTCCGCTGGTTCACCAGGGAGAACGCCCTGGAGATCGGCGGGGTCGTCGGCTTCGCGCTCAACCTCGACGACGGGCGAGTGCAGGTGGTCGCCGAAGGTCAACGTGAGAATTGCCACCGGCTGCTCGACTGGTTGCGCTCCTCCGACACGCCCGGCCAAGTGGACGGGGTGACAGAGATCTGGGGCACACCACGCGGTGGCTACGACGGATTCGGGATGCGGTGACCGATCGACTGATCATGCACTCATCACATCTCTGATCGTCCGCACACGGTCGGAACTGCGCATTCGTCGTCGACGCGTTGCCGACGAGGGCGATCCGTGGAACGCTCGAAGATGAGGATGATCTCCACACCCCTTGCGGGGACCGGGGCGCGCGCCGATACGGGGCGTGATCGTGTTGACCGTCAAACTTTTTGGTGAGACGCTGGAAGCCCCGCGCACCTGAGCTGTTTGGCAGTGTTGGCAGTAGCAAGCGCAGTGACTGTCAGTCGCTGTCGGACATCCGCGGGTGCGATTCCCTCACGACCCACACCGCTTCGGTCGGTCACTCAGTGTGGAGGACCATCCATCATGGCAAAGGCGCTTCTCGGTTACGTCGGCGGTTCTGACCCGCGACTCCTCGCCGAGATGCGACGGCTTCAGCAGCGCGTCCAGGACCTCGAGTCCGAGCTCGTACGGATTCAGTCCGAAAATGACGCGCTGAACGCGGCCGCCGCTCAGCACGACGGAGACTCGCTGCTCGGCAGCATCGACATCGACGTACCCCAGGCGGAGCCTGCGCTCACCTGACCCGTGCTTCACTCGTCGCTCGACTCCAGCCCCGCATGATCTGCAAGGGACGCTCCGGCGTCCCTTCTTTCTTTCCTCGTCCTCTTCCCCGCCCGCTTTCCCCGACCGCCGTGCCACGTACCACAGGGCCAGGTGGGGGGCCTGATCCCATTGGCGTCAGTTGTGCCCAGCACCTTCATGGGTGAAACCGAACGCGAAAGGTAGAGTCCGGCGGCGTGCACCTCAAGTCCCTGACCCTGCGTGGCTTCAAATCCTTCGCGTCCGCCACCACCTTGCGCTTCGAGCCCGGAATCACCTGTGTCGTGGGCCCGAACGGCTCCGGCAAGTCCAACGTGGTGGACGCGCTGTCCTGGGTCATGGGCGAACAGGGGGCCAAGTCCCTGCGCGGCGGGAAGATGGAAGACGTCATCTTCGCCGGGACCACCGGGCGCCCGCCGCTCGGACGGGCCGAGGTGTCCCTGACGATCGACAACTCCGACGGCGCGCTCCCCATCGACTACGCCGAAGTCACCATCACCCGGATCATGTTCCGCGGCGGCAGCAGCGAGTACCAGATCAACGGTGACACCTGCCGCCTGCTCGACATCCAGGAACTGCTCTCCGACTCCGGCATCGGCCGCGAGATGCACGTCATCGTCGGACAGGGCCAGCTGGACTCCGTACTGCACGCCGATCCCATGGGCCGCCGCGCCTTCATCGAGGAGGCGGCCGGCGTACTCAAGCACCGCAAGCGCAAGGAGAAGGCGCTGCGGAAGCTGGACGCGATGCAGGCCAATCTCGCGCGCGTCCAGGATCTGGGCGACGAGCTGCGGCGCCAGCTCAAGCCCCTGGGGCGGCAGGCGGCGGTCGCCCGGCGGGCGGCCGTGATCCAGGCGGACCTGCGCGACGCGCGGCTGCGGCTGCTCGCCGACGACCTGGTCGTGCTGCGGCGCGCCCTCGACGCGGAGATCGCGGACGAGGCGGCGCTCAAGGAGCGCAAGGAGGCCGCCGAGGCCCAGCTCGCGGGCGCCGTGCGGCGCGAGGCGGAGCTGGAGGAGACGGTACGGGAGCTCGCACCGCGGCTGCAGCGGGCGCAGCAGACCTGGTACGACCTGTCGCAGCTCGCCGAACGCGTCCGGGGGACCGCCTCCTTGGCGGACGCGCGGGTCAAGAGCGCCTCGGCTCCGGCCGAGGAGGAGCGGCGCGGCCGCGATCCCGAGGAGATGGAGCGGGAGGCGGCGCGGATCCGTGAGCAGGAGGCGGAACTGACGGCGGCTCTGGAGGCGGCCTCGCGGGCGCTGGAGGACACGGCCGAGCACCGGGCGGAGCTGGAGCGGGCGCTGGCCGAGGAGGAACGCCGGCTGCGGGACGCCGCGCGGGCCATCGCCGACCGGCGCGAGGGACTGGCCCGGCTGACCGGGCGGCTCGGCGCGGCCCGCTCCCGTGCGGGGGCGGCGCAGGCCGAGATCGACCGGCTCGTCGCGGCGCGGGACCAGGCGCAGTCCCGGGCCGCCGCCGCGCAGGAGGAGTACGAGGCACTGGCGGAGGAGGTCGGCGGCCTCGACGACCCGTCGGCCGACACCGACCACGAGAGCGCGCGGGAAGGGCTGGTGCGGGCGGAGGCGGAACTGTCCGCCGCCCGGGAGGACCTGTCCGGGGCGGAGCGCTCACGGGCGGCCGTCTCGGCGCGCCGGGACGCGCTGGCGCTGGGGCTGCGCCGCAAGGACGGTACGGGCGCACTGCTCGCGGCGCGGGAGCGGCTGGCCGGGCTGCTGGGACCGGCGGCGCAGCGGCTGTCGGTTGCCCCCGGGTACGAGGTCGCCGTGGCCGCCGCACTGGGTTCGGCCGCGGACGCGCTGGCGGTGGCCTCCCCCGGGGCGGCGGCCGAGGCGATCCGTCACCTCCGTGAGGCGGACGCGGGCCGCGCCACCCTGCTGATCGCCCCGGCGGCACCCGCCCTCCCGGGCCAGGCCTCGGCCGGACCCGCGGAGGGGGACGGGGCCGGGGGAGCGGCTGCCGGGGGCGCCGGATCCCCGGGAGCGGTCCCCCGTCCGGCCCCCTCCCGGGACGGAGATCTGCCCGCGCACGCACCACACCTGCCGACGAGCGTCGGTACGTCCGCCTCGGCGCCGGCCCCGGAGCCGCTCGCGGGCGGCGCACCGGCGGGCGCTCCCGTACCGGCCGCCGGGCTGGTCGGCGGGGACGCGGAGGTGCGGCGGGCCGTGGAGTGGGTGCTGCGGGACCACGTCGTGGTCGGGACCCTCGACGAGGCCGAGGCGCTGGTCGCGGAGCGGCCCGACGCGGTGGCCGTGACCCTCGACGGTGATGTGCTCGGGGCGCACCTCGCGCACGGGGGCTCCGCCGGAGCCCCCAGTCTGATCGAGGTGCAGGCGGCCGTGGACGAGGCCGCGGGCGAGCTGGCCCGGCTGGGCGTCCGGTGCGAGGAGCTCGCCGACGCCCGGGCGGCCGCCCAGGCGCGCCGGCAGGACGCGGCCGCCCTGGTCGAGGAGCTCGCCGAGCGGCGGCGCGCCGCGGAAGCGGCCCGGGCCGGGGTCGCCCAGCAGCTCGGGCGGCTCGCCGGGCAGGCGAAGGGCGCGGCCGGCGAGGCCGAACGCAGCGCCGCCGCCGCGGCCAGGGCCCAGGACGCCCTGGAACAGGCGCTGGCCGAGGTGGAGGAGTGCGCGGAGCGCCTCGCGACCGCCGAGGAGATGCCGGTGGACGAGGAGCCGGACGGCTCCCGGCGGGACCGGCTCGCCGCCGACGGGGCCAACGCCCGGCAGACCGAGATGGAGGCCCGGCTGCAGCTGAGGACCCTTGAGGAGCGGGTCAAGGGGCTGGCCGGACGGGCGGATTCACTCGACCGCGGGGCCCGTGCGGAACGCGAGGCCCGGACCCGCGCCGAGCGCCGCCGGGCCCGGCTGCGCTATGAGGCGGAGGTGGCCCGGGCGGTGGCCGACGGTTCCCGGCAGCTCCTCGCGCACGTGGAGGTGTCGCTCGGCAGGGCCGACGAGGAGCGGGTGGCGGCCGAACGGGCGAAGGGCCTGCGGGAGCGGGAGCTCGGCGAGGCGCGCAATCGCGGCCGGGAGCTGAAGGGGGAGCTGGACAAGCTCACCGACTCGGTCCACCGGGGCGAGGTGCTCGGGGCCGAGCAGCGGCTGCGCATCGAGGCGCTGGAGGCCAAGTCGCTGGAGGAGTTCGGCATGGCGGCCGCCGGGCTGGTCGCCGAGTACGGCCCCGACCAGCCGGTGCCCCCGTCCCCGGCTGCCGAAGGCGAGGTGCTGCCGGAGGACCCGCAGGACCCGCGGAACCGGCCCGGCCCGTTCGTCCGGGCCCAGCAGGAGAAGCGGCTCAAGGCCGCCGAACGCGCCTACCAGCAGCTCGGCAAGGTCAACCCGCTCGCGCTGGAGGAGTTCGCCGCGCTGGAGGAGCGCCACCAGTTCCTCAGCGAGCAGCTGGAGGATCTCCGCAAGACGAGGGCCGATCTCCTTCAAGTCGTGAAGGAGGTCGACCAGCGCGTCGAGCAGGTCTTCACCGAGGCGTACCGGGATACGGCCCGGGAGTTCGAGGGGGTGTTCTCGCGCCTGTTCCCCGGCGGCGAGGGCCGGCTGATCCTCACCGACCCCGACAACATGCTGACCACCGGCGTCGACGTGGAGGCCCGTCCGCCGGGCAAGAAGGTCAAGCGGCTGTCGCTGCTCTCCGGCGGCGAGCGCTCGCTGACCGCCGTGGCGCTGCTGGTGTCCATCTTCAAGGCGCGCCCCAGCCCGTTCTACGTGATGGACGAGGTCGAGGCCGCGCTCGACGACACCAATCTGCAGCGGCTGATCCGGATCATGGAGGAGCTCCAGGAGAGCTCGCAGCTGATCGTCATCACGCACCAGAAGCGGACGATGGAGGTCGCGGACGCGCTCTACGGCGTCTCGATGCAGGGGGACGGGGTCTCCAAGGTCATCAGCCAGCGGCTCCGCTGAGACCCGTAGATTCAAGAAGTGAATTCAATGTCGGCAATCTTCCGGACACGTGAACTTCACGCCAAGTATTGACTTCAGAAGCTGAACGCATAGGCTCGCTCCGCTGTCTCCCGCCTTCGAGTGGTGCCCGATCTTGAACTGTGCGCCACTGTGAGGACGGACAAAACCCCCACGGAGCACACCTTGACCAGCAGCACATCGCGGGCCTCGGCACCGGGCGGCGGATCCTCGCCGCACCCCGAGCACCTCGGCCACGTCATCTTCATCGCCGCGGCCGCGGCCATGGGCGGCTTCCTCTTCGGGTACGACAGTTCCGTCATCAACGGCGCCGTCGTCGCCATCCGTGAACGGTTCGACGTCGGGTCCGCGGCGCTCGCCCAGGTGATCGCCGCCGCACTGATCGGCTGCGCGTTCGGCGCCGCCACCGCGGGCCGCATCGCTGACCGGATCGGTCGAATCCGCTGCATGCAGATCGCCGCCCTCCTCTTCATGGCGAGCGCCCTCGGTTCGGCCCTGCCGTTCGCCCTCTGGGACCTCGCCATGTGGCGCGTGATCGGCGGCTTCGGCATCGGCATGGCCTCCGTCATCGGCCCCGCCTACATCGCCGAGGTGTCCCCGGCCGCCTACCGCGGCCGGCTCGCCTCCTTCCAGCAGGCCGCCATCGTCATCGGCATCGCGGTCTCCCAGCTCGTGAACTGGGCCATCCTGAACCTCGCCGACGGGGACCAGCGCGGCGACATCGCGGGCCTGGAGGCCTGGCAGTGGATGCTGGGCGTCATGGTCGTCCCGGCCGCCCTCTACGGGCTGATGTCCTTCGTCATCCCGGAGTCCCCCCGCTTCCTGATCTCCGTCGGCCGCAACGACGAGGCCAGGAAGGTGCTGACCGAGGTCGAGGGCTCGAAGATCGACCTGGACGGACGCGTCGCCGAGATCGAGCACGCGATGCGCTCCGAGCACAAGTCCACCTTCAAGGACCTGCTCGGCGGCCGCTTCGGCTTCCTGCCCATCGTCTGGGTCGGTATCGGCCTCTCGCTCTTCCAGCAGTTGGTCGGCATCAATGTGATCTTCTACTACAGCTCCTCGCTGTGGCAGTCGGTCGGCATCGACGCGAGCGCCTCGTTCCTGTACTCCTTCGAGACCTCGGTCGTGAACATCGTCGGCACGGTGATCGCGATGATCTTCGTCGACCGGCTCGGCCGCAAGCCGCTCGCGCTCATCGGATCCGTCGGCATGTCGATCTCGCTGGGCCTGGCCGCCTGGGCCTTCTCGTACAAGTCCGGGGTCGGCGACGACATCTCCCTGCCGCACGCCCAGGGCATCGTGGCCCTCGTCGCCGCCAACTGCTTCGTCCTCTTCTTCGCCCTCTCCTGGGGCGTGGTCGTCTGGGTGCTGCTCGGCGAGATGTTCCCGGGCCGCATCCGGGCCGCCGCCCTCGGCGTGGCCGCCGCCGCCCAGTGGATCGCCAACTGGGTCATCACCGTCAGCTTCCCGACGCTCTCGGACTGGAACCTGTCCGGCGCGTACATGATCTACACCGGCTTCGCCCTGCTCTCGATCCCGTTCATCCTCAAGTGGGTGCCGGAGACCAAGGGCAAGGCGCTGGAGGAGATGGGGTAACCACCCCCGCCAACGCCCCATCTCCTCGATACTGCCCCGGCTCAGTCCTTGAGCCGGGGCAGTACCTGTTCGCAGAGCAGGTGCAGGCTCCGCCAGCCCTCGTCCAGCGGCATCCCGCCGCACAGCGGGTGCAGGACCAGGTTCCCCGCCTCGCCCGCGGCCCGGCCGTACGCGACCGCCTCGTCCGGGGTGAGGATCCGGTAGACGCCCTCCGCGCGCAGCTCTGCCACCGAGCGCGCGGCCGACCGTACGGCGCTGCGGATGTCCTTGGACTGCCAGGACGCGTACATGCCCGCCTCGTGCAGGAAGCGCTCGCCGTGCTCGGCCCAGACCCGGTCCGGGTCCTCCGCGATGTGCAGCAGCGGGGTCTCGGCCGCCGGCATCATGCAGAAGCCCTCCGTGCCGTACTCCGCCAGCCGCGCGGTGTAGTACGCCTCCAGCTCCGGCAGGTGCGCGCTGGGGAAGAAGGGCAGCCCCAGCCGGGCGGCGCGGCGGGCCGCGGCCTCGGAGCTGCCGCCGACCAGCAGCAGGGGGTGGGGCCGGGTGAACGGCGCCGGGGTGACCCGTACCGTGCGGCCCCGGAACTCGAAGGGCTCGCCGGTCCACGCCTTCAGCAGGGTCTCCAGCAGCTCGTCCTGGAGCCTGCCGCGCCTGCCCCACTCCACGCCGTGCTGCTCGTACTCCTCGGGCCGGTAGCCGATGCCCGCGACCGTCACCAGGCGGCCACCGCTCAGCAGGTCGAGGACGGCGATGTCCTCGGCGACCCTCAGGGGGTCGTACAGCGGGCCGATGATCGCCGAGACGGTGACGGCGATCCGGCGGGTCGCGCCGAAGACCGCGCCCGCGAAGGCGAAGGGGGAGGGCAGCCAGTTGTTGCCGGTGCCGTGGTGCTCCTCGGTCTGGATGGTGTCGATCCCGCGGTCGTCCGCGTACCGGGCCATCTCCAGCGCCGCCTTGTAGCGGGCGGAGAGGGACTCGGGGGTGCCGTCGGGGTCGACGAGATTGAACCGGGCCACGGTGATGGGCATGAAGAAGTCCCCCTTCGCCGGATGTGGGTGGGCGGGCGAAGGGGGACGTTAGCTGACGCAGCGTCAGTTGGACAGGGATCCGGCGAGCTCGCGCTCCCCGGCCACGTCGACCGGCTCCACCGGCGCCGTGCGCGGCAGTACGGCGTACAGCACGGCCGAGGTGACGATGCCCGCGGCCCAGCCCAGGCCGTTCTCCCCGATCCAGGTGGAGGCGAGCGGTCCGGCGAACCAGTCCACCTTGGTGAACAGCAGGCCCACGACGAGGGCGAGGGCCCACGCGGTCATCGCCTGCCAAGCGAAGCCGCCCTTGTACCAGTAGGCGCTGGTCCGCGTGGTGTCCAGCAGCGCGGGGCCGTCGTACGCCGTCCGGCGCAGCATGTCCACGCCGAAGACGCCGATCCAGGCGGAGAACGCCACGGCCAGCAGCGTCAGGAAGGAGATGAACGAGCCGAAGAAGCTGGTGGCGACCACCATCAGCAGGAAACCGAAGACCAGGCTGATGACCGCGTTGACGCTGACCGCCGCGGCGCGCGGGACCTTGATGCCCAGGGTCTGCGCCGTGAACCCGGCGGAGTACATGGACATCGAGTTGATCAGCAGCATGCCGACGAGCGCGATGAGCAGGTACGGGACCGCGATCCAGGTCGGCAGCAGCTCACCGATGAAGGAGACCGGGTCCTGGGCCGTGGCCAGGTCCGGGGTGCCGACGGCCATGACCGCGCCCATCAGGACCATCGGGAGCACGACCACGCCGGCGCCGCCGATCGTCGCGCCGACCATGGCCTTGGAGGAGGCGGTGCGCGGCAGGTAGCGGGTGAAGTCGGGGCCCGAGGGCACCCAGCTGATCCCGCCGGCCGCGATCGTGCCGATGCCCGCGATCATCATCGCGCTGGAGCCGGCGGGCTTGCCGAAGACCGCGGACCAGTCGGTGGTGAAGACCAGGTACCCGAGGACGAGCACGCTGAAGGCGCCGAAGAGGTACGTCGACCACGTGGAGCAGACGCGCAGCGCGTTGATGCCGAGACCCGAGACCACGAAGGTGCAGCCCACGAAGAACAGCAGGGTGACGACGATGAGCGGGGTGCTGCTGCGGACCCCGAACAGCAGGTCGAGCACGGTCAGTACGGCGTAGGCGCCGCTGACCGCGTTGATGGTCTCCCAGCCCCAGCGGGCCACCCAGATCAGGGCGCCCGGGAAGAGGTTGCCGCGCTGGCCGAACACCGCCCGCGAGAGGGCCATGCCCGGGGCGCCGCCGCGCTTGCCCGCGATGGATATCAGGCCGACGATCCCGTACGAGAGGACCGGCGCGGCGACCGCGACGACGAGCACCTGCCAGATGTTGAGCTTGTTGAAGATCACCAGCCCCGCACCCATGGTCAGCAGCAGCACGCTGATGTTGGCGGCGACCCAGGTGGGTACGAGCTCGCGGACCCGGCCGCCGCGCTCGCTGTCCGGGACCGGTTCCAGACCGCGGGTCTCGATCGCGGTTTCGGCTGCGCCGTCGGCGGGCTCGGCAGGCATGCGATTGCTCCGTTGGGGAGGGTATGGGCAGAAGTCGTCCATCATCATGGATTTGCTGCTAAAACCACAAACGGCGGCTTACGTCCTGGTCCGCACGCGCAGGTTCCCGGCTCCGGGGTGGCCGTGTCCGATACTGGTGGGGTTATGGACATCCTCATCCTTGCTGTAGTCATCGCCCTGGTCGCGGTCGGTGTGATCAGCGGGCTCGTGGTCAGCAGCCGCAAGAAGAAGCAGCTGCCGCCGCCGGCACCGCCGAGCACGCCGACCATCACTGCCCCGCCTGCCGAGCCGCAGGTGGGGGAGGACGCCGTAGAGACGGCGGAAGAGCCGCGCCGCACGATCGAGGAGGTCGGGCTCCCGGAGGCCGAGGCTCCCGTCGAGGCGCCGGCAGCCGAACCCGTGCCCGCGGCCCCGGCCGCGCCCGAGATCGAGGTTCCCGAGCCCACCGCCGGGCGCCTGGTCCGGCTGCGCGCCCGCCTGGCCCGGTCGCAGAACTCCCTCGGCAAGGGGCTGCTCACGCTGCTCTCCAGGGAGCACCTCGACGAGGACACCTGGGAGGAGATCGAGGAGACCCTCCTCGTCGCCGACGTCGGTGTCGTGCCGACCCAGGAGCTCGTGGACCGGCTCCGCGAGCGGGTCAAGGTGCTCGGCACCCGGACCCCGGCGGACCTGCGCGCCCTGCTCAAGGAGGAGCTGCTGACCCTGGTCGGCACCGACTTCGACCGCGCCGTGAAGACGGAGAGCGGCGAGGACACCCCCGGCGTGATCATGGTCGTCGGTGTCAACGGCACCGGCAAGACCACCACCACCGGCAAGCTGGCCCGGGTGCTCGTCGCCGACGGCCGCAGCGTGGTGCTCGGCGCGGCCGACACCTTCCGCGCCGCCGCCGCCGACCAGCTCCAGACCTGGGGCGAGCGCGTCGGCGCCCGTACCGTACGCGGCCCCGAGGGCGGCGACCCGGCCTCGATCGCCTACGACGCGGTCAAGGAGGGCATCGCCGAGGGCGCCGACGTGGTGCTCATCGACACCGCGGGCCGGCTGCACACCAAGACCGGTCTGATGGACGAGCTCGGCAAGGTCAAGCGCGTCGTGGAGAAGCATGGTCCGCTGGACGAGATCCTGCTGGTCCTGGACGCCACCACCGGGCAGAACGGCCTGATTCAGGCCCGTGTCTTCGCCGAGGTCGTGGACATCACCGGCATCGTGCTGACCAAGCTCGACGGCACCGCCAAGGGCGGCATCGTCGTCGCCGTCCAGCGCGAACTGGGCGTACCGGTCAAGCTCATCGGCCTCGGTGAGGGTCCGGACGACCTGGCGCCCTTCGAGCCGGAGGCGTTCGTGGACGCCCTGATCGGCGACTGACCACGGTCCCGCACGGACACAGGTGCCCCCGCGTTCCGCCGGAACGCGGGGGCACCGTCATGTGCGCGTCCGGAACGGGCTAGGGGTGTCGTGTCGGTCAGGCCGGATCAGGGAGACCCCGCGAGCCCGGCCTGACCGACAAGACACCCCCTAGCGGCGGAAGCGGTGGCAGATGTAGGCGAGGGTCCCCAGCAGCAGCCTGGCCTGCGGCGGGCCGCCGGCGGAGTCGAGCGCGGGCGGCCGCAGCCAGCCGACCTGGCCGAGCCCGGCGCGGTCGGAGGGCGGGGCCGTCACGAAGGCGCCGTGGCCCAGGGCCCGCAGGTCGAGGTCGGCGTCGTCCCAGCCCATCCGGTACAGCAGCTGCGGCAGTTCGGCCGCAGCCCCCGGGGCTACGAAGAACTGCGCCCGGCCGTCGGCGGTGACGATGACCGGGCCGAGCGGCAGGCCCATCCGCTCCAGCCGCACCAGCGCTCGGCGCCCGGCCTCCTCGGAGACCTCGATGACGTCGAAGGCGCGGCCCACGGGGAGCAGTACGGCGGCGCCCGGGTACCCGCCCCAGGCCTCGGTGACCTCGTCGAGGGTGGCCCCGGCCGGGACCGTGGGGGCGAAGGCCAGGGGATGCGACCCGGGTGCGCGGCATTTCGCGTCCCCGCAGGAGCAGTCCCGGGCGGGCGCCGCGGCGCGGGCGCCGGGGACCACGTCCCAGCCCCACAGTCCGGTGTACTCCGCCACCGCCGTGCACTCCGAGGTCCGGCCGCCGCGGCGCCGGGTGCCGGAGCGGAACTCCTTGGTGCCGCGGCTGCCGCCGATCGTGAAGCCCATGCCCATGCCCCCTCCAACGGGTCGGACGTGCCGGTGGTTACGAAGCCGGTGCGACGACCTCGGCGGGACCTCTGCCGGCAGTCCCACCGCGGGGTGTTCTCCGATGCCGCCCGGCGCACTCCTCGCCGCGCGCGCCCCGAGCGCACTCCAGTCCAACCGATCCGCTTTCACCTCGGTGTCAAGTGAATCGCGCCTGGCGGGTGGCTTGTTCATTCGAAGGGGTGGCGAATGGTGGCGTTTCTGGAATCGACCTCGCGGCAGGGGTGATCGTAGGATTACTTTCGGTACACGAAACCGAAGGCGGCCCATCCCGTGGGTATGCCGGAGGCAATGCGTGAAGGACCTGTGAAGGTCCGTGGTGGCGCCCGGCGCCCCGGCCAGGGTTTCGTAAGGAAGATGCTGAGCGGATGGGGGCGTTCCAGTGAGCGGCAACGGCGCAAGCGGAACGATCGAGGATGCTGCTGCGCGCAATGACCAGCTGACCTCGTGGTTCGTCCGCAGCGGCTGGTCCAAGGGTGAACTCGCCCGGCAGGTCAACCGCCGGGCGCGCCAGATGGGCGCCCACCACATCAGCACGGACACCTCCCGGGTGCGCCGCTGGCTCGACGGTGAACAGCCCCGCGAACCCGTGCCGCGCATCCTGTCCGAGCTGTTCTCCGAGCGCTTCGGCTCCGTCGTCGCCATCGAGCAGCTCGGCCTGCGCACCGCCCACCAGACCCCCTCCGTCTCCGGGGTCGATCTGCCGTGGGCCGGCCCGCAGACCGTCGAACTGCTCGGCGAGTTCTCCCGCAGCGACCTGATGCTGGCGCGCCGCGGCTTCCTCGGGACCTCGCTCGCCCTCTCCGCCGGCCCCGCCCTCATCGAGCCCATGCAGCGCTGGCTCGTCCCGGTACCGGCCGCCGACCCGGGACCGCGCGGGGCGGGGCCGACGGGGGCCCTCGGCGGCCACCGCCCGCCCCGGCTCTCCGGACCGGAACTCGACCTCCTCGACGCCACCACCGTCATGTTCCGCCAGTGGGACGCCCAGTGCGGCGGCGGACTGCGCCGCAAAGCCGTCGTGGGCCAGCTCCACGAGGTCACCGACCTGCTCCAGGAGAACCATCCGGCGCCGGTCATGAAGCGGCTCTTCAAGGTCGCCGCCGAACTGGCCGAACTGGCCGGCTGGATGAGCTACGACATCGGCCTGCACCCCACCGCGCAGAAGTACTTCGTGCTCGCGCTGCACGCCGCCAAGGAAGGCGGGGACAAGCCGCTCGGCTCGTACATCCTCTCCAGCATGAGCCGCCAGATGATCCACCTGGGCCGCCCCGAGGACGCCCTGGAACTCATCCACCTCGCGCAGTACGGCAGCCGCGACTGCGCCGGCCCGCGCACCCAGGCCATGCTGTATGCGATGGAGGCCCGCGCGTACGCCAACATGGGCCAGCCCAGCCGCTGCAAGCGGGCCGTGCGGATGGCCGAGGACACCTTCTCCGACGTCGGCTTCGCGGGCGAACCCGAACCCGACTGGATCCGCTTCTTCTCCGAGGCCGAGCTGAACGGCGAGAACTCCCACTCGTACCGGGACCTGGCCTACGTGGCCGGGCGCAGCCCCATGTACGCCTCCCTCGCCGAGCCCGTCATGGAACGGGCCGTCGAGCTCTTCGAGAAGGACGAGGAGCACCAGCGCTCCTACGCCCTCAACCTCATCGGCATGGCCACCGTGCACCTGCTCCAGCGCGAGCCCGAGCAGGCCGCGACCCTTGTCGACCGGGCCCTCGACGTGGCGGGAAAGGTGCGGTCCGAACGGGTGAACACCCGCCTGCGCAAGACCGTAGACACCGCCGCCCGCGAGTACGGCGACGTCGCCGAGATCGTCCGGCTCACCGACCACCTCGCCTCCCGGCTCCCCGAAGCCGCGGAGGCCGTCTGACGGCCCACGCGGCCGCCCCCAAGGCCCCGGCCGCGGCAGTCACCCCGTGAAGCCCGATCAGGCTCCCCCAGCCAGGACATCCGGGTCACTGCCGCGGCCGGTTTCTGTTCTTTGCGGCTAAACCGCCGCCGCTCTCGCGGAGTGGTTGCTCGCCGTCGTGGTTCCTCAATCGATGGCTGCCGCGTTCACCACGTCGTAACACCACGGATGCCTTCGTCATCGGGGCGAAACACCGAGCGGCGCCGCCGGAAACCGGCCTGCGCGAATCTCGGGGTCATTAACCGGCCAGCCTCCCCAGCCCGGCCGGACACCCCCTTTTACGCCGCTCAGGTTTTCACGATCGCCCGCACGCGAACGTACCGACGACGAGGAGACGCCGATGGCATCAGCCATCACGACCCTCGCGGCAGACGCCCCGACGCTGTCTGCCGCGAACACCGGGTTCATGCTCATCTGCTCCGCCCTGGTCATGCTGATGACCCCGGGACTCGCCTTCTTCTACGGAGGCATGGTCCGCGTCAAGAGCAGCCTCAACATGCTGATGATGAGCTTCATCAGCCTCGGGATCGTCACGATCCTGTGGGTCCTCTACGGCTTCAGCCTCGCCTTCGGCACCGACTCCGGTTCCCTCATCGGCTGGAACTCCGACTACGTCGGCCTCAGCGGCATCGGGATCACCGAGCTGTGGGACGGCTACACCATCCCGGTCTACGTCTTCGCCGTCTTCCAGCTGATGTTCGCCGTCATCACCCCCGCCCTGATCAGCGGTGCGCTGGCCGACCGCGTGAAGTTCGGCGCCTGGGTCCTGTTCACCGGCCTGTGGGTCACCGTCGTCTACTTCCCCGTCGCCCACTGGGTCTGGGGCGCCGGCGGCTGGCTCTTCGAGCTCGGCGTCATCGACTTCGCGGGCGGCACCGCCGTCCACATCAACGCCGGCGCCGCCGCCCTCGGCGTGATCCTGGTCATCGGCAAGCGCGTCGGCTTCAAGAAGGACCCGATGCGCCCGCACAGCCTCCCCCTCGTGATGCTCGGCGCCGGCCTCCTGTGGTTCGGCTGGTTCGGCTTCAACGCGGGCTCCTGGCTCGGCAACGACGACGGCGTCGGCGCGGTCATGTTCGTCAACACCCAGGTCGCCGCCGCCGCCGCCATGCTCGCCTGGCTCGGCTACGAGAAGCTGCGCCACGGCTCCTTCACCACCCTGGGCGCCGCCTCCGGCGCGGTCGCCGGGCTCGTCGCCATCACCCCCTCGGGCGGTGCGGTCAGCCCGCTCGGCGCGATCGCCATCGGTGTCATCGCCGGTCTGCTCTGCGCCATGGCCGTCGGCCTCAAGTACAAGTTCGGCTACGACGACTCCCTCGACGTGATCGGCGTCCACCTCGTCGGCGGTGTGGTCGGCTCCCTGCTCGTCGGCCTCTTCGCCACCGGCGGTGTCCAGTCCGACGTGGCCGGCCTCTTCTACGGCGGCGGTCTGGAACAGCTCGGCAAGCAGGCCATCGGAGTCTTCGCCGTCCTCGCCTACTCTCTGGTGGCATCGGCGCTCCTCGCCTTCCTCCTCGACAAGACCATCGGGATGCGGGTGTCCGAGGACGACGAGGTCGCCGGTATCGACCAGGTCGAGCACGCCGAGACGGCCTACGACTTCAGCGGAGCCGGCGGCGGAGCCGCCTCGCGGAGCACCACCGCACCCACCCCCTCCGCCGCGAGCAAGAAGGTTGACGCATGAAGCTGATCACCGCGATCGTCAAGCCGCACAAGCTGGACGAGATCAAGGAAGCCCTCCAGGCCTTCGGAGTGCAGGGACTCACGGTCACCGAGGCCAGCGGCTACGGCCGCCAGCGCGGCCACACCGAGGTCTACCGCGGTGCCGAGTACCAGGTGGACCTCGTCCCCAAGATCCGCATCGAGGTCCTGGTCGACGACTCCGACGCCGAGGAACTGATCCGGGTGATCGTGAGCGCGGCGGCCACCGGAAAGATCGGTGACGGCAAGGTGTGGAGCGTCCCCGTGGACTCGGTCGTACGGGTCCGCACCGGCGAGCGCGGCGCTGACGCGCTCTAGCTGACAGGAGCTCCCGGGTGACGAGCGTCGAAGAGAACACCGACCACACGGCCGACTCGGGACCCAGCGGATACGCCGCGGCCCGGCTGCGACTCCTCCAGGAGGAGTCGCAGTCCGGGCCTTCGCGCCGTTCCGCCCTGGCCGGGCTGACCGACGAATGGCTGAACGCCCTGTTCACGACCGCCGTACGGGAGACGGGCGTCCGCGGCGCCACGCTGGTGGCCGTCGGCGGCTACGGGCGCGCCGAACTCTCCCCGCGCAGCGACCTCGACCTGGTGCTGCTGCACGACGGCAAGGCCGAGCCGCGGGCGCTGGGCGCGCTGGCCGACCGCCTCTGGTACCCGGTGTGGGACCTCGGCCTCGCCCTCGACCACTCGGTACGGACCCCCGGCGAGGCCCGCCGCACCGCCGCCGAGGACCTCAAGGTGCACCTCGGCCTGCTGGACGCCCGCACCGTCGCCGGTGACGCCGGACTCCTCGCCGGCCTGCGGACCTCCGTACTGGCCGACTGGCGCAACCAGGCGGCCAGAAGACTCCCGGAGCTGCACTCCCTGTGCCGCGAGCGGGCCGAGCGGGCCGGGGAACTGCGCTTCCTGCTCGAACCCGACCTCAAGGAGGCCCGCGGGGGCCTCCGCGACGCCACCGCGCTGCGGGCGGTCGCCGCGTCCTGGCTGGCCGACGCCCCGCGGGAGGGCCTCGCCGAGGCCCGGCGGCGGCTCCTGGACGCCCGGGACGCCCTGCACCTGGTCACCGGCCGGGCCACCGACCGGCTCTCCCTCCAGGAACAGGACCAGGTCGCGGCCCAGCTCGGACTCCTCGACGCGGACGCCCTGCTGCGCGAGGTGTACGAGGCCGCGCGCGTCGTCGCCTACGCCGGCGACGTGACCTGGCGGGAGGTCGGGCGCGTCCTGCGGGCCCGCGCCGCCCGGCCCAGGCTGCGCGGACTGCTGGGCGCCCGCGGCGACCGGGCCGCCGCGCGGGCACCCCTGGCCGAAGGCGTGGTGGAGTCCGACGGCGAGGCCGTACTGGCCCTGGCCGCGCGCCCCGACCGCGATCCCGTACTCGCCCTGCGGTTCGCCGCGGCCGCCGCCCAGGCGGGTCTGCCCGTCTCCCTGCACGCCGTACGCAGACTCGCGGCGCAGGGGAAACCGCTCCCGGTGCCCTGGCCGGCCGAGGCCCGCGAGCAACTGCTGACCCTGCTGGGGGCGGGGGAGCCGACGGTGGCCGTGTGGGAGGCCCTGGAGGCCGAGGGCCTGATCACCCGGCTGCTCCCGGACTGGGAGCGGGTGCGCTGCCGCCCCCAGCGCAATCCCGTCCACACCTGGACGGTCGACCGGCACCTGATCGAGACGGCGGTGCGGGCCTCCGCCCTCACCCGCCGGGTCGGCCGTCCCGACCTGCTGCTGATGGCCGCGCTCCTGCACGACATCGGCAAGGGCTGGCCGGGAGACCACTCGGTGGCCGGCGAGACCATCGCCCGCGACGTCGCCGCCCGCGTCGGCTTCGACCCGCACGACGTCGCCGTGCTCGGGGCGCTCGTACGGCACCACCTGCTGCTGATCGACACCGCCACCCGGCGCGACCTGGACGACCCGGCCACGGTCCGCGCGGTCGCCGACGCGGTGGGCTCGGTGGGCACGCTGGAGATACTGCACGCCCTGACCGAGGCGGACGCCCTGGCCACCGGTCCGGCGGCGTGGAGCGCATGGCGGGGGTCGCTCGTGGCGGACCTCGTCGCGCGGGTCGCCGCCGTACTGCGCGGCACGGCCCCGGCGGCCGGCGAACCGGAGATCCCGACCACCGAACAGGAACGCCTGGCGGTGGAGGCCCTGCGCACCGGGGAACCGGTCCTGGCGCTCCAGGCCCGCCAGGAGGAGGACGCGGTCGGCGTGGACCTCGTCGTCGCCGTCCCCGACCAGCCGGGGGTCCTCCCCGCGGTGGCCGGGGTCCTGGCCCTGCACCGGCTCACCGTACGGGCGGCCGACCTGCGCTCCATGGAGCTCCCGGACCGGCTGGGCGAGGTCCTGGTGCTGCGCTGGCGGGTGGCGGCGGAGTACGGCGCGCTGCCGCAGGCCGCCCGGCTCCGTACCGACCTGGTCCGCGCCCTGGACGGCTCGCTGGACGTCCCGGCCAAGCTGGCCGACCGCGAGGCGGCCTATCCGCGCCGGCGCGGGGTGGTCCCGCCGCCGCCCCGGGTCACGGTGGTCCCGGACGTGTCCTCCCTGGCCACGGTCCTGGAGGTGCGCGCGCCGGACGCCGTCGGCCTGCTGCACCGGATCGGGCGGGCCCTGGAATCGGCGGGCGTCAGGGTGCGCAGCGCCCACGTCTCCACCCTGGGCGCGAACGCGGTGGACACGCTGTACGTGACCACCCCCGAGGGCAAGCCCCTGGACCCCCAGGAGGCGGCAGCCCTGGCCGGCGTGGTGGCATCGGCCCTGTCGTAGCGCGGACGCGGCGCCGCCGACGCCGGGGAGGCTGGAAGATCCAGCCTCGCCGGCGTTTGAGGCGCGGGGTCCGGGGCGGAGCCCCGGGAAACGGCGAAAGGGCGGGGCGGGGACAGGCTCCGCGCAGCGGCAGACCCGCACCAGGAGCAGGCAGGTCCCCGGATGGGGGAAGGGCCCGATACCCTGGGGGACGACCACAACGCCCCCGACCCGAGGAATCGCGACCACCGTGTTCGATACGCTCTCCGACCGCTTGGCGAATACCTTCAAGGGCCTGCGCGGCAAAGGCCGGCTGTCCGAGGCTGACATCGACGCAGCGGCCCGGGAAATCCGTATCGCGCTCCTCGAGGCCGACGTCGCCCTCCCGGTCGTCCGCTCCTTCATCGCGAACGTCAAGGAACGCGCGCGCGGTGAAGAGGTCAGCAAGGCCCTGAACCCGGGCCAGCAGGTCCTGAAGATCGTCAACGACGAGCTCGTCACGATCCTCGGCGGCGAGACCCGGCGGCTGCGCTTCGCCAAGACCGCCCCCACCGTGATCATGCTGGCCGGTCTCCAGGGTGCCGGTAAGACCACCCTCGCCGGAAAGCTCGGCCTCTGGCTCAAGGGGCAGGGCCACACCCCGCTCCTCGTCGCCTGCGACCTCCAGCGCCCCAACGCCGTCAACCAGCTCTCCGTCGTCGCCGACCGCGCCGGCGTGGCCTTCTACGGCCCCCAGCCGGGCAACGGCGTCGGCGACCCGGTCCAGGTCGCCAAGGACTCCGTCGAGTACGCGCGGACCAAGCAGCACGACATCGTCATCGTCGACACCGCCGGCCGCCTCGGCATCGACGCCGAGCTGATGCAGCAGGCCGCGGACATCCGCGACGCCGTCAGCCCCGACGAGATCCTCTTCGTCGTCGACGCCATGATCGGTCAGGACGCGGTCAACACCGCCGAGGCCTTCCGCGACGGCGTCGGCTTCGACGGCGTCGTGCTGTCGAAGCTCGACGGCGACGCCCGCGGTGGTGCCGCGCTCTCCATCGCGCACGTCACCGGCAAGCAGATCATGTTCGCCTCGAACGGCGAGAAGCTCGACGAGTTCGACGCGTTCCACCCCGACCGCATGGCGGGCCGGATCCTCGACATGGGTGACATGCTCACCCTCATCGAGCAGGCCGAGAAGACCTTCTCGCAGGCCGAGGCCGAGAAGATGGCGGCCAAGCTCGCCAAGGGCCCCAAGGAGTTCACGCTCGACGACTTCCTGGCCCAGATGGAGCAGGTCCGCAAGATGGGCTCCATCTCCAAGCTGCTCGGCATGCTCCCCGGCATGGGTCAGATCAAGGAACAGATCAACAACATCGACGAGCGCGACGTCGACCGCATGGCCGCGATCATCAAGTCGATGACCCCGGCCGAGCGCCAGGACCCGCACCTCATCAACGGCTCGCGCCGTGCCCGTATCGCCAAGGGTTCCGGCACCGAGGTCAGCGCGGTCAAGGGCCTCGTCGAGCGGTTCTTCGACGCCCGCAAGATGATGTCCCGCATGGCCCAGGGCGGCGGCATGCCGGGCATGCCCGGCATGCCCGGGATGGGCGGCGGCCCCGGCCGGCAGAAGAAGCAGGTCAAGCAGGCCAAGGGCAAGCGCAAGAGCGGCAACCCGATGAAGCGCAAGGAAGAGGAGGCCGCAGCCGCGGCCCGCCGGGAGCAGGGCCCGCAGGCGATCGAGCCCGCGGCCGCCGGCAACCCCTTCGGCCTTCCGGCGGGCGGTCAGGGCGGCGAGGACTTCGACCTTCCGGACGAGTTCAAGAAGTTCATGAAGTAACACCCGCGCAGGTGGGTGAGGAGGGCCCCGGCCGTGTTCGCACGGTCGGGGCCCTGCTGTTCCCTGCTGGGGCGACGGCCTGATTTATCCCTTATGGTCGGCCGGGAGGATGGCAGAAGGAGGCGCCCCGTGCCCAGCCCCACCCCCGTACCTCCCCGCACCAGGGCCGACACCCCCTGGCGCTCGGAAGGCGCCCCGCCCGCTCCTCCGCCGAAGAAGAAGGGGCTGCCGGGCGGCTGGCGGGGGCTGATCCTCGCGGCCCTGATCGTCTATCTGGTGGCCAACCTGGTGCTGTCCTTCTTCAACGAGGGGGACGAGCCGACGATCTCGTACACCGAGTTCAGCAAGCAGGTGGCCGCCGGCAACGTCTCGAAGATCTACTCCAAGGGCGACGCCATCCAGGGCGAGCTGAAGGCCGAGCAGCCGCTGCCCGACGGCGACAAGGGCGACTACACCAAGTTCGTCACCCAGCGACCGGCCTTCGCCGACGACGCGCTGTGGGCCGACCTCACCAAGCAGAACGTGACCGTGACGGCCTCCCCGGTCGTCGTCCAGCGCAGCTTCCTCGCCAACCTGCTGATCTCCCTCGCCCCCATGCTGCTGCTGGTCCTCCTGTGGGTGGTCATCGCCCGCCGGATGGGCTCGGGAACGGGCGGCATGGGCGCACTGGGCCGCAAGGCGCCGCCCAAGCCGGTCGAGCTGGAGACGGGCTCCCGCCGCACCACCTTCCAGGACGTGGCAGGGATCGACGAGGTCGAGGGGGAGCTCAGCGACGTCGTCGACTTCCTCAAGAACCCGCAGGAGTACCGGAAGATGGGCGCCCGGATGCCCGGCGGAGTCCTGCTCTCCGGCCCGCCCGGCACCGGCAAGACCCTGCTGGCGCGGGCGGTCGCGGGCGAGGCCGGGGTGCCCTTCTTCTCCGCCTCCGCCTCCGAGTTCATCGAGATGATCGTCGGGGTCGGCGCCTCCCGCGTGCGCGAACTGTTCACCGAGGCGCGCAAGGTGGCCCCCGCCATCATCTTCATCGACGAGATCGACACCATCGGACGGGCCCGCGGCGGCGGCAGTGCCATGGGCGGCCACGACGAACGCGAACAGACCCTCAACCAGATCCTCACCGAGATGGACGGCTTCTCCGGCTCGGAGGGCGTGATCGTCCTCGCGGCCACCAACCGCGCGGACGTGCTGGACCCCGCCCTCACCCGCCCCGGCCGCTTCGACCGCATGGTGGTCGTCTCCCCGCCCGACCGGGCGGGCCGCGAGGCCATCCTGCGCATCCACACCCGCGACATCCCGCTCGCCGAGGGCGTCGACCTGGCACACGTGGCCCGGACCACCCCCGGCATGACCGGAGCGGACCTGGCGAACCTGGCGAACGAGGCCGCGCTGCTGGCCGTCAAACGCCAGCAGACGCAGGTGACCGGGGCGGACCTGTCCGACGCCCTGGAGAAGGTCCAGCTCGGCGCCGAGAGACCGCTGGTCATGCCGGAGGAGGAGCGCCGCCGCACCGCCTACCACGAGAGTGGCCACGCCCTGCTGGGCATGCTCCAGCCGGGCGCCGACCCGGTCCGCAAGATCACGATCGTGCCCCGCGGCCGCGCGCTGGGCGTCACCCTCTCGACCCCGGACTCGGACCGGTACGCCTACACCGAGCCGTACCTGCGCGGCCGCATCATCGGCGCGCTCGGCGGCATGGCGGCCGAGCACGTCGTCTACGACGTCGTCACCACCGGCGCCGAGAACGACCTGGAGCAGGTGACCAACATCGTCCGCGGCATGGTCGGCCGCTGGGGCATGAGCGAGCGGATCGGCCGCCTCACCGCGATCCCCTCCGACGGGCAGAGCCCCTACGGACTCTCCGCCGCCCCCGCCACCCTCGACGCGGTCGACCACGAGATGCGGCGCATCGTGGACGAGTGCTACCTGGAGGCCTGCCGCCTGCTGCGCGATCACCGCCCGCAGCTGGACGCCCTGGCCCAGGCCCTCCTCGCCAACGAGACCCTGGACGAGACGGCCGCCTACGCCGCCGCGGGCATCGCCCGGCTGACGAAGGGGCACGGCACCGACTGAGGAGCGGCCGTCAGTCCACCCGGGCGATCACGTACCGGAAGATGTTCGGCAGCCACACGGCGCCGTCGGATCGCTCGAACGGGTGAAGCGCCTCGGCCAGCTCCTTCTCCGCCAGCACGGAATCGGCCGTGCCGTCGTAGAGCCCGGTCGACAGCAGTCCGCGTACCGCGCTGTCCACGTCCGCGTACCCGAACGGGCAGAACACCCGCCCGGAACCGTCCGGCCGGAGCCCGGCCCGCTCCACCAGCGCGTCCAGATCCCGCGGCGCGGGCCCGCCGCCGAGGACCGACGGCACCGTGCAGCGCTCCGCGGGCCCCCAGCCGGCCAGTACCACCGCCCCGCCGCGGCGGACCGCGGGCAGGGCCGCGGCCAGGGCCGAGGGCGCCGGGGAGAAGGCGAGCAGGGCGTCGTACGGGCGGGGCGGGGGCGGCGGCTCCGGCGGGGCCGCCAGAACCTCCAGCAGCCGCTCACGGGCCAGCGCCCGCCGGGCCGGATCCGCCTCCACCCCCGTGGCCACGGCTCCCCGCCCGGCCGCCAGCAGCAGCGGCAGCCCGGCTCCGCAGTCCAGGCCGAGCAGCCGGTCACCCGGCCCGACCTCCAGCCGGTCGTAAACCGCTTCGTACAGCGGTACAAGCATCCGTTCCTGGATCTCCGCCCAGTCCCGGGCGACGAGCGTCGCCGTCGGCGTCGGTGTCATCGAAAGAGCGCTCCTGATTCCGTGTCGCCCCCTTGCCCCCGTTGCCAGAGAACTCCCCATTCGCCCCCGCGTCCAGAGGAGCGCGGCACCCGATTCACGCATCGTGTGCCGGGCGCCGTACGATTCGCGGCATGGCAAAGGCACCCGTTCTCACCCCGCAGGCGGAGGATTTCCCCCGCTGGTACCAGGATCTGATCAACAAGGCCGAGCTGGCCGACAACGGTCCGGTCCGAGGCACCATGGTCATCCGACCGTACGGCTACGGCCTGTGGGAGCGGATGCAGCAGGAGATGGACGCGCGCATCAAGGACGCGGGCGCCCAGAACGCGTACTTCCCGCTGTTCATCCCGCAGTCGTACCTGACGAAGGAAGCCGAGCACGTCGAGGGCTTCGCCCCCGAGCTCGCGGTCGTCACGCACGGCGGCGGCAAGGAGCTGGAAGAGCCGGTCGTCGTCCGGCCCACGTCCGAGACGATCATCAACGACTACTTCTCCAAGTGGGTCCAGAGCTACCGCGACCTGCCCCTGCTGATCAACCAGTGGGCCAACGTGGTCCGCTGGGAGATGCGCCCGCGCGTGTTCCTCCGTACGAGCGAGTTCCTCTGGCAGGAGGGCCACACCGCCCACGCCACCTACGAGGAAGCCCGCGACTACGCGGCCCGCATCCACACGGACGTCTACGGCGACTTCATGACGAACGTGCTCGGCATCGACGTCGTGCTCGGCCGCAAGACCGCCAAGGAGCGCTTCGCCGGCGCCATCAACACCCTCACCCTCGAGGGCATGATGGGCGACGGCAAGGCCCTGCAGCTGGGCACGAGCCACGAGCTCGGCACCAACTTCGCCAAGGCGTTCAACACCCAGTACCTGTCGAAGGAAGGCAAGCAGGAGCTTGTCTGGCAGACCTCGTGGGGCGTCTCGACCCGCATGGTCGGCGGCCTGATCATGTCCCACGGCGACGACAACGGCCTGCGGGTCCCGCCGCGCCTCGCGCACGTCCAGGTCGTCGTCATGGCGATCAAGGGTGACGAGGCCGTCACGAAGGTCCGCGAGCTGGGTGCCCAGCTGAAGGCCGCCGGCCTGCGGGTGCAGGTCGACGACCGCGTCGACACCCCCTTCGGCCGCCGCGCCGTGGACTGGGAGCTCAAGGGCGTACCGGTCCGCATCGAGATCGGTCCCCGCGACCTGGAGGCCGGCACCGCGATGCTGGCCCGCCGGATCCCGGGCGGGAAGACCCCCGTGCAGATCGACGCCCTCGCCGACCTGCTGCCCAAGGTGCTGGAAGAGGACCAGGCGCAGCTGCTGCGCGAGTCCCGCGAGCGCCGTGTGGCCCGTACGTCCGACGTCACGACCATCGGGGAGGCCGCCGAGGCCGCCGTCGCCGGTGGCTGGGCGCGGATCCCGTGGGCGGACCTCGGTCCGGAGGGCGAGGCGAAGCTGGCCGAGCAGGCCGTCTCCGTGCGCTGCCTGATCGCCGAGGACGGGTCGGTCCCGGAGGCGGACGACGCCCCCGGTACGCTCGCGATCGTCGCGCGCTCGTACTGACCGGGCCGACCGGCCTGTGTGCCCCGGCGTGCGGCTCGTGCCGCGCGCCGGGGCCGGTTCATGTCCGTCGACCGGGGCGACTTGGTCGACGTTACGTACCGACTCCTCCTGAGATCGGCGCACCCGTCCTCGTCAGGACGCATGAGACTGAACTGACTGGTACGTGCAAAAAATTTGGAATGGCCCGGAATCGGAACACCCGGGCACCTCGGCTCGTTGTCACGACGTGAGCACGACACCACCTGTTCTCGCCGCAGAGCTGGCGCAGGCGTGGGCCGATATTCAGCGGTACCACCCCGAGCTGCCTGACCTTGCCGCGCCCGAGTCCCTGATCGGTGAGTCCTCGTCCGCCTGCGGCGCCGAGCTCTCCTTCGAGCGACTGCTGCACGAGGCAGTCCACGGCATCGCCGCCGCCCGCGGTGTCCGCGACACCTCGCGCGCCGGCCGCTACCACAACCGCAGATTCCTCGCGATCGCCGAGGAGATGGGGCTGGACCACTCCGAGGAGCCGCACGCGAGCAGCGGTTTCTCCCTGGTCACGCTCAATCCGGAGGCGAAGCGCCGCTACCGTCCCACCATCGAGCGGCTGCAGCGCGCGCTGAAGGCGCACACGGCCGCGACCGCGGCCGACACCAAGCGCAGCTTCCGGGGGCCTGCCGCCCGGCACGGATCCTCCGGCGGTGGCGTGCGCGTCAAGGCCGTCTGCGACTGCGGGCGCAACGTCCGGGTGGTCCCCTCCGTGCTGGCCCAGGCGCCGATCGTGTGCGGTGGCTGCATGAAGCCCTTCCGCATCCCCGACGTGGCCATCGCGGCGGCCTCCTGACCGCCTTTCCCGTCGCCGCCGGGGCCACCGCCCCACGGCGAACCGGACGCCGGGCCGTCGCCCCCACCGGGGCGGCCGCCGACGGCGCACGCACGGGTGGCCCGTACCGCCGTACCGCCGGCGGGCACCGGTCCTGCCCGCCCGGCTGAGCGCGCCGCAGGCGTATGGCACAATGGCTAGCTGTACTCGACAGTCGCATAGGACCCCTCTCTCCTCCGGCTGACGCGTCCATCGGGCACCCGAGTACCGCAACCCCACGTGGCATCTCATGTGCCCAACCACGTCAAGTTCAGGAGACACCACTCCAGTGGCAGTCAAGATCAAGCTCAAGCGCCTCGGCAAGATTCGCCAGCCGCACTACCGCATCGTCGTCGCCGACGCCCGCACCCGCCGGGATGGTCGCGCGATCGAGGAGATCGGTATCTACCACCCGACCTACAACCCGTCGCGCATCGAGGTCAACGCCGAGCGTGCGCAGTACTGGCTGTCCGTCGGCGCCCAGCCCACCGAGGCTGTGCTCGCCATCCTGAAGCTGACCGGTGACTGGCAGGCCCACAAGGGTCTCCCCGCCCCCGCGCCGCTCCTGCAGCCGGCGACGAAGGAGAGCAAGCGTCGCTCCTTCGACGAGTTCGCCAAGGCCCTCGAGGGCATCGGCGAGGGCAAGGGCGACGCCATCACGCAGAAGGCGAAGAAGGCCGACAAGAAGGCGGACGAGGCTGAGGCCGCCGCCGAGTCGACCGAGGCCTGAGCATGCTCGAGGAGGCTCTTGAGCACCTCGTGAAGGGCATTGTGGACAACCCCGACGAAGTGCAGGTCGCCTCGCGCAACCTGCGCCGCGGGCAGGTGCTCGAGGTCCGGGTTCACCCCGACGACCTCGGCAAGGTGATCGGCCGCAACGGCCGCACCGCACGTGCTCTGCGTACCGTCGTGGGCGCCATCGGCGGCCGTGGGATCCGCGTCGACCTCGTCGACGTGGACCAGGTCCGCTGAGCAGTTGATTCACCGGCACGGGCCGGGGAGGGCGTTGGTCGCCCGCCCCGGCCCGTGTCGTTTCTGCCCCCGGGCAGGAGCGACCATTGATGTGAGCAACCACGCCGCAGTAAGGGAAGAGCACAGTGGAGTTGGTAGTCGCGCGGATCGGCCGCGCCCACGGCATCAAGGGTGAGGTCACCGTCGAGGTGCGCACCGACGAGCCGGAGCTGCGACTGAGTCCCGGCGCCGTGCTCAAGACGGAGCCCGCGACGGCGGGACCGCTGACGATCGAGACGGGCCGCGTGCACAGCGGGCGGCTGCTGCTCCGCTTCGCGGGCGTCAAGGACCGCACCGGAGCCGAGTCGCTGCGCAACATCCTCCTGATCGCCGAGGTGGACCCCTCCGAGCTGCCGGAGGAGCCCGACGAGTACTACGACCACCAGCTGATGGACCTGGACGTGGTGCTGGAGGACGGCACCGAGATCGGCCGGATCACCGAGATCTCCCACCTGCCCTCGCAGGACCTCTTCATCGTCGAGCGGCCGGACGGCACCGAGGTGATGATCCCCTTCGTGGAGGAGATCGTCGCCGAGATCGACCTGGAGGAGCAGCGCTGCGTCATCACCCCGCCGCCCGGGCTGATCGACGAGCGTGACGCCGTCGTCGTCTCGACCCGGGACGAGGACGCCGCGGATTCCGGGGACGACGCCTGATGCGACTCGACGTCGTCACGATCTTCCCCGAGTACCTGGAGCCGCTGGACGTCTCCCTCGTCGGCAAGGCGCGCGCCCGCGGGCAGCTCGACGTCCACGTCCACGACCTGCGGGAGTGGACGTACGACCGGCACAACACGGTGGACGACACCCCGTACGGCGGCGGTCCCGGCATGGTCATGAAGACCGAGCCGTGGGGCGAGGCCCTGGACTCCGCCCTGGCCGACGGCTACGAGGCGGGCGCGCACGGTCCCGTCATGGTCGTCCCCACCCCCAGTGGCCGCCCCTTCACCCAGGAACTGGCCGTCGAACTCTCCGAGCGGCCCTGGCTGATCTTCACGCCGGCCCGGTACGAGGGCATCGACCGCCGGGTCATGGACGAGTACGCCACGCGCATGCCGGTGTACGAGGTCTCCATCGGCGACTACGTCCTGGCGGGCGGCGAGGCTGCCGTACTGGTGGTCACCGAGGCCGTGGCCCGGCTGCTGCCCGGGGTGCTCGGCAACGCCGAATCGCACCGCGACGACTCCTTCGCGCCGGGCGAGATGGCGAACCTGCTGGAGGGGCCCGTCTACACCAAGCCCCCGGTGTGGCGCGGCCGGGACATCCCCGAGGTGCTGCTCAGCGGGCACCACGGGAAGATCGCCCGGTGGCGCCGGGACGAGGCCTTCCGCCGGACCGCGCAGAACCGCCCCGACCTGATCGAGCGCTGCGAGGCCGCCGGCTTCGACAAGAAGGACCGGGAGATCCTCTCCGTCCTGGGCTGGCAGCCGTCCGCCGACGGCCGATTTTGGCGCAGGGCCCAGGCCGTGGAAGAATAGGCGGCTGCTGTGTGCTCGCGGGCGCCCCTGCCACAGGGGGACCGTCGTCCGCCGGGTCCCGCAGCTCCCGAATTCTCTACGGAAACCCGCACTGGCGACCTGTGGCGTCATGCGAAGAAAGCAGACGAAGAACATGTCTCACCTGCTCGACGGCGTCAACGCCGCCACGCTCCGCACGGACGTCCCGGCCTTCCGCCCGGGTGACACGATCAACGTGCACGTCCGCGTGATCGAGGGCAACCGCTCCCGTATCCAGCAGTTCAAGGGCGTAGTCATCCGCCGCCAGGGCGCCGGCGTCTCCGAGACCTTCACCGTGCGCAAGGTCTCCTTCAGCGTCGGCGTGGAGCGTACCTTCCCGGTCCACTCCCCGATCTTCGAGAAGATCGAGCTCGTCACCCGCGGTGACGTTCGCCGCGCCAAGCTGTACTACCTCCGTGAGCTCCGCGGCAAGGCCGCGAAGATCAAGGAGAAGCGCGACCGCTGAGGTAACTCCCGGAGTCCGGAGGCGGCCGGATAGGCTCGCCCCCGATGGACACCGAAGCACCTCACACGCAGCGCGGCCACTCTTCCCCCGTCGAGGGGGACGGGCGGCCGCGTTTTGCGTTCCCCCGGAGCGGGCGGACGGCCGGCGCGCGACCCCTCACCTGGCGCCGCGCCGGAGTGCTCGGTGTGATCTGCACCGTCTTCCTGCTGCTGTTCAGCAATTTCGTGGTCCAGCCCTTCCTGATCCCGAGCCGCTCCATGGCGCCGACGCTCCAGGTCGGCGACCGGGTACTGGTCAACAAGCTGGCGTACCGTTTCGGCGAACAGCCGCGCCGGGGGGACGTGGTGGTCTTCGACGGCACGGGCTCCTTCGTACGGGAGCGCCCCGACGGCAATCCGATCGGCACCGTGCTGCACGGTGCGGCCTCGGCGCTCGGGCTGGCCGAGCCGTCCGACACCGACTTCGTGAAGCGGGTCGTGGGGGTCGGCGGCGACGATGTGGTGTGCTGCGACGCCGGCGGGCGGGTGGCGGTCAACGGCGTGCCGCTGGAGGAGCCGTACCTCCATCCCGGCGACGCGCCCTCGGCGGTGCCCTTCCGGATCGTCGTACCGCTCGGGACGCTGTGGGTCATGGGTGATCATCGTTCCCAGTCCCGGGATTCCCGGGACCATCTGGGGGAGCCGGGCGGGGGGATGGTGCCAGTGGAGAAGGTGATCGGGCGGGCCGACTGGATCGGTTGGCCGCTCTCGCGCTGGGACGACATCGGTGGTGGTCATGGGTAGCCGCGGGCGGTCGAAGGGCGGACGGGACTGGGACTTCGAGCCCGAACCCGAGCCGGAGCCCACCCCGGCCCCGGTGGTGGAGGGCGGCCGGGTGGAGGGCGGCCGGGCCGAACGGCGCCGGACGGCCCGCAAGGTGCGCCGGCGCCGCCGCACGCGCCGGGCCGGCGAGGTGCCGCTGCTGGTGGTCGTGGCGCTGTGCATCGCCCTGCTCCTCAAGACCTTCCTGGTCCAGGCCTTCTTCATTCCGTCGGGCTCGATGGAGCAGACGATCCGGATCGGCGACCGGGTCCTGGTGGACAAGCTGACGCCGTGGTTCGGCTCCGAGATCGAGCGCGGCGACATCGTCGTGTTCAAGGACCCCGGCGGCTGGCTCAAGGGCGAGGCGGCCCGTCCGCCCAAGGACCCGATCGTGGTCAAGCAGATCAAGCAGGCACTGACCTTCATCGGCCTGCTGCCCTCGGCCGATGAACAGGACCTGATCAAGCGGGTCATCGGCGTCGGCGGGGACACCGTCAAATGCTGTGACAGCCAGGGCCGGATCACCGTCAACGGATCGCCCCTCGATGAGCCGTACGTGAACCCGGGCGACACCCCTTCGGACAGCACGTTCGAGGTGCAGGTGCCGGAGGGCCGGCTCTTCGTGATGGGCGATCACCGCGCGAACTCGTCCGACTCCCGGTTCCACCTCGACGAGGGCTTTCAGGGCACCATCCCCGAGAGCGGGGTGGTCGGGGAGGCCGTCGTGATCGCCTGGCCCTACGGGCACTGGACCCGGCTGGAGCAGCCGGCGACCTTCCGGATGGTCCCCGATCAGGCACGGCGCGAGGGACGCGGCCGACGACGGCGCCGTCGGGGCGCGCCGTTCGCATAGTGTGTCCTCGGTCTCCCGCGCCTTAGGGAACTCCCGCTCGTTAAGGGAGGGGAGGGCCCGTGCCGGCTTCGGCGCGGGCGGCAATCGCGAGTGAGGAGTGGATGTGGGGGACGTGGCGGTAGGCGCACGGTCCGGACGCGACGAAGGCGAGGAGCGGCCGGACGACGCCGTCGAGCGCGAGACCGAGGAGGACGGCGATGCCAGGGAGCACGCGCACCGGTCCTTCTGGAAGGAGCTCCCGCTCCTCATCGGCATCGCCCTGCTGCTGGCCCTGCTGATCAAGACGTTCCTGCTCCAGGCGTTCTCGATCCCGTCGGCCTCGATGCAGAACACCCTGCAGATGGGGGACCGGGTGCTGGTGGACAAGCTGACCCCGTGGTTCGGCTCCGAGCCGGAGCGCGGCGAGGTCGTCGTCTTCCACGACCCCGCGGACTGGCTGTCGGGGCAGCCCACTCCCGAGCCGAACATCCTCCAGCAGGTGCTCAGCAAGATCGGCCTGATGCCGGACGCCTCCGAGAAGGACCTGATCAAGCGGGTCATCGCGATCGGCGGGGACACGGTCGAATGCAAGAAGGGGGGACCGGTCGTCGTCAACGGCAAGGAGCTGGACGAGCCGTACATCTACCCCGGCAACACCCCGTGCGACGACGCCCCGTTCGGCCCGATCACCGTGCCCAAGGGCAAGATCTGGGTCATGGGTGACCACCGGCAGAACTCCGAGGACTCCCGCTACCACCAGCAGGACTCCACCAAGGGCTTCGTCCCGGTGGACAAGGTCGTCGGGCGCGCCGTGGTGGTCGCGTGGCCGGTCACCCGCTGGGCCACCCTGCCGGTCCCGGACACCTTCGACCAGCCGGGCATCGGCAACCAGGCCGCGGCGACCGCGCTCGGCCTCGGGGCCGCCGGACTGGCCCCGGTCGGGCTCGGCCCGGCCGCGCTGGGGCTCGTGGGAGCCGTCCCGCTCGTCATGTGGCGCAGGCAGAAGCTGACCAGCGGCCGTACCGACGGGTAGGGTGCCGCCCAGGTCGACGATCCCGGAGTGTGGGGGCGCTGCAATGGGCGGAACACAAGCAATACGCAGTGGCAAGGATGGCCGCGGCGGTCTCGGCAATGTGCTGTCGGGAATCGCCGTGGCCATCGGCTTTGCGCTCTTCCTGGGCGGTTTCGTGTGGGGGGCGGTCGTCTACCGGCCCTACACGGTCCCCACCGACTCGATGATGCCCACGGTGCGGCCCGGGGACCGGGTGCTGGCGCAGCGCATCGACGGCGCCGAGGTGCGCCGCGGGGACGTGGTCATCTTCACCGATTCCCTGTGGAGCGATTCCCCCATGGTCAAGCGGGTCGTCGGCATCGGCGGCGACGTCGTGAAGTGCTGCGGCGCGGCCGGCGAGCTGACGGTCAACGGCAACCGGCTGGACGAGCCGTACGCCGACACCACCAAGCCGGACACGGGCCTGGACATGCCGCCCGGACAGACCGCGCCCTCCGGGACCCCCTTCGAGGTGGCGGTCCCCGAGGGCAACCTCTTCCTGATGGGCGACCGGCGGGCCGCCTCCCTGGATTCCCGGGCCCACCTGCAGGAGACCGGGCAGGGCAGCGTGCCCCGATCGGCCGTCAGCGCCCGCGTCGACGCCCTGGCCTGGCCCTCCGTGTCGATGCTGGAGCGGCCGGCCACGTACGCCGCCCTGCCCGGCGGGATCTCGCGGCCCGGGCCACTGCGCCTCCAGGTGGCGGCGGTGCTGGCCGGGGCCGCCCTGGTGGTGCTGGGGGCCGCGTACGGGCCGGTCGCACGGGTCCTCGCGCGCGGACGGCGACAGGAGCGGGCCGGTGTCCGCTGACCCGGCCGCCGGGCACGGCCGCCGGAAGGTGTCGCGGGTGATCCTGCTGGACCCGGCCGACCGGATCCTGCTGCTGCACGGCTTCGAACCGGCCGACCCCTCCGACGACTGGTGGTTCACCCCCGGAGGCGGGCTGGAGGGGACCGAGAGCCGGGAGCAGGCCGCACTGCGCGAGCTGGCGGAGGAGACCGGGATCACGGAGGTGGAGCTGGGCCCGGTGCTGTGGCACCGCTACTGCTCCTTCCCCTTCGACGGGCGGCGCTGGGAACAGGACGAGTGGTACTTCCTCGCCCGGACCGCGCAGACCGAGACCGAGATGGGCGGCCTCACCGAGCTGGAGCGGCGCAGCGTCACCGGAGCCAGGTGGTGGACCTCCGAGGAACTTCTCGCGGCCCATGAGACGGTGTACCCGACCAGACTCGCCGAGCTGCTCCGTACGCTGCTCGACGACGGTCCTCCGGGTGAGCCGGTGGTCCTGGCCCCGGAAATCGTTTAGGGGCGCAGGGGCCTGGCGCACAATAGGGGGACGCACGGCTGAAGGGGAACATGCCATGAGTGCCGAGGACCTCGAAAAGTACGAGACCGAGATGGAGCTGAAGCTCTATCGGGAGTACCGCGACGTCGTCGGGCTGTTCAAGTACGTGATCGAGACGGAACGCCGTTTCTACCTCACGAACGACTACGAGATGCAGGTGCATTCGGTTCAGGGGGAGGTCTTCTTCGAGGTCTCCATGGCCGACGCCTGGGTCTGGGACATGTACCGGCCGGCCCGCTTCGTGAAGCAGGTGCGGGTGCTGACCTTCAAGGACGTGAACATCGAGGAGCTCAACAAGAGCGATCTCGAACTGCCCGGCAGCTGAGGGCGGGCACCGGCCGGGCCGCCTCACCCGCAAGGGTGAGGCGGTTGTCCACAATTGCCGGACCGTCCACCAAGATCCACAAGGTGGGCCGGGGTGCGGGACCGTCGGTGCCGGAGGTGGTGCCGGATGAACGCGAAGTGCGTGGCACAGCAGGCATTGGGGCGGTACGGCGAGGAACTCGCGGCACGGCGGCTGACCGAGGCCGGGATGACGGTGATCGCGCGGAACTGGCGGTGCCGCGGCGGCGAGATCGACATCGTCGCCCGGGACGGGGACGCCCTCGTCGTGTGCGAGGTCAAGACCCGCCGGGCGGGCGCGTTCGAGCATCCCATGGCAGCCGTACGGCCCGCCAAGACCGAGCGCTTGCGCACGCTCGCCGGGCGCTGGCTCGCCGACCACGGCGGACCACCCCCGGGCGGGGTGCGCATCGACCTCGTCGGGGTCCTGCTGCCGCGGCGCGGCGCCCCCCAGGTGGAACACGTCAGGGGGGTGGCCTGATGGGGTTCGCGCGGGCCTGCTCGGTGGCCCTGGTCGGCGTCGACGGGGTGGTGGTCGAGGTACAGGCCGACCTGGAACCCGGCGTGGCCGCCTTCACCCTGGTGGGGTTGCCGGACAAGACCCTGGTCGAGAGCCGGGACCGGGTGCGGGCGGCCGTGGTCAACTCGGGAGCGGCCTGGCCGCAGAAGAAGCTCACGGTCGGACTGAGCCCGGCCTCCGTACCGAAATCCGGCGCCGGCTTCGACCTGGCCGTCGCGGCGGCCGTGCTCGGGGCCGCCGAGGTGGTCGACCCGGGCGCGATCGCCGACCTCGTCCTGATCGGGGAACTGGGGCTGGACGGCCGGGTGCGCCCCGTCCGCGGAATCCTGCCCGCGGTCCTCGCCGCGGCGGAGGCCGGCTACCGGCAGGTGGTGGTGCCGCAGCAGTGCGCGGCCGAGGCCGCGCTCGTACCGGACGTCTCGGTCCTCGGCGTACGCAGCCTGCGCCAGCTCATCGCGGTCCTGACCGGCGGGGAGATCCCCGAGGAGGAACCCTGCGACCCGCCCGGCAGGCCGGACCCGATACTGGCCGGACTGCTCGTCCCGGGGGCGGGACTGGGCACGGGCCTCGCCCGGGGCCGGCCCGGCCGGGAGGACGGCACGGACTTCCCCGACCTCGCGGACGTGGCCGGGCAGCACACGGCGCGCCGCGCCCTGGAGGTGGCGGCCGCCGGAGGACACCACCTGTTCCTCAGCGGACCGCCCGGAGCGGGCAAGACCATGCTCGCCGAACGGCTGCCCTGGCTGCTGCCGCCGCTCACCCGTCAGGATTCCGTGGAGGTCACGGCCGTCCACTCGGTCGCGGGAATCCTCCCGCCCGGCGAACCGCTGGTCGCCAGACCGCCCTACTGCGCGCCGCACCATTCGGCGACCATGCAGTCCCTGGTGGGCGGCGGGACCGGGATCCCCAGGCCCGGGGCGGTCTCCCTGGCCCATCGGGGCGTTCTCTTCCTGGACGAGGCCGCGGAGTTCCACAGCCGGGCGCTGGACGCGCTGCGGCAGCCCCTCGAATCGGGACACGTGGTCATCGCCCGCGCCGCCGGAGTGGTAAGGCTGCCCGCCAGGTTCCTGATGGTGCTTGCCGCCAACCCGTGCCCGTGCGGGCGCCACACCCTGCACGGAGCCGGCTGCGAATGCCCGCCTTCGGTGATCCGGCGTTACCAGGCGCGGCTGTCCGGGCCGTTGCTCGACCGGGTGGACCTGAGGGTGGAGGTCGAGCCGGTGACCCGCTGCGACCTGCTGGGGCAGGGCGGCCGCGGGGAATCCACCGCGGTGGTCGCCGACCGGGTGCGTCAGGCCCGGGAGCGCGCCGCGGCCCGGCTCGCCGAGACGCCGTGGCGGCTCAACTCCGAGGTGCCCGGGCAGGAACTGCGCACCCGGTGGCAGGCCGGGCCCGGCGCGCTGGCCCCCGCCGAGCGCGATCTGGAACGGGGACTGCTGACCGCGCGCGGGCTGGACCGGGTGCTGCGGGTCGCCTGGACCGTGGCCGACCTGCGGGGGCGGGACCGGCCCGAGGCGCTGGACGTGGCCGTGGCGCTGGAGCTGCGGACCGGGATCGCCCGCGGGGCGATGTCGCTGCCGGGGGCCCGGACATGACCGGCTCCGGGGACGCGGAACTGCTGGCGCGGGCGGCGCTCACCCGGGTGCTGGAGCCCGGCGACGCGCACGGCGGGCGGTGGCTGCGCGAGTTCGGGGCGGTGCGGCTGATACGGCTGCTGTCCGACCCCGGGGCGGAGCCGGACACTCCGTCCGGCGTGGGCCCCGAGCGGCTCGCCGGCTACCGCAGACGGGCGGCGCTGGCCGATCCCGAGCGGGACCTCGCCGATGTTGCCGAGGCGGGGGGCCGGTTCGTCCACCCGGGATCGGCGCAGTGGCCGACCCAGCTCGACGACCTGGGCGACGAGAGGCCCGTCGGACTGTGGCTGCGGGGCCGGCCGAACCTGCGCACCTGGGCGCTGCGTTCGGTCTCCGTGGTCGGGGCCCGCGCCTGCACCCCGTACGGCGCGCACATGGCCCAGACCCTGGCCGCCGGACTCGCCGAGCGGGGCTGGGTCGTGGTGTCCGGCGCCGCGTTCGGGATCGACGGCGCCGCCCACCGAGGGGCCCTCGCCTCGGGCGGCGCGACCGCGGCGGTGCTGGCCTGCGGCGTGGACGTCGCCTACCCGCGCGGACACGCCGGGCTGCTCGGACGGATCGCCGGGCAGGGCCTGATCCTGGGGGAGCTGCCACCGGGCAGCCACCCGACACGCAGCCGGTTCGTCCTGCGCAACCGGGTCATCGCCGCCCTCACCCGGGGCACGGTCGTCGTGGAGGCCGCGCACCGCAGCGGTTCCCTGGTCACGGCCCGGCGGGCGCAGCGCCTGGGACGGTTCACGATGGGCGTCCCCGGACCCGCCACCAGCGGGCTCTCCGCCGGGGTGCACGAACTGCTGCGGGGCGAGGCCGTGGTCGTCACCGACGCGGCCGAGGTGGTCGAGCTGGTCGGGGCCATGGGCGAGCTGGCGCCCGAGCGGCGCGGCCCTGTGCTCGCCCGGGACCTGCTGGACCCGGACACCGCCCGTGTGCTCGAAGCACTGCCCGCCGGCCGTCCGGCGGCCGTGGCCGAGCTGGCACTTGCCTCCGGCACCGGCGCCGATGAAGTCATCGGCAGACTGTACGAACTTCACTCTCTGGGGTTCGTCGAACGGCAGGGCGACGGCTGGCAGTTGAGCAGACAAACGGCTGGAGGAGGCACACAAACCGGAGCCGCCCGGCGAGGCGGTCGTTGACCTGGGGTGTTCCGGTGAAAGAGTGAAACCGATGAGAGACGCGGTCTTCCCGGTGGCGGTCGCCGGGACCGAGCGCCAGGCGCCGGTCCCGGGGCGCCCGCGCGAGTCCGGGCGCCTCCCGGCCCCCGCGCCATCCCGTACTCTTCGCGCACCGCGACAATCTCGTCACGCTACGCTCCCAAGGAATCCGGCTCCGGCAAAGGCGAAGCATGCCCCAGCACACCTCAGGGTCCGACCGCGCTGCGGTGCCCCCCGCTGCCCGAGGCAGCGTGCGGTCCACCGCGCCCTCGTCCCTGGAGGTGCTGTGGCGCTCGTACAAGGAATCGGGTGACGAGCGGCTGCGGGAGCAGCTGATCCTGCACTATTCGCCCCTGGTGAAGTACGTGGCCGGCCGCGTCAGCGTGGGCCTGCCGCCCAACGTGGAGCAGGCCGACTTCGTCTCCTCCGGGGTCTTCGGGCTGATCGACGCCATCGAGAAGTTCGACATCGACCGGTCGATCAAGTTCGAGACGTACGCGATCACCCGGATCCGCGGCGCGATGATCGACGAGCTGCGGGCGCTGGACTGGATCCCGCGCTCGGTCCGCCAGAAGGCGCGCGCCGTGGAACGGGCCTACGCCACGCTGGAGGCCCAGCTGCGGCGCACCCCGACCGAGAGCGAGGTCGCCGGGGAGATGGGGATCGGGGTGGAGGATCTCCACACCGTCTTCAGCCAGTTGTCGCTGGCCAACGTGGTCGCCCTGGAGGAGCTGCTGCACGTCGGCGGGGAGGGCGGCGACCGCCTCTCGCTGATGGACACCCTGGAGGACACCGCCGCCGACAACCCGGTGGCGGTGGCCGAGGACCGCGAGCTGCGGCGCCTGCTGGCGCGGGCCATCAACACGCTGCCCGAGCGGGAGAAGACCGTGGTGACCCTCTACTACTACGAGGGCCTCACGCTGGCCGAGATCGGCAACGTCCTCGGCGTCACCGAGAGCCGGGTCAGCCAGATCCACACCAAGTCCGTCCTGCAGTTGCGCGCGAAGTTGGCAGATGTGGGGAGGTGAGCTTGCGCCACCTCCGTACAGTGGATGCGTGCCCAGGATTCGAGCGGCCTCCGTGGCCGAGCACCGGTCGATGCAGCGCGGCGCCCTCTTGGACGCTGCGCGGTCCCTGCTGTCCGAAGGCGGGACGGAGGCGCTGACCTTCCCCGCCCTCGCGGAACGCACCGGGCTCGCCCGGTCCTCCGTGTACGAGTACTTCCGCTCCCGCGCCGCCGTGGTCGAAGAACTGTGCGCCGTGGACTTCCCCGTGTGGGCCGCCGAGATCGAAGCGGCGATGGAGCACGCCCCGTCGCCGGAGGAGAAGATCGAGGCCTACGTGCGCAGCCAGTTGGGGCTGGTGGGCGACCGGCGGCACCGGGCGGTCGTGGCCATCTCGGCCAGCGAGCTCGACGCGGGGGCCCGCGAGAAGATCCGCGCGGCCCACGGCGGTCTCGTGGCGATGATCGTCGAGGCACTGAGCTCCCTGGGGCACGCGGAGCCGCGACTGGCCGCGATGCTGTTGCAGGGGGTCGTGGACGCCGCTGTGCGGCGGATCGAGCTCGGCGCCGCCGAGGAACCCGCCGTCGTGACGGAGGCCGCCGTCGCCATGGCCCTGCGGGGCGTCCGGGGCTGAGGCCCCGGGGCTCCGCCCCGGACCCCGCGCCTCAAACGCCGGCGGCGCTGGACCCGGCCGGCAGGAGCCGGGGCGTCGGGCGGGGAAGCATGCTCAGCGGGTTGAGGTAGGTCTCGCCCGCCAGAAGGCCCCAGTGCAGGCACGGCGCCGGGCAGTGCGAGCCTTCCGTCAGAACCGCCACCACCTGGCCTGCCACGACCTGCTCGCCCTCCGTGACCAGGGGGCGGACCGGCTCGTAGGTGGTGCGCAGCCCGTTCGGCAGGGCCAGCGAAAGCACGCCGCGCCCGGCGACAAGCCCGGCGTGGTGGACCCGGCCGGCCGCGACCGCCCGGACCTCCGCACCCACCGGCGCGGACAGGTCCACACCGCGGTGACCGGCCGCGTAGGGGGTCGGCGGCGGGTCCCACCAGCGGGCCACCGACAGCGGGGCGGGCAGCGGGCGGACCCCGGGAAGAGCCGACTGGGCCAGGGCCAGGAGCAGGCTGAGCAGCAAGGTCGTCATGGACCCCAGCGTCCCCCGCACCCCCGGACCGCCGCCCCGGCCTGTGGACGACCGCGGCGTTGTGGACAACGGCGTCACCCGGCATACCGCCGGGTCCCGTACACTTCTTGTGGCGATCCGGGTCACCGGGTCGACTTCGCACGCCCCGGCGCCAGGCTGAAACAGCCAGGTGACAGCGTCTCTCGGTCCCTCATGGGGGCAGGGCGCGGTGGGGCGTCAGGAACCAAACCGAGAAACCAAGGAGATGGCCATGGCCGTCGTCACGATGCGGGAGCTGCTGGAAAGCGGCGTCCACTTCGGTCACCAGACCCGCCGTTGGAACCCGAAGATGAAGCGCTTCATCTTCACGGAGCGCAACGGCATCTACATCATCGACCTGCTGCAGTCGCTGTCGTACATCGACCGCGCCTACGAGTTCGTGAAGGAGACCGTCGCGCACGGTGGCTCCATCATGTTCGTCGGTACCAAGAAGCAGGCCCAGGAGGCCATCGCCGAGCAGGCGACGCGCGTTGGTATGCCGTACGTCAACCAGCGCTGGCTGGGTGGCATGCTCACCAACTTCTCCACCGTCTACAAGCGCCTTCAGCGTCTGAAGGAGCTTGAGGCGATCGACTTCGAGGACGTCGCCGCCTCGGGTCTCACCAAGAAGGAGCTCCTGGTCCTCTCCCGCGAGAAGACCAAGCTGGAGAAGACCCTCGGTGGTATCCGCGAGATGTCGAAGGTCCCCAGCGCCGTCTGGATCGTCGACACCAAGAAGGAGCACATCGCCGTCGGTGAGGCGCGCAAGCTCCACATCCCGGTCGTCGCGATCCTCGACACCAACTGCGACCCCGACGAGGTCGACTACAAGATCCCGGGCAACGACGACGCGATCCGTTCCGTCACCCTGCTCACCCGCGTGATCGCCGACGCCGTCGCCGAGGGCCTCATCGCCCGCTCCGGCGCTGCGACCGGCGACTCGAAGCCGGGCGAGAAGGCCGCCGCCGAGCCGCTCGCCGAGTGGGAGCGCGACCTGCTCGAGGGTGAGAAGAAGGCCGACGAGACCGAGGCCGCCCCGGCTGCCGAGGCTGTCGTCGAGGCCCCGGCCGTCGAGGCCCCGGCCGCCGAGGCTGTCGAGGCCCCGGCCGCCGACGCCGAGCAGGCCTGACCCACTGAGGGCGCCCGGCGTTCACCCGCCGGGCACTCGCAGTACGGACGATGACGGCGGGGGAGCCGCGCCACAAGCGCGGCGCCTCCGCCGTTCACCCGTAGATCTACGACTTCGAGAGAGAATCACAGACTCATGGCGAACTACACCGCCGCTGACGTCAAGAAGCTCCGCGAGCTCACCGGCGCCGGCATGCTGGACTGCAAGAACGCGCTCGTGGACGCCGACGGTGACGTCGACAAGGCCCAGGAAGCGCTCCGCATCAAGGGCCAGAAGGGCGTCGCCAAGCGCGAGGGCCGTTCTGCCGAGAACGGCGCGGTCGTCTCCCTCATCGCCGACGACAACACCTCCGGTGTCATCGTCGAGCTGAAGTGCGAGACCGACTTCGTCGCCAAGGGCGAGAAGTTCCTGGCCGTCGCCAACCAGCTGGCCGCCCACGTGGCCGCCACCTCCCCGGCCGACATCGAGGCGCTGCTCGCGTCCGAGATCGAGCCCGGCAAGACCGTCACCGCTTTCGTCGACGAGGCCAACGCCAACCTCGGCGAGAAGATCGTCCTGGACCGCTTCGCGCAGTTCAGCGGCGGCTACGTGACCGCGTACATGCACCGCACGATGCCCGACCTGCCGTTCCAGATCGGCGTCCTGGTCGAGCTCGACAAGGAGAACGCCGAGGTCGCCCGCGGCGTCGCGCAGCACATCGCCGCGTTCGCCCCGCAGTGGCTGTCCGCCGAGGACGTCCCGGCCGAGAAGGTCGAGTCCGAGCGCCGCATCGCCGAAGAGGTCACCCGCGCGGAGGGCAAGCCCGAGGCTGCCATCGCGAAGATCGTCGAGGGTCGCGTCAACGGCTTCTTCAAGGACGCCACGCTGCTCGGCCAGGCGTACGCCCTGGACAACAAGAAGTCCGTCCAGAAGGTTCTGGACGAGGCCGGTGTCACCCTGAAGCGCTTCACCCGCATCAAGGTCGGCATCTGAGTCCGTCCGTACGCGACGGACACCGGACCCCGGTAGGGTCTGAAGCAGTCGTCCGCGCTTGCGCGAGGCGACCGCAGATCTGACGAGGAGGCCATTGCCGTAGAGGGAACCGCAAGGACCCACCGGCAATGGCCTTCTTCGTATGTGCACGAGGAGATCTCCATGAATCAGGGCGTGGACCCCCACACCGCATCCGACGACAAGAGCGACCAGGACAAGAAGGGCCGCCGCTTCATGCTGAAGCTGTCGGGCGAGGCCTTCTCCGGCGGCGGAGGACTGGGCGTCGACCCCGACGTCGTCCACGCCATCGCGCGTGAGATCGCCGCGGTGGTCCGCGACGGCGCGGAGATCGCCGTCGTGATCGGCGGCGGCAACTTCTTCCGCGGCGCCGAACTCCAGCAGCGCGGCATGGACCGGGCCCGGTCCGACTACATGGGCATGCTCGGTACCGTCATGAACTGCCTCGCGCTCCAGGACTTCCTGGAGAAGGAGGGCATCGACTCCCGCGTGCAGACGGCCATCACCATGGGCCAGGTGGCGGAGCCGTACATCCCGCTGCGTGCCGTGCGGCACCTGGAGAAGGGCCGCGTCGTCATCTTCGGCGCCGGCATGGGCATGCCCTACTTCTCCACCGACACCACGGCCGCCCAGCGCGCCCTGGAGATCGACGCCGAGGCCCTGCTCATGGGCAAGAACGGTGTCGACGGGGTCTACGACTCCGACCCGAAGAAGAACCCGGACGCGGTGAAGTTCGACGCGCTGGAGTACAGCGAGGTCCTCTCCCGCGACCTCAAGGTCGCCGACGCCACCGCGATCACGCTCTGCCGCGACAACAAGCTGCCGATCCTTGTTTTCGAGCTCCTCGCCGAGGGCAATATCGCCCGCGCCGTCAAGGGTGAGAAGATCGGCACGCTCGTGAGCGACCAGGAAACCCGGGCCTGAGCAGTCCGCTGCCGGACCGAGCGAGCCGCAGGCCGGCTCGCCGGCCCCGCCCGCCCGCCTGAACCATCCATATCTGACATGCAGGAGCACGTGGTGACCGAAGAGATCCTCCTCGAGGCCGAGGAGAAGATGGAAAAGGCCGTCGTCGTCGCCAAGGAAGACTTCGCCGCGATTCGCACCGGCCGTGCGCACCCGGCGATGTTCAACAAGATCGTGGCGGAGTACTACGGCGCCATCACGCCCATCAACCAGCTCGCCTCCTTCTCGGTGCCCGAGCCGCGCATGGCGATCGTGACCCCGTTCGACAAGAGCGCCCTGCGCAACATCGAGCAGGCCATCCGCGACTCCGACCTCGGTGTCAACCCGAGCAACGACGGCAGCATCATCCGGGTGACCTTCCCCGAGCTGACGCAGGACCGCCGCAAGGAGTACATCAAGGTCGCGCGCACCAAGGCCGAGGACTCGAAGATCTCGCTCCGCGCTGTCCGCCGCAAGGCCAAGGACGCCCTTGACAAGCTGGTCAAGGACAAGGAGGCCGGCGAGGACGAGGTGCGCCGCGCGGAGAAGGAGCTCGACGACACCACCGCGAAGTACGTCGCGCAGGTGGACGAGCTCCTGAAGCACAAGGAAGCCGAGCTCCTCGAAGTCTGATGAACGACACTTCCTGGCAGCCGGAGCCGGTTCCGGCGGGTCCCGCATACGATGCACAGGTGGGCCCGCACACTCGGCCCATGCCCATCGTGCCCGATGCCGCCGGCCGTGACTTCGACGACCGGGAAGCACGCGATCGGGGGGTCGCCGCCGACAGCGGCCCCCTCTTCCGCGCCGATACGCCGCCGCAGGAGCCCATGCCCAGCCCCCCGCCTCCGCATGCCCAGCAGCCGCAGGACGCCTCGCCCCCGCCGCCGAAGAAGCGCGCGGGCCGGGATCTGCGTGCCGCCATAGGGGTGGGCGTGGGTCTCGGCGCGGTGATCTTCGCCTCGCTGCTGATCGTCAAGGCCGTCTTCGTCGGCGTCATCGTCGTCGCGGTCGTCGTCGGCTTGTGGGAGCTCACCTCCCGGCTGCAGGAGCAGAAGGGCATCAAGGCCCCGCTGGTCCCGCTCGCGGTCGGCGGCGCCGCCATGGTCATCGCCGGATACGTCCGGGGGGCCGAGGGCGCCTGGGTCGCCATGGCCCTGACCGTGCTGGCGGTCCTGGTGTGGCGGATGACCGAACCACCCGAGGACTACCTCAAGGACGTCACGGCGGGCGCCTTCGCGGCGTTCTACGTGCCCTTCCTGGCCACCTTCGTCGCGATGCTCCTCACCGCCGACGACGGCCCCGAGCGCGTGATCACCTTCCTGCTCCTGACCGTGGTCAGCGACACCGGGGCCTACGCGGTCGGCTGGCGCTTCGGCAAGACCAAGCTCGCGCCGCGCATCAGCCCCGGCAAGACCCGCGAGGGACTGTTCGGCGCGGTGGCCTTCGCGATGGCGGCCGGCGCGCTGTGCATGGAGTTCCTGATCGACGGCGGTTCCTGGTGGCAGGGCCTGCTGCTGGGCCTCGCGGTCGCGGTCAGCGCCACCCTGGGCGACCTGGGCGAGTCGATGATCAAGCGGGACCTGGGCATCAAGGACATGGGCACCCTGCTGCCGGGACACGGCGGCATCATGGACCGGCTGGACTCCCTGCTTCCGACGGCCCCCGTGGTGTGGCTGCTGCTGGCGGCCTTCGTCGGCACCGGCTGACCTGCGAAAAGGCGTCGCAGGACGCCGGGCGGTTACTCTTGGAAGGCGCGCTGCTTCTGCGGCGCGCCTTTCGTCTTACAAGGAGTACCTGCCATGGCCCGCCCCGTTCCGGGAGAGCTCACCTTCGTCGCCCCTCGCGGGGCCAAGAAGCCGCCCCGGCACCTTGCCGACCTGACCCCGGCCGAGCGCCGCGAGGCGGTCGCCGCGATCGGTGAGAAGCCGTTCCGGGCCAAGCAGCTCTCCCAGCACTACTTCGCCCGGTACACGCACGACCCGGCCGAGTGGACCGACATCCCGGCCGGCTCGCGGGAGAAGCTCCAGCAGGAGCTGCTGCCGGACCTGATGAGCGTCATCCGGCACATCTCGTGCGACGACGACACCACCCGCAAGACCCTGTGGAAGCTGCACGACGGCACGCTCGTCGAGTCCGTGCTGATGCGCTACCCCGACCGGGTCACCATGTGCATCTCCTCGCAGGCCGGCTGCGGCATGAACTGTCCGTTCTGCGCCACCGGCCAGGCGGGCCTGGACCGCAACCTGTCCACCGCCGAGATCGTGCACCAGATCGTCGACGGCATGCGCGCGCTGCGCGACGGCGAGGTCCCCGGCGGCCCGGCGCGACTGTCGAACATCGTCTTCATGGGCATGGGCGAGCCGCTCGCCAACTACAACCGCGTGGTCGGCGCCATCCGCCGGCTCACCGACCCGGAGCCCGACGGCCTGGGTCTGTCGCAGCGCGGCATCACCGTCTCCACCGTCGGCCTGGTCCCGGCCATGCTGCGCTTCGCCGACGAGGGCTTCAAGTGCCGTCTGGCCGTCTCGCTGCACGCGCCGGACGACGAGCTGCGCGACACCCTCGTCCCCGTGAACACCCGCTGGAACGTCCGCGAGGTGCTCGGCGCGGCCTGGGAGTACGCCGAGAAGTCCGGCCGCCGGATCTCGATCGAGTACGCCCTGATCCGCGACATCAACGACCAGGCCTGGCGCGGTGACCTCCTGGGCAAGCTGCTCAAGGGCAAGCGTGTGCACGTCAACCTGATCCCGCTCAACCCGACGCCGGGCTCCAAGTGGACCGCCTCGCGGCCCGAGGACGAGAAGGCCTTCGTGGAGGCCATCGCCCGCCACGGCGTGCCGGTGACCGTACGGGACACCCGAGGCCAGGAGATCGACGGAGCGTGCGGCCAGCTGGCTGCCTCGGAACGCTAGATTCCGCCTCTGTTCGACGCTATTCGGCCGCGGGGTACCCTGTGGCCGAACCAATTTCATATTCCGACAGGGGAGCGCCACAGCGCTGAGAGTGCGGTATCCGTCATCCGCAGACCCTCTGAACCTCGCCCCGGTCATTCGGGGTAGGAAGTTCGGTCACCACTCTTGCTGTTGCGCCCTGCCCGGCGTCCGCTCTCGCAGAGCGCCGGGCAGGGCCGCGTCTTCTCCTGGACATCCCAGGAGGAATTCACCGATGAGCACCACCAAGAAGATCGCGGGCGTCGCGCTCGCGGCCGCGCTGAGCGTCACCACGCTCAGCGCCTGCGGCGGCGGCACCAAGGACAAGCCCGCAGGCGCGAGCGACGCCCCGAAGTCCAAGACCGTCACGCTCGTCTCCCACGACTCCTTCAACGTGACCGAATCGGTCCTCAAGGAGTTCGAGCAGCAGAGCGGCTACACGGTCAAGGTACTGAAGTCCGGGGACGCCGGCGCGGCCCTGAACCAGGAGATCCTCACCAAGGGCTCTCCGCGCGGTGACGTCTTCTTCGGCGTCGACAACACCCTCCTCTCGCGCGCCCTCGACAACGGCATCTTCACCCCGTACGAGGCCAAGGGCCTCGCCGAGGTCAAGCCCGAGTACGTGCTCGACAAGGAGCACCGGGTCACCCCGATCGACTCCGGTGACATCTGCGTCAACTACGACAAGGCGTACTTCGCTGAGAAGAAGATCGCCCCGCCGCAGACGCTGGACGACCTGACCAAGCCGGAGTACAAGAACCTCCTGGTCACCGAGAACGCCGCGACCTCCTCGCCCGGTCTCGGCTTCCTGCTCGCCTCCGTCGGCAAGTACGGCGAGGACGGCTGGAAGGACTACTGGAGCAAGCTGAAGGCCAACGGCGTCGAGGTCGTCGACGGCTGGGAGCAGGCCTACAACGAGCGCTTCTCCGGCTCCGCGGGCGGCAAGAAGGCCAAGGGCGACCGCCCGCTGGTCGTCTCCTACGCCTCCAGCCCGCCGGTCGAGGTCCTGTACGGCGAGCCGCAGCCGGCCGAGGCCCCCACGGGCGTCTCCACCGGCACCTGCTTCCGTCAGATCGAGTTCGCGGGCCTGCTCAAGGGCGCCAAGAACGAGGAGGGCGGCAAGGCCCTCGTGGACTTCCTGGTCAGCAAGAAGTTCCAGGAGGACATGCCGCTCCAGATGTTCGTGAACCCCGTGACGAAGGACGCCGCCCTTCCGGAGCTGTTCACCAAGCACGGTGTGGTGGTCGAGAAGCCGGAGAACGTGGCTCCCGAGACCATCGCCAAGAACCGTGAGCAGTGGGTCAAGGCATGGACCGCGCTCGTCGTGAAGTAAGCGGTACCAAGGAGCCGGGCGTGGCGCCGGGGGACGCCGCGCCGGGCTCCGGCCCCCGCGAGGGGGCGCGGGCGACGGCCGTGCGGCTCGCCCTGATGGCCGTCCCCCTCGCCTTCTTCGGGCTGTTCTTCGCCTACCCCGTCGCCGCGATCGTCGGGCGCGGCCTGAAGACCGACGAAGGGTGGCAGTTCGGCCGGTTCGCGGAGGTGCTGGCCCGGCCAGACATCGCCGACGTGCTGTGGTTCACCACCTGGCAGGCGTTCGCCTCCACCCTCCTCACCCTGCTGATCGCGCTTCCCGCCGCGTACGTCTTCGCGCGCTTCGAGTTCCCGGGCAAACAGCTGCTGCGCGCCGTGGTGACCGTTCCCTTCGTGCTGCCGACCGTGGTGGTCGGCACCGCCTTCCTCGCGCTGCTGGGGCGGGGCGGGCTGCTGGACGAACTGGTGGGCGTCCGGCTCGACACCACCGTCTGGGCGATCCTGCTCGCACACGTCTTCTTCAACTACGCCGTCGTCGTCCGCACGGTCGGCGGGCTGTGGGCCCAGCTGGACCCGCGCCAGGAAGAGGCCGCCCGGGTGCTGGGCGCCGGGCGGTTCACCGCCTGGCGGCGCGTGACGCTGCCCGCGCTCGCCCCGTCGGTGGCCGCCGCCTCGCTGATGGTCTTCCTGTTCACCTTCAGCTCCTTCGGCGTCGTACTGATCCTCGGCGGACCCTCGTACTCCACCCTGGAGGTGGAGGTGTACCGGCAGACCGCGCAGCTCCTGGACCTGCCGACGGCGGCCGTGCTGACGATGGTGCAGTTCGCCGCGATCGGCGCGATCCTCGCCGTGCACGCCTGGACCGTGCGCAAGCGCGAGACCGCGCTGCGGCTGGTCGATCCGGGCCGCACCACGCACCGGCCGCGCGGCTGGGCGCAGCGCACGCTGCTGGGCGGGGTGCTGCTGACCGTCGCGCTGCTGATCGTGCTGCCGCTGGGCGTGCTGGTCGACCGGTCCTTCGACACCCCCGGCGGCTACGGCCTCGGCTACTACCGGGCCCTGCAGGACGCGGGCGCCGGCGGCGGGACCTTCCTGGTGGCGCCGATGGAGGCGATCTGGAACTCCCTGCAGTACGCGCTCGCCGCCACCGCGATCGCCCTGGCCATCGGGGGACTCGCGGCCGCGGCGCTGACCCGGCGCGGGGGCCGCTTCGTACGCGGCTTCGACGCGCTGCTGATGCTCCCGCTCGGGGTGTCCGCGGTGACCGTGGGCTTCGGCTTCCTGATCACCCTGGACGAGCCGCCGCTGGACCTGCGGACCTCGTGGATCCTGGTGCCGCTGGCGCAGGCCCTGGTGGGTGTGCCCTTCGTCGTACGGACCATGCTGCCGGTGCTGCGCGCGGTGGACGGGCGGCTGCGCGAGGCCGCCGCGGTCCTCGGCGCGTCGCCGCTGCGGGCCTGGCGGGAGGTGGACCTTCCGCTGGTGCGGCGGGCGCTGCTGATCGCGGCCGGGTTCGCCTTCGCGGTGTCGCTGGGGGAGTTCGGCGCGACCGTGTTCATCGCGCGGGCGGACCGGCCGACGCTGCCGGTGGCCGTGGCGCGCCTGCTGGGGCGGGCCGGAGAGCTGAACTACGGGCAGGCGATGGCCCTGAGCACGATTCTGATGCTGGTGTGCGCGGTGTCCCTGCTGCTGCTGGAGCGACTGCGGCCCGACAAGACCTCCGGAGAATTTTGATGACACTGCTTCAGCTGGAGGGGGTGTCGGTCCGCTTCGGTGAGCGCGCGGCCCAGTACGCCCTGGACGGCGTGGACCTCGCGGTCGCCGAGCACGAGGTGGTGTGCGTGCTGGGGCCGAGCGGAAGCGGCAAGTCCACCCTGCTGCGGGTCGTTGCCGGACTGCAGCAGGTGTCCGCCGGCCGGGTGTTGCTGGGCGGGGCCGACCAGGCCGGCGTACCCGTGCACCGGCGGGGCGTGGGGCTGATGTTCCAGGACCACCAGCTGTTCCCGCACCGCGACGTCGGCGCGAACGTCTCCTTCGGGCTGCGGGTGCGGGGAGCCGGACGGGCCTCGTCCGCGGACCGGGTCGCGCAACTGCTGGAACTGGTCGGGCTCCCCGGGGCCCAGGGCCGGGCGGTGGCCTCCCTGTCGGGCGGTGAGCAGCAGCGGGTGGCGCTGGCCCGGGCGCTGGCACCGTCGCCGCGGCTGCTGATGCTCGACGAACCGCTGGGGCAGCTGGACCGGGGACTGCGGGAGCGGCTCGTGGTGGAGCTGCGGGAGCTGTTCTCCCGGCTGGGCACGACCGTGCTGGCCGTCACGCACGACCAGGGCGAGGCGTTCGCCCTGGCCGACCGGGTGGTGGTGATGCGGGACGGCCGGATCGCGCAGGCCGGGACCCCGCTGGAGGTGTGGCAGCGGCCCGCGTCGGAGTTCGTCGCGCGGTTCCTCGGCTTCGAGAACGTGGTCCCGGCCGTGGTCTCGGGCACGCGGGCCGCCACCGCGTGGGGCAAGGTCCCCGTACCGGCCGGATCCCCCGAGGGGGAGCAGCGGCTGCTGATCCGCCCGGCCGGAGTCGTGCTCTGCGCGGCGGGCCTGCGCTGCGAGGTGGTCTCCCGCACCTTCCGCGGCACGCACGTCGCGCTGCTGCTGCGGCCGGAGGCGGGACCGGTGCTGGAGGCCGAGTGCGGGCTGGCGGGGGCCCCGGCCATGGGGGACCGGGTCGAGGTGACCTTCACCCCCGCCGAGGTGGTCGTACTGCCCGAAGAGGGCACTCCCCAGGGGTGTCTCCCCTAGGGACGGATGCCGTCGCAGGCGATCGGCAGGTGGCGCGGGCCGCGCAGGACCGCGTTCTGCCGGTACTGGGGCGGGTCCTCCAGCAGCCGCGGATTCTCCAGCCGGCGGGCCAGCTCGCTCAGCGCCAGCTGGGCCTCCTGCCGGGCCAGCGGCGCCCCGAAGCAGCTGTGGATCCCGCTGCCGAGGCCGAGGTGCTGGATGTCCTTGCGGTCGGGGTCGAAACGGTCAGGGTCCTCGAACCGCTTCGGGTCGCGGTTCCCGGAGGCCAGCATCAGCCACAGGGACGCGCCCTTGGGGATGGTGACACCGGCGACCTCGATGTCGGAGAGGGTGGTGCGCTGGGGCAGCAGCTGCACGGGAGGCTCGTACCGCAGCAGCTCCTCGACGATCGGGACGGCCAGGTCAGGATCGTCGCGCAGCCGCTGGAGGACCTCCGGGTGGCGCAGCAGCGTCAGCATCCCGTTGGTGATGAGGTTGACCGTGGTCTCGTGGCCCGCGATCAGCAGCAGCGCGGAGGTGCTGAGCGCCTCCATGGTCGTCATCGCGCCGTCCGGGCCGTCCGCCGTCGCCAGCTGGGACAGCATGTCGTCGCCCGGCTTCTTGCGGCGCTCCTCGATCAGCCCGGCCAGGTACATGCCCAGCTCCATGCGGGCGTCCATCGAGCCCTTGCCGTGCTGCGTGGGATCCGCGTCCGGGTCGGGGTCCAGGCTGGCGGCCAGGGTCTCCGCCCACACGTGGAAGCGGGGCTCGTCCTCGTGGGGGATGCCGAGCAGCCGGCAGATGACCGAGACGGGGAACGGGTACGCGAACTGGTCGACCAGGTCGATCCGGTCCATCTGTCCGGTCTCCACGATGCCGTCGATGAGCCCGGAGACGAGGCTGCCGAGCTCGTCGCGCATGTCGTGCACCCGGTGGGGGGCGTGCGGCGGTCCGAAGGGCCGGTTCGTCATCCGCCGCAGGCGGTCGTGGTCGGGCGGGTCGAGCTTGAGGAAGGACGGGGGCAGCGTCGTCCCCTCCTCGTCGGACTGGCCCCCCAGCGGATCGTCCCCGGTCGCCTTCAGGTTCTTGGCGTCGGAGCTGATCCGCGGGTCGTGCAGGAGGCTGTGGATCTCGTGGTACGTGCTGATGACGTACGGGCCGTCCCCGTCGTGGGACACCGGCGTCTTGCGGAGTTCCTCGTACAGCGGGTACGGATTCGCGCGGTTCGCGTAGTCGATGATCTCCCGCAGCAGGGCTTGTGTCATGACAGGTCCTCGTGATCCTCGGGGGAGGGCGCGGTGCGGCGCGGCCGGTGGTGCGCGGGGGCGAAGGTCATCTTCCGGGAGTGAAGGTCATCTTCCGGTCCGCCGGCGAGTAGCCGCTCAGCGTGATGGTCGGCCCGTGGGTCGGGACGGAGGGGTCGGGGAAGTCGGCAGGCAGCGGCTTGGCCCCCTCGGGCCTGCGGTCCACCGTGGAGAACGGCGGCGGGAACGGCGTCGTGGCCTCGATCTGCTGCTCGTAGAACGGCAGCCACCGGCAGTTGTCGAAGGTGACGGCGGCGATCATCCGCCCCTGGTACCCGTACACGGCCGCGAACCGGCGTTCGGCGAGCGAGCCCTGGGTGATGAGGATCTCGGTCCCCATCGGCGGTACCCCGACCGACTTGATGTTCACGCCGAACTGGGAGGACCAGAACGCCGGAACCCACAGGTGGGGGCGGCGGTCGGCGCTCTCGCTGAGCATGTTGTGCGCGGCGGTGTCGGCTTGGGCGACGGCGTTGCCCCAGTGCTCCAGCGACAGGAACTGGTAGCCGAACAGGGCGTGCGGGGAACGTGCCACGTCACCCGCCACGTAGATGTCGTCGGTGACGATGCCCCGGACGTCGAAGGCCCGGCAGCCCGCGTCGCAGGCGATGCCCCGCGGACCCGCGCCCAGCCCGGAGCCGGCGAGCCACTCGGTGTTGCGCTGCGCGCCCAGCGAGACGACCACCACGTCCGCCTCGACGGTGGACCCGTCGGAGAGGTGCGCGGCGCGGACCCGCCCGGAGGGGTCACCCTCCAGCGAGGTCACCATGATTCCGGTACGCAGGTCGACGCCGTTCTCGCGGTGCATCTCGGCCGCCACCGCGCCGATCACCCCGCCCAGCGCTCCGACCAGCGGCGCATCGCCCCGTTCGGCGACGGTGACGTCCAGGCCGCGCTCCCGGCACGCGGAGGCGATCTCGGAGCCGGTGAACCCGGCTCCGATGACCAGGACCCGGCGGGGTCCGGCGGCCAGGGCCCGTTGCAGCCCTTCGCCGTCGTCGCGGGTGCGCAGCACGAACACACCCTTGAGGGCGCCTTCCTCCGCGTTGGGCCAGGGCCGGGCGCGTACGCCGGTGGCGATCAGCAGCCGGTCGTACTCGACCTCGTCGCCGTTGCCGAGCCCGACCCGGTGCCCGGCCATGTCCAGGCCCGTGGCCGGGACCCCGAGGCGCCAGTCGGCGTCGATGGCCCGGCGGCGGGGGAGCGCGGTGTGGTCGGCGACCGCGTTGCCCAGCAGGACCTGCTTGGACAGCGGGGGCCGGTCGTACGGCTCGTACGGTTCGTCGCCGATCATCGTGAGCGAACCGGCGAAACCCTTCTCGCGCATGGTCTCGGCGGCCCGCAGACCGGCCAGGGACGCGCCGACGACGACGATGCGGCCCTCGCGCTTGAGGCGCTCCAGGGATCCGTCGTGTGTTCCTGCACCGGTCACCGCGCGCCTCCGGAACGAGATCCGGCGCCGGCCACGGCGTCCGGGGCCACCATGTTCGCCATGTCCTCGTCCGTGATCTCCAGAAGGATGGCCTGTACCGGACAGGCGGCCACGGCACGCAGGACGTCCTCGCGCTGCTCCGGATCCGCCTCCGGGTTGTAGAGCAGCGACTCGTCGCCGTGCATGGCGAAGACATCGGGAGCGAGGAAAGCGCACTGGGCGTATCCCTGGCAGCGGTTGAGGTCGACGACAAGCCTCATGACGGTTCTGCCTTTCCCTCGGCCGTTCCTCCCCGTCACCCCCCGAAGCCCCCGGGGCCTCCCCTTCCCACCAGCATGCACGCGGCGCCCACGGGCCGCCTGCCGGAGTAAGGGGCTCCAGGTCAGGGCGGGTCTGTGGAGGCCGGAGCCCGGCGGGCGGTGCCGCGCCCCACGCGCAGGATGTACAGGCTGAGGATCAGCGCCCAGGCGGGGAACACCAGCTCGGACCAGGGCACTCCCGAACCGACCACGAGCAGGACCAGGCCGACGACGGTGCCCAGCAGGGCCAGTGGCCGTGGGAAGACGCCGAGCATCCGCCCGATGGTCGAGGTCGCGAGGACGAAGACGGCCGCCATCCGCATGGCGTACGTCGCGAGGAGGGTGTACGCGAAGTGGCGGCCGAATTCGGAGGGCGTGCCCTCGGCCAGCACCGTGCCCGCCGCCGCGGCGGCGGCGAACAAGGTGGCCACGAAGACGAATCCGCTGCCGAGGAACACGGTGGCGACGAACCGGTCCTCGGCCGGACCCGTATGCGCGCGCAGTGCGCCCATGAACCAGAGGAAGAAGATGCCCGCGAAGGGCACGATCTCCAGTGCCACTTGGACAGCCCAGCGCTTGTCCGGGTCGACGGGCGCGTCGGCGACGTTGCCCGACGGGATGGCGATCCGCATCAGGACGATCGCCGCCCCGAGCAGCAGGGCGAAGGCGATTCCGGCCATCCCGGCCGCGCGTGGCGTATCGAGCCGATCGGTCGTGTGACTCACGAACCCCTCACTCTCTCCCCTGGTCCAGCAAGCGGCAGTCACTGCCGCGCCACCACCGGGGGCGGCCGACCGGGTGAGGGAGCCCGGCCGGCCGGGTGGTCAGCCGACCGGCTCCGGCACCGGGGCGTCCGCCCCCTCGTCCGCCCCCTCGTGCTTGCCGTACCAGGCGACCGCCACCGCTCCGGCGACGGCCATGGCGAAGCCGAGGACCGCGAGCCAGGCCAGGCCGGGGCGGGAGGCGTCGCCGAGCCACAGGACGCCGATCGCGCCGGGGAGGACCGTCTCGCCGACGACCAGGGCCGCCGTGGCGCCGTTCACCGAGCCGATCTGAAGGGCGACCGTGTGCAGGTACATACCGCCGATGCCCGCCACCAGGATGGCGTAGAGGGCCGGGTCGGTGAGGAGGGTGCCGAGGTCGAACGGGTCCACGCCGTTCAGGATCCGGACGCCGACGCCGAGCGCGCCGAAGCCCAGGCCCGACAGCAGGCCCGCCAGGATCGCGGCGCCGCCGCCCAGGAGGCGTACGGCCACCGTGCCGCCCACCATCAGCAGCAGGGTGATCCCCAGCAGCCACCAGTGCGTGGACATCGGCGCGTGGTGGCCGCCCTCGTGGCCCGCGGCCGTCGCCAGCAGGACCAGCGCGGTGCAGACGACACCGATCGAGGTCCATTCCTTCCGGCTCAGCCGGATGCCGAGCATCTTCACGCTCAGCACGGCCGTGATCACCAGGTTGGCGCTGATCACCGTCTGCGAGAGGAAGAGGGGAAGCAGACGGGCGGCCAGGGCCCCGAGTCCGAAGCCCACGAAGTCCAGGATGGTGCCGACGATGAATTCCCAGGTCATCGCCGCTTTCGCGGTCGACGACAGGTTGGGGCCGCCGTGGGCGGTCACCCCGGCGGCGGTCGGGGACATGCGTGCGGCGCGGCGCGAGCCGACGGCTTGCAGCACGGATCCCGTGCCGTAGCAGATGGACGCCGCGACAGCGGTCAGCAGGCCTATGAGCACCAAGGGCTCCGTTCACGTCTGGCAGGTTTTGCGGTACCTCTGCCAGACGTCAGAACGGGCCGGGAAGTTGCTTCCGGAACTCAGCTCATCGACGCGAGGACGTCCGGGACCTCGTCCACCGAATCGACGAGCGCGATCCGGGACTCCATCGCACGGCCGCGCGCCAGTGCCTGGAGCAGGGGCCAGGCCGGCAGGTGCTCGGTCCAGTGGGTGCGGCCGACCAGGATCATCGGGGCCGGCTCGCCCCGGGACTCGTAGTAGTTGGGCGTCCCGCTGTCGAAGATCTCCTGGACGGTGCCCGCCGCACCGGGCAGGAAGACCACGCCCGCGTCGGAGCGGGCCAGCAGCCCGTCCTCGCGGGTGGCGTTCGCGAAGTACTTCGCGATGTGGCCCGCGAAGGCGTTCGGCGGTTCGTGCCCGTAGAACCAGGTCGGGATGCCCACCGAGTCCCCGCCGGCGGGGAAGCGCTCGCGCACGGCGAAGGCCGCGCGCGCCCAGTCGGACACCGACGGCGCGAAGGAGGGGGCCTTGGCCAGCAGCTCCAGGGCCTCCACGAGGGCCTCGTCGGGGGCCGGGGCCAGGTAGGCGCCGAGGTTGGCGGCCTCCATCGCGCCGGGGCCACCGCCGGTGGCCACCGTCAGCCCGGACCGGGTCAGCGCCCGGCCCAGCTCCGCCGCGCCGCGGTAGTACGTACCGCCGCGGGCCATCGCGTGGCCGCCCATCACACCGACGACCCGGACACCGGTGAGGTGCTCGTCGAGGGCGTCGGAGATGGCGTCGTCATGGACGGAACGGAGCATCGAGGAGAAGACGTCGCCGTCGGACTTCGTCTCCTGGAACCAGGCGTACGCCTCGGCGTCCGGGGTGGTCTCGTACCCGCCGGCCAGCCCGGCGAAGAGCTCCTCGGGCGTGTAGAGCAGGCCCCGGTACGGGTTGAACGGCAGGTCCGGTACGGGCGGGAAGACCAGCGCGCCGTCGGCGCGGACCTTCACCGCCGCGTCGGGCTCCATCGCGCAGCCCAGGAACACGGCCGCCGAGGTGTCGGCGGCCAGCAGCGCGAAGGTCCGCTCCAACAGGTTGACCGACTGGATCCGGTAGCCGCTGAGCGAGCCGCGTGCCACGACCTGGTCGAATTCGGCGAGCGTCTCGATCTCGATGTCTGGGTTGACCATTCGGCCCACCCTAAGGGCTGCTCGTGTCAGCGGGTCAATGCCAGCGACGTCAGCTGCGCCACACCCCAGCTGAGCGGTACGCACACGGCCAGGAGCGCGGTGGCCCGCAGGCTCGCGGCGGTGCGCAGGACGCTGGACGGGGCACCCAGGTCGAGCAGGGCCGTGCGTCCGGGCCCCCGGCTCCGGCGGGCCTCCACCACGGATGTGAGAAGGGTCGCGGCGGCGCACAGGGTCACCAGGGCGACGGTCGGCCAGGTCAGCGGGCCCAGCGGGGCGGGCACCCCGCCCCGGTCGCGCAGGGCGAACGCGGTCAGGGCGCCCGTGGCCACCGAGCAGAGCACTCCCAGCGGGGGGCCGATCCGGGGGGCCTCCTCCTGGAGGGTCCGCCCGGCCAGCAGCCGCAGCGCTCCCGGCCGCACGGCCTGGACCAGGCTCCCGCAGGCGTAGGCGAGCCCCGGTCCGGCGAGGGCGAGCCCGACCGCGGTCAGCGACCAGCCGATGAGCATTCCGGCGTCGCCCCGGCCCGCGTAGGCCGAGGCCGCGAGCCCGCAGGCGGTCAGCGCGATGCCCCAGGGCAGTCCGGTCTGCGGGGCCAGCGGCGGGTGCGGGCGCAGCGCGAGGGCGGTGGCGGCCGAGGCGGTCAGCGGGATCAGGGCGAGCAGGGTGAGGGCGCCCGCCACCGGCAGCGGCTGGCCGGCGTGGAGCAGCCCGGCCCCGGTCCCGTCGAACGGCAGCCCCGCCAGCTCCCCGCGCAGGTGGAGGAAGACGGCCAGGGCCACGGCGCTGCCCAGGGCGCAGGCGACGGCGGTGGAGATCGCGGCGGCCAGCATGAGCCGAACGGGTCCCAGCCCGACGGCGTCCAGTCCCTCGCGGGGCTGGGTCGCCGGGTCGGCCCGGGCCACGACGACGGCGAAGTGGACGGTGACGGCCAGCGGGATCAGGGCCCACAGGAGGCGAGGGAACGATCCGGCGGGCTGGGCCACGGCACCGGCGAGTACATAGAGGAGCAGGAATCCGGTTCCGGCCGAGGCCGCGGCGACGAGGAGCCGCCGCAGCTGGACGAGCGGCCGGGAACCGCGGGCTAGGCGGAGAGCGAGCACGCGGCCTGGTCCTCCGTGGTGTCGGCGACGGGGGAGGCGGCGGCCGCGGCCCCCGCGAGGCGGCCGTCGAGCAGGGCGATCCGGCGGTCCGCGACGGCGGCGGTGGCCTCGTCGTGGGTGGCCAGCAGCACGGTGATGTCGTGGGAGCGGGCCGCGGTGGTCAGCGTGCGGAGCAGCAGGGCCCGCTCGGTGCGGTGCAGGGGGGCCGTGGGCTCGTCGGCGAAGATCACCGCGGGCTCGTTGACCAGGGCCCGGGCGAGTGCGACCCGCTGGCACTCGGCGCGGGTCAGGGCGCCGGGGCGCTTGCGGGCGAAGCCGGCGATGTCGAGGCGGTCCAGCCATTCGCAGGCGGCCTTGCGGGCGGTGCGGTGGGAGGCCCCGGTGAGCAGCAGGGGCAGGGCCGCGTTCTCCCAGACCTTCAGCTCGGGCAGCAGCTGGGGCTCGTGGCCGAGCCAGCCGAACCGGTCGCGGCGCAGCCGTTCGCGGACGAGCGTGCCCATGGTGTGCACGGGGACGCTGTTGAACCAGACCTCGCCCTGCTGGGGCCGCAGCTGCCCGGACAGACAGCGGAGCAGGGTGGTCTTGCCGCTGCCACGGGGACCGGTCAGGGCGAGGATCTCGCCCTGGCGGACCGCGACGGAGATCTCGACGAGGGCGGGGGAGCCTCCCCCAGACTTCGTCCGGGGGGACCCCCTGTGGGAGTAGTGAAGGGACCGAGCCCACAGGACGTCATTGTCAGGCGGGGCAATGTCCGGTGGAGCCACCATGGCGTACACCTCCGTCCGAGGGAACGAAGCGGAGCCGGCCGAAGTCACTGGCGCCGCACTGAGATGTAAAGAGATGAACGTCTTGGATGGTGACAGCACACGGCCCGGACCCCCGCGTTCTCACTCGAACGGAGGATCCGGACCGTGTGGTTGGACTACAGCGGCTCGGGCGGTCTAAGCGCCGGTTACAGCTTGGTCCATGCCTCGGTGAGCACCGAGCGCAGGATTCCCTCGATCTCGTCGAAGGTGCCCTGGTCGGCGATCAGCGGCGGCGCGAGCTGGATGACCGGGTCACCGCGGTCGTCGGCCCGGCAGTACAGGCCGTTCTCGAAGAGCGCCTTGGAGAGGAAGCCGTAGAGCACGCGCTCCGTCTCCTCGTCCGTGAAGGACTCCTTCGTGACCTTGTCCTTGACGAGCTCGATGCCGTAGAAGTACCCGTTGCCGCGTACGTCGCCGACGATCGGCAGGTCGTGGAGCTTCTCCAGCGTCGAGCGGAAGGCGTCCTCGTTGTTCAGCACGTGCTGATTGAGGCCTTCCTTGTCGAAGATGTCGAGGTTGGCCAGCGCGACCGCCGAGGAGACCGGGTGGCCGCCGAAGGTGTAGCCGTGCAGGAAGGTGTTGTCGCCCTTGTAGAACGGCTCCGCGAGGCGGTCGGAGATGATGCAGGCGCCGATCGGGGAGTAGCCCGAGGTCATGCCCTTGGCGCAGGTGATCATGTCCGGGACGTAGTCGAACTTGTCACAGGCGAACATCGTGCCCAGACGGCCGAAGGCGCAGATCGTCTCGTCGGAGACGAGCAGCACGTCGTACTCGTCGCAGATCTCGCGGACCCGCTGGAAGTACCCGGGCGGCGGCGGGAAGCAGCCACCGGCGTTCTGCACCGGCTCCAGGAAGACGGCGGCGACGGTGTCGGCACCCTCGAAGAGGATCTCCTGCTCGATCTGGTCGGCGCACCAGCGGCCGTAGGCCTCCGGGTCGTCGCCGAAGATCGGGGCGCGGTAGATGTTGGTGTTCGGCACCTTGTGCGCGCCGGGGACCAGCGGCTCGAAGGGGGCCTTCAGGGCCGGCAGGCCCGTGATGGACAGGGCGCCCTGCGGAGTGCCGTGGTAGGCGACCGCACGCGAGATGACCTTGTACTTGGTGTGCTTGCCCTGCAGCTTGAAGTACTGCTTGGCGAGCTTCCAGGCGGTCTCCACGGCCTCGCCGCCACCGGTGGTGAAGAAGACCTTGTTCAGGTCGCCCGGGGCGTAGTGGGCGAGGCGCTCGGCGAGCTCGACGGCCTTGGGGTGGGCGTACGACCAGATGGGGAAGAACGCGAGTTCCTGGGCCTGCTTGTAGGCGACCTCAGCCAGTTCCTTGCGCCCGTGACCTGCGTTGACCACGAACAGTCCGGCGAGACCGTCGAGGTAGCGCTTGCCCTTGTCGTCCCAGATGTAGGTGCCCTCGCCCCGGACGATGGTGGGGACGGGGGAGTTCTCGTAGGACGACATGCGGGTGAAGTGCATCCACAGGTGGTCGTACGCGGTTTTGGAGAGGTCCTGGCTCACGGTTATCGGGTTCCCCACATGTAGGTCTGCTTCTTCAGCTTCAGGTAAACGAAGCTTTCGGTTGATCGCACGCCGGGGAGCGTGCGGATCTTCTTGTTGATCGTTTCGAGCAGGTGGTCGTCGTCCTCGCAGACGATCTCCACCATCAGGTCGAAGGACCCTGCGGTCATCACCACGTACTCGCACTCGGCCATGGCGGTCAGCGCGTCGGCCACCGGGTCGAGGTCGCCCTCGACGTTGATGCCGACCATGGCCTGGCGTCGCAGGCCCACGGTGAGCGGGTCGGTGACGGCGACGATCTGCATGACGCCCTGGTCGAGCAGCTTCTGCACCCGCTGGCGCACGGCTGCTTCGGAAAGGCCTACGGCCTTGCCGATCGATGCATAGGGACGGCGACCGTCCTCCTGCAGTTGCTCGATGATCGCCAGGGACACAGCATCGACCGAAGGGGACGGTTGTCTGTTCCTGGAATCTGCGCTTCGACTGACCACGACCTCACTGTGCACGAGGGTCGTCTGTTCCGCAAGACGGAATCGATGAAATCCGTTGTTTGAAGACTCAGATCTCACTGATTTCGTAGTTGGTGGCGTCTGGGTCTGTCGAAAGCCTCCGCCGAGAGGCTAGGCTTGGTAATCGTCTCAATCGTTGGACATGTGATCAGGAGTGTGGCTGTAGTGACCACCGAACTGCGTCGTCTGCGCAACTACATCGGCGGGGAGTTCAAGGACGCCGCCGACGGGCGGACCACCGAGGTGGTCAACCCGGCCACCGGCGAGGTGTACGCCACCGCCCCGCTCTCGGGCCAGGCCGATGTGGACGCCGCCATGGCCGCTGCCGCGGCCGCTTTCCCGGGCTGGCGGGACACCACCCCCTCGGAGCGTCAGAAGGCGCTGCTGAAGATCGCGGACGCCTTCGAGGCGCGCGCGGACGAGCTCGTCGCCGCCGAGTCGGAGAACACCGGCAAGCCGCTGGCCCTCACGGCCAGCGAGGAGCTGCCCCCGATGGTGGACCAGATCCGCTTCTTCGCGGGTGCCGCACGGCTCCTGGAGGGCCGCTCGGCCGGCGAGTACATGGAGGGGATGACCTCGATCATCCGCCGTGAGCCGGTCGGCGTCTGCGCCCAGGTCGCGCCGTGGAACTACCCGATGATGATGGCCGTGTGGAAGTTCGCCCCGGCGATCGCGGCGGGCAACACCGTCGTGCTCAAGCCCTCGGACACCACCCCGGCCTCCACCGTGCTGATGGCGGAGATCATCGACTCGGTCCTGCCCAAGGGCGTCTTCAACGTCGTCTGCGGTGACCGCGAGACCGGCAGGGCCATGGTCGAGCACTCCACCCCGGCGATGGCCTCCATCACCGGCTCGGTGCGCGCGGGCATGCAGGTCGCCGAGAGCGCCTCGAAGGACGTCAAGCGCGTCCACCTGGAGCTCGGCGGCAAGGCCCCGGCCGTGGTCTTCGAGGACGCCGACATCGCCAAGGCCGTCGAGGACATCGCGGTCGCCGGCTACTTCAACGCCGGCCAGGACTGCACCGCCGCCTGTCGCGTGCTCGTGCACGAGTCGATCCACGACGAGTTCGTGACCGCGCTCGCCAAGGCCGCCGCCGACACCAAGACCGGCCAGCCGGACGACGAGGACGTGCTGTACGGCCCGCTGAACAACCCGAACCAGCTCAAGCAGGTCGCGGGCTTCATCGAGCGCCTCCCCGCCCACGCCAAGGTCGAGGCGGGCGGCCACCAGGTCGGCGACAAGGGCTACTTCTACGCCCCGACCGTGGTCTCCGGCCTCAAGCAGGACGACGAGATCATCCAGAACGAGGTCTTCGGCCCCGTCATCACCGTCCAGTCCTTCGCGAACGAGGGCCAGGCCCTGGAGTACGCGAACGGCGTCGAGTTCGCCCTCGCCTCCTCCGTGTGGACCAAGGACCACGGCCGCGCGATGCGGATGTCCAAGAACCTCGACTTCGGCTGCGTGTGGATCAACACCCACATCCCGCTCGTCGCCGAGATGCCGCACGGCGGTTTCAAGAAGTCCGGCTACGGCAAGGACCTCTCCGCCTACGGCTTCGAGGACTACACGCGCATCAAGCACGTGATGACCTCGCTCGACGGCTGATCGGCCGCATCGATCACAGCACAGCGTTGACGGGGCGGGCAGTAGACAACATGTCTATTGCCCGCCCCCTCGCGTTCACCGAGGCTGTGCCCATGCCTGAACTCGCCTTCTCCCGCCGTTCTGCGCTGTACGGCCTCGGTGCCGCGGGCCTCGCGGCCGCCCTCGCCGGCTGCGGCGTGCCCGCCGCCTACGTTCCCGAGGAAGGGCGCGAGGGCCCCGACCGTTCCGAGCGGGACCGCAGTGTCGCGTTCTCCAACTGGCCGCTCTACATCGACACCGACGAGGAGGACGAGGAGCGCCGCCCGACGCTGGAGGCCTTCTCGGAGCGGACCGGCATCGAGGTCCGGTACACCGAGGAGATAAACGACAACGACGAGTTCTTCGGCAAGGTCAGCCCGGCCCTGATGAACCGCCAGGAGACCGGCCACGACCTGATCGTGGTCAGCGACTGGATGGCCGCCCGCTTCGTCCACCTGGGCTGGGCCCAGAAGCTGGACCGGTCGGCCCAGCCCAACGTGGCCCGGCACCTCGACCCGCAACTGCGCTCCCCCGCCTTCGACGAGGGCCGGCTGCACTCCGTCCCCTGGCAGTCGGGGATCACCGGCATCGCCTACAACCGCAAGGCCCTGGGCCGGGAGATCAAGTCGGTCAAGGACCTGTGGCAGCCGGACCTGGCGGGCAAGGTCACCCTCTTCTCCGGCCTCGACGAGTCCTTCGCCCTGCTCATGCAGGGCAACGGCGTGGACGTCACCCGCTGGACCGAGTCCGACTTCCACCGGATGTGCGACCAGGTCGAGAACATGGTGAAGAAGAAGCACATCCGCCGCTTCACCGGGAACGACTACACCTCCGATCTGAGCAAGGGCGATGTCCTCGCCTGCCAGGCCTACTCCGGTGACGCCATCCAGCTCCGGGCCGACAACCCGGACATCGAGTTCGTCGTCCCGGAGGAAGGGGCCGAGCTCTGGGCCGAGAGCCTGCTCGTCCCCAACCTGGCCCGACACAAGGCCAATGCCGAGGCCCTCATCGACTACTACTACGCGCCCGAGGTGGCCGCTTCGCTCGCCGCCTCGGTCAACTACGTCTGCCCGGTCCCGGCCGCCCGGGAGGTCCTGGCCGCCTCCGGCGACCAGGAGACCGCCGAACTGGCCGAGAACCCGCTGATCTTCCCGGACGACGACATGCGCAAGCGGCTGGTCGTGGCCCGGGACATCTCCTCGGCCGAGCGCCGGTCCCTCGCCAAGCGCTGGAACGCGATCGTCGGCCTCTGACAGAGCACCGGCGGTGGATAGTGAACACGTTCAGCAATTTGGCTGAACGTGTTCAGAAACAGGCGTAGGCTTTCTTCCATGAGCGAGAGAAGCGCCCTTCAGCGGCGGATCCGTGCCTGGTTGACCCTGTTCCTGATCTGCCTGGTGCTCAGCGGCCTCACGGCCTTCCCCCTGGTCAGTGAGCTCCGCTGGGCCAACGCCCTGATCGACAACGAGTGGCTGCGACGGGTGGGCGACGGGCTGGAGCGGGCCGACGCCGACTACCCCTTCCTGCTCTACGGAACCGACTGGCTCGCCTTCGCCCACCTCGTCATCGCCGTCTTCTTCTACGGGGTCCACCGCGACCCGGTCCGCAACATCTGGATCGTCGAAGCCGGCATGATCGCCTGCGCCGGAGTGATTCCGCTGGCCCTGATATGCGGTCCGATCCGGGGCATCCCCGTCTGGTGGAGCGTCATCGACATGTCGTTCGGCGTCTTCGGGGTGATCCCCCTGCTGATCCTCCGCCGCATGATCAAGCGTCTCGAAGCGATGCCTGCCTGATGCCTACTTGGCGAAGGCCGCCATCACGATGCCCAAGACCACCGGGTTCGTGTCCTCGCCCTTGGCGTTCGTGGAGTTGACCGAGTAGACCAAGGTGCGGGACAGGTCGCGCGTCGCACCTATGCCGGAGTTGTACCCGTGCCGGCCGCCGGACTTGCCCCACGCCACCGTGCCGTCCGGCAGGACGATCCTGGACAGTCCCGCGGTCAGCGTGGCGTCCTTCCCGTCGGCGGAGTTCTTCACCGCGGGCACCGTGAACATCTCCTCCAGCTGGGCCGCCGGCACGATCCGCTCGCTGAACAGAGCCTTCGTGAACCGCTCCAGATCGGCCGTGGTCGAGATGATGTCCCCGGCCGCCCAGCGGTCCGAGGAATTCCACTCGGTCACGTCCCGCAGCTCCCGGGAGCCGTCCGCCTTGGGGAGCGCCTGGTACCCACGGTTGTGCGGACCGTGGATCCTTGTCTGCGTCCGGGAAGGGAAGGAGGTCTGATGCAGACCGAGCGGCCTCAGGATCCGCCGGCCGACCGCCTCCTCGTACGAGGTGCCCGTCACCTTCTCGACGAGCACGCCCAGCAACGTGTAGTTGATGTTCAGGTAGTGCTGGGCCGAGCCCGGGGTGAACTCCCGTTTCTTCGCGAGGGCATCGACCAGCTGGTCGTGCGGGTCGGTCACATCGAAGCGGTGCTCCCACTGCGCCTCGAACGAGTCGCCCGGGCCGTCCGCCGCCGGTATGCCGCTGGTGTGGTTGAGCAACTGCCGGACGGTGACCGTGCCGTAGGTACCGGGGACGGTCCCGGGCAGGTATCGGCGGACCGGTCCGTCCAGATCCACCCGGCCCTCGGCCGCCAGCTGGAGTACCACCGCCGCGGTGAAGGTCTTGGTCACCGACCCCGCCCGGAACCTCCCCTGCTCGACGGCCGCCCGCCCGGTGACGATGTCCGCGACACCGGAACTGCCCCGCCAGCTACCGCTCGTACCCCCGACCCGGACCAGCGCGGCAGTCGCATCCTTGTGCTCCGCTCCGAGACCGGCGATCGCCCGCTCCAGTACCGCGGCATTCGGCGGGGCCGGCACGAGAGGCGTCGAGACGCCCGCCGTGCCCCCCACCGGTGCGGGAACCGGAGCGGCGTGTGCCACGACGGGTCCGGACACGATGCCCAGGACCAGAGCGGCTGCGATCAGAGTGCGCGTACGTGCGTTCATGGTGGTGTGCTCCCCCTGTGAGGTCATCGGCGCCGTCTGCCCCGATGACCTCAATGCTCCAGGTCAGAGGGGTAGTTGCGGATCACCATCCAGAGGGGTCTTCACCGGTACGACAACTACCCGGCGCGGGGGAGGCGACACGCCGTCCCCTCACTCCCCGGAGGGAGTACCCGCCGCGATCAGGCCCGTCTCGTACGCGCAGATCACCGCCTGGATCCGGTCCCGCAGCCCCAGCTTCGCCAGTACGTTCCCCACGTGCGACTTCACCGTGTGCTCGCTCACCACCAGCGACACCGCGATCTCCGCGTTCGACAGGCCCCGCCCCAGGTGCAGCAGCGTCTCCCGTTCCCGCGCCGTCAGCACCTCCAGCCGGTCCGCCGGAAGGGAGGGCCGCGCCGTCGCCGTCGTGTACTCCTCGATCAGCCGCCGCGCCACCGACGGCGCCAGCAGCGACTCGCCCGCCGCCACCACCCGTACGGCGTGCACCAGGTCGTCCCGCCGCACGTCCTTCAGCAGGAACCCGCTCGCTCCCGCGTGCAGCGCCTCGTACACGTACTCGTCCGAGTCGAAGGTCGTGAGCATCACCGTGCGGCACGTGCTCCCGGCCGAAATCGCCCGGCACGCCTCGATCCCGTCCAGCACCGGCATCCGGATGTCCAGCAGCGCCACGTCCGGCGCGAGCCGGGCCACCGCCTCCACCGCCGCCGCGCCGTCCCCCACCTCCGCCACGACCTCGATGTCCTCCTGGACGTCCAGGATCATCGCGAAGCCGCTGCGCACCAGCTCCTGGTCATCGGCCACCACCACACGGATCGTCAATTCCCCACCTCCAGCGGCGAGGTTACAAGGCAGACCCGCACCGAGTACCCGACCCCGTCCGGGCCCGGGCCGGACTCGGCAGTTCCGCCGTGGGCCGCCGCCCGCTCGCGGATGCCGATCAGCCCGTGCCCGCCCGAGGCGCCACCGGGTCCCCGGCCGTCGTCCGTGACCGTCACCGTGAGCGTCCCCGGTCCGTACCCGAGCGTCACGTCCGCCGCCGAAGCCCCGGCGTGCCTGACCACGTTGGTCAGGGCTTCCTGCACCACCCGGTGCACGGTCGCCTCCAATGCGGCCGGCAGCTCGCGCACCGCGCCTGTCCGTTCGTACGTCAGCCGCAGCCCGCTGGCCCGTACCCGGTCCACCAGCTCCGTCAGCCCGGCGATCCCCGGCTGCGGGCTCCGGGGCGCGGGTCCGTCGGTGCGCAGCACACCCAGCATCGCGCGCAGCTGCGCCATCGCGTCCCGCCCCGTCTCCGCGATCGCCTCGAAGGCCGCCTCGGCCCGCTCCGGGGCCCTGCGTACGGCCACCGGCCCGGCCTCCGCCTGCACGATCATGATGCTGACCGCGTGCGAGAGGATGTCGTGCATCTCCCGCGCGATCCTGGCCCGTTCGCGTGCGGCAGCCTGCTCCGCCTCGATCCGGTTGGCCCGCTCCAGCTCGGCGGCGCGGGCCAGGGCGGCCTCGGTGTAGGCCTGCCGCGTGTGCTGGAGACGCCCCAGGGCGTAGGCCGCCGCCGAGACGAAGAGCGTGAACAGCAATTCCCGCGCCGTCCCCGTCTCCCAGCCCACCGACAGGGTCACCACCACCACGGTGGCCAGCCCCACGGCCGCGCGGACCCGCAGGGCGCACTGCAGGGCGACCGTGTAGAAGGCGATGAGGCCCGCGTACGGCAGTGGCTGGCCCGGCCCGTCGACCGCGACGTTGTAGATCCCTCCGAGGACCAGAATCGCCGCCAGTACACACACCGGTGCCCGGCGCCGCCAGATCAGGGGCAGCACGGCGGCCGTGGTCATCGCGTACGAGGTCCAGGTCGTGGGCGGGAGCCCGGGCGATCGGGGCACGACGAATGGCATCGTGACGGCCAGCTGCACCAGCAGGGTCAGGCCGAGGTCCTGCCATCGCGGATCGGCGCCGCGGATGCCCTCCCGGAAGGCCCGTATCACCGCCCGAGCCCGCTCCGTACGGCCGTCAGCGCGTCCAGCCGGTTCGTGGTGATCGAGTCGACCCCCGCCGCGACGAGGCCCTTCATCGTCCGCTTGGTGTCCGCGGTCCAGGCCGACACGAGGAGGCCGTCCCGGTGGAGCGCGTCCACCAGCTCCCGGCTCACCAGTCCGAACCGGTAGTTGAGCCAGCGCGGCGCCACGGCGTCGATCAGCGCCCGCCGCGGCGGCGACAGCGAGGTCCAGGTCAGCGCGATCTCCGCGCCCGGATCGGCGGCGCGGACCGCCAGCATCGTGTTCGGGCCCGCGCAGTAGTACGTCCGCTCGCGCGCCCCGCACTCGCGGACCTCGCCCACGACGATGCGTACCGCCTCGGGCGTGGCGCCGGGGAGGTCGAGCATCAGCCGGCCAGGCCCGGCGGCCGCCAGGGCGTCGCGCAGCGTGGGAACTCCGCCCAGCGTCAGACCCTTCAGCTGCGGGGCCGTGACGTCGTCGAGGCGTACGTCGTGGCCCCACAGCCGCAGGAGCGTCTCGTCGTGGAGGAGCACCGGCACCCCGTCCCTGGTCAGCCGTACGTCGATCTCGACGGCGTCCGCCCCGCGCGCGAAGGCGGAGCGGATCGAGGCCAGGGTGTTCTCACGGACACGGTAGGGATCGCCGCGGTGGCCGACGGCAGTCAGAGTGCTCATGTCCCCATTCTCAGGGGTGCAGTTGCCCGGAACGCGTCAGCGCGCGAGCCATTCGTCGGTGTACGTGTCGATCTCCGCGTTCAGCTTCGCCTTGCCGGCCGGGTCCAGGAAGGAGGCCTCGACGGCGTTCTTGGCGAGCTGCGCGAGCCCGCGCTCGTCGAGGTCGAGGAGGCGGGCGGCCACCGCGTACTCGTTGTTCAGGTCGGAGCCGAACATCGGCGGGTCGTCGCTGTTGATGGTGACGAGCACGCCCGCCGCGACCAACTCCTTGACGGGGTGCAGGTCGAGGTCGGTCACCGCGCGGGTCGCGATGTTGGAGGTCGGGCAGACCTCCAGCGCGATCCGGTGCTCGGCGAGGTACGCGAGCAGCTCCGGGTCCTGGGTGGCACTGGTGCCGTGGCCGATGCGCTCGGCGCCGAGCTCGCGGATGGCGTCCCAGATCGTCTCCGGGCCGGTGGTCTCGCCGGCGTGCGGGACGCTGCGCAGGCCGACGGCGCGGGCGGCGTCGAAGTACGGCTTGAACTGCGGGCGCGGGACGCCGATCTCGGGGCCGCCGAGGCCGAAGGAGACCAGCCCCTCGGGGCGGTGGTCGACGGCGAGCCGGGCGGTCTCGGCGGCGGCCTCCAGGCCGGCCTCGCCGGGGATGTCGAAGCACCAGCGCAGGATGACGCCGAGTTCGCTCTCGGCGGCGCGGCGGGCGTCCTCGATGGCCTCCATGAAGGCCTTCTCGTCGATGCCGCGGCGGGTGGAGGAGTACGGGGTGATGGTCAGCTCGGCGTAGCGGATGTTCTGCCGGGCCATGTCGCGGGCGACTTCGAAGGTGAGGGTGCGCACGTCGTCCGGGGTGCGGACCAGGTCGACCACCGACAGGTAGACCTCGATGAAGTGCGCGAAGTCGGTGAAGGTGAAGTAGTCGGCGAGGGCCTCGGGGTCGGTGGGGACCTTCGAGTCGGGGTGCCGGGAGGCGAGCTCGGCCACGATGCGCGGGGATGCCGAGCCGACGTGGTGGACGTGGAGTTCGGCCTTGGGCAGCCCCGCGATGAAGGGGTGCAGGTCGGTCATGGGGGTGCCTCCGGGAGGACGCGGGTGCGGGCAGGTCGGGATTCATCGTAGGCACGCCCATGCCTGTCGGTGGCAGCGCTTAGCATGGCTGTACGAGAGGGGGGCGCCGTATGACCGACAGCAGTCCCGAGCCGCGAGACCCGTGGGCGCCGCTGGAGCGGCCGGCGGTCGAGCTGGGCAAGCCGCAGGGGGCACAGGGGGCGCCGGGCGTGTCGGGCCCGCCGTCCGTGCACGACCAGCCGACACTCGCCGGGATGCCGGGCGACCAGTTCCCCCCGCCCGCGCCGACCCCGTCCGCACAGACCCCGGCTCCGGTACAGACGCCGACCCCGCCCCCGATGACCGGTCCGCCCTTGTCCGCGGCGTACGGGTACCCGGCCCAGCCCGGCTACGGGTACCCCGGCGACGCCGGATACCCCGCGCAGACCGGTCACCCGGGGTATCCCGGGTATCCGGGTCACCCGGGATACCCGGGCCAGGGCGCGTACCCGCCGCCCTACGGGGCGCAGCGCAGCAACGGCTTCGGCATCGCCGCGCTCGTCCTCGGGATCCTCGCGGTCGTCGGCTGCATCACCAGCTTCTTCGCGATAGCGCTCGGGGCGGCCGCGGTCGTCTTCGGCGCGCTGGGCCGCGGCAAGGCGAGCCGCGGCGAGGCGGACAACGGCGGGATGGCGCTCGCCGGCATCATCCTGGGCGCGATCGGCATCGTGCTGGGCGCCGTGATGATCGCGGTTATGTTCGCCGGCTTCATGGAGCGCGGGTCCACCGACGACTCGCCCTACAACAGCCCCTACGACAACTCCCAGGTGCGCGAGAAGGTCTGACCGGGCCGCCTCAGGAGGCCCACGGCCAGTCGGCGTCGCGGCCGGCCTCGATCAGGGACACCATCCGGAAGGCCCCGTCGGTGAGCCCGCCGAAGGTGTGCCGGTTCGCGGTACCGGAGGGCGCGTGCCCCACCCGGTAGCCGGCCAGGTTCCAGGTGTAGACGGGAACCGAGGCCGGCACCTCGGCGGTCGGATCGCCGCCGTAGCCGTACGAGGCGGCCTGCTCGTCGGTGACGATCAACACCCGGTCGTGGCCGTCGTAGTACTTCTTCACCGCCACGGCCGTGCAGGTCCCGCCGAGCTGCCCGAACCGCTCCAGCACCTTCAGTACGGAATCGCCGTGGCGGCACGGGACCGCCTCGCTGTTCGTACCGAACTGCACCAGGTCGGCCTGCTCGGCCCGCAGTGCCAGCGCCGTTCCGAAAATGGCCGCCGCGTCCGCCCGGTTGAGCTCGGAGCGGTCCGACAGCGGGGACCACATAGACCCGGACCGGTCGACGAGGACCAGTGTCCGGCCCGGCAGCGCCGGTACGTTGGCCAGCGAGTGGCCGAGCGCCTGCTCCAGCGGGTACGACCAGCGCAGCGAGGGCGCGTGCTGATAGGCGGCCAGGTAGCGGAAGGGGAACTGCCGGGACCGGGCGACGACCTCCGGGTCGGAGATCCTCGCCGCGACCTGCGCGGCCACCGCGTCCGAGACCCCGGCCCGGTCGAAGTTGCGCAGGTTGCGCAGCAGCGCCATCGCACCCATGGACGGGATGACCGCCTCCCAGGCGGCCGCGTCCATCGGCCCCTGCAGCCAACCGGCCAGCGACTCCCAGGTCATACCCGCCGCCGCGAGCCGCTCCGCCCCGTCCGGGGCGGTGATCTGTGCCCGGCGCTCCTGCACCGGCAGCTCCATCAGCGCCCGGTGGGCCTTGAGGGTCCGGTTGCCCGCGGGGACCTGCGCGCCCTCCGGGTTGTGCCTGCGGTCGAGGGCGTAGCGGAACAGCTCGCCCTGCCAGGGCTTGGCCGGGTCGGGGGAGGCGTGCACGAGGTTGAGGACGTCGCCGAAGCGGAAGGCCTTGGAGTCCGTGTCGTACTTCAGCAGCGAGGTGCCGGAGTAGAGCCGGCGTACGGCGTCGGCGATACCGCGCTTGACGGGCTTGGGCACGTTGCGCCCGTACGCCGCCGTCCAGTAGGCCAGCAGCTCACCGGGCTCGTCCGCGCGCCGCAGTACGGAGTCGACCACCTGGCGGTTCGAAGGCCCGTCGGTGGCGCCCGCGTCGAGCCGGGCCTTCACGTACTCGGCGGCGCCGACGAGCGAGGCGGTCCGCATGTTCGCGTCCCCGCGGAGCCAGCCGAGCAGGCCGGCCGTCCAGGCGGGATCCTCGACGGCGAGGGTGCGTACGAGTGCCGCGAACCGGTCGTCGCGCGCCCCGCCGCCCTCGTAGGCGGTCCGCTGCGTCACGAAGTTGGCGACGGCGAGCAGGAACAGCTCGGAGCGCGGGTCGCGCAGGTGGCCCGGGCCGCCCTGAGCGGTGCGGGCGGGTCCGGTGGACCGGACGGGCGAAGTGGGCGAGGCGGGCGCCGACTTGAGCGCGCGCTGATTGAAGCGAGCCATGAGAATCCCCCCGAATTCGATGGAAGCGGGGGAGGCGTCGGGTGAGGGATGCCCGAGATCGGGAGTCGGCGGCGGACTTTATGCCCGGCGAGCTGCCTGGCTGCTCCACCGGCCCGTTCCCTTGCGGGTGACGAGCCGGGTGGGATTCGAACCCACGACCTCCGGGTCCCCAGAAGTAACCGTCGCCTGCGCACCGGGCATCCCCCACGCCGGCCTCCCGAGATCAAGGTGGCGGCGGCCTGGGTTTCTTTGCAAAGAAGGAGCCGCAGCCTGCGCACCGGGAGGTGCGTGACGTAGGTGTCCAGAGATCGAAGTCGGCGAAACCACAAGGTGCTCTGCCAGCTGAGCTACACCGGCCCGAAGCCGGTGACGGGACTCGAACCCGCGGCCGCCCGATTATGAGTCGAAGTAGGTCTCGCCTTCGCACCTGGACACTGATCACGTTAGGCGGCCCGTCAGGGTCGCCGCCACGCATTTACGTCAGCGGGACGGCGACGGCCCGGCGCCGCTGTGTCACCCGCTCGTCCCGCGCAGCTGCTCGCGGGCCTCCATGAGGGCGAAGCCCAGCAGGTTCAGTCCGCGCCAGCGCGCCGGGTCCAGGGCGCGCTCGTCGTCGGCCGCCAGCCCGATGCCCCAGATCCGGTCCATCGGGCTCGCCTCCACCAGCACCCGCTTCCCGGTGCCCAGGAGGTACCCGCGCAGCGCCGGGTCGGAGTCGAACTTGTGCACGCTGCCCTCCACCACCAGGGCGAAGCGCTCCCGCTCCCATATGGCGTTGTCGAAGCCGCGCACGAGCCGCCCGACCTTCTTCGCCTCCGCCGGGCTCTTCGCCGCCACAGCTGCGCGCTCCGCCTCGGCATCGCCGAAGAGCCGGGCCTTGCCGGCCATCATCCAGTGTTCCGCAGTTGCATAACGGACGTCACCGACAGTGAAGGAAGCGGGCCACCACTGGCTCAGGCAGCTCGGACCGAGCCTGCCGTCCGGCTGCGGGCGGTGCCCCCAGAACGGCAGGTACTTCAGCCGCTCACCACGGCTGACCTGCTTGATCAGTTCGTCCATCATCTCCATGCACGCGAGTCTGGCAGTCGCCACTGACACTTCGTACGGGATTTTCGGTGTGCCTCGACACATGGTCGACCGATTCCGTCGCGTAATCAAAAGGAAACAACGGAATCCCTTGGCCGAGGGCACCACCTCTGTCAGGATCGGCACTCAATTCGAGCTGTAGCTCGAACTGTAGCTACGGAGAGCGTGAGAGCGTTATGGGCAACCGCTTCCAGGTCAAAGACCGCTTCGCAGACGGCGCGCAGTACATCGACGGGCAGCTGAGGTCCGGCACGTCCGGACAGTCACACACCGTGGTCGATCCTGCGACCGGCGACGAGGTCCTCACCTACGAGCTCGCGAGCACCACGGACGTCGACGAGGCCGTCGCCGCCGCCAAGAGGGCCTTCCCGGGCTGGTCCGGCGCCACCCCCGGCGAGCGCTCGGACGCCCTGCACCGGCTGGCGGCCGTCCTGGCCGAGCAGGCGGAGGACTTCGCTTACGCCGAGTCCCTCCAGTGCGGCAAGCCGATCAAGCTGTCCACGGAGTTCGACGTACCGGGGACCATCGACAACACCGCCTTCTTCGCGGGCGCCGCCCGGCACCTGCAGGGGCAGGCGGCCGCCGAGTACTCGGGCGACCACACCTCGTACGTACGCCGTGAGGCCATCGGGGTCGTCGGCTCGATCGCGCCCTGGAACTATCCGCTCCAGATGGCCGCCTGGAAGATCCTCCCGGCGATCGCCGCGGGCAACACCATCGTCCTCAAGCCCGCCGAGCTCACCCCGCTGACCTCCCTGATGTTCGCGCAGGCGGCCAAGGACGCGGGCCTGCCCGACGGCGTGATCAACATCGTCACCGGCGCCGGCCGTGAAGCCGGAGAGCACCTGGTGGGCCACCCCGACGTGGTGATGACCTCCTTCACCGGCTCCACCGCCGTCGGCAAGCGGGTCGCCGAAATCGCCACCGCCACCGTCAAGCGGCTCCACCTGGAGCTCGGCGGCAAGGCCCCCTTCCTCGTCTTCGACGACGCCGACCTGGAGGCCGCCGCGCACGGCGCCGTCGCCGCCTCCCTCATCAACACCGGCCAGGACTGCACGGCCGCCACCCGTGCCTACGTCCAGCGCCCCCTGCACGACGCCTTCGTCTCCCGGGTGGCCGAGCTGATGGAGAGCGTCCGCCTCGGCGACCCCTTCGCGCCCACCACCGACCTGGGCCCGCTGGTCTCGCACGCCCAGCGCGACCGGGTCGCCGGGTTCGTCGAGCGCGCCCGGGCCTACGCCACCGTCGTGACCGGCGGCGAGATCCCGTCCGGGGACCTGGCCGAGGGCGCGTACTACCGGCCCACCCTCATCGCCGGCGCCGCCCAGGACAGCGAGGTCGTCCAGTCCGAGATCTTCGGCCCGGTCCTCGTCGTCCTGCCCTTCGACACCGACGACGAGGGCATCGCGCTGGCCAACGACACCCCGTACGGACTCGCGGCCTCCGCCTGGAGCCGTGACCTCTACCGGGCGAACCGGGCCACCCGCGAGATCAAGGCGGGCTGCGTCTGGGTCAACGACCACATTCCGATCATCAGCGAGATGCCCCACGGGGGCTACAAGGCCAGCGGCTTCGGAAAGGACATGTCGACCTACTCCTTCGAGGAGTACACGCAGGTCAAGCACGTGATGTACGACAACACCGCGGTAGCCGAGAAGGACTGGCACCGCACGATCTTCGGGGACCGTCCGTAACCATCTGCGGCTCATCGCCGCGTGGGCCCACCGCCTGACCAGCGGTACACCTCCCGAAAGGGCACAGCGCATGGAGCAGTTCGAGCCCGACCGCCTCTCGGCGGCGCAACTCGCCGCGATGCGGCGCAGCCTCACCAGCGGGCGCGGCGCCCTCACCCGCCGCTCGCTGCTGCGCGCCTCCGGAGTCGGAGCGCTCACCCTCGGAGGGCTGTCCGCCCTCACCGGGTGCGGGATCCCGCCCGCCAAACGCGAGGGCGACGCAGCAGTGGCCTCCGACGACCACTCGGCCCAGGAGAAGGAGATCAACTTCTCCAACTGGACCGAGTACATGGACACCAGCGAGGACGAGAAGAGCCGTCCCACGCTGGAGGAGTTCACCAAGCGGACCGGCATCAAGGTCAAGTACACCGAGGACATCAACGACAACGTCGAGTTCTTCGGCAAGATCCGCCCCCAGCTCGCGGCCGGCCAGGACACCGGCCGCGACCTGATCGTCGTCACCGACTGGCTCGCCGCCCGCATCATCCGCCTCGGCTGGGCGCAGAAGCTGGACCCCGCGCACCTCCCGCACGCCTACGCCAACCTGATCCCGCAGTTCCGCACCCCCGACTGGGACCCGGGACGGTCCTACAGCTACCCCTGGACCGGCATCGACACCGTCATCGCCTACAACGAGAAGGCGACCGGCGGCAAGAAGGTCGACTCCGTCACCCAGCTGCTCGACGACCCCACCCTCAAGGGCCGCGTCGGCTTCCTCACCGAGATGCGCGACAGCGTCGGCATGACCCTGCTCGACCAGGGCAAGGACCCGGCGAAATTCACCACCGCCGACTTCGACGAGGCCATCGGCCGGCTCCAGAAGGGCGTGGACAAGAACCAGATCCGCCGCTTCACCGGCAACGACTACACCTCCGACCTCGACAAGGGCGACATCGCCGCCTGCCTCGCCTGGGCCGGGGACATCATCCAGCTCCAGGCCGGCAACCCGGACATCAAGTACGCCATCCCCGCCCCCGGGTACATCACCTCCAGCGACAACCTGCTGGTCCCCGCCAAGGCCCGGCACAAGGCCAACGCGGAGAAGCTCATCGACTTCTACTACGAGCCCGAGATCGCCGCCCAGCTGGCCGCGTACATCAGCTACGTCTGCCCGGTCGAGGGCGTCAAGGACGAGCTGGCCAAGATCGACCCCGCGCTCGCGGACAACCCCCTGATCGTCCCGGACAAGGCGATGGCCGCCAAGGCCCACGCCTTCCGCTCCCTCACCAGCGAGGAAGAGACGGCGTACGAGGAGAAGTTCGCCAAGCTCATCGGCGCCTGACGCACGCCTTGCGGCGGGCCGATCCCGCCGGACCGCGGCGCCGGCCGCCGGACCTCTCCGGCGGCGGCGCGGCCCGGCCCGCTCCGGCCCGCTCCGCTCCGTTTCGCCGAGCCTTCGACCCCTTGACCCACCCAACCCCGGGACCATCCATGACTGACAAGACCGCGGGCGGCGACGTCCGCCTCTCCGGGATCAGCAAGCACTACGGCACCTTCACCGCCGTGCACCCGCTGGATCTCACCATCCCCCAGGGCTCCTTCTTCGCCCTGCTCGGCGCCTCGGGCTGCGGGAAGACCACCACCCTGCGCATGATCGCCGGCCTGGAGGAGCCCTCCACCGGCACGGTGCACCTCGGCGACCGGGAGGTCACCGACCTGCAGCCGTACAAGCGCCCGGTCAACACGGTCTTCCAGAGCTACGCGCTCTTCCCGCACCTGAGCATCTTCGAGAACGTCGCCTTCGGGCTGCGCCGCCGCGGCGTCAAGTCGGTCAAGAAGCAGGTCGACGACATGCTGGAGCTGGTCCAGCTCGGCCAGTTCGCCCAGCGCAAGCCGCACCAGCTCTCCGGCGGCCAGCAGCAGCGCGTCGCCGTCGCCCGCGCGCTGATCAACCACCCGCAGGTCCTTCTCCTCGACGAGCCGCTCGGCGCCCTCGACCTCAAGCTGCGCCGCCAGATGCAGCTGGAGCTCAAGCGGATCCAGACCGAGGTCGGCATCACCTTCGTGCACGTCACGCACGACCAGGAGGAGGCCATGACCATGGCCGACACGGTCGCCGTGATGAACGGCGGCCGCGTCGAGCAGCTGGGCGCCCCCGCTGAGCTGTACGAGAACCCGGGCACCACCTTCGTGGCCAACTTCCTCGGCACCTCGAACCTCATCGAGGCCTCGGTGGACTCCGCCGGCCCCGAGGTCGTCGTCTCCGCCTCCGGTACCACCCTGCGGCTGCCCGCCGCCCGGTGTTCGACCACCCCCCGCGCGGGCGGAAAGCTCCTGGTCGGGGTGCGCCCCGAGAAGATCTCCCTGGTCCACGCCGACGAGGAGCACACCATCGCGGCCGGCCGAAACAAGGTCACCGGCCGGATAGCCGACTCCTCCTTCATCGGCGTCTCCACCCAGTACGTCATCGACAGCCAGGTCTGTCCGGAGCTGGAGGTGTACGCCCAGAACATCGAGCGGGACGGCCGCCTGGTGCCGGGCGCCGAGGTGATCCTCCACTGGAACCCGGAGCACACCTTCGGCCTCGACGCGGCCCAGGACATCGACGCGGGCATCGAAACGGTGGAGGAGAGCGCATGACGACGACCGCGGCGCCGCCCCAGGCGCCCGCCTCCACCGAACCCCCGGTGCACAAGGCGTCCCTGCGCAAGCGGCTGATCCCGTACTGGCTGCTGCTCCCCGGCATCCTGTGGCTGCTGGTGTTCTTCGTGCTGCCGATGGTCTACCAGGCCTCCACCTCGGTGCAGACCGGCTCCCTCGAAGAGGGCTTCCAGGTCACCTGGCACTTCGGGACCTACTGGGACGCCTTCACCGAGTACTACCCGCAGTTCCTGCGCTCGCTGCTCTACGCGGGCACCGCGACCGCGCTGTGCCTCCTGCTCGGCTACCCGCTGGCCTACCTGATCGCCTTCAAGGCCGGCCGCTGGCGCAACCTGCTCCTCGTCCTGGTCATCGCCCCGTTCTTCACCAGCTTCCTGATCCGCACGCTGGCCTGGAAGACGATCCTGGCCGACGGCGGCCCGGTGGTCGGCGTCCTCAACAACATCGGCTTCCTGGACGTCACCAGCTGGCTCGGCATGACCGAGGGGGACCGGGTGCTTGCCACGCCGCTCGCGGTGGTCTGCGGTCTGACGTACAACTTCCTCCCCTTCATGATCCTGCCGCTGTACTCCTCGCTGGAGCGCATCGACACCCGCCTCCACGAGGCGGCCGGGGACCTGTACGCACGCCCCGCCACGGTCTTCCGGAAGGTGACCTTCCCGCTCTCGATGCCGGGCGTGGTCTCCGGGACCCTGCTCACCTTCATCCCGGCGAGCGGCGACTACGTGAACGCCGAACTGCTCGGCTCCACGGACACCCGGATGATCGGCAACGTCATCCAGTCGCAGTACCTGCGGATCCTCGACTACCCGACGGCGGCCGCGCTGTCCTTCATTCTCATGGCCATCGTGCTGATCATGGTCACCATCTACATCCGCCGAGCGGGGACGGAGGACCTGGTCTGATGCGCAATCCCCTCACCTGGCTCCGGCGCAACCTGGTCGTCATCGCGGGCCTCGGCACGCTCGCGTACATGATCCTGCCGAACGTCGTCGTCACCGTCTTCTCCTTCAACAACCCCACCGGGCGGTTCAACTACGCCTGGCAGGAGTTCTCCCTCGACGCGTGGAAGGACCCCTGCGGGGTCGCCGACATGTGCGGCTCCCTGTCCCTCTCGCTCCAGATCGCCCTCTGGTCCACCATCGTCGCGACCGCGCTGGGCACCGCGATCGCCTTCGCGCTCGTGCGCTACCGCTTCCGGGCGCGCGGGGCGGTCAACTCGCTGATCTTCCTGCCCATGGCCATGCCCGAGATCGTGATGGCGGCCTCGCTGCTCGCGCTCTTCCTCAACATGGGCATCCAGCTGGGCTTCTGGACGATCCTGATAGCGCACATCATGTTCTGCCTCAGCTTCGTCGTCGCCGCCGTCAAGGCGCGTGTCCTGTCCATGGACCCGCGGCTGGAGGAGGCCGCCCGCGACCTCTACGCCGGCCCGGTGCAGACCTTCGTACGGGTCACCCTGCCGATCGCGGCACCCGGTATCGCGGCGGGCGCGCTGCTCTCCTTCGCGCTCTCCTTCGACGACTTCATCATCACCAACTTCAACTCGGGCAACACCGTCACCTTCCCCATGTTCGTGTGGGGATCGGCCCAGCGCGGTACGCCCGTGCAGATCAACGTCATCGGTACGGCGATGTTCGTCATCGCGGTGCTGGTGGTCCTCGCCGGCCAGATGGTCGGCAACCGCCGCAAGAAGGCACAACCGAAGTAATTCGGGAAAGCACGTCATCAGTTCCGTAGGGAGTTGGAAGCCATGGCCCCAGTCGCCATGCGTAGTGTTGCGAAATCCCTTTCCGAAGCGAAGCCGGTCTCGTACTGGCTGGACGACCCCGGCAAGCCGGCCCCCGAGCCGGCGCTGACCTCCGACGAGCGCTGCGACCTGCTGGTCATCGGCGGCGGCTACAGCGGACTGTGGACCGCCCTGATCGCCAAGGAGCGCGACCCCGGGCGGGACGTCGTACTGATCGAGAGCAAGGAGGCGGGCTGGGCCGCCTCCGGCCGCAACGGCGGATTCTGCGCCGCCTCCCTCACCCACGGCCTCAGCAACGGAATGGCCCGCTGGCCCGGCGAGCTGGCCAAGCTGGAGGAGATGGGCGCCCGCAACCTCGACGCCATCGAGGAGGCCGTCGCCCGCTACGGCATCGACTGCGACTTCGAGCGCACCGGCGAGATCGACGTCGCCACCGAACCGCACCAGGTCGAGGAGTTGCGCGAACTGCACGAGGAGGCGCTGCGCCTAGGCCTCGCCGACGGCTCCGAATGGCTGGACGGCGAGGCGGTGCGCGCCGAGGTCGACTCGCCGACCTTCCTCGCGGGCCTCTGGGACCGCGACGGCGTCGCCATGCTCAATCCGGCGAAGCTGGCCTGGGGCCTCAAGCGGGCCTGCCTGGAGCTCGGGGTGCGGATCTACGAGAACACCCGCGGCCTCAAGCTGGCCGCGGCCGGCTCCGGGATGACGGTGACGACCCCCTACGGCACGATCCTCGCGCGCCGGGTCGCCCTCGGCACCAACATCTTCCCCTCACTGGTCCGCCGGGTCCGCCCGTTCACCGTCCCGGTCTACGACTACGCGCTGATGAGCGAGCCGCTCGACGAGGCCCAGCTGGCCGCGATCGGCTGGAAGAGGCGGCAGGGGCTCGGCGACAGCGCCAACCAGTTCCACTACTTCCGGATCACCCGTGACAACCGGATCCTGTGGGGCGGCTACGACGCGATCTACCCCTACCGAGGGAAGCTCGACTCCGAGTACGACCACCGCCCCGAGACCTACCTCAAGCTCGCGGAGCACTTCTTCACGGCCTTCCCGCAGCTGGAGGGGCTGAAGTTCAGCCACGCCTGGGGCGGCGCCATCGACACCTGCTCGCGCTTCTCCGCCTTCTTCGGCACCGCGCACTCGGGGAAGGTGGCCTACGCGGCCGGCTACACCGGCCTCGGCGTGGGGGCCACCCGGTTCGGGGCGGAGGTGATGCTGGACCTGCTGGACGGGCTCTCCACCGAGCGCACGCGGCTGGAGATGGTGAAGTCCAAGCCGATGCCGTTCCCGCCCGAGCCCTTCGCCTGGACCGGGATCGCGCTCACCAAGTGGTCGCTGGCCCGCGCGGACGCCCGCGGCGGACACCGCAACCTGTGGCTCAAGACGCTCGACCGCTTCGGCCTCGGCTTCGACAGCTAGCCCGCCCCGAGCCCCGAGCCCCGAGCCGCGCGCCCACCGCGCGCGCCGTCCCGAGCCGCGCGTCCGGCGCGGACCGCCGTCACCGTGTGACCCGGTTCACTGCCATGGAGTAACGAAACCCGCGTCATACCTGCGCCCGGCCCCGCTCTCTCCAGGTGAGAACCCCTCACCTACAGGGAGCGGAGGCCGGGCGATGACGATTCCGGGGGCCAAGACGGCAGTGGATTGGCTGGCATCGGTGGCGCCGGATCCGGACGCCTGCCGGTGGGAGTGGGAGCGCAACCCCCTCGGGGTCGTCCTGCTGCCCGCCGGCCGGCGCTGGGACGTGCTGGTCCTGCCCGGGGAGCTGGGGCGGCCTACCCTCGACGTGCTCCGCCTGCTGCTCGACCGGCCCGGCCCGGTGCTCGCCGACTTCGGCGACTCCCGGGTGGGCTTCTTCGTGCCCGCGGGCACGGCGTCGCGGTGGCTCGGCACGGGCGTACGGGGTGCCGGGCGCGGCAGCTGGATCGTGGTCCCGTATCCCGGCCGGGCGGCCGGCGGGGTGCGCTGGCTGGTGCTCCCGGACGGCGAGGGGACGCTCACCGACCCGGCCGTGCTGGAGCTCGCGATGCACGAGGCGGCCGCGAGCGTGCCGGCGAAGGAGGGCCGGAAGTCTTGACAAGGGCATTGGTCTGGACCATCTTGGGCGCCGCTGACCCCCTCCATCCCACCATGCACCGGAGGCAGTTGTGCGCAGAGCCCTACCCCTCCTCGCGGCCGCCGCCCTCGCGGTGGCCGGCTTCCTCGCCGCGGGCCCGCCCGCCGCGGCGGCCGACGCCGACCTCGTACGCAACGGCGGCTTCGAGGCAGGCCTCGACGGCTGGAGCTGCTCCGGCGGCAGCGGAGCCGTCGTCACCACACCCGTCCACGGCGGAACTTCCGCCCTGAGGGCCACCCCGGCCGGCCAGGACAACGCCCGCTGCTCCCAGACCGTAACCGTCGAGCCCGACTCGGCGTACACGCTCGGCGCGTGGGTGCAGGGCGCGTACGTCTACCTCGGCGCGACCGGCACCGGCACCACCGACGTGTCGACCTGGACGCAGACGCCGGGTGCGTGGAAGCAGCTGACGACCACCTTCCGCACCGGCCCGTCCACGACCTCGGTGACCGTCTACACCCACGGCTGGTACGGCCAGCCCGCCCATCTCACCGACGACCTCACCCTGGTCGGCCCGGACCCCGGCGGTCCCGGGCAGCCCCGGCCCCCGGCCGCCCCCACCGGCCTGACCGCCTCCGCCACCTCGTCGACGTCCGTCGCGCTGTCCTGGTCGGCGGTCCCGGGCGCCACCTCGTACACCGTCCACCGGGACGGCGCGGCGCCGCTGTCCGTCACCTCGGCCTCGGCGGCCGTGACCGGCCTCGCCGCGGCCACCACGTACACCTTCCGGGTCAGTGCGGTGAACGCGGCGGGCGCCTCCCCGCAGAGCGCGCCCGCCTCCGCGACCACGCCCGGTGGCGGGGGAGGCGGCGGGGGCGGCCTCCCCGCGCACGCGCTCGTCGGCTACCTGCACGCGAGCTTCGCCAACGGCTCCGGATACGTCCGGATGGCCGACGTGCCGGCCTCCTGGGACGTCATCAACCTCGCCTTCGGCGAACCCACTTCGGTGACCTCGGGCGACATCCGCTTCCGGCTCTGCCCTCTCGAGGAATGCCCGAACGTCGAATCCGAGGCGGAGTTCAAGGCAGCCATCAAGGCCAAGCAGGCGGCCGGCAAGAAGGTGCTGATCTCGATCGGCGGCCAGAACGGCCAGGTCCAGCTCGCGAGCACGGCCGCCCGGGACACCTTCGTCTCCTCCGTCAGCAAGATCATCGACGAGTACGGCCTCGACGGCCTGGACATCGACTTCGAGGGCCACTCCCTGTCCCTGGCCACCGGGGACACCGACTTCCGGGCACCCACCACCGCGGTGGTCGTCAACCTGATCTCGGCCGTGAAGACCCTGAAGGCCCGCTACGGACCGGACTTCGTCCTGACCATGGCCCCGGAGACCTTCTTCGTCCAGCTGGGTTACCAGTACTACGGCTCCGGCCCCTGGGGCGGCCAGGACCCGCGCGCCGGCGCGTACCTCCCGGTCATCCACGCCCTGCGCGACGACCTCACCCTGCTCCACGTCCAGGACTACAACTCGGGCTCGATCATGGGCCTCGACAACCAGTACCACTCCATGGGCGGCGCGGACTTCCACATCGCCATGACCGACATGCTGCTCACCGGCTTCCCGGTCGCCGGGAACACCGCCCGGGTCTTCCCAGCCCTGCGCCCGGACCAGGTCGCCATCGGCCTGCCGGCCACGGCCAACGCGGGCAACGGCCACACCTCGCCCGCAGAGGTGAACAAGGCGCTGAACTGCCTGACGAAGAAGACCGACTGCGGGACCTACCAACCCCACGGCACCTGGCCGGGGCTGCGCGGCCTGATGACCTGGTCGATCAACTGGGACCGCTTCGGAGGCTGGGAGTTCAGCCGGAACTTCGACGCGTACTTCGGAGGCTGAGCCATCCCGCCCGGCCGGCCCACGCCACGCCGAGCAGCAGGGGAGTGCAGAGCAGCAGGCTGGCCAGTACGTCCAGCGGCCAGTGCCACCCCCGCAGGATCAGCCCGACGGCCGTCGCCCCCGTGAGGACCAGGGCGGCGGCCGTCGGCCATGCCCGGCGGGTGTACGGGCGCACGAGCAGGGCCGCGCCGAGGTAGGCGACGGCGGCGGTGGCCGTGTGGCCCGAGGGGAAGTAGCCGGCGGCCCAGGGCTCCAGGGGTCCGGGCCGGGCGGTCCACTCCTTGAACGGGATGACCAGGGCCGGCACCAGGGCCATCGCCAGGCCCGCGGCCCCGGCGGCGAACGCCCGACCGCGCCGGGCGGCGTAGGCCATGGCCAGGACGAGGACGGGCACGGCGACCGGGATGTTGCCGAGGTCCGAGAGGCGCTCGGTGACGGAGTCCGGGACCGAGCGCACCAGGGCGCGGCTCAGCGCGTGGTCCGGGGTCAGCAGCGGGCCGGAGACCAGCACCTGCCAGGTGACCAGGGAGAAGAGGAGGCCGCAGACCGCGGCGATCAGGAGAGGAGTGGCCGGCCGTCCCGGAACAGGGGGGATGGTTCCGGGACGGCCGCCCGGATCGGGTTGCCGGGCGCCCCGGGGGGTTTGGGGCGAACGGCTGTCCGATCGGTGAGGAGTGTGCGCGAACGCATGCCCAGTACGGTGCTGGGGAAGCCCAGTACTGGTGTCGCCCCCGGTTTCCCTGGAGCGGGGTGTCTCACTCATCTGCAGAAACCGTACGGCAGCGAAAGGGGGACCGACAGCAGGATCGCGCTCCCGCCATCGGCCCCCCACAGCTTCTTCACAGCGTCCGCCCGTTACCGCCGGTAGGTGCCGGTCGCGGCGTGCGCACGTTCTAGCCGTTCGATCAGATGGCCGTGCCGATGGCCGCGAACGCGGCCTCGATGAGGTCCAGGCCCTCGTTCAGCAGGTCCTCGCCGATGACGATCGGCGGGAGGAAGCGGAGCACGTTGCCGTAGGTGCCACAGGTGAGGACGAGCAGGCCCTCGGCGTGGCAGGCCTTGGCGAGCGCGCCGGCCGCCTCCGGGAACGGGGTCTTGGAGACCGGGTCCTTGACCAGCTCGATCGCGATCATGGCGCCGCGGCCGCGGATGTCGCCGATGATGTCGTACTTCTCCTGCATGGCCGTCAGACGGGCCTTCATGACGGACTCGATCTTCTTCGCCGCGGCGTTGAGGTCGAGCTCCTTCATGGTCTCGATGGAGCCGAGCGCACCGGCGCACGCCACCGGGTTGCCGCCGTAGGTGCCACCCAGGCCACCCGCGTGCGCGGCGTCCATGATCTCGGCGCGGCCGGTCACGGCGGCGAGCGGCAGACCGCCCGCGATGCCCTTGGCGGTGGTGATCAGGTCCGGGACGATGCCCTCGTCCTCGCACGCGAACCACTGGCCGGTGCGGCAGAAGCCGGACTGGATCTCGTCGGCGACGAAGACGATGCCGTTGTCGTTGGCGAACTTCACGATCGCGGGCAGGAAGCCCTTGGCCGGCTCGATGAAGCCGCCCTCGCCGAGGACCGGCTCGATGATGATCGCGGCGACGTTCTCGGCGCCGATCTGCTTGGTGATCTGGTCGATCGCCTGGGCGGCGGCCTCGGGGCCGCAGTTCTCGGCACCGGTGGGCCAGCGGTAGCCGTAGGCGACCGGGACGCGGTAGACCTCGGGGGCGAACGGACCGAAGCCCTGCTTGTACGGCATGTTCTTCGCGGTCAGCGCCATGGTGAGGTTCGTACGGCCGTGGTAGCCGTGGTCGAAGACGACGACGGCCTGGCGCTTGGTGTACGAACGGGCGATCTTGACGGCGTTCTCGACGGCCTCGGCGCCGGAGTTGAACAGGGCCGACTTCTTGGCGTGGGTGCCCGGGGTCAGCTCGGCGAGGGCCTCGCAGACCTCGACGTAGCCCTCGTACGGGGTGACCATGAAACAGGTGTGGGTGAAGTCGGCGAGCTGCGCGGAGGCGCGGCGCACGACGGCCTCGGCGGAGGCGCCGACCGAGGTCACGGCGATGCCGGAGCCGAAGTCGATCAGGCGGTTGCCGTCGACGTCCTCGATGATGCCGCCGCCCGCGCGGGCCGTGAAGACGGGCAGCACGGAGCCCACGCCACCGGCCACGGTCTGCAGGCGGCGGGCCTGCAGCTCCTGCGACTTGGGGCCGGGGATCGCCGTGACGATCTTGCGCTCCTGCGGAACAGCGGTCATAGGGGGCTCCTGGGGGGTGTTTTCGGACGCACTTGTCTCTTTGTCCGCAGGCTAGGCCCGCGAGCGGTGGTCCTGCATGCTCCGTTCGGTAGTGATCACCGCGTGTCCTTGTCCGTGACGGCCATAGGAAGGACCCGTGCGCGCGTCTTGCGGACGGCGCGGCGCGGCGCATCGGAGCGCGGGTACGGGCCCACGGCCGACGCCGGGCAACTACATTGAGCGACGCAGCGCAGGCACGGGCAGGGGGCAGGGGTTTCATGGACACCGACGGCACGCACGACGGACAGGCAACCCGCTCGGATCGCGTACCGAGACCTGCCGGCGCCCCACAGGCGCATCCGCCGAAGCCGCGCCACGCGCCGGGCCGGGGGCCGACCGTCGCCGACTGGCTGCGCACCCCCCGGCCGGTCGCCGAGCCGGGCGTATGGCGCTACGGCCACCTCCCGCGGGCGGCGGTGGAACCGCCGACGACCCCCGACCGGGCTCTTGCCACCGGAGCACTCGTCTCCTTCCTTGCGTGTGTCCTCGTCTGGTCCCTGATGCGCAACACGTACATCCCCTTCTGGGACGCACCGCTCAACCTCTTCACGCCGGACAGCTGGTACGCCGCGAACGGGGAGCCGGTCATGGGGACGGGCGGGATGCGGGCCAAGCCGATCTACGAGCTGCTCTTCGTCTCGGCGCTCCTCTACGGGTTCGGCCGGCTCGGCAGCTGGCGGACCGCATGGATGCGCCTGGTCGTCGAGCGCGGCCCCTGGGCACCGGCCCTCGCGGTCGTACCGCTGGCGTGGGTCACGCTCCTCCTCGTCGACAACCACCAGCTGCCGCTCCGGCAGCTGGTCTTCGCGTTCCTGCCGTACGGCACGGACCAAGAGGCCAACCTCGCGCTCGACAGTACGGCGAAGACCGCGATCGACGTGGCCGTCGTCCTGGCCTTCGCCTGGCTCGGCGGCGCGGTCCGCCTGCTGCGCCGGATCCGGCCAGCCGCGAATCCGGCCCGTCCGGCCCGCCCTCGGGCGACACCTGCCGAGGAGCAGGAGGAGGACCCCGCGCGGTGGCCGCAGTTGCGGGCCGCCGGGCTGGGGGAGGTTGCCGAGCGGCTGGAGGTGGAGGCCGGGGGTGGGCGGATGAACGACGTGGACTACGCCCGGATCCGGCGGGCCTGGGACTCCGTGCGCGTCGACCCCTCGCGGATGCGGGCCTTCGCCGACGCCGTGCGTGACAAGGGCGCCGGGGCCTGTGTGCACCCGTCCGGGGCACGGGACCTGCCCGTGCGGGCCGCCCGGCACGATCTGCTGGCCCGGCAGGTGCTGCTGGGCACCGTGGAGGACGGCGCCCGCAACCCGTACTCCCGCCGCGGTACCGCCCTCGCCCTCGACCCCGACGTGCTCGGCACCTCCCTGCTCGCCGTCGGCCCCTCCGGCACCGGCAAGACCCGGCAGCTGGTCCGGCCCGTCGTCGAGTCGCTCTCGCTCCAGGCCCTCGCCGGCCAGGCCGCCGTCGTCGCCGTCGGAGCGGCTGGCGCCCAGCTCGGGCCGGACGCCGCCTTCGACGTCGTGGTCCGGGTCGGCGACCCCGCCTCCGTCTACGACCTCGACCTCTACGGCGGCGCCACCGACCCCGACGAGGCCGCCACCCTGCTCGCCGAGGCCTTCGTCGGGGATGTCCCCGGGATCGACGTACGCCGGGCCGCGACCGCCCTCGCCCAGCTCCTCGGGCCGTTCCGGGCGGCGTACGACCGCTTCCCGACCGTGCCCGAACTGCGCGAGCTGCTCGATCAGGTCCCCACCGCCTTCGACGCGCTGCGCCGCGACCTCGCCGGACAGCACGCCATGCTGCGCGAGCTCGACGCCCGGGCCCGCCAGCACGGCGCCCCGGCGGACCCGGGCCCCGCCCTCGCCGACCGGGTGGCCCTGTTGGACCGGCCCGCCTTCGCCGGCTTCTTCGACACCACCGGCCAGGGCCGGCCGTTCTCGCTGCGCGCTCTGGAGCACCCGATCCGTGTCCGCGTGGACCTGCCCGAACGCGGGCACGCCGACGCCTCCCGGATGCTGGCCCGGCTGCTGCTCGCCCAGTTCAACGCCGCCGCGGCCGCCCGCACCGACCGCTCCCTCTTCGCCTTCCTCGCCTTCGACGACGCCTCGCACACCCTGACCGCCGAGACCGTGCGGGGGGTCCAGCGGCTGCGCTCGGCGCATGCGGGCGTCCTGCTCACGCTGCGCACGCTGGACGACGTACCGGAGGCGCTGCGGACGCCGCTGCTCGGGGCGGTCGGCTGCCGGATGGCCTTCTCCGGGGTCACCACCTGGGACGGCAAGCGCTTCGCCGAGGCCTGGGGAACCGAGTGGGTGGAGACACGGGACGTCACCCATCGCACCGTCTTCGCCGACCAGCCGCTCACCCGCCTGATGCACTCCTTCCGCAAGCTCGTCACCGGCAAGGCGGTCACCACGGACGCGGTGACCGTGCGCCAGGTGGAGCGCGAGCGGTGGTCCGCCTCGGACCTGGCGCACGCCGTGCCGCCGGGGCACGCGGTCCTGTCGCTGACCTCGGTGCGCGGGGAACGGGCGGCTCCGCTGCTGGTCCGCCTGGCCGGAACGTCCTGACCCGCACCCCGACCCGTACGAGGTGGCAGAATCGAGGGGAGTCGTTCGTACGACACGGCGAAAACCGTCGGCGGTCTGCCTCCTGACCCTCCCGCTCGCCCCCTCCCGCTAAGGCCACTGGTAACCGATGCCGCTCACCCTCGCCTCACTCGTCCAGCACTCGGCGCTCAAGCTCGGCGTCCGGGCCGGGGAGGACCGCCTCGACACCCCGGTGCGGTGGGCCCACGTCAGCGAGCTCGCCGACCCCGTCCCCTACATGGAGGGCGGGGAACTGCTCCTGATCACCGCGATGAAGCTGGACGCGGGGGACCCGGAGGAGATGCGCGCCTACGTACGCCGCCTCGCCGCGGCCGGAGTCGTCGGCATCGGCTTCGCGATCGGCGTCAACTACGAGGAGATCCCCGAGGCGCTGGTCGAGGCCGCGCGGACCGAGGACATGCCGCTGCTGGAGGTGCCGCGGCGGACCCCCTTCCTGGCGATCAGCAAGGCGGTCTCCGCGGCCCTCGCCGCGGACCAGTACCGGGCCGTCACCGCCGGTTTCGAGGCCCAGCGGGAGCTGACGCGCGCCGCGCTCTCCGTCGACGGCCCCACCGAGCTGCTGGTGAAACTGGCCGCACACGTGCACGGCTGGGCCGCGCTGTACGACACCTCGGGCGCGGTCGTCGCGGCCGCCCCCGACTGGGCCGCGCGCCGCGCCGCCCGGCTGACGCCCGACGTGGAACGGCTGCGGGAGCGCCCGGCGCCCGCGAGCGCCGTGGTCGGCGGCTCCGAGGACCGCGTGGAACTGCAGTCCCTGGGCACGGGCCGGCGCGCCCGCGGCGCGCTCGCCGTCGGTACCGCGGCCCCGCTCGGCACGGCCGAGCGGTACGCCGTCCACTCCGCCGTCGCGCTGCTCACCCTCACCACCGAGCGCTCGCGTTCGCTGCGCGACGCCGAGTCCCGGCTGGGGGCGGCGGTGCTGCGGATGCTGCTCGCGGGCGAGGCGGACCACGCGCGGGCCGTGGCCGGAGACCTGTACGGGGCCCTGCTGGAGGCACCGTTCCGGCTCGTCGTGGCCGAGCCGGCCCTGGCGGGGACCGCGCAGCCGGAAGGCCTGGCACTGCTGTCCGACACGGTGGAGTCGGCGGCGGCCCGGACCGGAGAGGCGCTGCTCGTCGTCCCGGAGGAGGGCCGGCTCGTGGTCCTGGCCTCCGACGGGGGCTCGGCCGTACAGGCGTGCATGGACCACGCGGAGGCACTGGAGGCGCGGCGCGGCCGGGACGCGGCCGGGCCGGAGCCGGACGAGCTGGTGGTCGGCCTGTCCGCGCCGGCCGGACCGGGCGGTGTGGCGGCGGCCCTCAAACAGGCCGACCAGGCCTTGGCCGTGGCCCGGCGCCGCGGCCGGCCGATGGTGGAGCACGAGGACATGGCGGCGGGCTCGGTCCTGCCGCTGCTGGCCGACGACGCCGTACGGGCCTTCGCGGACGGCACCCTGCGCGCCCTGCGGGAGCACGACGCGACCGGGCGCGGCGACCTGGTGGCCTCGCTCCAGGCCTGGCTCTCCCGCCACGGGCAGTGGGACGCGGCCGCGTCCGACCTCGGCGTGCACCGGCACACCCTGCGCTACCGGATGAAGCGGGTCGAGGAGATCCTCGGCCGCTCCCTGGAGGACCCGGACGTCCGCATGGAGCTGTGGCTCGCCCTCAAGGCGACCTCGACCCCGTCCTAGCCGTATCGACTCGTAAGGGCGCGCACCCGGCGGGCTGGACAGTGACAAAGCGGCGAAGCGCGACGACCCGCCGCTCCATCAGGGACAAACGCCGAAACGCCGAGGGAGTTCTACGGTGGAGGGGTCAGGACCCACCGCACACTTCCGAAGGGCCGGGATTCGCATGACTTCCACCCACGCCTTCTGGCTCGCCGGCCGCCAGGCCACCGGCGAGGACAGCTTCGACGTCCACTCCCCGTGGGACGGCCGCCTGGTCGGCGCCGTCAGCGTGCCCACCGACGAGCAGGTCGAAGAGGCCGTGGCCGCGGCGTACGCCGTGACGGCGGAGTTCTCCGCGACCCCCGCCCACGTACGGGCCGCGGCCCTGGACCACGTGTCCAAGCGGCTCGCCGAGCGCACCGAGGAGATCGCGCAGCTGATCTCCGCCGAGAACGGCAAGCCCGTCAAGTGGGCCCGCGGTGAGGTCGGCCGTGCGGTGTCCGTGTTCCGCTTCGCCGCCGAAGAGGCCCGCCGCTTCAACGGCGGAGAGGCCCAGCGCCTCGACACCGACGCCGGTGGTGTCGGCCGTCTCGCGCTGACCCGCCGCTTCGTCAAGGGCCCGGTCCTCGGCATCGCGCCGTTCAACTTCCCGCTGAACCTGTGCGCCCACAAGGTGGCCCCGGCCATCGCCGTCGGCGCGCCGATCATCCTCAAGCCCGCCCCGGCCACGCCGCTGTCCGGTCTGATCCTGGGCGAGCTGCTCGCCGAGACCGACCTCCCGGCCGGTTCCTGGTCGGTCCTGCCGGTCGCCAACGACAAGATGCCGGCCCTGGTCAAGGACGAGCGCCTGCCCGTCATCTCCTTCACCGGTTCCGACACCGTCGGCTACGCCATCCAGCAGTCGGTGCCCCACAAGCACTGCACCCTGGAGCTCGGCGGCAACGCCGCGGCCGTCGTCCTGGACGACTGGTCCTCCGAGGCCGACCTCGACTGGGCCGCGACCCGTATCGCGACCTTCTCGAACTACCAGGCCGGCCAGTCCTGCATCTCCGTGCAGCGCGTGATCGCCGACGCCTCCGTCTACGACCGCCTCGTCGAGAAGGTCGTCGAGAAGGTTCAGGCCCAGGTCACCGGCGACCCGTCCGACTCGGCCACCGACGTCGGCCCCCTCGTCTCCGAGGCCGCCGCCCAGCGTGTCGAGTCCTGGGTCGACGAGGCCGTGGCCGGCGGAGCCAAGCTGCTCGCCGGCGGCAAGCGCGCGGGTGCCTCGTACGAGCCCACCGTCCTGGCCCACGTGCCGGACGGCGTCAAGCTCGCCACCGAGGAGGTCTTCGGACCGGTCCTGACGCTGAAGAAGGTCGAGAACACCGACGAGGCCTTCGCCGCCGTCAACGACTCGAAGTTCGGTCTGCAGACCGGCGTCTTCACCCGCAACGTCCAGACCGCGTTCCGGGCCCACCGCGAGCTGGAGGTCGGCGGTGTGATCATCGGCGACGCGCCGTCCTACCGCGCCGACCAGATGCCGTACGGCGGCGTCAAGCAGTCCGGTGTGGGCCGCGAGGGCGTCCGCTACGCGATGGACGACTACACGTACGAGCGAGTCCTGGTCCTGACCGGCCTCGACATCTGATCTCGTACGGCCCCAAAGCCGACGGCCGGAGCCTACTGTGCGGGGGCTCCGGCCGTCCCCCTTTTCCCTCCGGGCTCGTCTCGCCTCCGGGCGCTCTCGCCGGCTCCGGGACGGCGCGCCCCTTCGGCTCACCCGCCTGGGCGTAGCCCCGCGGCCCGGCCGGATTTCCCTCGCTCGGACGGCCCGGCTTTTCCCGGCGGGCCGGAGAGGGTACGACTCACAGGTAGCACCGGCTGGTAATGCCGGTGGACCCCGACTTCCGACTTCGGCGGCGAGGTGAGTCCCCTCATGTCCGCAACACAGCCCAAGGTGACCGAGCGCGAGGCACGGCAGGTCGCGGAGGCGGCCCGGGAACAGGACTGGCGCAAACCCAGTTTCGCCAAGGAACTGTTCCTCGGACGCTTCCGGCTCGACCTGATCCACCCCCATCCGCTCCCCGCCGACGAGGACGTCCGGCGGGGCGAGGCCTTCCTGGCCCGGCTGCGGGAGTTCTGCGAGACCCGCATCGACGGGGCCCTCATCGAGCGCGAGGCGAAGATCCCCGACGAGACCGTGCGCGGTCTCAAGGAGCTCGGCGCCCTCGGCATGAAGATCGACCCCAAGTACGGCGGCCTCGGTCTCACCCAGGTCTACTACAACAAGGCGCTGGCCCTCGTCGGCTCCGTGAGCCCGGCCATCGGGGCCCTGCTCTCCGCCCACCAGTCGATCGGCGTGCCCCAGCCGCTGAAGATGTTCGGCACGCAGGAGCAGAAGGACGCCTACCTGCCCCGCTGCGCCACCACCGCCATCAGCGCCTTCCTGCTCACCGAGCCCGACGTGGGGTCCGACCCGGCGCGCCTGGCCACCACGGCCGTCCCGGACGGGGACGACGCGTACGTGCTCGACGGCGTGAAGCTGTGGACGACCAACGGGGTCGTCGCGGACCTGCTCGTCGTGATGGCCCGCGTCCCACGGCGTCAATCGGGTGAAGGGGCCGAGAACCACCGCGGCGGGATCACCGCCTTCGTCGTCGAGGCGGACTCGCCGGGGATCACCGTCGAGCACCGCAACGCCTTCATGGGCCTGCGCGGCCTGGAGAACGGCGTGACCCGCTTCCACCGGGTCCGGGTCCCCGCCGCCCAGCGCATCGGCGCCGAGGGCGCCGGGCTCAAGATCGCCCTGACCACGCTCAACACCGGCCGGCTGTCCCTGCCCGCCATGTGTGTCGGCGCCGGGAAGTGGTGCCTGAAGATCGCCCGAGAGTGGTCCGGCGTACGCGAGCAGTGGGGCCGCCCGGTCGCGCGGCACGAGGCGGTCGGCGCCAAGATCTCCTTCATCGCCGCCACCACCTTCGCCCTCGAAGCGGTGGTCGACCTCGCCTCCCAGATGGCCGACGAGGACCGCAACGACATTCGCATCGAGGCCGCCCTCGCCAAGCTCTACGGCTCCGAGATGGCCTGCCTGATGGCCGACGAGCTGGTCCAGATCCGCGGCGGGCGCGGCTTCGAGACCGCCGAGTCCCTGGCCGCCCGCGGCGAACGCGCCGTCCCCGCCGAGCAGATGCTCCGCGACCTGCGCATCAACCGGATCTTCGAGGGCTCCACCGAGATCATGCACCTGCTGATCGCCCGCGAGGCCGTCGACGCCCACCTCGCGGTGGCGGGCGACCTCATCGACCCCGAGAAGGCACTCGGCGACAAGGCGAAGGCCGGAGCCCGCGCCGCCGGGTTCTACGCCCGCTGGCTGCCCAAGCTCGCCACCGGCCCCGGCCAGATCCCCGGCACCTACCGCGCCTTCCACCCGAACGGCCACCCCGACCTCTCCACCCACCTGCGCTACGTGGAGCGCAGCGCCCGCAAACTCGCCCGCTCGACCTTCTACGCCATGTCCCGCTGGCAGGGCCGGATGGAGACCAAACAGGGCTTCCTCGGCCGGATCGTCGACATCGGCGCCGAGCTCTTCGCCATGAGCGCGGCCTGCGTCCGCGCCGAGCACCTGCGCGCCACCGGCGCCCACGGCCGTGAGGCCTACCAGCTGGCCGACGCGTTCTGCGAGCAGTCCCGGCTGCGCGTGGAGGAGCTCTTCGGCCGGCTCTGGTCCAACACCGACGACCTCGACCGCAAGGTGGTCGCGGGCGTCCTGTCCGGCACCTACGCATGGCTGGAGGAGGGCGTCCTCGACCCCTCCGGCGAGGGCCCCTGGATCGCGGACGCGGCGCCCGGACCTTCGACACAGAAAAACGTGCACCGCCCCATCCGCTGACCTGCGATCATCGCCGGACGTCGGACAGACGTACGAGGATGAGTACGAGTACTGGTACGCGTACGAGCACAGCGCGAGGCGGACGAGAACGATGCCGACGGCCGAGGAAGACCGCACCAGCCGACGGCTGGCCTGGTGCGTGGCGCACCTGCTGCGCCACGCACCGGACCACATCGTCACCGACATGATCGGCAGGCTGGACGAGCCCACCCGCAAATACCTGTGCCGGGACGAGTGGCTGTCGGCCTCGACCGTCACCCTGCTGCTGCGCCACGGCGGCGCGGCCGACCGGACCTTCATCGCGCGCAACCCCCGGGTCGTGGGCCGGCCGCTGCCCGGCCTGCCCGGACCCGCCCGCTACGCCCGCCGCCGCACCCCGCCCGAACTCCTGCCGGTGCTCCGCGCCGAACTCGGAAGGGACCCCGGCGAGGAACCGCTCGGTGCGGCCGAGCTGGCCGGCCTGCTGCGCCGGCACGGCAGGCGCGGGCCGCGGGTCCCGCTGGACATCCTGGCGCTGGGGTACCGGCCGGACCCCGAGCTGCTGCTCGCCGAGCACCTCCGCGAGCCGCTGCCGGCCGGCGCGGTCGAGGCCCTGCTGCTCGTCGCGGACCTGCCCCCGGAGACCGTCCACGCATTCCTGGCGCGTCCGGCGGCGCCGCCGGACGGTCGCTCCTGGCACCGGCCCGCCGTCCGCGCCGTGCGGATGGGACGGGTCACGCACGAGGAACTCGTCACCCACGTCGCCCCCGCGCACCGGACCCTGCTGCTCGCCCGCCTCCCCGGCACCCACGGCCTGCGCTGGACCCTGCCCGAACAGGCCGGCATGCAGACGGCCGTCCTGCGGGCCCTGCGCCCGCTGGGGGACGATCCCCGGCTGTGGGCGGAGCTGCTGAGGCACGCCCCGGGCTACGGGGGCCCGCTGCCCGCGCTGGTCGCCGCACTGGCCGACGGCACCGTGCCCGAGCCGGCCGACGCGGGTGAGCCCGGCCCCGACCTCGTCCGCGCCGTACGCCACCTGACGCCGACGGCCGGCGAGCCCTACGGGGGCGTGGAGCGCGAGCTGGCCCTGACGAGCCTCGCCGTACCGATGGACAGCGTCGCGGAGGACATCCGCTGGGTGCGCGACTGCATCGACCGCGGCCTGCTCACCGGCCACGACGTGATCCGGCACAAGCTGCCCGCCTGCTGGGCCCTCGACCAGGACCACTGGCTCGGCGACGTGGACCATCCCGACCGGCACGACCGCCCCGCGGCCGTCCTCGCCTCCCACACCGAGGCCGACCAGCTGCTGGCCCTGGCCCTCGACGAGGACCCGGAAGCCTGGTGGAGCGTCGCCCGGACGCTCCCGGAGTTCGCCGGAACGCTCCCGCACCTGCTTCTGCGGGTAACGGAAGGGGGCTCCGTGTCCGGCCGCTCATGACTTGCGGCAACAATGGGGGCATGAGCGACCGCCCAGCCCCCCTCGCCGATCCGCACCTCCTCTTCGACCCTGCGGCCGGCCTCCGGGACATCGTCATCCTCGGGTCCACCGGGTCCATCGGGACCCAGGCCATCGACCTCGCCCTGCGCAACCCGGACCGGTTCAAGGTCACCGCGCTGTCCGCCGCCGGCGGGCGGGTGGAGCTGCTGGCCGAGCAGGCCCGTCTGCTGCGGGTCAAGGCCGTGGCCGTCGCCCGCGAGGACGTCGTACCGGCCCTGAAAGAGGCGCTGAGCGCCCGGTACGGGCCGTCCGAGCCGCTGCCCGAGATCCTTGCCGGTCCGGACGCCGCGGCCGAACTCGCCGCCTCCGAGTGCCACACCGTCCTCAACGGCATCACCGGTTCCATCGGCCTCGCGCCGACCCTCGCCGCACTGCGGGCGGGCCGGACCCTGGCCCTGGCCAACAAGGAGTCGCTGATCGTCGGCGGCCCGCTGGTCAAGGCCCTCGCGAAGCCCGGCCAGATCATCCCGGTGGACTCCGAGCACGCGGCGCTCTTCCAGGCGCTCGCCGCCGGCACCCGGGCCGACGTCCGCAAGCTCGTGGTGACCGCCTCCGGCGGGCCCTTCCGCGGCCGCACCCGCGCCGAGCTGGCGAGCGTGACCGTCCAGGACGCGCTCGCGCACCCCACCTGGGCCATGGGCCCGGTGATCACCGTGAACTCCGCGACCCTGGTCAACAAGGGTCTGGAGGTCATCGAGGCGCACCTGCTCTACGACATCCCCTTCGACCGCATCGAGGTCGTGGTCCATCCGCAGTCCTACGTGCACTCGATGGTGGAGTTCACCGACGGCTCCACGCTCGCGCAGGCCACCCCGCCGGACATGCGCGGCCCGATCGCGATCGGCCTCGGCTGGCCCGAGCGGATCCCGGACGCGGCCCCGGCCTTCGACTGGACCAAGGCCTCCACCTGGGAGTTCTTCCCGCTGGACACCGAGGCTTTCCCGTCGGTGGGCCTCGCCCGGCACGTGGGCACCCTCGGCGGCACGGCCCCGGCCGTGTTCAATGCGGCCAACGAGGAGTGCGTGGAAGCATTCCTGGCAGGTCGGCTGCCGTTCACAGCAATCATGGATACGGTCTCTGCCGTGGTCGATGAGCACGGGACGCCTGAGTCGGGAACCTCCCTGACGGTCCAGGACGTCCTTGAAGCGGAGACCTGGGCCAGGGCCCGGGCGCGGGAGATGGCGGCACGGGCCGCCGCGGAGGCGTGCGCATGACACTACTGATGACGGTGCTCGGGGTCGTGGTCTTCGCGGTCGGCCTTCTGGTCTCCATCGCCTGGCACGAGCTGGGGCACCTCTCCACGGCCAAGATTTTCGGCATTCGCGTGCCGCAGTACATGGTGGGCTTCGGGCCGACCATCTGGTCGCGGAGGAAGGGCGAGACCGAGTACGGGATCAAGGCCATCCCGATGGGCGGCTACATCCGCATGATCGGGATGTTCCCGCCCGGCGAGGACGGCAAGATCACCGCCCGCTCCACCTCGCCGTTCCGGTCGATGATCGAGGACGCGCGCTCGGCCGCGTACGAGGAGCTCCAGCCCGGGGACGACACCCGGCTCTTCTACACGCGCAAGCCGTGGAAGCGCGTGATCGTGATGTTCGCCGGGCCGTTCATGAACCTCATCCTGGCCGTGGCGATCTTCCTCACGACCCTGATGACCTTCGGGCTCAACACCCAGACCACCTCGGTCGCCACCGTCTCGGACTGCGTCGTCCAGCAGAGCGTGAAGCGCGACAAGTGCCTGCCCACCGACCGGCCCGCCCCCGCCAAGGCGGCGGGCCTGAAGGCGGGCGACAAGATCGTCGCCTTCAACGGCCGGCCGGTCGGCGACTGGTCCGCCCTGCAGAAGAACATCCGCGCCACCGTCGGCCCCGCCACGATCACCGTGGAGCGGGCCGGGGAGCGGACGGACCTCAAGGCGAACCTGATCGAGAACAAGGTCGCCAAGACGGACGGCAACGGCAGGTACGTCAAGGACGAGTACGTCACCGCGGGCTTCCTCGGCTTCGCCCCCGCCTCCGGCTACGTCCCGCAGTCCTTCGGCCAGTCCGTCGACCGCATGGGCGAGATGATGGAGGCCGGCGTCCAGTCGCTGGTCCAACTCCCGACCAAGGTCCCCGACCTGTGGAACGCGGCGTTCAACGGAGCCGAGCGCAAGCAGGACAGCCCGATGGGCGTCGTCGGCGCGGCGCGGGTCAGCGGTGAGATCTTCACCCTCGACATCCCCGCCCAGCACCAGCTGGTCTTCTTCCTCAACCTGCTGGCCGGCTTCAACCTCTCGCTGTTCCTGTTCAACATGCTGCCGCTGCTCCCGCTCGACGGCGGGCACATCGCCGGCGCCCTGTGGGAGTCGTTCCGGCGCACCCTGGCGCGGATCTTCCGGCGCCCCGACCCCGGCCCGTTCGACGTGGCGAAGCTGATGCCCGTCGCGTACGTGGTCGCGGGTCTGTTCATCTGCTTCACCCTGCTGGTGATGGTGGCGGACGTGGTCAACCCGATCAAGATCACCTAGTTTACGGGGCTCTGCCCCAACGCACCGGGAGCCGGGCACGGATCGTGCCCGGCTCCCTACGTTCGGGTGGCGCACCCCTCGGATGCACGGGCCGCGCCTTGGTTGGCGTAATCTCGAAGCCTGGAGCCCGCCGATCTCGGGACCTTGATCCACACCTTGGGGTTGCACAGCAGATGACTGCCATCTCTCTCGGAATGCCGGCCGTGCCGACGAAGCTTGCCGACCGCAGGGTCAGCCGCAAGATCCAGGTCGGCAAGGTGGCCGTCGGCGGCGACGCACAGATCTCCGTGCAGTCGATGACCACCACCAGGACCTCCGACATCGGGGCGACGCTCCAGCAGATCGCCGAGCTCACCGCCTCCGGCTGCGACATCGTCCGCGTGGCGTGCCCGACGCAGGACGACGCCGACGCGCTCGCCGTGATCGCCAAGAAGTCGCAGATCCCGGTCATCGCCGACATTCACTTCCAGCCGAAGTACGTGTTCGCCGCGATCGACGCCGGCTGCGCCGCGGTCCGCGTGAACCCGGGCAACATCAAGCAGTTCGACGACAAGGTCAAGGAGATCGCGAAGGCCGCGAACGAGACGCGCACGCCGATCCGCATCGGTGTGAACGCCGGCTCCCTCGACGCCCGACTGCTGAAGAAGTACGGCAAGGCCACCCCCGAGGCGCTGGTCGAGTCCGCGCTGTGGGAGGCCTCCCTCTTCGAGGAGCACGGCTTCGGCGACATCAAGATCTCGGTCAAGCACAACGACCCGGTCGTCATGGTCAACGCCTACCGCCAGCTCGCCGCCGCCTGCGACTACCCGCTGCACCTGGGCGTCACCGAGGCCGGCCCCGCCTTCCAGGGCACCATCAAGTCCGCCGTCGCCTTCGGTGCCCTGCTCTCCGAGGGCATCGGCGACACCATCCGCGTCTCCCTCTCCGCCCCGCCGGCGGAGGAGGTCAAGGTCGGCATCCAGATCCTGGAGTCGCTGAACCTCAAGCCGCGCCGCCTGGAGATCGTCTCCTGCCCGTCCTGCGGCCGCGCCCAGGTCGACGTCTACAAGCTGGCCGAGGAGGTCACGGCGGGCCTGGAGGGCATGGAGGTCCCGCTGCGCGTCGCGGTCATGGGCTGCGTCGTCAACGGCCCGGGCGAGGCCCGTGAGGCCGACCTCGGCGTCGCCTCCGGCAACGGCAAGGGCCAGATCTTCGTGAAGGGCGAGGTCATCAAGACCGTCCCCGAGTCGAAGATCGTGGAAACCCTCATCGAAGAGGCCATGAAGATCGCGGCGCAGATGGAGGCGGACGGCGTGATGAGCGGCGAGCCCACCGTCGCCATCGGCGTCTGATTCTCCGGGCCCGGCTCGGGCCCCGTCGTCAGTGGCCCCGGCACCGTTCCCGCAGTTCGGGGGCGGTCCGGGGCTCTTTCGTGACCTCGGACGCGGCATCCCCGGGCCCCGCCGGGTACAGTGCGGAGATCAGCAGACTTGCATGGTGAGGCCCCAGTGTTGACGCAGACCACCACCCGGGTCCTTGAGCCCAGTGATCTCGACGCCGCGATGGACATCCTCGGACGCGAGCCGGTCGAGAACGCCTTCGTCACCTCGCGGGTCCAGGTCGCCGGACTCGACCCCTGGCGCCTGGGCGGCGAGATGTGGGGCTGGTACGCCGACGGCGAGCTCCGCTCGCTCTGCTACGCGGGCGCCAACCTGGTCCCCGTCTGCGCCGGACCCGACGCCGTACGCGCCTTCGCCGACCGGGCCCGCCGCACCGGCCGCCGCTGCTCCTCCATCGTCGGCCCCGCCGAGGCCACCCGGCTGCTGTGGCAGCTCCTGGAGCCCAGCTGGGGCCCGGCCCGCGAGGTCCGCTCCCACCAGCCGCTCATGGTCATCGAGCGCCCGTCCGCCACGGTCGAGGCCGACCCGCAGGTCCGCCGGATCCGCAAGGACGAGATGGACCTGATCATGCCCGCCTGCGTGGCCATGTTCACCGAGGAGGTCGGCATCTCGCCGATGGCCGGTGACGGCGGCCTGCTCTACCAGGCCCGCGTCGCCGAGCTCGTCGCCAGTGGCCGTTCCTTCGCCCGCGTCGACGACGGCAAGGTCGTCTTCAAGGCCGAGATCGGCGCCGCCACCGCCCGCGCCTGTCAGATCCAGGGCGTGTGGGTGGACCCCGGCTTCCGGGGCCAGGGCCACTCGGAGACCGGGATGGCCGCCGTCGTCCGGTACGCGCTGCGCGACGTCGCTCCCGTGGTCAGCCTCTACGTGAACGACTTCAACACCGCCGCCCGGGCGGCCTACCGCCGCGTGGGCTTCCGCGAGGTCGGCGCGTTCATGAGCGTGCTCTTCTGACACCCGGTTCCGACACCCGGCCGCACCTGATCCGAAAGGCGGGTCACGGACCCCGGCTGCGGCATTCCGGCAGCCCCGTACCGCGAAGTAAGGTCGCCGCATGCTGCCTTCCGGAGTCCGAATCGGTCCCCTCGACCTCGCCGCCCGCGTGGACGAGGCCCTGCGCGTGCAGGCCGTCGCCTTCGGCCTCAGCGAGGAGGAGGTCGGCATCCGGCGCTACATCGTCCAGCGCCACATGACCTGCCGCGGCGCCCGCGCCCTCGGGGCGTTCGCCGAGGACGGAGCGCTCACCGGATTCGTGTACGGGATGCCGAACGACCGCACCCACTGGTGGTCCACCATCGTCGAGCCCTACCTGCGGGCCGGCGGGCACGAGGACTGGCTCGACGGCTCCTTCGTGATCACCGAGCTGCACGTCCACCCCGGCTTCCAGGGCCACGGCGTCGGCCGCGCCCTCATCACGGGCATCACCGACGACGCCGCCGAGCCCCGCTCGATCCTCTCCGCCATCGACACCGAGAGCCCCGCCCGCGGCCTCTACCGGGCTCTCGGCTACACCGACCTCGCCCGCCAGGTCCACTTCCCGAGCGCGAGCCTGCCGTACGCCGTCATGGGCGCCACCCTGCCGCTGAGCAGGCACTGAAACCGGTACCACGGGCCGCCGGGCCCCCGGTAATCTCCCGGCATGTCTACGCAACACGTGCAGCGCATGTCCCGCCTCATGGCCAAGACCCTCCGCGAGGACCCGGCCGACGCCGAAACCCTCAGCCACCGGCTCCTGGTCCGCGCCGGCTACGTCCGGCGCAGCTCGGCCGGGGTGTGGACGTGGCTGCCGCTCGGCAAGCGGGTCCTGGACAACGTCTCGCGCGTCGTCCGCGAGGAGATGGACGCGATCGGGGCCCAGGAGGTGCTGCTCCCGGCCCTGCTGCCGAAGGAGCCGTACGAGGTCAGCGGGCGCTGGTCGGAGTACGGGGACCTGCTGTTCCGGCTCAAGGACCGCAAGGGCGCGGACTACCTGCTCGGGCCGACGCACGAGGAGATCTTCACCCTCGTGGTGAAGGACCAGTGCACCTCCTACAAGGACCTGCCGGTCATGCTGTACCAGATCCAGACCAAGTACCGCGACGAGGCGCGGCCCCGGTCCGGGGTACTGCGCGGGCGCGAGTTCCAGATGAAGGACTCGTACTCCTTCGACGTGTCCGACGAGGGCCTGGAGGAGTCCTACCGGCTCCACCGCGAGGCGTACGTCCGCATCTTCGAGCGGCTCGGCCTGGACCACCGGATCGTGTCGGCCGTGTCGGGCGCGATGGGCGGCTCGGCGTCCGAGGAGTTCCTGGCTCCGGCCGAGGCGGGCGAGGACACCTTCGTGGACTGCCCGTCCTGCGACTACGCGGCGAACACGGAGGCCGTGACCTTCGCCCTGGCTCCCGTGACCGCGGAGCACCCGGCGGTGGAGGAGGTGGACACCCCGGACACCCCGACGATCGAGACCCTGGCCGCGCACCTGGGCGTACCCGCTTCGGCGACGCTCAAGAACCTCCTGGTCAAGGTCGACGGCGAGATCACGGCCGTCGGCGTGCCGGGGGACCGGGAGGTGGACCTCGGCAAGCTGGGCGAGCACCTGGCCCCGGCGGTGGTGGAGTTGGTGACGGCCGAGGACTTCGAGGGCCGCCCGGACCTGGTACGCGGCTACGTGGGCCCGCAGGGTCTGGAGAAGGTCCGCTACCTGGCCGACCCCCGGGTCGCGCCCGGCACTTCGTGGGTCACGGGGGCCAACCGGGCGGACACGCACGCCCGGAACGTGGTCTGCGGGCGGGACTTCGAGGTCGACCGCTACCTGGACGTGGTGGTCGTGGAGCCGGGTGACCCCTGCCCGTCCTGCGGGGCGGGGCTGAAGCTCGACCGGGCCATCGAGATCGGGCACATCTTCCAGCTGGGCCGCAAGTACGCCGACGCCTTCGGGCTGGACGTGCTCGGCCGCGAGGGCAAGCCGGTCCGGGTCACGATGGGTTCGTACGGCATCGGCGTCTCGCGTGCGGTGGCGGCGCTGGCCGAGCAGACGGCGGACGAGCGCGGCCTGTGCTGGCCCGCGGCGGTGGCCCCGGCCGACGTCCACGTGGTGGCGGCGGGCAAGGCGGTGCCGCTCGCGCTGGCGGATGAGGCGGCGACGGCCCTGGCCGCGGCGGGCCTGCGGGTGCTGCTGGACGACCGCCCCGGCCTGTCGCCCGGCGTGAAGCTCACGGACGCGGAACTGATCGGCGTCCCGTGGATCCTGGTGGCGGGCCGCCGGTCCGCCGACGGGGTGGTCGAACTCCAGCACCGCGCGTCGGGCACCCGTGAGGAACTCCCCCTGGCAGAAGCCCTGTCCCGCCTGACGTCGTAGCCCCGGCTGCGACCCGGCCCCGGGGCTCCGCCCCGGACCCCCGCGCCTCAAAACGCCGGCGCGGAGCGCAATTTCAGCCTCGCCGGCGTTTGAGGCGCGGGTCCGGGCAGCGCCCGGGAAGCGGAGAAAGGGCGGGGCGGGGAGAAGGCCCCGCGCAGCGGCTACTCGCGCAGCCCGTCCGGCTCGTGCTCCGGCGGCGGCGCGTCCAGCATCAGCCCGTCCGCCGCACCGCCCCGCGCATCGGCGACCTCGGCCGGAGCGGGAGCCGCGTCGAGCGCGTCCGGAGCCGGGGCTCCGTCGAGCGCGTCCGGACTCGAGGCTGTGTCGACCTCGGCCGGCCCGGGGCCTTCGGAAGCCGGGCCGGCCGGGGCCGGTTTCTCCCGCGCGGGAGCCGCCGCGGGCGGAGGGGCCGAGCGCTCAAGGAAGCGCAGCAGCTCCACCGGGAACGGCAGCACCAGCGTGGAGTTCTTCTCGGCGGCGACCGCCACGATCGTGTGGAGCAGACGCAACTGCAACGCCGCCGGTTGCTCCGACATGACCTCCGCCGCCTCGGCGAGCTTGTGCGAGGCCTGCAGCTCCGCGTCCGCGTTGATCACGCGCGCCCGGCGCTCCCGGTCCGCCTCCGCCTGCCGGGCCATCGACCGCTTCATCGTCTCCGGCAGCGAGACGTCCTTGATCTCGACCCGGTCGATCTGCACGCCCCAGCCCACCGCCGGGCTGTCGATCATCAGCTCCAGGCCCTGGTTGAGCATCTCCCGGTTCGACAGCAGATCGTCCAGGTCGGACTTTCCGATGATCGACCTGAGCGAGGTCTGCGCCATCTGCGAGACGGCGAATCGGTAGTCCTCCACCGCCACGATCGCGCTCGCCGGGTCGACGACCTTGAAGTACACGACCGCGTCCACCCGCACCGTGACGTTGTCGCGGGTGATGCCCTCCTGGGCGGGCACCGGCAGCGTCACGATCTGCATGTTCACCTTACGGAGCCGCTCCACGAAGGGAACGATCGTCGTGAAGCCGGGCCCGCGGACCTCCTCGCGCAGCCTGCCGAGGCGGAAGACCAGACCCCGCTCGTACTGCTTCACCACCCGGGCCGCGGCGCCCACGTAGACCGCGACGCCCACACCCGTGGCGATGGCCGCTGTCAGCAGTTCTTCGACCATGACGGCCCCCTGCCGGACATACCTTGATATCTACGGTATGCCCTACAGCCAGGCAGCGAACTCCAGCAGCAGTTCCGCGTCCCGGCGGCGCCCGGCGGCCAGTGCGCGGTTGCCCGACTCCACCGCCCGGAACAGCGTCCAGCCCCGCAGCCGCTCCCGGTCCACCTCCAGCGCGTCGGCCAGCTTGTTCACCCGGCGCCGGGCCCCCGCCGCCCCCGCCGAGGAGGCCACCTGGTCCTCCAGCCGGTCCCGGACCAGCCGCGCCAGGTCGTACGCCCGCTCGCCGACCAGCGGATCGGGGCCCACCGTCAGCCACGGAGCCCGTTCGCCCGCCAGCACCTTGCCCTGCCGGAAATTCCCGTGCAGCAGCAGTTCCTCCGGTGGGGCCGCCACCAGCTCCGCCCGCATGGCCAGCGCGGTGTCCGCTAGGGCCCGGGTCTCCGCCGGGGCCGCCCGCAGCGCCTCCGACTGCCACGCGGTGCGCTCCGCGACCGTCTCCCACCCGTGCCCGGCCGGCGGCGCCACCCACAGCCTGCGCAGCGTGCCGCTCGCCTCCAGCAGGGCCTTGGCCTCCGGCAGGGACCGCAGCGACACCTCCGGGTGCAGCCGCTCCAGCAGCAGCGCCCCGTCGTCGTCGTGATGCCGCGTGTCGAGGACCCGTACGGCCCCGAAACCGCCCCAGTGGGCCAGCGCGGCCAGCTCGCGGTCGGGCCGGGCGTGCGGGGGCGCCAGTTTCAGTGCGGCCGGGGTCCCGTCGGCGTACGTGACGAGGACCACCAGGCTGCTGCGGCCGCCCGGGGCCTGCACCCGCCGGGCCTCCACCCCGCGCCGGGACAGCGCGGCCTCGGTGAGTCGGGGCAACTGCCCCAGCCAGTCCGTGTCCTGCGCCGTCTCCGGCATCTCGCCGAGCGCCCGTACAAGCCGCTGCGGCGGTTCGAAAGCCATGCGTGCGTGGTCCCTTTCAGCTGTGCTGGGCCCGTTGCGCCTCGTCAGCGCGTTCCGTGAGCCCAGGGAAGGCTACGCCGACACCACGCCAGCGTGCCGCGCGCACTGCCGCCGCGCTCAGCGCGTCGGCCGCCTCACGGCGCAGCGGACCCTCCGCCGCGCGCACCAGATCGGAGTACGCGCCGGCCACCCGGTCCTCGATCTCGGCGGCCAGCCGCTCGGCGTCGGCCGGGGTGCGCACCTCGAACGGCAGGGCGTACGCGGCCTCCGCGGGCCGCGGCGCGCCGCCCAGCTCCCGTACGGTGCGGGCGAGCGCGTCGCGCCGCGCGAGGTGGCCGCCGTACGCCTCCCGGGCCTGCTTGGCGCGGTCGCCGGCGGACCGGGCGCCGATCACCCCGTAGCCGTACGCGGCCGCGTGTTCGGCCGCGAGCGCGGCCTGGGCGGCCTCCAGGGCCCGGCCGGCGGGCGAGGGTTCGGGCTTCACGAGGTGGCTCCGGGGTTCGAGGTCAGCAGGTACGCGTGTACGGCGCCGCAGGCGGCCACCGAGGCCAGCAGCCGGGCCAGCTCCCCGGGGGCCCCGGCCAGGTCGATGGTCCGGGATTCGGACAGGCTCCGCTCGGCGTCCGCGAGTGCGGTCAGGGCCTCGGCGGGTGCCGGCGGCACGGGCTCGCCGCTCGCCGCGGGCGCGGCGGCACCCGCACCGCCGGACCGGGACGGGGAGGGGGACGGCGGGGCCGAAGGGGTGGGGGACAGGGCCGCGGTGTGGGCGGCGACGGCGGCGCGCAGCGGAGCGAGCCGCGCGGACAGGGCCGGATGGGCGGCAGCCGTGGCGTCGTAACGTTCCAGCAGTCGCGTACTGTCACGGACGGCGCTCTCCCGCATCCGCCGTTCGAGTGGAATCGTGAGGGCGGCGTCGGTCGCGCGGCCGCCGGAGCACCCGGTCAGCAGTGCGGCGCCGGCGGCACCGGCCGTACCGGCGAGCAGGCTCCTGCGCGAGGGTCTCGAAGGCAGAGTCCAGGGCACGGCGACGTCCTCCGGGTGATGACGGGGCTGATGGCGGGGCAGGGTGTGATCACGGTACCCGGGGCCCTGTCCACAGGGCGGACGGCAACACCCTCCGACACCGGATACCCTTTGACCTGACACACGACGGAAATCACAACAGCACACGCGGCCGAGGAGTCACCCGGATGAGCACCACCCAGAGCGACAGGCTGCGCGGACTGCTGGAGCCGCTCGTCGCCGCCAAGGGCCTGGACCTCGAAGAGATCGAGATGTCGCGGGCGGGCAAGCGCCGGATGCTGCGGATCATCGTGGACTCCGACGAGGGCGTGGAGCTGGACGCGTGTGCCGAGCTGAGTCGCGAGGTCTCCGACAAGCTCGACGAAACCGATGTGATGGGTGAGGACGAGTACGTCCTCGAAGTCAGCTCGCCGGGCGCCGACCGCCCGCTGACCGAGCACCGTCACTACGTACGGGCCATCGGCCGCCTCGTGAAGTTCCAGCTGGCAGAGGGCGGGGAACTGATCGCCCGCATCCTCGAAGCCGACGACGAGGGCCTGGACCTCGAAGTACCGGGCGTGAAGGGCCGCAAGGCGACCGCCCGGCGCATTGCATTCACCGACATCGCCAAGGCGCGTGTCGAGATCGAGTTCAACCGCAAGGACAAGAAGGAAGAGGAGGCGTAGCCGTGGACATCGACATGAGTGCCCTGCGGGGTCTGGTCCGGGAGAAGGAGATCTCCTTCGACCTGCTCGTCGAAGCGATCGAGTCGGCCCTCCTCATCGCGTACCACCGGACCGAGGGGAGCTTCCGCCGCGCTCGCGTCGTGCTGGACCGCACCAACGGTCACGTGGTCGTGTGGGCGACGGAAGACCCGAGGGATCTCGAAGAGGGCCAGGAGCCCAAGGAGTTCGACGACACCCCGTCGGACTTCGGCCGGATCGCAGCGACGACCGCCAAGCAGGTGATCCTGCAGCGTCTGCGCGACGCCGAGGACGACCTGACCTTCGGCGAGTTCGCGGGCCGTGAGGGCGACGTCATCACCGGCGTCGTCCAGCAGGGCAAGGACCCCAAGAACGTCCTCGTCGACATCGGCAAGCTGGAGGCCATCCTGCCGGTGCAGGAGCAGGTACCCGGCGAGGAGTACACGCACGGTCTGCGCCTGAAGGCGTACGTCGTGCGGGTGGCGAAGGGTGTCCGCGGTCCGTCCGTGACCCTCTCTCGCACTCACCCCAACCTCGTGAAGAAGCTCTTCTCGCTGGAGGTCCCGGAGATCGCCGACGGCAGCGTCGAGATCTCGGCGATCGCCCGTGAGGCCGGTCACCGTACCAAGATCGCCGTCCGGTCCACCCGTTCGGGCCTCAACCCGAAGGGTGCCTGCATCGGCCCGATGGGCAGCCGCGTGCGCAACGTGATGGCCGAGCTGCACGGCGAGAAGATCGACATCGTCGACTGGTCGGACGACCCGGCGGAGATGGTCGCGAACGCGCTGTCACCCGCGCGGGTGAGCAAGGTCGACGTCGTCGACTGGGACTCCCGGTCCGCCCGGGTGACCGTGCCGGACTACCAGCTGTCGCTGGCCATCGGCAAGGAGGGCCAGAACGCCCGCCTCGCCGCGCGGCTCACCGGCTGGCGCATCGACATCCGTCCCGACACCGAGGCGTCCCCGGACGCCGACCGGGACCGGGACGGGGAATAAACCGGTACCGTCCGGGCTTCCCCGGACGGTAGACAGGGTGCACGGCCGCTGCTCCGGCAGCGGATACAAGACAACACGACAGCCGTTCGATCTTTCCCCCGCCACTTGTCGGGAGAGAGGTCGGTGCGGGGAGGTAGACTTAGGCGTGTCTGGCCGGACGCAAGCCCGCGCATGCCCCGAACGCACCTGTGTGGGGTGCCGGGAGCGAGCGGCCAAGAACGATCTGCTGCGCGTCGTGGCGGACGGGGACGCATGCGTTCCCGATCCACGCGGTACGCGGCCGGGACGGGGTGCTTATGTGCACCCCGCCGTGGTCTGCCTCGACCAGGCGATCCGCCGCCGTGCGTTCCCCCGGGCCCTTCGGTCCGCCGGAGCGCTCGACACGGAGAACCTGCGCAAAACCGTGGCCGGTGAGGCCGGGCACACCGTAAAGAAGTAGTACGGCACGGATACCCCGTGCGGTCAGGTACCTCGCGAGTTGGAAGTAGGTCGAGATTGCGATGAGCACTCGATGAGTACGCGATGAGTACGCCCATGAAGTAGCGACGGTCCGGCGTAACCCGGACCTAAAAGGAGCGAAGTGGCTAAGGTCCGGGTATACGAACTCGCCAAGGAGTTCGGAGTTGAGAGCAAGGTCGTCATGGCCAAGCTCCAGGAACTCGGTGAGTTCGTCCGTTCGGCGTCCTCGACGATCGAGGCGCCGGTTGTACGCAAGTTGACTGACGCACTGCAGGGGCCCGGCGGAAACGCCGGCAAGTCCGCTGCGAAGCCGGGTGCGCCCCGCAAGGCTGCCCCCGCCAAGCCCGGGGCCCCGACCCCGGGTGCCGTTGCACGTCCCGCTGCGCCGAAGCCCGGCGCGCCGGCCCCCAAGCCGGTCGTCGCGGAGGCTCCCGCCGCCGCTGCGCCCGCCCCGGTGACTCCGGCCGCCTCCGGCCCGCGTCCCGGCCCGAAGGCTCCGGCCGCCCCGAAGCCCGCTCCGGCGGCGCCCGTGGCGACCGAGTTCTCCGCGCCTCCGGCGGCCCCCGCCGCCCCGGCGCGCACCGAGCGTCCCGCCGCGGCTCCCGGCCCCCGTCCGGCGCAGCAGCGTCCGGCCCAGGGTCAGGGTGGCCAGGCCGGTGCCCGTCCCGGCGCCCCGCGCCCGGCCGGCGCCACTCCCGGTGCCCAGACGCAGCGTCCCGCCGGAGCCCCCGGCTCCCAGGCGCCGCGTCCGCAGGGTGCCCGTCCGGCGGGTCCCCGTCCGGGCAACAACCCCTTCACCTCCGGCGGCTCCACCGGCATGGCGCGCCCCCAGGCGCCCCGTCCGGCCGGCGCGCCCCGTCCCGGTGCCCCCGGCGCCGGTGGCGGCCAGGGTGCTCCGCGCCCGCAGGGTGGCCCCGGCGGCGCTCCGCGTCCGCAGGGTGCCGGTGCAGGTCGTCCGACCCCGGGCGGCATGCCGCGTCCGCAGGGCGGCGCCCCGCGTCCCGGTGGTGCTCCCGGTGGTAACCGTCCGAACCCGGGCATGATGCCGCAGCGTCCCGCTGCCGGTGGTCCCGGTCCCCGTCCCGGTGGCGGCCCCGGTGGCCGTGGTCCCGGTGCGGGCGGTGCTCGTCCCGGTGGCGGTGCCGGTCGTCCCGCGGGCGGCGGCTTCGCCGGTCGTCCGGCCGGTCCGGGCTCGCGTCCCGGCGGCGGTGGCGGCTTCGGCGGCCCGCGTCCCGGTGGCGGCGGCTTCGGCGGCGGTCCGGCCGGTGCCGGTGGCGGCGGTCGTCCCGGCTTCGGTGGTCGTCCCGGTGGTCCCGGTGCCCGTGGTGGCACGCAGGGTGCCTTCGGCCGTCCCGGTGGTCCGGCCCGTCGTGGCCGCAAGTCCAAGCGTCAGAGGCGCCAGGAGTACGAGGCCATGCAGGCCCCGTCCGTCGGCGGCGTGATGCTGCCGCGCGGTGGCGGCGAGACCGTGCGCCTGTCGCGCGGTGCCTCCCTCACCGACTTCGCGGAGAAGATCAACGCCAACCCGGCGTCGCTCGTCGCCGTGATGATGAACCTCGGCGAGATGGTCACTGCCACGCAGTCCGTCTCCGACGAGACGCTCGAAATGCTGGCCGGCGAGATGAACTACGTCGTCCAGATCGTCAGCCCGGAGGAAGAGGACCGCGAGCTCCTCGAGGGCTTCGACATCGAGTTCGGCGAGGACGAGGGCGGCGAGGAATACCTCATGCCGCGTCCGCCGGTCGTGACCGTCATGGGTCACGTCGACCACGGTAAGACCCGACTGCTCGACGCCATCCGCAAGACGAACGTCGTTGCGGGCGAGGCCGGTGGCATCACGCAGCACATCGGTGCGTACCAGGTCTCCACCGAGGTCAACGACGAAGAGCGTCGCATCACCTTCATCGACACCCCGGGTCACGAGGCGTTCACCGCCATGCGTGCCCGTGGTGCGAAGTCGACCGACATCGCGATCCTCGTGGTCGCGGCCAACGACGGCGTCATGCCGCAGACGATCGAGGCGCTCAACCACGCCAAGGCCGCCGGCGTCCCGATCGTCGTCGCGGTCAACAAGATCGACGTCGAGGGTGCCGACCCGGTCAAGGTGCGCGGTCAGCTCACCGAGTTCGGTCTGGTCGCCGAGGAGTACGGCGGCGACACGATGTTCGTCGACATCTCCGCCAAGCAGGGTCTGCACATCGACTCCCTGCTCGAGGCCGTCGTCCTCACCGCCGACGCCTCGCTCGACCTCCGCGCCAACCCGGAGCAGGACGCTCAGGGTATTGCGATCGAGTCCCACCTCGACCGCGGCCGCGGTGCCGTTGCCACCGTCCTCGTCCAGCGCGGTACCCTCCGCGTCGGCGACACGATGGTCGTGGGCGACGCCTACGGCCGCGTGCGCGCCATGCTCGACGACAAGGGCAACAACGTCGAGGAAGCGGGTCCGTCGACCCCCGTCCTGGTCCTGGGTCTCACCAACGTCCCCGGCGCCGGCGACAACTTCCTCGTCGTGGACGAGGACCGTACGGCCCGTCAGATCGCCGAGAAGCGTGCTGCGCGTGAGCGCAACGCCAACTTCGCCAAGCGCGTCCGTCGTGTGTCCCTCGAGGACCTCGACTCCGTGCTCAAGGCCGGTCTGGTCCAGGAACTCAACCTCATCATCAAGGGCGACGCGTCCGGTGCGGTCGAGGCTCTCGAGTCCTCGCTGCTCCAGCTCGACGTCGGTGAAGAGGTCGACATCCGGGTCCTGCACCGCGGTGTGGGTGCGGTCACCGAGTCCGACATCTCGCTGGCGATGGGCTCCGACGCCATCGTCATCGGTTACAACGTCCGTGCGGCCGGCCGTGCCGCGCAGATGGCGGACCGCGAGGGCGTCGACGTCCGCTACTACTCGGTGATCTACCAGGCCATCGAGGAGATCGAGGCGGCCCTGAAGGGTCTCCTCAAGCCGGAGTACGAAGAGGTCGAGCTCGGTACGGCGGAGGTCCGCGAGATCTTCCGCTCGTCCAAGCTGGGCAACATCGCCGGTGTCCTCATCCGGTCTGGCGAGGTCAAGCGCAACACCAAGGCGCGCCTGCTGCGCGATGGCAAGGTCATCGCGGAGAACCTCAACATCTCCGGTCTGCGCCGCTTCAAGGACGACGTCACCGAGATTCGCGAAGGCTTCGAGGGCGGTATCAACCTCGGCAGCTACAACGACATCAAGATCGACGACGTCATCGCGACGTACGAGATGCGCGAGAAGCCCCGCGCGTAAGCGCGAGGCACATCGCACCTGTCGTAACTCGTAACACCGGGGCCGGTCGGCGGAATATCCGTCGATCGGCCCCGGCCGTTGCGTGTACGGTTCTGGTGACCCTGCCGAGCGACGGCCGGCAGGCCACCGAACCCGCACCGGCGGGATATCCGGAACTGCATGTACGTGGGGACTCTGTCCTTCGATCTGCTCCTCGGCGACGTTCACTCGCTGAAGGAGAAACGCTCCGTGGTCCGGCCCATCGTGGCCGAGCTCCAACGCAAGTTCTCCGTGAGCGCGGCTGAAGTGGGCGACCAGGACCTGCACCGCAGGGCCCGTATAGGGGTCGCTCTGGTGAGTGGGGACGCGGGGTTCCTCTCGGACGTACTCGACCGCTGCGAGCGGCTGGTCGCGGCGCGTCCGGAAGTGGAGCTGCTGTCCGTACGACGGCGCCTCCACGGTGATGAAGACTGATAGCAAGACATAAGAAGGAGACGGACCAGTGGCCGACAATGCGCGGGCGAAGAAGCTGGCGGACCTCATCCGGGAGGTGGTGGCCGAGAAGCTGCAGCGCGGAGTCAAGGACCCCCGCCTCGGTACGCACGTGACCATCACGGACACCCGGGTCACCGGCGACCTGCGGGAGGCCACGGTCTTCTACACGGTCTACGGGGACGACGAGGACCGCGCCAGCGCGGCAGCGGGCCTGGAGAGCGCCAAGGGCGTCCTGCGCTCCGCGGTCGGCCGGGCGGCGGGCACCAAGTTCACGCCCACCCTGACCTTCGTCGCGGACGCCCTCCCCGAGAACGCCAAGACCATCGAGGACCTCCTCGAAAAGGCGCGGACCTCCGACGCCCAGGTGCGCGAGGTGTCCTCCGGCGCGCAGTACGCCGGCGACGCCGACCCGTACAAGAAGCCCGGTGAGGACGCCGACGACTCCGACGAGGACGCAGCCGCGGAATGAGCACCAACGCAGGGAAGACTCCGGACGGCCTTGTCATCGTCGACAAGCCGTCCGGCTTCACTTCGCACGACGTGGTCGCCAAGATGCGCGGGATCGCCAAGACCCGCCGCGTCGGCCACGCCGGCACGCTCGACCCGATGGCGACCGGCGTGCTGGTCCTGGGCGTGGAGAAGGCCACCAAGCTCCTCGGCCACCTCGCGCTCACGGAGAAGGAGTACCTCGGCACGATCCGTCTCGGCCAGAACACCCTGACGGACGACGCCGAAGGCGAGATCACCTCCTCCACGGACGCCACCGGGGTCACCCGGGACGCCGTGGACGCGGGTATCGCCAAGCTGTCCGGCGAGATCATGCAGGTCCCGTCCAAGGTCAGCGCCATCAAGATCAAGGGCGTGCGCTCCTACAAGCGCGCCCGCGACGGCGAGGACTTCGAGATCCCGGCCCGGCCGGTGACCATCTCGTCGTTCCAGGTGTACGACATGCGCGAGGCGGAGGCCGAGGACGGCACGAAGGTCGTCGACCTCGTCGTCTCCGTCGTCTGCTCCAGCGGTACGTACATCCGCGCGCTCGCCCGTGACCTGGGCGCCGACCTCGGCGTCGGCGGGCACCTGACCGCGCTGCGCCGCACGCGGGTGGGCCCGTACAAGCTCGACAAGGCACGGACCCTGGACCAGCTCCAGGAGGAACTGACCGTCATGCCCATCGGCGAGGCGGCCGCCGCGGCCTTCCCGCGCTGGGACCTGGACGCCCGGCGGGCCTCGCTGCTCGCCAACGGCGTGCGGATCGACATGCCGCAGGAGTACGAGGCCGGCCGCACGGTCGCGGTCTTCGGGCCGCAGGGGCAGCTGCTCGGGCTCGTCGAGAGCAAGAACGGAAAGGCGAAGTCCCTCGCGGTCTTCGTCTGACCATCGGGTGTCGACGTGGGGGGGGGGGGGGGGGGGGGGGGGGGGGGGGGGTGGCCCCCCCCCCCCCCCCCCCCCCCCCCCCCCCCCCCCCCCACGACCCCCCTCGGGTAGGTCTCTATCCACCCGGACCCCTGTATTCACCCGTCCGAGCAGGCGCTCGGAGTGAATGGAGGGAGCGTAAGGGGGCGCTTTCGCCTCGCGTGCTTTTCGTGCTGATCTTCACCTGCCTACCGTCGTGAGCACGGGGTGTTGCGGGGGAGCGGTGCGGGGAGTGGTGCGGCCATGGCGGAGCTCGTCAAGATCTGCGATCCCGCCGGGCGGACGCGCGGCAGCGGATTCGTCGCCGACGACCGAGGGACGGTGGTCACCAGTCACGAGGCCGTCGACGGGCTGACGCAGGTGGTGCTGCACGCGCCGGGACCCGCCGGGCGGACCTGGCTGGCCGGGGCGGCGGACGTGACCGCCCTGCCGGGGCTCGCGCTGGCGCTGGTGCGGACCGACGGACTCGGGATGCGGCCGCTTCCGGTGGCGCTGCGCGAGGTGATCGACCCCGGGACCTACGTACGGCTCCCCGCGCGGGGATGGCGGCAGGCGCGGGTGCTGGGGGGCGCGGAGGTCAGCTACCCGGCGGCGGACCGGTCCCACGCCGTGCCCGCGGGCGTGGCCGTGGAGCTGGCGATCGGCACCGACGGCCGGGACGCGCTGCTGCTGGGCGGGGAGGCCTGCGGGGGCCCGATCCTCGATGCCAGGACCGGAGCGGTGCTCGCGGTGGTGGGCACCGCCCTGCGGGCGGAGTACCGCTCCGGAGGCTTCGCGGTGGCCCTGCGGGCTGCGGCCGACGCCGACCCGGACGGCCCGCTGGCCGCACTGCTGGAGCGCAATGCCGCGACCGTGCCCGGCCACGGCGCCGACCTGAACCTCGCCGGGGCGCTGGAACTGACCGCGACCACGCTCGGAGCCGCCTTCTCCCCGGACGAACCGGAACCCGTGGATCGCCCGGGCATCGCCGCCGAACTGGCCGCCTTCACCACCGGGGACCGCCCGGTCCTCGGCCTCGTGGGAGACCCGGGCTCGGGCCGCACCACGGCCCTCGCCGCCCTGGCCGTACGCCGCGCGCGGGGCGTACGGCCGGCGCCGACCCTGTGGCTGCGCGGCGCGGACCTGCGTGCCACCGACACCTCCCTGGCCGACGCCGCGACCCGGGCCCTGACAGAGGCGGCCCGGATCGTCGATGCCGCCCGGCGCACGGCTTCCGCCGGGGCCTGCTCGCAGGGCGACGTCGGCCCGCGCCCTGGTTCCGCCGGGGCCGGGAGTGTGCCGGGGCGATCCCCGCAGGGCGCCGAACGCACTGCCGCCGCGCCTTCCGACCCCTCGCCACGTTCGGCGCCCGAGGAGACGCCCCGGCGCGCGCCCGGCTCCGGCGGAACCCCGCCCGACGCGCAGCGCAGCCACGCGCCGGGCCCGGGTGGAACCGGTCCGGTCGGAACGGGCCCCGGCGGAACGGGCCCCGGCGGAACGGGCCCGGGCGGAACGGGCCCGGGCGGAACCGGTCCGGTCGGAACGGGCCCGGTCGGAACGGGCCCGGTCGGAACGGGCCCGGTCGGAACGGGCCCGGTCGGAACCGGTCCGGGTGGAACCGGTCCGGGCGGAACGGGCCCCGGCGGAACCACTCCGGCCGAGCGGCGCAGCCAACCGGCCCCGGCGGGAGCCGCAGCGCACCTCGCCCACGTGGTCGCCCGCGCCGGCCGGCGCCTGCTCGTCGTGCTCGACGCCCCGGAGGAGATGCCGCCGGAGCTCGCCCACCGGCTCGGGCCCTGGACCGCCGCCACCGCCGAGTGGCTGCACACGACCGGGACCCGGCTGGTCGTCGCCGCCCGGCCCGAGTACTGGGAAGGGGCCGGCGCCCTCTACCCGCCCGAGGCGCTGCACACCCCGGCCCGCCCTGCCCGGCGGCTGCCGCCCGCCCTCCCGCTCGCGGACCTCGACACCGCCGAGGCCGAGACCGCCCGGGCCCGCCTCGGCATCCCCGCCGACGCCGTCCGGGAGGCCGACGCCCGCCATCCGCTCACCCTGCACCTGCTCGCCGGGATCCGCGCCGCCGAGGTCACCGCCGGCCGCCCAGGGCGCGACGAGGTCTTCGCCGCGCACCTGGACCTGCTCTGCCTGCGCGCCGCCGTCCGGATCGCCGCGGCCTGCGCCGACGCCGGGGGCGCCCGCGTGCACGGGCCCGGGGTCAGGCGGCTCGCGGCGCGCGTGGCCGGCCGGGTCCACGAGGCCGCGCGCCGCGTTCTGGGCCCCGGGCAGGGGCAGCTGGACCGGGCCTCCTTCGAGGAGCTGTTCCCCTGGCGCACCGGCTGGGCCTCCGCCGTGCTCACCGAGGGACTGCTGGTGCCCGCCGGGCCCGGCTACCGCTTCGCCCACGAGGAGCTGTCCGACTGGATCCAGGCCGGCCACCTGGACGTCCCGACGGCCCTCGGCCTGCTCGTCCACGGCCCCGCCGAGCCCGGGCTGCCCGTGCCCCGGCACCGGATCGGGCCCGTCCTGGAGGCCCTGCGCAGGCTGGCCCCCGACCGGCTGCGCGGCGAGCTCACCGGGCTGGTCCACCGGCTCAACCGCTTCACCGAGGAGCCGGAGCGGGCCACCCCGGACAGCGCCTGGTGGGCCGCCCGGCTGCTGCGCGAAACCCTGCTCCGGGCCCCCGACGCCCGGCCCCACCTCCCCGTCCTGCACGCCCTCGCCGAGCACGTGGCCCGCGCCGGCCCGGGGGAGTTCGGCGGCTGGTTCTGGAGCCGTCTCCGGCTGCCCGAGCCCGACCGCCTCGACCTGCTGCGCCGGCTGCTGCCCGCCGACCCCGCCGAGGCGGTCCCCGGCGACCGCTACCTCGACGCCGCGGCCCGCCGCCTCGCCCGTGACCCGCAGCGCGCGCAGCCGCTGCTCTGCGCCTGGTTCACCGACGGGCGCCGGCTGCGCGGCCGCCCCGGGGCCACCGTCGCCACCGCCGCGCAGGCCCTGCTGCACACCCACCGCAGCCTCGCCGTGGACGACCTTACCGAGGCACTTGTGACCGCCGCGCACCCGCGCGCCGACGAGCTGCTCGCCGTACTCGCCGAGGAGGAGCCCTCCGCCCTGTGCCGGGCCGTCGGCCGCTGGGCGCACGACGAACGGCCCGGGCGGCGGGTCGCGGCTGCCGCCTACGGGCTCGCCACCGCCCCGCACGTGCGCACCCCGGCCGACCGCGAGCTGCTTCGCCACGCCGCCCAGGCGCTGCTCGCCCGCCCCGCCGACGCCACCCTGCACGGCAGCGCCCTCGCGATCCTGCTCCGCGACCCGCAGGTGCGCGGCCGCTACCTGCCCGACGCCCTCGCCTGCTTCCGCGATCCCGGGTTCGGCTCCAGGCTGCCCGCGGCGGCGCTGGTCGCGGCCCTGCCCGTACTGCCCGACCCGGACGAGGTGTTCGCCGCCCTCCGCGCCCGGGCCGACGGGGAGGTGGTGCGGGCCCTGGCCGCGCTGACCACGCCGGGGCTGGCCCGGCGCGCGGCCGAGCTCGTACGGGAGCACCTCGCGCGCAGCCCCGGTGACGCGCCGCACGCCGCCTTCTTCGTGGACCGGCGGCTCGACCAGGGCCCGGCCGCCGCCTCGGTGGTACGGCCGCTGGTCCTGGGCCTGCTCCGCGGCGCCCCGGCCGTGGTGCGGGCGGAGCTGGCCGCCGTACTGGCCGCACCGGGTGGGGCGGCCTCGTACCCGCTGCGGGGGGAGCTGGCCGACACCCTGCTGCGCGAGGAGGCCGATCCGGGCGTGCTCGACGCGTTCCTCCGGGCCCTCGCGGCGAAGGCCGCCGGGCGCGCGGAGGACCGTACGCGGGAGCTGCTGCGGCGTACCGGGCGGCAGCTGCTGCGGGCCCCGGGCGGGGCGGCGGTCTTCGAACGGCGGACGGTGGAGCTGGCCCGGGCCGAACCGCTCTTCGGGGCGCTGGTGGCCCGCTGGCTGGCGACGGCGGAGGCGGAGGCGGCGGCCCTGCTCGGGCCGAGCGCACGGCGGACGGTGGAGACCCTGAGCAGGGCGGCCGCGGATGTGACGTGACGACAGACGCGGCGGCGTACCCAGTCAGATGCCGATGCGGGGCACCGGCCACCGGCATGGCAGTCTTAGACCTGCAATCGGCAATCACTTCAAGGACTAAACGGGTTCGGGCGAGGAGCGGTCACAGTGCAGCGCTGGCGTGGCTTGGAGGACATCCCCCAGGACTGGGGACGCAGCGTCGTCACCATCGGCTCCTACGACGGCGTGCACCGGGGACATCAGCTGATCATCGGGCGGGCCGTGGCCACGGCGCGTGAGCTCGGCGTCCCCTCCGTGGTGGTCACCTTCGACCCGCACCCGAGCGAGGTGGTCCGCCCCGGCAGCCACCCCCCGATTCTGGCCCCGTACGACCGGCGCGCCGAGCTGATGGCCGGGCTGGGCGTGGACGCGCTGCTGATCCTGCCGTTCACGGCGGAGTTCTCCCAACTGTCCCCGGCCGACTTCATCGTGAAGGTCCTCGTCGACAAGCTGCACGCGCGCGCCGTCATCGAGGGCCCGAACTTCCGCTTCGGCCACCGGGCCGCGGGGAACGTCGACTTCCTGCGCGAGCTGGGCTCCACGTACGACTACCAGGTGGACGTCGTGGACCTGGTCGAGCGGGGCGAGGCGGGCGGCGGGGTGCCGTTCTCCTCGACGCTGGCACGCAGGCTGGTCTCGGAGGGCGACATGGACGGCGCGGCCGAGATCCTGGGGCGTCCGCACCGCGTCGAGGGCGTGGTGGTGCGCGGTGCGCAGCGCGGGCGAGAGCTCGGCTACCCGACGGCGAACGTCGAGACGCAGCCGCACACCGCGATCCCGGCGGACGGGGTCTACGCCGGCTGGCTGACGGCGGACGGCGAGCGGATGCCCGCAGCGATCTCGGTGGGGACGAACGTGCAGTTCGACGCGACCGAGCGGACCGTGGAGGCGTACGCGATCGACCGCGTGGGGCTGGACCTGTACGGGATGCACGTCGCCGTCGACTTCCTCGCGTACGTGCGGGGGATGGCGAAGTTCGAGTCGCTGGACGGGCTGCTGGAAGCGATCGCGGACGACGTGAAGCGGGCGCGGGTGCTGACGGACACGTACGACATGAAGCGCTGACGAACGAAGCGGAAGGGCCCGTACCACCCCCGGGGTGGTACGGGCCCTTCGCTGTGCGGCCGGTCAGCCGAGGCGCGGGTCGCGCGGAGGCTGCTGGGGCTGGGGCGGCTGCTGCTGCGGGGCCTGGGGCTGCTGCCAGGGCTGGCCGGGCTGCGGGTACGGCTGGCCGTAGGGCTGCGGCTGCTGGGGCTGCGGCGGCTGCTGGTACGGGGGCTGGCCCTGGGGCTGACCGTACGGCTGCGGCTGCTGAGGGGGCTGCTGCCCGTAGGGCTGCTGAGGAGCCTGGTGCTGCTGCGGCGCACCCCAGTGTCCCTGCGGGGCCTGCTGCTGGGCCCGCAGGAAGTCCTCGGCCACGAGCGCGGAGAGGTTGAAGTACGCCTCGCGCGTCTTGGGCCGCATCATGTCGAGATCGACCTCGGCGCCGGCCGCGAGGTGTTCGTCGAACGGCACCACGACGACACCGCGGCAGCGGGTCTCGAAGTGCTGCACGATGTCCTCGATCTTGATCATCTTGCTGGTCTCGCGGACCCCCGAGATGACGGTGAGGGAGCGCGAGACGAGGTCGGCGTACCCGTGCGCGGAGAGCCAGTCGAGGGTGGTGCTGGCGCTGCTGGCCCCGTCCACGGACGGGGTCGAGATGATGATCAGCTGATCGGCCAGGTCCAGGACGCCGCGCATGGCGGAGTAGAGGAGGCCGGTGCCCGAGTCGGTGAGGATGATCGGGTACTGGCGGCCCAGCGTCTCGATGACGCGGCGGTAGTCCTCGTCGTTGAAGGTCGTGGAGACGGCCGGGTCCACGTCGTTGGCGATGATCTCCAGACCCGAGGGCGCCTGCGAGGTGAACCGGCGGATGTCCATGTACGAGTGCAGGTACGGGATCGCCTGGACCAGGTCCCGGATGGTGGCACCGGTCTCGCGGCGGACCCGGCGGCCGAGGGTACCGGCGTCGGGGTTCGCGTCGATGGCCAGGATCTTGTCCTGGCGTTCGGTGGCGAGAGTGGCGCCGAGGGCGGTGGTGGTCGTGGTCTTGCCGACGCCGCCCTTGAGGCTGATGACGGCGATGCGGTAGCAGGACATGACCGGGGTGCGGATCAGCTCCAGCTTGCGCTGGCGCTCCACCTCGGCCGCCTTGCCGCCGAAGCGGAACCGGCCGCCGACGCCGTTGTTGTTGTTCTTGGGCTTCTGCTTGTTGCGCAGCAGGCGGTCGGACGACAGCTCGACGGCGGCGGTGTAGCCGAGGGGCGCCCCGCCGCCGGTCTGGCCGGCCGAGTAACGCGGATCGTGCGGCTGCGGCTGGTGCTGGTGCTGCGGGGGTTGCTGCTGCCCGGGCCCGGCCGACCACTGCCCGGCGGTGCGCGGGTCGTAGTGCTGGGGCTGCTGGGACTGCTGGGGCTGCGGCGGCGCGGGAGCCGGCGGCGGAAACGGGTAGGCGTCCGGGGTGCCGAACGCGGGCGGCGGAGACGGCAGTTCGTCGACGGGGCCCCCGAACGGGGTCTCCACGACGGCCGGCGGCGCGTCCGCGGGGCCGACCGGCGCAGGCGCCGGTGCCGCCGCGGGCTGCTCGGCGGACGGCAGTACGGGCGTCCCCTCGGCGGGAGTGTCCTGCGGCCCGGCCCAGGGCGCGGGCGGAACCTCCGCCACCGGGTCGGCGGCCGGCTCCGCGACGGGGGCCGACGGCAGGGCCGGGTACGGCGTGACCACGTCGACGGGCGGCAGGGCCGGGAAAGGCGTCACGACGGGCGGGGTGTCGACGGGAGCCGGCTCCGGAGCGACCTCCTCGGCCACGGACGCGGGCGCGGGCACGTCGGCGACCGGGGCCGGTGCCGCTGCAGGGAACGGCGTGACCGGGGCCGGGGCTTCGAGCGCCGGCGGGGCCTCCTCGACGGGAACCGGAACCGGAGCCGGAGCCTCGACCGGAGCTGGAGCCGGAGCAGGGGCCGGAAGCTCGACCGGGGCAGGAACCGGAGCCGGGGTCGCGAACGGCAGGACCGCCTCGACGGGAGCCGGAGCCGCAGGCTCGACCGGTGCCGGGGCGGGAATCGGGGCCGGTGCCGGGGCGGGGGCCGGGGCGGGAATCGGGGCCGGGGTCGAGTACGGCAGTGCCGGAGCCTGGTACGCCGGGGCCGGGTCGGCCGGTGCCGAGGGAGCGGGCGGGAACGGAACCGGCCGACCCGCGCCGTCGGACGGCGTCCGCGGAGCCGGCGGAGCGATCCGCATCGTCGAGGGTGATTCCACCTCCGGCGGGCGGTGGGGCTCGAAGCCGCTGCCCTCGGGAAGTCCCGGTACCTGCGCGGCCGGGGCCCCGCCCTGCATGTACCAGGCAGGCGGGGTGTAGTCGATGGTGAACTCGCCCGTCACCTCGGGCTCCGCGTCGGACTGATCGTCCGTCGGGACGTCCCACGTCCCGCCGCGCCTCTCGTTCCGATCGCCGCTCACTGGTCCTCCTGGTCTGTCGAACACCGGTCCGGCGCCCACCTCGCCGCGCCCGGACCCACCCTAATCGCGCCCCGACACCACTGTCCGCCCCCCTCGGGGAGCCGGGTCAGTCGATGCGCCGGGCCCCGCCCAGCAGGCCCGTCTCCGCGTCCGTCCCCTGGGTCATCACGAACTGCCGGTCCCGCGGCGTGCACCACAGGGTCACCCCGTCGCCCAGCGTCGGCAGGGAGTCCACCGCCTGCCTCGGGAGCCGCATCAGGCGGCCGATCTGCTCCGCCTCGTCCGGGGACACCCGCTGCACCCCCACCAGGGACGACTGCTGGAGCAGGCGCGGCGCCGTCGGGCTCAGGTACGGCAGCAGGGTCAGCACCGACTGCCACGGCCCGGCCACCACGCGCCCGCGCGGCGGCCGCATCCCGCAGTCGCGGATCACCAGCACCGGGCTGCCCGCCGAGGCGCCCTGCGGCGGTATCCGGCCCACCTCGTGCAGGGTCACGCACTGCTGCCCGCCGCCCGCGGCCTGGGCCAGCCCGGACCACACCTGCCCGCGCCCCGTCTCCACGGCCACGCGCGCACCCGTGGCCGCCGCGCGCAGCGCCAGCACCTGCGCTGTCCACAGGCCGCCGATCAGCGTCACCTCGTACGGCGTCGGCCGGTTGATGCCGAGCACCGCCGACCGGCCCTCGGCGTCCACGCCGATGACGACCCCGTCGTCCCCGACGGGCAGCGCCAGCAGGTCCAGGTCCGCCGCGGGCACCACGTGCCGCTCCCGACGCGGGCCGACCAGCCCGAATCCGCCCCTCATCGCGCCCCTCCCAGCGGCAGCGAAGCCAGCAGCCCCGGCACCTGTTCACGGTCGAGCCGCACCAGCCCGGTCTTCACGCCCCGCGCCGTCCTCTCCAACTCCCGCCGTGCCGCGACCAGTTCCTCGTCACTGCGCCCCGTCACCCGTACGTGTCCGCTCAAGGTGACGCCCTGTCGCTCCGCCGGGGCCATCGTCAGGCTGAAGTTCGTCGCGAGCGCGGGCAGCGAGGTGAGGAGCGCCACGAACTGCGGCAGCGCCGCCGCACCGGACCCGCCCAACTGCGGCCAGCGGCCTATCCAGTACGTCGTGTGCCGCCGGTCGTCGCAGCGCCAGGTGCGCGAGGTCTCCTCGGTCCGCCGCCCGGTGCTGTTCGACCGCCCGGCCTGGGTGATCGCCATCGGGTTCGCGCACGAGGAGGTGGCCAGCGCCGCCGTCAGCTCCTGCTCGGTCAGCACGGTGGCCGCGAACCCGGCCCCGGCCAGCCGGCTCGCCAGCTGGTCGGCCGCACGCACCAGGCAGCGCTGCGCACCGGCCAGCCCGCCGCCGCGCGCGGTGACGGCCTCCGGGCACAGCTCCGGGTCGAGCTTGAGGGCGATCCACGTCAGCCGGACCGCCGGGGTGCCCGTCCGGGCCTGCAGCGGCGCGTAGTTGCGGGTCGCCATCGACTGTGCGGGCAGGTGCGGGGCCGGCGCCGGCTGGGTGTGCTGCACGAGCTGCGCGGACTCCAGCCGGATGCCGTCCACTTCGAGGATGTCCCGTACGACGGCCAGCGGCAGCGGCCGCGTCGCCCGGTCGGGCCGCAGCGCGGTGGCGTCCGTGTCCACCTGGACGACCGCGGTCAGGAAGGTCCCGTCGCCGATCATCCCGACCGGACGCCGGTCACGGTCGCTGAAGGTGAGGGTGCGCAGCGCCGGATCGGCCTCGACGAGCGGGGCGAGCCCCGGCTCCGTGCCCGCGGGCACGGTGAAGGAGGCGGCCCGGCGCCGGCGTGAACGCAGCGCGAGCGCGCCGCCGATCCACTCCGGCAGGGAGCGCTGGTGGCGGCGTACGACCGCGAGCACCACCAGGACGAGCGCCAGGACGCCGGTGGGAACCAGCAGCAGCGGTTCGACCACCCAGGCCACCAGCAGGGCGGCTGCCGCGACTTGGAAGAGCACGAGCTGTTGCAGTCGGAACGGACCGAAGCGGCCGGGGCTCGACTTCGGATGCGGCGTCACCCCGACACGTGCCGGTGCGGGCGCGCCGGTCTGCTGCTCCGTCGCGGTGGCCATCACTCGCGCACTTCCCCTCTCCGGGGTCAGACCCCGTGAGTCCCGGCGCTGCGCGACACCTGTCGCACGACTCCGGAATCTCCCCAATCCACCCCAACAAGCCCTGATCGACCCGGTGCGGAAGGGGCTGGGCGGCAGCCTCACCCTACCCGGCCCCTTCATACCGTCCGTCAAGAGGCATAGTAGGTGCCCGGTCCGACAATCGAGGCCCGGGGACCGTACTCACCGGCCGGGCCGTGCGGGGAGAAACAGGCGGTCATGGCATCACGACGTGATGAGCTCAACGCGTACACCTTTGCGAAGCGGCGGACGGTGGCCGCGTTCCTCCAGCCATCCGCCACGGGTACCGAGGAAGGCGCGCCGCGTCCGCTGCGCGCGATCCTTCCCGGGCTGATCGTCGGCGCGCTCGTGCTCGCCGGATTCGGCGCCTGGGGCATGTTCAAGCCGACGGCCCCCAAGGGCTGGGCGGAGCCGGGGACCAGTGTCATCGTCGGCAAGGACTCGACGACGCGGTACGTGGTCCTGACGACGAAGGTGGGCGGCAAGGACCAGACCCGGCTGCACCCGGTGCTGAACCTCGCCTCCGCCCGACTCCTCCTGGATCCGTCGAAGTTCAAGGTGATCCAGATCCCGGACAAGGTCCTGGACGCGGGCAATCCGCCGCGCGGCCCCATCATCGGCATCCCGTACGCCCCCGACCGGCTCCCCTCGAAGGAGGACGCGGGCAAGGCCAAGCGCTGGGCCGTCTGCCAGCAGCCGGGCGGCAACGGCCGGGGCGTGCAGACCGCCACCTTCGTGCTCGCCGACCGCGAGGCGGTCAAGACGGACGACGCCCGCAGGCTCGCCGACACCCAGTCGCTGTACGTGCAGAGCACGGCCGCGGGCCAGGAGCGCTACCTGGTCGACGCCGCCGGGACGAAGTACAAGTTCCCGGAGGGCACCCCGGCGGCCGGGACGATGACCAACGCGCTCGTCGGCACCGGCGCCACCCCGCAGCAGGTCAGCCCGGAATGGCTGGGGACCCTCAACTCCGGCGACGACCTGTCCTTCCCGCCGTTGCCCGGCAAGGCCGGCACCGACGCCGGGGTGAAGGGTCTGGGCACCGCCGACAACAAGGTCGGGATGGTGCTCAAGGCGCAGACCGGCTCCGGCGCACAGCACTACGTGGTGCTGCCCGGGAAGGTCGCACCGGTCTCCGACTTCGTCGCCTGGCTGCTGATCTCGGCTCCCGCGACCGACGGCCTCAACATGCACGGCAAGCCCCGCGAGATCGACCTCCAGTCGATCAACCCGGACGCCGCCCCGTTCGCCGCCGACGTCAAGTGGCCCCAGAAGAAGACCGAACGGATCAACCAGACGACGCCGCCCGCCGGCACCCAGTCCGGCGGGGACAACAACCGCGACACGGTCTGCAGCGTCCTGCGCTCGGTCGACGCCCAGGGCAACCAGACCCTGAGCACATGGGCCGGCACAGGCTTCCCGATCGACATCACCGCCAGCGGCACCAGCGCGTACGTCACCCCCGGCTCTGGTCTGCTGTACACCCAGGTCCAGGGCAAGCAGACCACGGCCAGCGGCTCCCTCTTCCTGGTCACCGACACCGGTCTGCGGTACGCCGTCCAGGCCAACGGCGACAGCGACGCCGAGGAGTCGAAGATCGGCGCCCCCGACCAGTCGAAGGCCGGTACGGACGGCCGCCCCGAGGCCAGCCAGGCGCAGGTCAGGCTCGGCTACGGCAGTGTCAACCCGGCCATGGTGCCCATCGCCTGGTCGGAGTTCCTCTCCAAGGGGCCGCGTCTGAACACCAACTCCGCCCGCCAGCCCCAGGGTTCGTGAGGAAGCCGCCGATGAACCAGACCCACGGGTCCCGGCGGACCCTTCTGGCCGCCGCCTTCGCCCTCACCCTGGCCTCGGGCGGCACGGGCACGGCCGCCGCCGCGGCCACGGCCGCCGCGCCCCAGCCCCCGTACGCGCTGCGCCTCGACGGCGCGGGGGAGTGCACCTTCCCGATGAAGAAGCAGATCGAGGACCGGCCCTGGGCCCTCCAGCGGCTGCTGCTCGACGAGCTCTGGGCGCAGACCAAGGGCAAGGACAAGAACAACAACAGCGTCCGCGTCGCGGTCATCGACACCGGCGTGGACCGGGCGAACCCGCAGCTCAGCGCGGCCATCGACACCGGAGCCGGCAAGGACTTCGTCGACCCCAAGGGCGGCGACGGCACGATCGACACCATCGGCCACGGCACCAAGGTCGCCGGGCTGATCGCGGCCCGCCCCCAGCAGGGCACCGGCTTCGTCGGCCTGGCCCCCGAATCCACGATCATCCCGATCCGGCAGAACGACGGGCAGGGCAAGGGCAACGCCTCGAACCTGAGCCAGGCCATCGACCACGCGGTGGCCAAGGGCGCCCAAGTGATCAACATCTCCCAGGACACCGACGCGCAGCTGTCCGCCGACTCCGATCTCGGCAAGTCGGTCCAGAAGGCCATAGCCGCCAACGTCGTGGTGGTGGCCTCGGCGGGCAACGACGGCATGAGCGGCCAGAAGCGCAAGACCTACCCGGCGGCCTTCCCCGGCGTGCTCGCCGTGGGAGCCTCGGACCGCAACAACGAGCGGGCCGGGTTCTCCCAGCCCGGCGACTTCATCGGGGTGGCGGCGCCCGGCGTCGACATGGTCTCCACCGTCCCCGGCTTCGGCCAGTGCATCGACAACGGCACCAGTTTTTCCGCTCCGTACGTCGCCGGCGTCGCCGCCCTGCTGCGCGCCAAGCATGCGGACTGGTCCGCGCAGCAGATCGTCTGGCAGATCCAGAACACCGCCGAACGCGCGGTCAACGGCCGTGACGACTACGTGGGTTGGGGCGTCATCGACCCGGTGCGCGCGCTCTCCCACGACCAGCAGGCCCCCAAGGCCCCGGTCCCCGACCCCGGCCCGCCCCCGGCGACCGCCCCGGAAGCCGCGCCGCTGCGACTCACCGAGACGGCCCAGGAGCGCGAGGAGCGGTTCGGCACGTACGCTCTCGGCATCGGTGCGGTCCTGATCGCCATCATCGCCGGTACCGCGACGGTCGTCCGGGACGCCCGCCGCCGAAAGCGCCGTTTGCAGTGAACGGTCACAGTTCATCTACGGAAGCGCCCTACTGGTGTTGGGGCTGTCAGATGAACTGGCTAGAGTGACACCAGGCTTCACGAGTGTGATCGGGGGATCGCGTGAAGCGGAGGGGGACCGCCCGGGGCGCGTGGCTCAAATTCCGCGCCAGGCACGTCCACTCCGCTGCGCAATCCGCCGGTTCTGCCGGCGAATTGAGAAGTGAGGAGCTTCGATGAGCACGAACACCTTCGGACTTGCAGACGATCCGGTCGTCCAGGCGAAGAACAAGATCGAGGAGACGGGCAACGCCGTCACCAGGCAGGCCCGCGAGCTGGCCGACATCCTCGCGACGGCGAGCGCCGGCTGGACCGGTGTGGGCGCCGGGGGCTTCACCGCCGCCCAGGGCACCCTCAACGAGAGCCACGACGAGATCCGCAGGCTGCTCGGCGTCCTGCACAACGCGGTGGCTCAGACCAAGAACCTCAGCAACGCCCAGGACGAAGAGGTCCGCGCGGCGTTCAAGAACGCCGTCCAGGACTCGCCCTCCGGCGCCGCTTCCGGCCCGCGCTCGGGCCTCGAGTCCGTCTGACAACGCGTCGCTTTCCAGCAGGCCGCAGCGAGAAGGAGAAGAACATGTCGGCTAACGACGGGACCCGGGTCCGGTATGAGACCGTCCAGCAGATGGCGGACCGCATCCGCATCGTCTCTGGGAACATCCTCAAGGACCTGGACGCGATGGGCGCGGCCCTGAAGGTCGTCACGGACACCTGGGACGGTGAGGCGCACCGCGAGTACGTCAACCTCCAGACCAAGTACAAGGGCAAGGCCGACCAGATGCACACGGATCTGGAGAAGATCGCCAAGCTCATCGAGCAGGGCAAGGGCGACTACCGGGCCACCGACGTGAAGGCCTCGCGCCTGTTCACCGAGGCCTACTGAGCCCGGCACCCACGTCGGTCCGTACGTGCCGAAGGGGCGCGCCCGCACCGGGCGCGCCCCTTCGGCGTATCCTGCCGGCCCCTCAGGCCTCGTGGCGGTCCAGGTCGAACTCGCCGTCCCTGGCCCCGAGTACGAAGGCCTCCCACTCGGCGGCCGTGTAGCGCAGCACCGTGTCCCGGTCCAGCGACGAACGCATCGCCACCGCCCCCTCGGGCAGCCGCGCGATCTCTACCCGCTCCTCCTCCGGGCTGGTCCCGGGCGGCCCTTCCCACTCCACACCGCTGATGTCGAGCGCGTACAGCTCGTCCTTCTCCTGCTGGGTGCCCATGGGTGGCCCTTCCTTCGGTGGCGCGGTCTTCACCGCCGATTATCCGGGCTGCGCCGCCGACCGGGACGGGTTTCCACCCGATCCGCCCGTCGGCCGGCCCGGGGACCGGACCGGCGGCACGCCCGGTGGCCGGCCCTCGGGGGCCGGCCACCGGGAGCGGACTCACATGCCGCCCGGCATCCGGCCGAGCTGGACCAGCGAGGTCCCCCGCCTGCGCGACGAGAAGTAGGCCCGGCCCGGCGGCATCGGGCGCGGCCGCACCGTGCCGATCAGGTCGCCCTCGGACGGGTCGCCCGACAGCACCAGGCCCTGCGCGCCCAGCTCCTTGAACCGCTGCATGAAGGGCTCGTAGAGCGAGCGCGAGGCGCCCGCCGAGTTGCGCGCGATGATGAAGCGGACGCCGGTGTCCCGGGCGAAGGGCAGGTACTCCACCAGTGGCCCCAGCGGATTGCCCTGGCTCGTGGAGACCAGGTCGTAGTCGTCGATGATGATGAACACGTCCGGGCCCGTCCACCAGCTGCGGTCCCGCAGCTGCTGGGGGGTCACGTCCGTCGGCGGCTGCCGACGCGAGAACACCCCGCCCAGCGCCTCCATGTGCATCTGCAGGGAGCTCATCATCGGCGCGTACTCCAGCAGGTGTTCCTCCGGCAGCGCCCCGAGCAGGCCGCGCCGGTAGTCGCCCACGACCAGCCGTGCCTGGTCCGGCGTGTACCGCTCGGAGATCTGCTTGGCGATGAGCCGCAGCAGGTTCGTCTTGCCCGACTCGCTCTCGCCGAAGACGAGGAGGAAGGGATCGGACTCGAAGTCGATGAACACCGGCTCCAGGTTGGTCTCGTCGATGCCGATCGCGATCCCGCGCTCCGGGTACTCCCCGCCCTTGGGCAGCTGGTCGGAGCGGAGCAGCCGCGGCAGCAGCCGTACACCCGGCGCCGCCTGCCCCGCCCAGTTCTCCTTCACCGCGTCCACGAAGGCCGTCGTGGCCTCGGAGAGGTCACCCGCCTCGTGTGAGCCGTCGATCCGCGGCAGCGCGCCCAGGAAGTGCAGCTTCTCCGGCACCTGACCGCGGCCCGGCATCCCCGTGGGGACGTTCGCCGCGACCTTGCGGTCGAACTCGGAGTCCATGGTGTCGCCGAGCCGCAGCTCCAGACGGCTGAGCATCTGGTCCTTGAGCGCGGCCCGTACCTCCATGTACCGCGCCGCGGTGATCACCACGTGGATGCCGTAGCCCAGGCCGCGGGAAGCGATGTCGGTGACGATCTGCTCCAGGCCGTCGTACTCGCCCCGGAAGGTGCCCCAGCCGTCGACGATCAGGAACACGTCGCCCCACGGCTCGTGCGGCAGGTCGCCCGCCGCCCGCCGGCGCCGGTAGGTGTTGATCGAGTCGATGTTGTTCGAGCGGAAGAACTCCTCGCGGCGGTTGAGGATGCCCCCCACCTCCGCGACCGTACGCCGGACCCGCTCCGGGTCCAGGCGCGAGGCGATCCCGCCCACGTGCGGCAGCTCGGCGATCGACGACAGGCTGCCACCGCCGAAGTCCAGCCCGTAGAACTGCACCTCGCGCGCGGTGTGGGTGAGCGCGAACGAGGCGATCAGCGTCCGCATCAGCGTCGACTTGCCCGACTGCGGACCGCCGACCACCATCATGTGGCCCGCCGCACCCGAGAAGTCCCGGTACAGCACCTCGCGCCGCTGCTCGAACGGCTTGTCGATGAGGCCGAGCGGGACGACGAGCCCGCCGGGCCGCGTGTACCCGTCCGCGTGCAGCCCGCGCTCCGGGCTCGGCGCCAGCGCCGGCAGCAGCTGGTCCAGCGGCGGCGCCTGGTCGAGCGGCGGCAGCCACACCTGGTGCGCCGGCACCCCCTGACCCTCCAGCCGGCTCACGATCACGTCCAGCACCGTGTCCGCCAGCGCGTCGTCCTCGCGTGCCGACTGCGCCGCCAGGTACGCCGGGTCCGGGGCCGCGTACACCACCGGCACCGGGGCCGCCGTGAACAGCGCGGGCCGCCGTTCCACCGGGAACTGCCCCACCGACAGGTCCGGCCCGCCCGAGCGGTAGGTGCCCGAGACGTACGCCGCCTTGAAGCGGGTCATCTCGTCCGTACCGAACTTCAGATAGCCCGAACCGGGCACCGACGGCAGGTGATAGGCGTCCGGCACACCGATCGCGGTCCGCGACTCCGCCGCCGAGAAGGTCCGCAGACCGATCCGGTACGACAGGTACGTGTCCAGACCGCGCAGCTTGCCCTCTTCCAGGCGCTGCGAGGCCAGCAGCAGGTGCACACCCAGCGAACGGCCGATGCGGCCGATCTGGATGAACATGTCGATGAAGTCCGGCTTCGCCGTCAGCAGCTCGCTGAACTCGTCGATGACCAGCACCAGCGAGGCCAGCGGCTCCAGCGGGGCACCCGCCGCGCGCGCCTTCTCGTAGTCGTGGATGTTCGCGTAGTTGCCCGCCGACCGCAGCAGCTCCTGACGGCGCTGCAGCTCACCGCGGATCGAGTCGCCCATGCGGTCCACGAGCGTGAGGTCGTCGGCCAGGTTGGTGATCACCGCCGCGACGTGCGGCATCTGCCCCATGCCCGTGAAGGTCGCACCGCCCTTGAAGTCGGCGAGTACGAAGTTCAGGGTCTCCGAGGTGTGCGTGACCGCCAGACCCAGCACCAGCGTGCGCAGCAGCTCCGACTTGCCGGAACCGGTCGCGCCCACACACAGACCGTGCGGACCCATGCCCTCCTGCGCGGCCTCCTTCAGGTCCAGCATGACCGGGGCGCCGTCCTCACCGACACCGATCGGTACGCGCAGCCGCTCACCGGCCGACCTCGGCCGCCAGGTCCGCGCGACGTCGACCGCGGCCGCGTCGCCCAGGTTCAGCAGATCGGTGAAGTCCAGATTGGCCAGCAGCGGCTCGTCGTCGTCCCCGCCGCCCGTGCGCATCGGCGCCAGCTGCCGGGCCAGCGCCTCCGCCGCAGGCAGCGACAGCGTGTCCGGCACGCCCTCGTACGCGACCCCCGCGCCCGACTCCAGACGCAGCCGGCCCGGCCGCACCACGACCGACAGCCCGCCGCGCGGCTCGTCCAGCTCGCCCGCGACCACCTCGACGATGGTGACGCCCTGAAGGCCCTCGGCCGCGGCGAACACCGAGTCCGGCGGCACCATGCCACCGTCCAGCACGACCACCAGGTGCGGCTGGTCCAGCACCGGGGACACCTCGCGGCTGAACCGCGGCCGGCCCTCCAGCCGGGAGGCCAGCAGCCCCTCCAGCTCGACGAGGTCATCGCCGAACAGCCGCTTCGTACCGGCCCCGTCGACCTGACCCGGGACCTGCGTGTGCGGCAGCCACTTCGTCCAGTCCCACGCGGGCACCGCACCCGGCGCCGCCACCACGGCCACCATCAGGTCCTCGGGGGAGTGCAGCGTCGCCAGCTGCGCCACCATCGCCCGCGCCGTACTGCGCGCGGACTCCGGCTCCCCGGACACCGTCACGTGGTAGAAGGCGCGGATCGACAGCGCCATCGGCAGCCCGTCCAGCGAGGAGTGCACCTTCAGGAACCGCTGCATCGCGCCCGCGGTCAGCGGCTCCAGCTCGTCCACCGGCGCGGTCTCCGGCGCCACCAGCGGGGTCGCCAGGCGCTGCGCGCCCAGCCCGACCCGGGCCTGCCCGAAGTCCTGGTCGCCGACCCGCCGCTCCCACAGCCGGGAGCCCTCCGCCACCACCGACCACAACTGCTCGGGGGCCGGGTGCAGATACAGCTGCGCGTCACGCTGCGCCCGCGCGGTCCGGCGTACCTGACGGCGCGTCTGCGCGAGATATTTGAGGTAGTCCCGGCGCACATCGGCCATTTGCCCCTGCGCACCGCGCCGGAGGCGCGCCAACTGGGCCACGACCATGGCCACCGTCGACGCCAGCATCAGCACACCCATGATGCGCATGAAGGGGGCCGCGCCCGGCATGAAGAAGAAGACGACGGAAGAGCCCATGCCGAGCATCGGCAGGAGCTGCATCAGCATGCCCTCCTGCTGCCCGCGCGGAAGTTCGGGCGGAGCTTCCAGCCGCAGCTCCTCCGCCGGAACCTCAGGCGGCAGGGACCGCGGCGGGCGTTTGACGACGATCTGGCTCACCGGAGCATCAATCCCTCGAAAACGGACGGGACGTCGCAACCGGCGCCCCCAAGTCCCGGGCGCGAAGGGGGTCTCCCCCACGCGTCGGTGATCCTACTTGCCGACAGTCGGTCATAAGCCCGGTAGGGTGGCGCGCGCAGTATGCGCATCCGCGAATCGTCCGCCGGTGCGAGCGTCAACCAGGGGGGTCACACAGGTGAGTACGGCCGCAACGACGGGTTTCTGCAGGGTCACCGTCGTGGCCCCTGACAGCCGTATCGACGTCGCCCTCCCCGAGGACATCGCCGTCGCCGACGTCTACCCCGAGCTGCTGCGCCTCACCGGCCAGACCCAGCCGGTGGGCGCCCCGACCGGCTTCCACCTCGTACGCCGCTCCGGCACCGTCCTCGACGGTGCCCGGACCCTCGCCGGCCAGCAGGTCCTCGACGGCGAGGTGCTGAGCCTGCGCCCCTTCGCCGAGTCCCTGCCGCCCGCCGTGTTCGACGACGTGTCCGACGCCGTCGCCTCCGCCGTCGTCCGCGACCGGCACCGCTGGAGCGACGACATGCTGCGCGGCGCGGGCCTGGCCGGCGCCGCCGTGCTGCTCGTCATGCTGGGCTTCGTCCTCTGGTACGCCGACCCGCTGCGCCACGACATGCACGGACTGCCCGGGATCATCGCGGGCGCCGTCGGCATCCTGCTCACCGCCGTCGCCGGAGTGCGCGCCCGCGTCTACCGCGACCGCCTCTCCGCCGTCGCGCTCGGCCTCGGCGCCCTCCCGCACCTGATGATCGCCGGCTCCGGGATCGTCGCCCCGGCCGTCGGCCAGGGTCCCGGGCGCCTCCAGTTCCTGCTCGGATGCGTCTGCGCCCTGATCGCCTCCGTCGCCCTGGTCGCGCTCACCCCCAGCGGCGACGCCCCCTTCGTCGCGGCCACCTTCGTCGCCGCCACCGGAACCCTCGCCACCTTCGTGGCCATCGCCACCGAGGCCTCCGCCACCCACACCGCCGCCGTCTGCGCCCCCGTGGCCATCGGCCTCGTCGCCTTCCTTCCCGGTCTCTCGGCCCGCTTCGCGCGCCTGCCCATCGGCTACAGCGCCCCGCAGAGCGCCACAGACGAGTACACCGACTACGCAGAGACCCCGGACCGCTACGAGACCGACCCGCACGGTGAGCAGACCGGCTCCGACCAGCACGAGCCGGGCGCCGCCTCGCTCGACGCCGAGGCCATCGCCGCCCAGGCCCGCCGAGGCCACGAGATGCTGCTCGGCCTGGTCGGCGGCTGCGCCGCCGTCGCCGTCGGCGCCGCCGCCGTCCTCGGCTTCTCCGAGAACACCTGGGGCCGCCTGCTGGCGCTCGCCACCGGCCTCGCCATGCTGCTGCGCGCCCGCCTCTTCCGTTACACCTCCCAGGTGGTCTGCGCCCTGACCGCGGGCCTCGTCGCCATCGCGCTGCTGATCCTGGGCATGGCCCTGCACCCGCCGACCGACCTGCTCGAAGCCCTCCTGCGGGAGCACGACCACAGCGGCCTGGACCTCCGTACGATCTGGCTGACCGCCGCCGTCGCCGCCGGCGCGGCCCTCCTCGCGGGAATTGCGCTTGTCATCCCCCGCAAGGGCCTGTCACCCTTCTGGGGAAGGCTGCTCGACCTCACCGAGGCGGCGGTCCTGCTCAGCCTCGTGCCCCTTACCCTGGCTGTGCTGGACGTTTACTCCCGGGCCCGCGCTCTCACCAGCTGAGACGTCGCGTCCCGGCAGCCTGGTACGCTGTGTGACGGCCGTTTGTGTACGCGTCCCCCGGACCCTCTCCCAAGGGTCTGTGGACTGCGCTCAGCGGACCCCGCCTCCCGAGTAACGGAAGCTCCCCAGAGACTCAGACCTGGGGCACTCGGTGGCAACGAAGACCTAAAACGAGGAGTACGCGTGCCGCTCGACGCCGCTACGAAGAAGCAGATCATCACCGAGTTCGGTGCCAAGGAGGGCGACACCGGCTCCCCCGAGGTCCAGGTTGCGATGCTCTCCCGCCGCATCTCGGACCTGACCGAGCACCTCAAGACGCACAAGCACGACCACCACTCCCGTCGTGGTCTGCTGATCCTGGTCGGCCAGCGTCGCCGCCTGCTGCAGTACCTGGCCAAGAAGGACATCCAGCGCTTCCGTACGCTGGTCGAGCGCCTCGGCATCCGCCGCGGTGCGGCCGGCGCCAAGTAAAGCGCTGTGAAGGGAGCGGTTCCCACATCAGGGGGCCGCTCCCTTTGCTGTACGTGCGGACAGGACCGGACCCTTTGTAGTCTGGAACGGACGCACGTGCGCGTCTGAGGAAGACGCGCACAACTGAAGAGGAGGAGCGCCCTCCCACGCCGCCGGTCCTCGGTAGTGGCACCCGGAATGCCCCCAGGGGGCAACGAACCGGATGCTTCGATCGAAGACCGGCCCGCACGCCAGGAGCGCTTCTCCGCAACCGTCCACCGCCACACGGGCGGCGGACGGAGACGACGAAAATGGAGAAAACGCTAGTGGAGAACGAGACCCACTACGCCGAGGCCGTCATTGACAACGGTTCCTTCGGCACCCGCACCATCCGCTTCGAGACGGGCCGTCTGGCCCGCCAGGCCGCCGGCTCCGCCGTTGCCTACCTGGACGACGACACGATGGTGCTGTCCGCCACCACCGCGTCGAAGAAGCCCAAGGACCAGCTCGACTTCTTCCCCCTGACGGTGGACGTCGAGGAGCGGCAGTACGCGGCCGGCAAGATCCCCGGCTCCTTCTTCCGCCGTGAGGGCCGCCCCTCCGAGGACGCGATCCTCACCTGCCGCCTGATCGACCGCCCGCTGCGCCCGTCCTTCAAGAAGGGCCTGCGCAACGAGATCCAGGTCGTCGCCACGATCATGGCGCTCAACCCCGACCACCTGTACGACGTCGTCGCGATCAACGCCGCGTCCGCGTCCACCCAGCTGGCCGGCCTGCCCTTCTCCGGCCCGATCGGCGGCGTCCGCGTCGCGCTGATCCGCGGCCAGTGGGTGGCCTTCCCGACGCACACCGAGCTCGAGGACGCCGTCTTCGACATGGTCGTCGCGGGCCGCGTCCTGGAGGACGGCGACGTCGCGATCATGATGGTCGAGGCCGAGGCCACCGAGAAGACCATCGCCCTCGTCAAGGGCGGCGCCGAGGCGCCGACCGAGGAGATCGTGGCCTCCGGCCTCGACGCCGCGAAGCCCTTCATCAAGGTCCTCTGCAAGGCCCAGGCCGACCTGGCCGCCAAGGCCGCGAAGCCCGAGGGCGAGTTCCCGGTCTTCCTGGACTACCAGGACGACGTGTACGAGGCCCTCGCGGCCGCCGTCAAGGGTGACCTCTCCCAGGCGCTGACCATCGCGGGCAAGCAGGACCGCGAGGCCGAGCTGGACCGCGTCAAGGAGATCGCCGCCGAGAAGCTCCTCCCGGCCTTCGAGGGCCGCGAGAAGGAGATCTCCGCCGCCTACCGCAGCCTGACCAAGGCCCTGGTCCGCGAGCGCGTCATCAAGGACAAGGTCCGCATCGACGGCCGCGGGCTCACGGACATCCGTACCCTCGCAGCCGAGGTCGAGGCCATCCCGCGCGTGCACGGCTCGGCGCTGTTCGAGCGTGGCGAGACCCAGATCCTGGGCGTCACCACCCTCAACATGCTCCGCATGGAGCAGCAGCTGGACACCCTCTCCCCGGTGACCCGCAAGCGCTACATGCACAACTACAACTTCCCGCCGTACTCCGTCGGTGAGACCGGCCGCGTCGGTTCGCCGAAGCGCCGCGAGATCGGCCACGGCGCGCTCGCCGAGCGCGCGATCGTGCCGGTCCTCCCGACCCGCGAGGAGTTCCCCTACGCGATCCGCCAGGTGTCCGAGGCCCTCGGCTCCAACGGTTCGACGTCCATGGGCTCGGTCTGCGCCTCCACCATGTCGCTGCTGAACGCCGGTGTGCCCCTCAAGGCCCCCGTCGCCGGTATCGCCATGGGCCTGATCTCCCAGGAGATCGACGGCAAGACCCACTACGTCGCCCTCACCGACATCCTCGGTGCGGAGGACGCCTTCGGCGACATGGACTTCAAGGTCGCCGGCACCAAGGAGTTCGTCACCGCGCTCCAGCTGGACACCAAGCTCGACGGCATCCCGGCCTCGGTCCTGGCCGCCGCCCTCAAGCAGGCCCGCGACGCCCGCCTCCACATCCTCGACGTGATGATGGAAGCGATCGACACGCCGGACGCGATGTCCCCGTTCGCCCCGCGGATCATCACCGTCAAGATCCCGGTGGACAAGATCGGTGAGGTCATCGGCCCCAAGGGCAAGATGATCAACCAGATCCAGGAGGACACCGGCGCCGAGATCACGATCGAGGACGACGGCACCATCTACATCGGTGCCTCCGACGGCCCGGCCGCCGAGGCCGCCCGCGCCACGATCAACTCGATCGCCAACCCGACCATGCCGGAGGTCGGCGAGCGCTACCTGGGTACGGTCGTCAAGACCACCACCTTCGGTGCCTTCGTCTCCCTGATGCCCGGCAAGGACGGCCTGCTGCACATCTCGCAGATCCGCAAGCTCGCCGGTGGCAAGCGCGTGGAGAACGTCGAGGACGTGCTCGCGGTCGGCACCAAGGTCCAGGTGGAGATCGCCGAGATCGACCAGCGCGGCAAGCTCTCCCTGATCCCCGTGATCGACGGCGAGGCCGCCGGTGACGACGCTGACAAGGACGACTCCGACAAGTGATGTCGCGTAGTTCCCGTGTGACGGCCCGCCCCTCTTCGGAGGGGCGGGCCGTCGCCCGTACCCAAACCCTCCTCAAGGGCAGCAACGGCATCGGCACCGTCCGGCGCACGGTCCTGCCCGGCGGACTGCGCATCGTCACCGAGACGCTGCCCTCCGTCCGCTCCGCCACCTTCGGCATCTGGGCGCACGTCGGCTCCCGTGACGAGACGCCCACGCTGAACGGCGCCACGCACTACCTGGAGCACCTCCTCTTCAAGGGCACGCACCAGCGCAGCGCCCTCGACATCTCCTCCGCGATCGACGCGGTCGGCGGCGAGATGAACGCCTTCACGGCGAAGGAGTACACCTGCTACTACGCCCGGGTGCTCGACACCGACCTGCCGCTGGCCATCGACGTGGTCTGCGACATGCTCACCGGCTCGCTGATCCGTGAGGAGGACGTCGACGCCGAGCGAGGCGTCATCCTCGAAGAGATCGCGATGACCGAGGACGACCCGGGCGACATGGTGCACGACCTGTTCGCGCAGACCATGTACGGCGACACCCCCCTGGGGCGTCCGGTCCTCGGCACCGTCGACACGATCAACGCGCTCGGCGCCGACCGGATCCGCCGCTTCTACAAGAAGCACTACGACCCGACGCACCTGGTCGTGGCCGCCGCCGGCAACGTCGACCACAACAAGGTCGTACGCCAGGTCCGTGCCGCCTTCGAGAAGGCCGGCGCGCTGACCCGCACCGACGCCGAGCCGATCGGCCCGCGCACCGGTGCCAAGCGCATCCGCACCGCCGGCCGCGTCGACCTGGTGAACCGCAGGACCGAGCAGGCCCACGTGGTCCTCGGCATGCCCGGCCTCGCCCGTACCGACGAGCGCCGCTGGGCGCTCGGCGTGCTGAACACCGCCCTCGGCGGCGGCATGTCCTCGCGCCTGTTCCAGGAGGTCCGGGAGAAGCGCGGCCTCGCCTACAGCGTGTACTCGTACACCTCGGGCTTCGCCGACACCGGCCTCTTCGGCGTGTACGCGGGCTGCCGCCCCAACCAGGTGCACGACGTGCTCCGGATCTGCCGCGACGAGCTCGACAAGGTCGCGACCGAAGGACTGGCAGACGAGGAGATCAAGCGGGCCATCGGCCAGCTCTCCGGATCCACCGTCCTCGGCCTGGAGGACACCGGCGCGATCATGAACCGCATCGGCAAGAGCGAGCTGTGCTGGGGCGACCAGATGTCGGTCGACGACATGCTGGCCCGGATCGCGGCCGTGACCCCGGACGACGTCCGCTCGGTCGCACAGGATGTACTGGCCCAGCGGCCCTCGCTCGCGGTGATCGGCCCGCTGAAGGAGAAGCAGGCCGCCCGTCTCGACGAAGCGGTCGCCTAGTTCCGTACGTGAGTGAGGAAGCAATATGAGCAAGCTGCGCGTGGCAGTCCTCGGCGCCCAGGGCCGGATCGGCGCCGAGGCCGTCAAGGCGGTCGAGGCCGCCGAGGACATGGAACTGGTCGCGGCGCTCGGCCGCGGCGACAAGCTGGAGACGCTGGCCGACGCCGGCGCCCAGGTCGCGGTCGAGCTGACCACCCCGGCATCGGTGATGGGGAACCTGGACTTCCTCATCCGTCACGGCATCCACGGAGTGGTCGGCACCACCGGCTGGACCGAGGACCGCCTCGCGCAGCTGGGCACCTGGCTCGACGGTTCGCCGGAGACCGGTGTGCTCATCGCCCCGAACTTCTCCATCGGCGCCGTCCTCACCATGAAGTTCGCCGCCCAGGCCGCCCGCTACTTCGAGTCCGTCGAGGTCGTCGAGCTGCACCACCCGAACAAGGTCGACGCCCCCTCCGGCACGGCGACCCGTACGGCGCAGCTCATCGCGGCCGCCCGCGCCGAGGCCGGCCTCGGCGCCCAGCCCGACGCCACCGCCACCGCCCTCGACGGCGCGCGCGGCGCGGACGTCGACGGCGTCCCGGTGCACGCCGTCCGCCTGCGCGGCCTGCTGGCCCACCAGGAGGTGCTCCTCGGCGGCGAGGGCGAGACCCTGACCATCCGTCACGATTCCCTGCACCACAGCAGCTTCATGCCGGGCATCCTGCTCGGTGTGCGCCGAGTGACGCAGACCCCGGGCCTCACCTTCGGCCTGGAACACTTCCTCGACCTGGGCTGACGGACTGATTTCACGATGCGCGCGAAGATCACGTACTTCCTCACGGCCGCCGTCCTGGTGGTCTACTTCGTCCTGGTCGGCAGCCGGGGCCTGATGCTGATCCAGCACGGAACCCTGCTCACGGTCACCTTCGGGGTGGCCGTGCTGATCCTGCCGGTCATCGGTGTCTGGTTCCTCTGGCAGAACACCCGGTTCGTCACGCGGGCCAACCACCTCGCGACCGAGCTGGAGGCCGAGGGCGGGCTGCCCGTCGACGAGCTGGAGCGGGACACGTACGGGCGGATCCTGCGGGACTCCGCCGACGAGGTCTTCGCGCGCCGCAAGGCCGAGACCGAGGACGCGCCGGGGGACTGGCGCAGCTGGTTCCGGCTCGCCGTCGCCTACCACGACGCCCGGGACACCCCGCGGGCGCGCAAGGCGATGCAGCGGGCGATCGCCCTTCACGACAAGAAGCCCGTACAGGTCTGATCCCTGTACGGGCCTCCGGAGGCGGTTCAGGCCGGTCAGGCGGGCACGGGCCGGTACTCGTCGGCCCAGGCACCCACCGTGTCGACGGCCCGGTCGAAGGCCTCGGTCCGCGACAGGAAGTCGGCGTTGTGATCGGTCAGCAGGACCGGCGCCTCCGCGCCGTCCTGCGCGGACATCGTCAGCGCCTGCCCCTGTACGGTCCTCGGCAGCCCGAGCCAGCGCACCGGCTGCTGCACCGTACGGAGCTCGCCGATCTCGCTCCACGCGGTGGTGCGGGTCACGAAGAACCCCACCCGGCGCAGCCCCGCGGGGCTCACCCACACGCCGACGCGCAGGATCTGCACGGCCGACCCGACGACCGCGAGGGCGGCGATCAGGCAGACGAGGGCCCCGCCCCAGCCGCCGGCGAAGGCGACGATCATCGTGGCCAGCAGCATGAAGGCCGACAGCAGGAGCAGCAGCGCGCCGATGCCCACGCGCCAGGGGCCGGGCCGGTAGGGCCGGCGCCAGCGGTCCTGGTCGGCATGGGCCAGGATCTCGTCGCCGTCGCCGTCGTCATCCACATCGGATACGCCGTCGGCCGTCAAGAAGGGCAGGGGCACGGCTGGACCTCACTCACATGCACGTTCGGTTGGGCTGTGCCCGTGAGGCTACCGCCCCTGGGACGCCTCCGACTGCTGCGACTTCTCCGGCGCCTTGCTCGGCTGCAGTGCGGGCATACCGAGGAGCAGTGAGCCGGCGAGCCCCGCAACCACGGTCAGTCCGACCAGAATACGGGCGACCAACTGGGTCCTGCCCAGACGCTCGCGCGGCGGCGGAGTGACGTTGCTTCGGAAACGGTCGGCTTCGGAGACGAAGGCGAACGGGACGGGTTCGCGCCGGAGGAACATCAGAGCGAATCTCCTCGGGGTGGATGGGTGTGCGTTCTCCTAGGTAGGACGTACGGGCCCGTCAATCAGTGCCGGATTTCGGGGCATTAGGAAAAATTCATGGCTGTGCGTCAGCTGTACGACGCCTCGCACGGCCCCGCGCGGCCCCCGCTCGCCGCGTGCGTCTGCGCAGGCCGTGCGAGGGGCGCCGTAGAGTGGGCGCGCCCCAGGACGCACGTTTGGAAGGACCCCCGGTGAGCGAAACCGCCGCTTCAGATCTGAAACCCAGCTTCCGCAGTGACGTGACGGTGGAGCTGGTGAAGCACTCCGCCGCCGACTCCGACGTACTGTGGGCCGCTCGCGTCTCCACGGCCGGAGAGCAGTCGCTGGAGGAGCTGCAGAAGGACCCGGAGCGTTCCAAGGGCCTCATCAACTACCTGATGCGCGACCGCCACGGCAGCCCGTTCGAGCACAACTCGATGACCTTCTTCATCAGCGCCCCGATCTTCGTCTTCCGCGAGTTCATGCGCCACCGCGTGGGCTGGTCGTACAACGAGGAGTCGGGCCGCTACAGGGAGCTGGAACCGGTCTTCTACGTCCCGGACGCCGAGCGCAAGCTGGTCCAGGAGGGCCGCCCGGGCAAGTACGTCTTCGTCGAGGGCACCCAGGCGCAGCAGGAACTGACCGGCCGCGTCATGGAGGACTCCTACGTGCAGGCCTACGAGGCCTACCGCGAGATGCTCGCCGCGGGCGTGGCCCGGGAAGTTGCCCGTTCGGTCCTGCCGGTCGGTCTTTTCTCCTCGATGTACGCCACGTGCAACGCGCGCTCGCTGATGCACTTCCTCGGTCTGCGTACGCAGCACGAGCTCGCGGCGGTCCCGTCCTTCCCGCAGCGGGAGATCGAGATGGTCGGCGAGAAGATGGAGCAGCACTGGGCGAAGCTCATGCCGCTGACGTACGCGGCCTACAACGGCAACGGTCGCGTTGCCCCGTAAGGGCCGGTACACCCTCGGCGTACAGATGTACGGCGTCAAGTCCTAAGTGTCCGTATTGCGACGTTTCGTAAAGTTCATCTAGGCTGATCAAACGGACCCGGCACTGCTTGAACCCCCGAGCAGGCAGTGCCGGCGTCCAACACCCCGTTGACGTCCCCCGAGGGGACACCGCGAGCATGGCAGCGAGTAGCGTGTTACCCATGGCTCCGATCTCGACTCCGCAGACCCCCTTCGGGCGGGTCCTCACCGCCATGATCACGCCGTTTACGGCGGATGGCGTACTCGACCTCGACGGCGCGCAGCAGCTCGCCGTCCACCTGGTGGACGCAGGCAACGACGGCCTGATCATCAACGGCACCACCGGTGAGTCGCCGACCACCACCGACGCGGAGAAAAACGACCTCGTACGAGCCGTACTCGAAGCCGTCGGAGACCGCGCCCACGTGGTCGCCGGCATCGGCACCAACGACACCCGCCACACCCTTGAGCTGGCCCGCCAGGCCGAGCTCACCGGCGCACACGGCCTGCTCGCCGTCACCCCGTACTACAGCAAGCCGCCGCAGGAAGGCCTCTTCCGGCACTTCACGGCGATCGCCGACGCCACCGGGCTGCCGGTCATGCTCTACGACATCCCCGGCCGCAGTGGTGTCCCGATCGACACCGAAACCCTGGTCCGGCTGGCCGAGCACCCCCGTATCGTTGCCAACAAGGACGCCAAGGGCGACCTCGGCCGTGCAAGCTGGGCCATCGCGCAGAGCGGCCTGGCCTGGTACTCGGGTGACGACATGCTGAACCTGCCGCTCCTGTCGATCGGCGCGGCCGGATTCGTCTCCGTGGTAAGCCATGTGGTCACCCCCGAGCTGCGCGCCATGCTGGAGGCCCACCTGGGCGGAGACGTCCAGAAGGCGACCGAGATCCACCAGAAGCTGCTCCCGATCTTCACCGGCATGTTCCGTACCCAGGGTGTGATGACCACCAAGGGCGCGCTGAACCTGCAGGGCCTGCCCGCGGGCCCGCTGCGGCTCCCGCTGATCGAGCTGACCGCCGAAGAGACGGCTCAGCTCAAGATCGATCTTGCCGCCGGCGGGGTACAGCTCTGACAACAGACTTCACAACTGAATAAGAACGAACAGACAAATACAGAACAGACAACAGCAAGTGCACGAATGACATGCGCGCCACGTGCCTTCCGGGGTACGTGGCGTGCGTGGTGAGGAGACACTTTTGAGCCATCCGCATCCGGAACTCGGTCCGCCGCCGAAGCTGCCCAAGGGCGGCCTCAGGGTCACCCCCCTGGGTGGTCTCGGCGAGATCGGCCGCAACATGACCGTCTTCGAGTACGACGGCCGTCTGCTGATCGTCGACTGCGGCGTCCTCTTCCCCGAGGAGGAGCAGCCGGGCATCGACCTGATCCTGCCGGACTTCTCGTCCATCCGGGACCGCCTCGACGACATCGACGGCATCGTCCTCACGCACGGCCACGAGGACCACATCGGCGCCGTCCCCTATCTCCTCCGGGAGAAGGCGGACATCCCGCTGATCGGCTCCAAGCTGACGCTGGCCCTCATCGAGGCGAAGCTCCAGGAGCACCGCATCCGCCCCTACACCCTTGAGGTGAAGGAGGGCGAGCGCGAGGCCCTCGGCCCGTTCGACTGCGAGTTCATCGCGGTCAACCACTCCATCCCGGACGCCCTGGCCGTGGCCATCCGCACCGGCGCCGGCATGGTCGTGGCCACCGGCGACTTCAAGATGGACCAGCTCCCGCTGGACAACCGCCTCACCGACCTGCACGCCTTCGCGCGTCTGAGCGAAGAGGGCATCGACCTCCTTCTCTCCGACTCCACGAACGCCGAGGTCCCGGGCTTCGTCCCGCCCGAGCGCGACATCTCCAACGCCATCCGCGGGGTCTTCGCGAGCGCCCAGAAGCGGATCATCGTGGCGTCCTTCGCCAGCCACGTGCACCGCATCCAGCAGATCCTCGACGCCGCCCACGAATTCGACCGCAGGGTCGCCTTCGTCGGCCGTTCGATGGTCCGCAACATGGGCATCGCCCGTGACCTGGGCTACCTGAAGGTCCCGGCCGGTCTCGTCGTCGACGTCAAGACCCTCGACGACCTGCCGGACGACGAGGTCGTGCTGGTCTGCACGGGCTCCCAGGGCGAGCCGATGGCGGCGCTCTCCCGTATGGCCAACCGTGACCACCAGATCCGGATCGTCCCCGGCGACACCGTGATCCTGGCGTCGTCCCTGATCCCGGGCAACGAGAACGCGGTCTACCGCGTGATCAACGGCCTGACCCGCTGGGGCGCCAACGTCGTGCACAAGGGCAACGCCAAGGTGCACGTCTCGGGCCACGCCTCGGCAGGCGAGCTGCTGTACTTCTACAACATCTGCAAGCCGCGGAACCTGATGCCGGTCCACGGTGAATGGCGCCACCTGCGTGCCAACGCCGAGCTCGGTGCCATGACGGGTGTCCCGAAGGACCGCATCGTCATCGCCGAGGACGGCGTGGTCGTCGACCTGATCGACGGCAAGGCCCGGATCTCCGGCAAGGTCCAGGCCGGCTACGTGTACGTGGACGGCCTCTCGGTCGGCGACGTCACGGAAGTCCACCTCAAGGACCGCAAGATCCTCGGCGACGAGGGCATCATCTCGGTCTACGTCGTGGTGGACAGCAGCACGGGCAAGATCGTCAGCGGCCCGAACATCCAGGCCCGCGGCTCCGGCATCGACGACTCGGCCTTCTCCTCGGTCATGCCGAAGATCGAGGAAGCCATCGCCCGCGCCGCGGCCGACGGCGTCGCCGAGCCGCACCAGATCCAGCAGCTCATCCGCCGCACGATGGGCAAGTGGGTCTCGGACGGCTACCGCCGCCGCCCGATGATCCTGCCGGTCGTCGTCGAGGTCTGACCCTCGCCGTAGCGGCCGAACGGGAGCGGGGCAACCGGATTTGCATCCGAGGGCCCCGCTCCAGTACGTTTACGTCTCCACCTCGCACGGCACCCCGGCACACACGTGTGTCCGGACGCGTCATGCGGGCGGGTGGGAATCAAGACCCAGGGAGACCTGATAAAGTCTGATCCGCCCGAAAGGGAAAGGCCCCTCCAACGGCCACCAATTCAAATCCCAACCGGAAACGGTGCGGAAATGTTCTGGTAAGGTTGGAGCCGCTGGAAAGGGAAAGCACGAAAGCGAAAACCTGGAAAGCGCCGAGGAAGTCGGACACGAAAGAGTCTGATAGAGTCGGAAACGCAAGAACAGAACGAAAGCCCGGAGGAAAGCCCCAGCGGATGTCGCGGGGGTGAGTACAAAGGAAGCGTCCGTTCCTTGAGAACTCAACAGCGTGCCAAAAATCAACGCCAGAAGTTGATACCCCGTCCACTTCGGTGGATGA
>NZ_JBVIAH010000004.1:0-56267 GCF_055574035.1 Streptomyces sp. NPDC030021
ACTACCTCGACCAGCGCGAAATCCCCCGGCCAAAATCCTGGCGCACCCTGGGCACCTGACCTCGGCAACTCCAAGATCCCCGACAGAGTCAAGCTAGGGCGCCTCATTCGGATCCCGGCCGGACGCCGCCGGTCCGGCCGTCGCCGGCGATGCGCCGACTGGCTCATCTCGCACGGTGGGCGTTCCATCGAAGGGTGGGCCTTGTCCCGAGGGGCTCTTCGCGGCAGGAGATCGCCATGACCGGAGCGAGGAGCGTGCAGCCGGGCCGCGCCCGGACGGCGCTGCTGTGCGCCACCGCGCTGCTCGGCACGGTCCTGCCGGCCAGCGGCGCGTGGGCGGCGACCGGCGAGGGGTCCGCGCCGGCGTCGTGCGTGGCGTCCCCCGAGCCCTCGGGCGGCGAGGCGAAGCAGATCATGGACATCGCCAAGGCGGCGCAGAAGGAGCTGGACCTGAACGCCGTCGTACTGCGGGTCACGCGCGACGGGCAAGAGGTCGTCACGGGCGCACTGGGCGAGTCGATGACGGGTGTCCCGGCCACGGCGGACATGCACTTCCGGGCCGGTTCGGTGGCCATCGTCTACATGGGCATCGCCATGCTGCAACTCGTCGAGGACGGCAAGGCCGGCCTGGACGATCCGATCTCGCGCTGGCTTCCCGACGCGCCGCACGCCGACGAGATCACCCTGCGGATGCTCGGCGCCTCCACCTCGGGGCTGCGCGACTACGTGCCCGACCCGAAGTTCCTCGCGGCCCTGTACGCCGACCCCTTCCGCCAGTGGACCCCCGACGAGCTCGTGGGCATCTCCGCCGCCCACCCCATGCTCTACGAGCCGGGGACGAGCTGGAGCTACTCCCACGCGAACTTCGTGCTCCTCGGGCAGGCCCTGGAGAAGATCTCCGGCATGCCGCTGGCCAAGGTGATGGAGCAGCAGATCACGGGGCCCGCCGGGCTGGACAACACCCTCAACAGCTTCACGCCCCAGATCGAGGAGCCCGTCCTGCACTCCTTCGACGCGGAGCGCGGCATGTACGAGGAGTCCACCTTCTGGAACCCCTCCTGGACCACCGCCCCCGGTGCGGTCCTGAACACCCACATCTGCGATCTGGCCCGCTCGGCCGAGGTCGTGGGTACGGGTGAGCTCCTCTCGCCGCAGAGTTTCAAGGTCCAACTCGACCCGGGCACGGTGGGCCTCGGCGGCAACACCCCCGGCTGTGCGCCCAAGGACTGCTTCCGCCAGCTTCCGGCCCGGCACTTCGGCTACGGCGTGATCGTCCAGAACGGCTGGATCCAGTCGAACCCGTCCTTCGCGGGCTACGCGGCCATCCAGGCGTACCTGCCGGGCAAGCACCTGGCCATCGCGGTGTCCACCACGGTCGGCCCCAAGGCCCCGGAGAACAACACGGCGCAGACCATCGCCGCCCGGATCGCCGCAGCCCTGGCCCCCGGGAACTCCCTGACGGGATGACGGTACCCACGGCTCCTCGTCCGGCCCGGACGCACCACGACCGCCGGTCCGGTCCTATGACGAGACCGTCTCGTCCCAGCACAGGCGCAGTTGTTCCCGCAGGTCCGGAACGGATGCTGCCGCGCAGGACATGACGATCACGAGCCTGCTCACGTCGAGGCCGTCGGACCGGCGTGTGCAGGACCATCGCCGGCCTGCCCGCAGAAGGGTCCTGAAGAGGAGTCGCCGGGTGTCGGCATCGTCCGGCAGCACCTCATCCGCAGCCTCGACGACGAGTACGCAGCGGTCCGCGGGCAGGAGCCAGTTGAGATCGCGCAGGCAGTCGAGGAGGGCGTTCCAGTTCCACCCGAAGTAGTCCGGCAGCTTCAGTCGGTCGTAGAACTGCAGGAAGACCGCGTCCGAGTCCCTCATCTCGCGGCCGTCGAGGCGCGCTGCGTACGTCCTGCCGGTGTCGGGTAGCAACAGATCGACAGGCAGGGCGCCTTGCTCCGGAACGACGTGCACCCAGGGCACGGTGTGCACACCGCCACCTCCCCCTCCGACGGTTCAGGCCTCCACCGGCACCACGGCGCTCGCGACCTGGTGCTGCTTGCACCATATCCGGCACTCCGCCCTCGCGTTGAGCGAGAGCGGAGCCGGCCGGACGTATCCGGGCGCCTCACACCGGGCGGCGAGCCATGGTGTCGTGCGGCATGATCTGGATCATGACGCATCCCTCCTTGCCGACCACCGAGTCGGCCGTCGCGGCGATTCGGGCGATCGCGGCCGAGCACCGGCTGGCCGTGTCCGTAACCGACGACATCGGCGCCGACCAGACGTCGCGGCGGACCTCCGCGCCCCTGTTCGCCGTCGTCGACCCCGACGGATCCCTGCCCCACGAGGCGTTCGTGGAACTGGGCGGCAGCCCGGCCGTCAGCGTGCGGATCTTCCCGGAGGACGACGCGAAGATCACCGTCGACGGGGTGGAGTTCGACGACGTCCCCCGGGACTCCGTCCCCGCGTTCCTGAGGTCCGTCTACGGCGGACTGGCCTTCGTGAAGGGACGGTTCTTCCCGCCGGGCTACTGGCTGTCCGTCCCCCTGCCCGGCGACGAGACGTACCGGGAGAGCGTCGGGGGCCCCTCGCTCACGCCCTGGCTCTCCGGCCGCGTCCGCGCCTGAGGCCGTCCCCTCGGGCGCGGGTCGCCCCGCCCGCGAGCCGTGCGGTGGCTGCGGCGGCGCCCGGGGCCGGCACGGTCAACACCTGCGCCCTGTGAGCCCGCCGGACCGCCGCCGGTCCACCGCAGAACATGGACGACCGTACCGGGGCCCGTTCCCCGCAGAACATGGACGACCGTACCGGGGCCCGTTCCCCGCAGGCAGCACGCCTGCCCCGAACGGGCCCCCGGCCGGTCACCGGACGCGCATACTCGGAGCATGGCCGACACCACCACCGTCGAGGTCGACACCGATGTGCACGACCGCCTCGCCGTGCTCGCCGCGGACCGCGGACTGAGCCTGCGCGCGTACCTCGCCGAACTCGCCACCGCCCAGGAGAACGAGGCCGCGCTCGCCCGGGCCGCGCTCGCCTTCGAGCGGGCGCTGGAGCGGCCCGGTTTCCGCGAGGGCTTCGCGCGCGACTTCGGCCGCCTGGCCTCCCGCGACTGAAGCGGTGGGCGCCCGTGGGGCCGCCGACGGGCCGGGGCCGTGAAACGTACCTATGCTCGGAGAAGGGGCTGCCCCGAGCCCTGGAGGACGGCTGTCATGACCCAGGCGAGCGATGCGGCCCAGGCGGACCGCACTCTGAAGGCCCGGCACCGCGCGATGTGGGCGCTGGGCGACTACCAGTCGGTGGCCTCCCACGTCATTCCGGATCTCGGGGCCGTGCTCGTGAAGGAGTGCGGCGTCCAGCGCGGCGACCGGGTGCTCGACATCGCGACGGGCTCGGGCAACGCCGCCATTCCGGCCGCCCTGGCCGGGGCCGACGTGGTGGCGTCCGACCTCACCCCCGAGCTGCTGGAGATCGGCCGGCACCTGGCCGCCGTACGCGGGGCCACCCTGGAGTGGCGGGAGGCGGACGCCGAGCACCTGCCCTTCGCCGACGGCGAGTTCGATGTCGTGATGTCCTGCGTCGGCATCATGTTCGCCCCGCACCACCGGCCCGCAGCCGAGGAGATGCTGCGCGTCTGCCGGGCCGGCGGCACGGTCGGGCTGATCAACTGGACCCCGCAGGGCTTCGTGGGCCGGATGTTCGCCACGATGAAGCCGTACGCTCCCCCGCCGCCGCCCGGGGCCCAGCCGCCCCCGCTGTGGGGGGACGAGGAACACGTGCACGAGCTGCTCGGCGACGCGGTCACCGACGTGGACTCGCGGCGCCGGACGGTTCGCGTGGACCGCTTCACCGGGCCCACGGACTTCCGGGAGTTCTTCAAGGCCTGCTACGGGCCCACCGTGGCCGTCTACCGCGCCGTCGCCGGCGATCCGGACCGGGTCGCCGAGCTGGACGCGGCGCTCGACGCCCTCGCCGCCGAGTACACGGTGGACGGGGCCATGGAGTGGGAGTACCTGCTGCTGACGGCCCACCGCCGGAGCTGACCCCCGCCCGGCCCCGCGGCACGCATACCCCCCGCGACGCCCCGCCGGTCAGTCGAGGGCCGGATGCACCTCCGGGTGGGCGTCCCACCACTCCTTGTTGAAGGGGTTGTTGTCCACATTGGCCAGGTAGGCGCGGGCCGCGGCCCGGTAGAGCAGTTCCGCCTGCCCGGCCGAGAGCGCCGCGCGGCTCCACGCGAGGCGGATGCGGCCGATGATGGGGGTGCCGACGAGCGGACGCATCACCGTGCCCTCCCCGGACGGGGCCGTCGGCTGGCTGAGCGCGACCGCGCGCCCCGCGGCGATCAGGTCGTGCTGCATCTTGCGGTCGGTGATCCGGTAGCGCAGTGAGGGGCTGAATCCGGCCTTCGCGCAGGCGGTGACGAGTGCCTCGGGGCCGCCGTCGTCGTCCTCCACCAGGGTCATCCACGACTCCCCGGCCAGGTCGGCCAGTTCGATGCGGTCCAGACCCGCGAGGGGGTGCCCGGCGGACAGCCGGATGCAGAACGGCTCCTTCGGAATCAGCGTCCTGGCCAGGGTTCCCTCCGGCAGCGGCACCTCGTGGCCGTTGACCTCCCCGTACACGATGGCGTCGTAGCGTCCGGCGCCGAGCATCCGCGCCAGCACGGTGACCGAATCCTCCAGGTCCACGGCTATCTCCCGGCCTGACATGGACAGGTCGGTCTGGGCGAGGAGGCCGTCGAGCAGCACGAGCATGATGCAGCCCAGCCGCAGCGGGCCGCCGGTCGACATGGCTCGTGCCTGCGCTCCCAGAGCGTCCATCTCGCTGAGTACGCGACGCGCCTTGGCCAGCACGAACTGGCCCAGTGCCGTGGGTTCCACCCCGCTGCGGCCCCGTACGAAGAGCTCGCCCCCGGTGACCCGTTCGATGCGGCGCAACTGGGCGGAAAGTGCGGGCTGGGACACTCCGAGCCGCCGCGCCGCGCCCCCCAGGCTGCCCGCCTCCGCTATCCGGCAGACGGCTTGCAGATGCCTCAACTCCAGCTGCATCCGGGCAGCGTACGAGCCGGGCCGCCACGGCACCATAACGCGGACCTTATGCCCCCCGAGATGTCCCAATCTCGTCATGTTCACGCTCATACTCGGCCGCGAACGACACTCATCCCCGACCCCCCACGATCGGAGTGGACGTTGCATCCCAGCAGATGGACGGCGGCCGTGGCAGCGATGGCGCTGACCGCGAGCCTTGCCGGCGCTCTGGCCGGGACGGCATCGGCGGCGCAGCAGGCGCAGCCCTCCCCGTCCCAGAAGGACACACCGGCCGCACGTGCGGTGGCGGCCGCCGACCAGGCCGTCGACAGCGGCCTGGACTCCCTGGTCAACTCCTCCCAGGAACAGTACGAACGGCGTCTCGTCACCCCCTGGGTGAAGGACCTCTACTCCGTCTCGTACGAGCGCAGTTACCGCGGCCTGCCGGTCGTCGGCGGCGACGCGGTCGTGCTCGCGGACGGCAGCGGCAAGGTGCGCGCCCTCCAGTCCGCCTCCTCCGTGCGCATCGACGTCTCCACCCGGGCGTCGGTCTCCGCGAAGGACGCCGAGTCCGCCTCGCGGGCGAAGCTGGCCTCGGTCGACAAGGTCGAGAGCAGCCGGCTCGTGGTCCGCCTCAAAGACGACAAGCCGGTGCTGGCCTGGGAGACCGTGCTGAGCGGCCGTACGAAGACTGCGCCCAGCAGGCTGCACGTGTTCGTGGACGCGCGGACCGGCGCCTTCGTCGACAGCTACGACGAGGTGGTCGCGGGCACCGGAAACAGCAAGTGGAACGGGCCGGGCCCGGTCACCATCGACACCACCGGCTCGGGTTCCACGTACACGCTGCGCGACCCGGTCCGGACCGGCCTGAGCTGTGCGGACTACAGCACCGGCACGGTCTTCTCGAAGTCCTCCGACTCCTGGGGCACGGGCAACCCCACGAGCAAGGAGACCGGCTGCGTCGACCTGATGTTCGCGGCGCAGAAGCAGTGGGACATGCTCTCCCAGTGGCTGGGCCGCAACGGCGTCAGCGGCAACGGGCGCAGCTTCCCCGCCAAGGTGGGCCTGAGCGACCTCAACGCCTACTGGGACGGCAGTTCGGTCACCATCGGGCGCAACAGCGCCAACGAGTGGATCGCCGGCATCGATGTGGTGGCCCACGAGTACGGGCACGCCATCGACTCCAACACCCCGGGCGGCACCAGCGGCCAGGAGTCCGGGCTCGGCGAGGCCACCGGCGACATCTTCGGCGCGCTGACCGAGGCCTTCGCCAACGAGCCGGCCCCGTACGACACCCCGGACTACACGGTCGGCGAGGTCATCAACCTCCAGGGCCGGGGCCCGATCCGGAACATGTACAACCCGCCGGCCGTCAACAACGACCCGGCCTGCTACAGCTCCGCGATACCCGGCACCGAGGTGCACGCGGCGGCCGGTCCCCTGAACCACTGGTTCTACCTGCTGGCCGAGGGCACCAGCCCGGGCGGCGGCAAGCCGAACAGCAGCACCTGCAACGGCACCACCCTGACGGGGGTGGGCGTGCAGAACGCCGGCAAGATCTTCTACGGCGGCATGCTACTCAAGACCAGCAGCATGTCGTACAAGAAGTACCGGACGGCGACGCTGAGTTCCGCCAAGTCGCTCGACACCACCTGTGACCTCTTCAACAGGACCAAGGCCGCCTGGGACGGCATCAGCGTGCCCGCCCAGACCGCCGACCCGACCTGCACCCCGAGCGGTCAGAACAACGACTTCTCGATGTCGCTGAGCCCGTCCTCGGGCACCGTCCAGCAGGGCGCTTCCGTCACCACCACGGTCGGCACCACGGTCACCACGGGCAACGCCCAGTCGGTGACGCTGACCGCCTCCGGCCTGCCGGCCGGCGTGAGCGCCTCCTTCAACCCGGCCACCGTGCAGTCCGGCCAGTCCTCGGTGCTCACCCTGACCGCGACGGCCAACGCGGCTCCCGGTGCGTCCACGGTCGTCGTCAAGGGCCAGGGCGCGGCCCTCTCCCACACGGTCGACTACTCGCTGAACGTGGGCGGGACCCAGCCCGGCAACGACCCGCCGGACATCGACGTCGCCAACGTGCAGGCGCACCTGACCCAGTTCAACACCATCGCGAGCCAGAACGGCGGCCACCGCCGCGCGGGCAGCGCCGGCTACACCCAGTCGCTGGCGTACGTGAAGGGCAAGCTGCAGGCGGCCGGTTACACCGTCACCGAGCAGAACTGCACCTCCTGCACCTACCCGTCGAACAACCTGATCGCCGACTGGCCCGGCGGCCCCGCCGACCAGACCGTCATGTTCGGCGCCCACCTCGACAGCGTCTCGGCCGGCCCCGGCATCAACGACAACGGCTCGGGCTCCGCGACCCTGCTGGAGAACGCCCTCGTCCTCGCCCAGAAGAACCCGACGATGACCAAGCACGTGCGCTTCGCCTGGTGGACCGACGAGGAGCAGGGCCTCAACGGCTCCGAGTTCTACGTCAACCAGCTGAGCAGCGCCCAGCGCAGCGCCATCAAGGGCTACTACAACTTCGACATGGTCGGCTCCACCAACGGCGGCTACTTCATCAACAACGTCAACTCCACCACCGCCGCCCCGCTGAAGGCGTACTGGACCTCGCTGAACCTGGCACCCGAGGAGAACACCGAGGGCCAGGGCCGCAGCGACGACTACTCCTTCCAGCAGGCCGGCATCCCCACCTCCGGCTACGCGGCCGGCGCCAGCGCCCGCAAGACCTCGGCGCAGGCCACGAAGTGGGGCGGCACGGCCAACGCCGCCTACGACTCCTGCTACCACAGCTCCTGCGACACCACGAACAACATCAACGCCACGGTGCTGAACCGCAGCGCCGACGGTGTCGCCTACGCCGTCTGGAAGCAGGCGGTCGGCGGTGAGACCCCCGCGCAGGACTTCTCCGTCGGCGTCAGCCCGTCCGCGGGCAGCGCGGCCCCCGGCGGCTCGGCTTCCGCCACGGTCAACACCTCCACCGTGAGCGGCGCCGCCCAGACCGTCGCGCTCTCCGTCTCCGGCGCGCCGGCCGGTGTCACCGCGACGCTCAGTCCGACGTCCGTCCAGTCCGGCAGCTCCTCGGCGCTGTCCGTCCAGGTCGGCGCGAGCACCGCGCCCGGCACCTACAGCCTGACGATCACCGGCTCCGGCACCGTCAGCCACACCACCACCTACACGCTCACCGTCACCGGTGGCGGTACCTGCACACCGCGCCAGCTCGTGACCAACGGCGGCTTCGAGAACGGCTCCAGCCCGTGGAGCGCGACCGCCGGTGTCATCACCAACCAGTCCGGCCAGACCCCGCACGGCGGCAGCTACAAGGCATGGCTGAACGGGTACGGGTCCACCCACACGGACAGCGCCGCCCAGACGCTGGCCATCCCGTCGGGCTGCTCCACGTACCGGCTCGGTTTCTTCCTCCACATCGACACGGACGAGGACGAGAACGTCGTCTACGACCGGTTCACCGTCTCGGTGGCCGGCCAGACCCTGGAGACCCTCTCCAACCTGAACGCGAACTCCGGCTACGTGGAGAAGTCCTACGACCTCTCGCAGTTCGCCGGCCAGACCGTCACCCTGCAGTTCAACGGCACGGAGGACCAGTCCCTGCAGACCTCCTTCGTCGTGGACGACGTCACCCTCCAGGTGAGCTGACGCCCACCTGAGCTCCCGACCGGAGCGAAACCCGGCCCGGCCCCCGCACCACGGGGCCGGGCCGGGCCCGTCCGATGGGCTACCGCGCCCCGGTGGCCCGCCTGCCCCGCCTGCCCCGCCTGCCCCGCCTGCTCCGCGTGGCCCCTGCCGCGGCCACGGACCAGCCCGCCACCCAGAGAGCGCCGACCACCAGGGACGCGACAGCCGTCGTCATGCGGGGAGGCGGGTCCCCCAGGCCCGGGGCCAGCCCGGCCGCCCGGGCGCCGAAGCCGATGACCCCGGCCCCGACCATCGCGACGCCCAGCCAGGAGACGCCGACCGCGGTCCGCCGCAGCCAGTGGGCGGCCGGCGGGCGGACCAGCAGCAGGGACACGACCGCCATGAGCAGGCCGAGGCCGGCATTGCCCAGCTGGGCGGCCGTGACGTCGGCGACCTGGGCGTAGGCCTCGGGCGGGGCGGGGAAGCCCGGCATGCCCAGCTCGCCGTCCCGCGCGAGGTCCACCTTGCTGACGGTGTAGGCGAGCGCTCCGGCACCGGCGGTGAGTGCGGCGACCAGCTGCTTTCTCGGTGATCGGGTCATGGCCCCATCCTGCTGGCCCGGACGCCGCCGCCACCTCCTCCCCGCGTACCGTCCGCCTCCCCCGCCCGGGGGAGCCGGGCCTCTACGGCATCAGCTGGTACTCGGGGAAGTTGCCCGGCAGCCGTTCGCCGTCCCGGCCGTCGGTGACGGCGTGCACGAGCAGTTCGCCGCCGACGAACGCACCGCGCCAGGAGCCGCCGAACCCGCCGAAGAGCTCCTCGCGGTCGCCGCGCGAGCGGGGCTTGCCGTGGCCGAGTTTGAAGGCCCTGATCTGTGGGGCGAGCCGGGCGAAGGTGGCCGGATCGTCGGTGGACAGGGTCGCGACGAGGGCGCCGCCCGAGGCGTTCATCGCGGCGAGCAGCTCCGCCTCGGTGTCGACGAGGACGATCGTGTCGACGGGCCCGAAGGGTTCGGCGTGGTAGAGCGGGGAGGAGGCCGGCGGGCTGAGCAGCGTGAGCGGGGCCATGTACGCGGAGGTGTCCTGGCCCTCCAGGAAGCGGGCCGGATCCAGCGTGCCGCGGTAGAGCGGTACGGCGCCCCGCTCGATCGCCTCGGCGGCGTGGTCGGTGAGCTCCTTGGCCTTGGCCGCGTTGATGAGGGGGCCGAAGTCCAGCTCGGGCAGGGGGTCTTCGGGGTGCGCGACGGCGAGCGGGTGGCCGGTCCGGATGGCGGAGACGGCCGGCAGGTAGGCGGCGAGGAAGGCGTCGAAGGCGGTGCGCTGGACGACGAAGCGCGGGTAGGCGGTGCAGCGCTGCTTGCCGTAGTCGAAGAGTTTGGGGATGACCGCCGTCAGGGCGGGCCAGTCGGTGTGCTCCCAGATGCCCCAGGTGTTGAGGCCTTCCTGCTCCAGGATGTGGCGCTTGCCGAGGTCGGTGACGGCGGTGGCGATCCGTGCTCCGGTGTCGCGGCCGCCGACGAAGGAGACGCAGCCGATCTCCGGGGAGCGTACGAGGGCCTCGGACAGTTCGGCCCCGCTGCCGCTGACCAGGGTGACGGGGATGCCCTCGCGGCGGATCAGCGCGCCGGCGAGGGTGAGGCAGGCGAGCCCTCCGTCGGTGGGGGTCTTCGCGATGACCGCGTTGCCCGCGAGGGCCTGTACGAGCATGGCGTGGACCAGTACGGACATGGGGTAGTTCCAGCTCGCGATGTTGGAGACGGGCCCGGCGAGCGGGGACCGGCCCTCGGTCATGGCCTCGATGTGCTCCGCGTACCAGCGGACGCCGTCCACGGCCCGGTCCACATCGGCCTGGGCGAGGTGCCAGGGCTTGCCGATCTCCCAGACGAGCAGGAGCGCGAGCAGTTCCCGGTGCTCGGTGAGGGCGTCGAGGGCGGCGGTGACCCGGGCCCGCCGTTCGGGCAGCGGGACGTGCCGCCAGGCGCGGTGCTCGTCGAGGCAGGCCCGTACGGCCGCACCGGCGGTCTCCGGGTCGAGCCGCGGCGGGCCCGCGACGGGGCTGCCGTCGACCGGGCTGGTGGCGGGCAGGCTGCGGCCGTCGGGCTGCCAGGAGCCGGCCCAGAGGTTGAGGACGCGGTCGTCACGGAAGGCCTCGGGGGCGGCGGCCAGGGACCGCCGCCACGCGTCGGACCAGGCGGTACCGGGCTTGAGGGCGAGGGTGGGTGCCATCTGTGGTTCTCCGCTCAGAGGGTGGGCGGGGCAGGGAGGTGGCTCGCGTACGGCGGCCCTCCGCACGGGGGCGGCCGCACTTCGAGGCTACGGGGGCAGCACCGCGACCGTACGCAGCGTGGGTGCGAAATGGCCGATGTCGACTTGGAGCGGCGAGTCGCCGGGGCCTCCTCGCGAGGTCCGGATCCCGCGCCTCGGAAACCCCTTCAGTGCTTGCCGCGGCCCCGCTCGGGGGCGATCATGGCGACCAGCCCGTAGTCCAGCTCCGCACCGTCGACCAGCAGGGCCTCGACCGTGCGCGTGCTCGGGTCGATGTCGGCCTCCACGCCCTGCCCGCGGTAGCGGGGGTAGCCCGAGGCGCCCGTCTCGCCGGTCGCCTCGACCGTGGCCGACCGCAAGGCCCGGTCCGCGGGGGACTCGCCGCGCAGGTTCTCGATGTGCCCGGGCACCAGCAGGATCTCAAAGCTCTGCGGCTCTGTGCTCATGGACCGAAGCTACCGGATGAGGTGCCCCGGAGCGGGTGTGCACACGCCCCGCCTCGTAGGCTCTGCGGGACCCCCCACACGGATGAAGAGGAACGACATGAGCGGCGACACCCCGAGCAGGATCCTCCTCGTGGCGAAGGAGACGACCCTCCGGGGCCTGCTGGAGCGCCTCCTCGTGGCCCGGGGGTTCACCGTCGTCGACGGCGGGACCGGGGTGGACACCGTCTCCCTGCTGGGCAGCGCCGGCCCGATCGACCTGGTGATCTGTGAGCGCACCGGGCCGGGCCTGGACGAGGTGGCGCTGTTCGAGGAGATCCGCCGGCACCCCGATCACGGGCGGGTGCCGATCCTCGCGCTGCCGCCCGCGGATCCGGAGTGCACGGAGCGCGCGCTGGAGGCCGGTGTGAGCGACTGTCTCGCGAAGCCGTTCCATCCGGCGGAGTTCGTGGCCCGCGTCGAACGGCTGGCCCGGCCGGCCGCGGCCTGATTCCGCTCTTGGGCCCCCGGCCGGTCGTCCGGATCCGGCCGGTCCGGGCCGGGCGGCGCGATTGGCCGGACATCGCCCTGGTCCGGGCCGCCGGGGGTTCCTACGATTCGGGCACCCGGTCTTCACCGACCGGGAATTGTCAGGGACATGCCCAGATTCCCCTTCCTGGGCCTGCCCCCGTTCCACCCTGCACACCGGTCTGTGACGACCCGGCCCCGCTCTGGCCGGCCGCACCCCCCACCCACCGGCACACAGGCATGCCCGCCTGCGCGCCGCCCGGTACCGAAGCAGTGGATCGGAGAAACATGTCCGGTGGATTCCTCGTGAGCGGCGCGATCGGCGCCCTGCTCACCGCCACCCTGCCCACGCACGCCACCCCCTCCACGATCGTGGACCCGCCGCCCGACCGCATCGTGATCGAAGTCGCCACGGTCAACGGATCCGGATGCCCCAAGGACACCGCGCAGGTCGCCGTGTCCCAGGACAACACCGCCTTCACGGTGACCTACAGCCAGTACCTCGCCCAGGTCGGCGGCGGCGCCCCGCCCACCGCGGCGCGCAAGAACTGCCAGCTCAGCCTGATCGTCCACGTGCCCCACGGCTTCACCTACGCGGTCGCCAGTGCCGACTACCGCGGCTACGCCTCGCTCGCGCCGGGCGCCAAGGCCACCGAGAAGGCCTCGTACTACTTCCAGGGCTCACCGGACACCGCCGCGCGCACCCACAACTTCAGCGGACCACAGGAGGACAACTGGCAGGCCACGGACGTGACCGACTGGGCCCAACTGGTCTGGGCGCCGTGCGGGGTGCAGCGGAACTTCAACATCAACACCGAGCTGCGCGTGACCAGAGGCACCTCGTCCCCCTCGTCGACCAGCTACATGACGATGGACTCCACCGACGGCAGCATCAACACCATCTATCACCTGGCCTGGAAGGAGTGCCCCGGCAAGTGATCGGCCCCGCTCCCGGCCGCCTCCCGCTGCGCGTCCGCGCGCAGCGGGAGGCGGTAGCCGCGATCGCGGACCAGGCGGGCGGTGAGTTCGGTGAAGGCGCGGGCCGCGGCGCTCTCGTACGCGCTCTCCCGGCGCAGCAGGGTCACCGTCCGGGACGGCAGGGCGGGGTCGAGCGGTACGGGGCGCAGGTACGGGTGGTCGTGGGTGACGGCGTCGGGCAGGACGGTGGCCAGTGTGGTGCGCCGGACGATCTCGGTGAGGGCCTGCACGGAGTTCGCCTCGACCGCGATGTGCGGCCGTACGCCGTGCGCCGCGAGGTAGGCGTCGACGTGCTCGCGGGTGGCGAAGTCCCCGCTGAGCAAGGCCAGTCGGCGCGTCGCGAGGTCGCTCACGGGCAGCGGTCCGGGATCCTCGCCGGCGGCGGTGACCAGGCCGAGGGTCTCCGTGAACAGCGGGGTCGCCGCGATCCCGGGCAGGTGCGGCCCCTCGAAGGCGAGGCCGAGCTCGTGCTCGTCGGCGAGCAGCCCGGCTTCGATCCGATCCTGGGGCATTTCCCGGATCTCCAGGGTGATGCCGGGGTGCGCGCTGTGGAGCCCGGCGACGAGCGGGCCGACGAGGTACGTGGTGAAGGTGGGGGTCAGCGCGAGGCGCAGGTGGCCGCGGGAGAGGTCGGCCAGGTCCAGGACGGCGCGCTCGGCCGCGGCCAGGTCGCGTAGGGCGCCGCGCGCGTAGTGGACGTACGTCGCGCCGGCGTCGGTGAGCCGCACGGCGCGCCCGGTCCGGTCCAACAGCTGGACGCCGACGGTGCGTTCGAGCTGCTTCACCTGCTGGGACAGGGTGGGCTGGGAGATCCGCAGCTCTTCGGCGGCGCGGGTGAAGCTGCCGTGTTCGGCGACGGCGATCAAGTAGCGCAGGTGACGCAGTTCCAGAGCCATGGACCCGACTATAGATGGCATCGATGACAGACATGGATATTGCGTCTTGGACACAATAGATGCAGGTCATGCATGGTGGAACACGTCAAGCCCCGTACGGGGCGCATCCCAGGAGGGAGTGACCATGCAGACCTTGCAGACCATGCCCGGACCGCACGACCTCGCGGACGGCGTCGCGCGTTTCCAGCGCGAGGTGTTTCCGGCCAAGGCGGACCTCTTCGCCCACCTGGCCGAGGTGCACCGGCCGACGACCCTGTTCATCGGCTGTTCGGACGCCCGCGTGGTGCCTGAGCTGATCACCCATAGCGAGCCCGGCGAGCTGTTCGTCGTCCGCACCGCCGGAAATCTCGTCCCCGCGCACGCACCGGGTGCGGACGGGGTGGCGGCCAGTATCGAGTACGCCGTCGCGGTCCTCGGGGTCACCGGCATCGTCGTGTGCGGGCACTCCGCCTGCGGGGCGATGACCGCGCTGGCCGAGGGCGCCGACCTGAGCGCCGCCGCCTCCGTCGCGGGGTGGCTGCGGCATGCGGACGCCTCGGTGGCCCGTACGGCGGGTGCCGCCGGCCCCGACCGGCTGCCCGCCCTGGTCCGCGAGAACGTACGCGCCCAGCTCGCGAACCTGGCCACCCACCCCTCGGTCGCCCGCGCACGGGCCGCGGGGACCCTGACGCTGCACGGCTGGGTCTACGACATCCGCTCCGGCGGTGTCACGGACGTCGGCGCCGCAGCGGACTGCTGACGCCCCGCCCCCGTTTCACCCCATCCCCTCCCCCTCACCCCTCTGCTCCGAAGGACACCTTTGATGCTGCACGCCCAGTTCGACCCCACCGCCCGCCAGGCCCTGGCCGTCACCGCCGTCGACGCCAAGACCCACAAGGACCTGTCCTGGCAGCAGCTCGCCGACGCGGCCGGTCTGTCGGTCGCCTTCGTCACCGCCGCCCTGCTGGGCCAGCACGCCCTGCCCGAGGCCGCCGCGAAGGCGGTCGCCGGACTGCTGGACCTGGACGAGGACGCGGTGCGGCTCCTGCAGACGATCCCGACCCGCGGTTCCCTCCCCGGCGGCATCCCGACCGATCCGACGATCTACCGCTTCCACGAGATGCTGCAGGTCTACGGGACCACGCTGAAGGCACTGGTCCACGAGCAGTTCGGGGACGGCATCATCAGCGCGATCAACTTCAAGCTGGACGTCAGGAAGGTCGCCGACCCCGAGGGCGGTGAGCGCGCCGTCATCACCCTGGATGGCAAGTACCTTCCGACGCGCCCCTTCTGACGATCATTCAGGCGCACTCGCCCGCGCCGCGCTGCTGACCGAGCTGCCAGAAGAGCCGGTTGTCCAGGCACTCGGCCAGGTAGGGGACACCGGCGGTGTAACCCGATCCGCGGGCCCCGCCGAGCATGCGCGCGGCGAGGCTCCGGTGGGTGGACTTCCAGTGCTGGTGCCGCTCCTCCAGCTCGCCGAGCGCGCTGCGGAAGCGGTTCCACTCGGCCTCGCCGAAACGGGCCGAGCGGCGCAGGTCGAGGTAGGCCCGGACCACCGTGTCGTGGGCCTCACCCTCGGCCTCCGCCCGTACGGAGGGGACGCTGGTGAAGGCTTGCGACCCCAGCCGCGGGGCGGTCGGGAGGCCGCACAGGATCTCGAAGCGCTTGCACTGTTCGGACTGGATGGCGCTGGCGCCCTGGGTGAACTGCCGGAACGCGGAGAAGTGTCCGGGCCGCATCGTGGCCACCATCCGGAACAGCGCCGAGGCCCGGTCGAAAAGACCGGCCGCACGGTCCACATGGCCGGCCGCCGTGTCCAGCCGGCCGGCGCGCAGCGCCCCGATCGCCGTGAAGATCATTTCGTGGGCCTGAAGGGCCCGGATGAAGAAGTACTCGTCGTGCAGCACGTACACGGGCTGGACCGTCACGTCGAACCAGTGGCCGGCCCCGTTGGCCGTGGGCCGGGGAAGGAGCTCGGCGACGTCCGCCCAGCGCGACCACGGCACGTGGGCCGCCCGGGAGGTCAGGTCGTCGGCATCCGGGACGCCGGGGTCGTGTGCCACGAATCGCAGTGCGTGGCGAAGCCGCTTGCGCAGGGTCACCGGGTCCGGCGGATCCCGGTGCACGGTTTCCCGCGATTCCTGCGGTTCCCGCGCTTCCCCTGCCGCGGCCTGCGTCCGGATCTCGAAGCGTATGACGTCGGATATGAGCAGCGTTGCCATGCGGTTCGGGTCCGGCGCGTCATCCGTGTCGCCCAGGAGGAGCTCCAGCAGCGGCAGGGAGAGGTAGGTCCGGTTCCCGTAGCGCCCTTCGTGCTTGTCGAGCATGCAGTCGAGGAACGCCTGGAGGTGGGGCCGGCGGTGCGCGGCCTGGCGGGCATGGATCTCGCTGAGCCGGAACAGGAGGGACTGCGGCAGGAAATGCTTCCCGGTCCGCCGGACCTCTTGCGTGACGGTACGAGCCAGGTGGATTCCGTCCGGCTCTCCGTCCTCCCCGTCCGTGTGGCCGATGGCCGCCCAGCGGTCCGCCTCTGCGCATTCCGGGTTCATCGCCACTCGCCTCCTGGACCTGGTGGGCCTCACGCCGTCCGGGTGAAGCAGGAGATTCAAGTGGGCATGATCGGAACGCTGCCCGTCATGTCTCGAACATTCGTGTCTTGACAAGGGCGGAAGGACACGCACAGAGCCTCCGGCCCGGTCGGGCAGGAGGCTCTGTGGCGTACGGTTCGGTGCCCACCCCAGCGGCCGGTCGGCCGCCGCGCGCCGGTGGAGGAGGCGGATCCGGGGAACGGTGGATCCGGGTGGAACAAGCCGGGGCCCCGTGGGCACTCGCGCAGGCGTCGGAGGCCCCGGCTCGCACAAGGGGACTGCGTCAGCTGCCGGCCGAGACGTTGCCCGACAGGACCGGGATGTTGTCCAGGATGTGGGAGAGCGACTCGTCGCCCTTGGCCTGGGTGGAGTTCTCGGTGCACTGCTGGTTCTGCGGGTTGGACAGGACGTTGATGTCCTGGACACCGATGTTGGCGAGGACCGCGAGCAGGGACTGGGCGTTGACCTTGACGGGCAGGCCGATGCAGGGCTTGTTCAGGGTTCCCTGGATCGCGCCGAGCTGCGGGCTCAGGTCACCGTGGGTCTCCTGGTTGCCGTAGATCTGCGAGGCGCCGTTGCCCTGGACGGTGTTGACCCCGTTGTCGTTGCCGATGGCCATGGCCGGGGCGGCCATGGCCGCGCCCGCGCCGACGATCGACGCGGTGGCGGCGGCGGTGGCCATGAACTTCTTGATCATCAGTGGTCCTTCTGTCGCACGAGTGCACGGTGATAAGCACCTTGATCAACGGTCGCGGGGAGCGCAGGTTGCGACGCTTCACCCGAACAGCCCTACCGCGTCTCACGCCCCCGGACGGCCACGCTCAGCTCGGCGACGTAGTGCTCCTCCACCCATCCGTCCGGGAACCGGTCCATGAGGAGGGCACGTTCCTCCTCCAGGAAGGCATCCGTGCCGGGCTCGCCGATGAGGAACAGGGAGTGGGTGGACAGCTTGGCCAGATGCGTGTCGACCGGGACGCGACGCGACCACGCCAGCCGGCGGTCGGTGAAGCGCAGCCCCTCCTGGGAGAGGGCGCGCTCGTTGATGTACCAGCCCGGGCCGAACCGCTCCTCGATCCGGTTCTGCTGATCGGCGATCCAGCCGACCCCGGTGTCCGGGTCGTTCTGCCACACCGCCAGGGCCCCGCCGGGGCGCAGCACGCGCAGGGCCTCGGGGACGGCGTGCGCCGGATCCGTCCAGTGCCAGGACTGCGCGTACGTCAGCAGGTCCAGGCAGCCGCAGGCCAGCGGCAGCCGGTTGCCGTCCGCGCGGACCAGCGGGGTGCCGGGGTTGCGGCGCCGGAACTCCTGCGCCATGCCCTCGCCCGGCTCCACCCCGACCACCAGGGCCCCGCGGGCCTCCAGGAGGGCGGTGGCGATCCCCGTTCCCGCTCCGACGTCGGCGACCCGTGCTCCGGCCAGCGGAAAGCCGGCCATCTCCGCCAGCGTGTCGAAGAGCGCGGGCGGGTACGCGGGGCGATGGGCGGCGTAGCGTGCGGCCGCGGAGCTGAAGGAACGAGCACGGGATTCGTTCGTCATGGCGTCCATGATGCCGGTGTCCCGGAGCGGCGCGGAGAGGCAGTCCCCCATGGTGGCCGCGCGGTATGTCACGTCGCTGGTAGGGGCGTTGGAGCGGTACGGCGGACGGCCCGCGCTCGGCGCCGGCCCGGTCGTCCTCGGATTCCGGGAGGTGCTCGACGGAGCCTGCCGGCTGGCCGGGGTGCTCTCCGGGGCGGGGATCGGGCGCGGCTCGGGGCTGGCCTGCGTCACGGGTTCGAACCGGCCGGAGGTGCTGCTGGTACGGATCGCCGCGCACCTGCTGGGTGCCCGGCTGACCCAGGTGCTCGCCGGACCCGCCCTGTACGGGCTCGACTTCGTGCTGCGGGACTGCCGGCCGGACCTGGTCGTGCACGATGTGCCCGTGCCCTCGACCGGGGCGCCCCGGCTCGGACTGGCCGAGCTGCTGCGCCGGGCCGGCCGGCGGGAGCCCGGAGCGGTGCCGGTACGGGCGCGGGAGGACGACGTGGCGCGGGTGACGTACACGGGCGGGACCACGGGGCGGCCCAAGGGGGTGGCCTTCACCTTCGGGGCGATGGCCGCGCGGAACGCCGTACGGCCGGCGGCCTGGGCGGAGTCGGTGTACCTGTCGGTGACCTCGCTGGCGCAGCGGTCGGGCGGACGGTGCCTGGAGCAGTGGCGGGCCGGGGGCCGGGTGGAGATCCTCGAACCGTTCGCGCCCGCGGAGTTCGCGGCGGCCTGCCGCCGCCTGGGGCCGGTGGCCACGTACCTGACGGCCTCGATGGTGTACCGGCTGCTGGACGACCCGGCGACCGCCCACGGTGTACCGGGGCTGGCGGCGGTCTCCTACGGTGATTCGCCCGTCCACCCCGAACGGCTGCGCGAGGCGGTGACCCGCTGGGGCGGCCGGTGGCGGCAGGGCTACGGCACCAACGAGACGGCGGTGATCTGCCGGCTCTCCCCCGACGATCACGATGCGGCGGTGGGCGGGCGGCCGGAGCTCCTGGCATCGGTGGGCCGGCCCGTCGCGGGGGTGGCGGTCGAGGTGCGCGACGGGCGGGGCGGGGCGGTGGCGGCCGGCCGCACGGGCGAGGTGTGGATGCGGTCGGGGGCGATGATGACCGGGTACTGGGGCCTGCCCGGGCTGACGGCCGGGGTACTGCGGGACGGATGGCTGCGGACGGGGGACCTCGGGCACTTCGGGGCGGACGGCTACCTGTACCTGGACGACCGGATCCACGACGTGGTGATGGTCCACGGGGACAACGTGTACTGCGTGCCCGTGGAGGCCGCGCTCGCCCGGCATCCCGCGGTCGCGCAGGCCGTGGTGGTGGGGCGGCACAGCGACCTCACCGGCGAGGAGGTGTGCGCCTTCCTGGTTCCGGCTGCGGGGTACGAGCCCGGCGCCGGGCTCGCCGCCGAGGCCTGTGACCTGGTGGAGAAGGAGCTGGCCCCGGCGCACCGGCCCACCGCGGTGTTCTGGGAACGGGCGATCCCGCTGACGGCGCGGGGCAAGCCGGACAAGCGCCGGCTGCGGGAACGGGCGGCGGGGGCCGCCGGCCGGCGGGCGTAGGAGCGGCGGGGCGCGTGAGGCGCGTGGGGTGGTCAGGCACGGGTGGCGGCGTAGGTCCAGAACTCCCGCATCACCTCGGGCGAGGCGGGGCCGGCCAGCTCCCGCTGGGTGAGGAGCAGGGTGAGCGCCCCGGTGGCGGGGACGATGTGGGCGGCGGTGCCGGTGCCGCCGATCCAGCCGTACCGGCCCGGTACGTTCCACGGGTCGAGGCGGGCCACGTCGACCGATCCGCCGAAACCCCAGCCCTGGCCCTCCAGGAACAGGGTGCCCGCCGCGCGCTGGGGCGCGGTGAGGTGATCGGTGGTCATCTGCCGTACCGAGTCCGCCGAGAGCAGCCGCCGGCCGCCCCCGTAGGCGCCGCCCGCGAGCAGCATCCGGCCGAAGGCGTACAGGTCGTCGACGGTGGAGACGAGGCCGCCCGCCCCGGACGGGAAGGCGGGGAGGGTGCTCCACTCGCCGTCGGGCGCGTCCACGAGCTCCAGGGCTCCGCCGTCGGGGGCGGCCCGGTAGTAGCTGGTGAACCGGTGGAGCTGCGCCGGCGGTACGGCGAACGCGGTGTCCCGCATGCCGAGCGGCTCGAAGACGCGCTCGGCGAGCACGTCCTGGAAGGGCTGTCCGGTCGCTCGGGCGATCAGCACCCCGAGGATGTCGGAGCAGGTGTTGTAGAGCCATGCCTCGCCGGGCTGGTGGAGGAGCGGGATCCGCCCCAGGGCCGCCATCCACACGTCCGGCTCCGCCACCTCCTGCGGCCTGGGCGGCCCCTGCTTCAGCTCGCCGAACAGCGGGGCGACGGCGGGCAGCGAGAAGTCGGCGGGGAAGCCGTACCCGGCGCGGAAGGTGAGGAGGTCGGCGACGGTGATCGGACGGTCGGCGGGCACCACGTCGTCGAGCGGTGCGGACGGGGTACGGACCACCGTCGGCGCCGCGAGTTCCGGCAGCCAGCGGGCCACGGGGACGTCGAGGGCCAGCAGCCCGTCCTCGACCAGCATCATCGTGGCCGCGGCGGTCACGGGCTTGGTGACGGAGGCGATCCGGAAGAGGGAGTCCCGGGCCATGGGTGCGGTGCCGGCCGTGTCGAGGGAGCCGACGGCGGCGACCTCGACGTCATCGCCGTGTGCCACCAGGGCCACCGCGCCGGGCAGTGATCCGTCACCGACGTGGGTCTCCAGGAGACTGCGCAGGTCGCTCATGGTCCACCTTCTCGCTTCTCGTACGTGCGGATGCTCGTAGAGGAGACTGCCGCCGGCCGCCGGATTCATCGGTCCGACACGACCGGGGCGGGACCGCTACGCGGCCGGGACCACCGACGCGCGTATCGCCGAGGCCCACTCGCCCAGCAGGGCGGCGTGGCGGATCCGCTCCGCGTCGGAGAGGCGGCCCTCGGCGCGTGCGAAGAGGCAGCGGATGTCGGCGTTGATCTCGGCGAGGGAACGTTCGGGGACGGGGTGATCGTCAGAGGTCGGGCTCACGTGATCAAGAGTAGGCGGCACCTCTGACAACGGTGGACCGTGTCCGTCATGCGGACGCCCGGAGCGGGGCTCCGCACGCTCATTCCGCGAGCCGGGCGGCCCGGAACCGGAGGTAGCGGCGCTCCGGAACGCTGAGCGTGAGACCGGCGGCCTTCGCGTAGGCGGCCCGCGCCGCCGCACGCTCGCCCGCCATCTCCAGCAGGTGGGCCCGTACGGCTTCGAGCCGGTGGTGGCCGGCCAGGCGCTCGTCCTCGTCCAGGTCCGCGAGCAGGGCCAGGGCCGGCCGCGGCCCGTGCACCATGGCCACCGCGACCGCGTGGCCCAGGCGCTCCACGGGGCCGGGGACCAGGCGGATCAGCAGCTCGTACAGGGCGAGGATCTCCGCCCAGTCGGTGTCCTCGTCGCTCGCCGCCTCGTCGTGCACGGCCGCGATCGCGGCGCGCAGCTGGTACGGGCCCAGCGGCGCGTGGGTGAGGGCGTCGCTGACCAGGGCGACCCCTTCGGCGATGGCCGCGCGGTCCCAGCGCGTGCGGTCCTGCTCGGCAAGGGGGATCAGGTCGCCGTCGGGTGTGGTGCGGGCAGTGCGGCGGGCGTCGGTGAGCAGCATCAGGGCCAGCAGGCCGGCCACCTCGCCGTCGGCGGGGAGCTGCGCGTGGACGGCGCGGGTGAGGCGGATCGCCTCGGCGGCGAGGTCGGCGCGCTGCAGATCGCTGCCCGAGGTGGCGGTGTAGCCCTCGTTGAAGATCAGGTAGAGCACGTGGAGCACGTCGGCGAGCCGTGCGGCACGGTCCTCGGCCGCTTCCGGGGCGGTCCCGTCGGTGCCATGGGTGCCGGCGGAGCCGTCGGTGGCGTCCGTGCCGTCGGTGCCGTCGGTGCCTTCGGGCCTGATGCCGAACGGGGCCTCGGAGGCCTTGACGCGCCGTTTCGCCCGGCTGATCCGCTGGGCCATCGTGGCCTCGGGCACCAGCAGGGCGCGGGCGATCTCCGCGGTGGTGAGGCCGCCGACGGCCCGCAGGGTGAGGGCGATCCGGCCGGCGGGAGGCAGTTCGGCCCGGCAGCAGAGGAAGAGCAGGGCGAGCGTGTCGTCCTCGGTGGGGGCCCGACCCTCCCCCGGCGGCGGAGCGACGAGCTCGTCGCGCGGGGTCAGCGCGGCGGCCGTCTCCTCGCGGCGCCTGCGCGCCTCCTCGCTGCGCAGCTGGTCGGTGAGCCGGCGGGACGCGACACGGATCAGCCAGCCGCGCGGGTTGGCCGGGCGGCCCTCCTCGGGCCACTGCCGGGCGGCGGCGAGCAGGGCCTCCTGCACGGCGTCCTCGGCCGCGTCGAAGTGACCGTAACGGCGGACGAGCGCTCCGAGAACCTGCGGCGCCAGTCGGCGCAGCAGGTCCTCGCTCGCGGGTGCGCGTTCGGGGCCGGAGCCAGATCCGGTCAGCACATCTCGGTCCCCGAGCGGCTGTCGACGGGGTGGACGACGACCGGGTAGCTGGGTGCGCCTTCCGGCACCGGGCAGGCGTAGGCGCGAGCGGCGATCTCGGCGGCGCGGTCGAAGTCCGCGACGTCGACGATCCAGTACCCGGCGAGCACCTCCTTGGCCTCCCCGTACGGCCCGTCGGAGATCACGGGGGTGCCGTCGGCGGCCGCGGTGACCAGGCGGGCGTGGCGGGGGTCGGCCAGGCCCTGCCCGTCGACCCACTCGCCCGACTCGGCGAGGTCGTCGTTGAGGGCGCCCATGTAGTCGAACATCGCCTTGAGGTCCGCTGCGGACCATCCGGGGCTGTCGCTGTTCGCGGCGCCGCCCATGGCGTCGTAGTCGGCCTGCTTGCCGAGAACCATCAGCATGTACTTCATGGGGTGCCACTCCTTCTGTGCTGCGCGGCGGCTCCGGGACCGGGATCGGAAAGCGGATCGGTATCGGTATCGGTATCAGGAGCCTTTCGCAGGGGACGTCGGAGCCGTCCTTCCCATTTCGACACGTCGGCCGCGGCCGCGCGCGACGGCTTCGGCCCAGGGCCGTCCCGTACGGCCCAGTAGGCTCATCGTATGAAGATCATCGACCTTGAGCCCGGCGATCCCCGACTCACCGCCGACCTGCTCCCCGTGCTGCTCGAACTGCGTCCCCACCTCACCGAGGAGCTGTTCCTCAGGATCCTCACGGAGGGGCACGGCCAGGGGCTGCGCTTCACCGCCGCCTACGACGCGGACGGCCGGTGCGTGGGCGCGGCCGGCTGGCGGATCGTCGTCAACACCTCGGCGCTCCGCTCGCTCTACGTCGACGACCTGGTGACCGCCGCGGCCACCCGTTCCACCGGCGTGGGCCACGAGCTGCTCGCGCACTTGGAGCAGCACGCCCTGGCCGCCGGCTGCACCGCTCTCACGCTGGAATCCGGCACCCAGCGGACCGACGCGCACCGCTTCTACTTCCGCGAGCGGATGGCCGTGACCGCCTTCAGCTTCGAGAAGCCGCTGGGCTGACGCGTTCACCCGCGAGGGACTCGTGGGCGTCGGGCGGGCGTGGGTGTGGTGCCCGCCCGCCGGGTGGCCGTCCTGGCAGCATGGCGGCATGGAACGTGTGCTTGGAATCGGCGGGTATTTCATGCGGGCGGCCGACCCGGCGGCCCTCGGTGCGTGGTACCGCGACTGCCTGGGCCTGGACGCCGACGAGCACGGCCTGTGGCAGCAGGGCGCCGGCCCGACGGTGTTCGCGCCGTTCGAGTCCGAGACCGACTACTTCGGCTCCCGAACCCAGCAGACCATGCTCAACTTCCGGGTCCGCGACCTGGATGCGATGCTCGCGCAACTGCGCGCCAAGGGCGCGGATGTGGACGAGGAGACGCAGGACATGGAAGGTGTCGGTCGCTTCGGCTGGGTCACGGATCCTGCGGGCAACCGGGTCGAACTGTGGCAGCCCGCCTGACCGTGCCCGTGGACTTACCGGCCGCCCCCGGAACCGAGGTTCCGGTCCCCGAGGTTCTCGCCGACGCCCGGGGTATCCGGCCCGAGGCCGCCGTACGGTCCCTGTGGTCCGGCCTCGCGGCGATCGCGGCCCCTTCCCTGCGCGGCGGGGCGCGCGGGGTCATCGTCGCGGCGGCGGGGCCGGGCCGCGCCGCCGCCCTCACCGGGCGCGCGGTCACCGTCCTGGCCGCCACGCTCCGCGTCTGACCGGCCCCAGGGGAACCGTGACCGAACCGTCGCCGCCTCGAAGCGTGATCGACCTCGTCGGCAGGGGCGCCGCCTTGCTAGCTTCCTGGCGAAGCCGACCCTCCTGGAGGACCGATCCCATGCCAGTTTCCCGAGGCCCCCGCAGCGCACTGGGCGCGGCGGCCGTGACCGCCGTACTGCTGGCGGGCGCCACCGCGTGCGGGGACAAGAACGGCACGGCCCCGGCAGCGGCCTCGGTTTCGCCGTCCGCCGAGGTGTCGGCGTCGGTGTCCGCCTCGGTGTCGGTTTCCGCCTCGCCGTCGACCTCCGCCTCCTCGCCGCCCGGGCCCTCCGCATCGGCGACCCCGACCGCGGCCGTGACCGTGACCCGGCCCGTGACGCCTCCCCCGGCTCCGACCCGGCTCACGGTCGCCGTCGACACCCGGGGCGGTCGGCTCGCCCTCGTACGGGGCGGCGCCCCGCAGGAGTTCACCGTCACCCTGCGGAACGGCAACTCCGCCGAGTACCGGCATGTGCTGGTCGCCTTCCAGATGGAGATCCTGGTCGGCGAAGGCGGCGCCGGGGCGGGCGTCGGGCCGGGGTTCCTGCTGGAGCGTTTCGACCCGGCCTCGGGCAGCTGGCGGCCCGCCGACTTCCGTATCGCCAACGACGCCAAACCGCCGTCCCTGTTCTCGGGTGGCACACCGCTCGCCCGCGAGGCCGTCCGCACCGAGCGCTACCGGCTGCGCGCCACGGGGGGCGGACCCACGGGCAGCAGCCCGGTGGTGGTGTCCGTCATCGACACGGACGCCGACGGTGAGGTCACGGCCCATGTGGTCCTCGGGCACAGCACCCGCTGAGTGCCGTGCCTAGCTCGGAATCGTCCAGGTGAACTTGCCGCCACTGAGCCACCGGACCACCTCGAGGTCGTCGAGGTCGTGGATCGTGATCCCGGCCTCCGCGGCGATCAGGAGCACGTCCGTCATCGACGTCGCCCTGCCGACGAACTCGCCGTCGACCTCCACGATGCGGAAGGGCGGGTTTCCGGGTTGCACCCCCAGTACGGTGATCCGCGCCGAGGAGATGTGTGGTGTCGAGCCTTCGGTCATGCGGAGACGGTCGCATGCCGTGACCGGTGACGGGCTCGGCGACACGGTCCGAGGGGCCGAACTTCTTCCTCCGAGGCAGCGCGCAGTGCCACGGCGCGCCTCCGCGGAGCCGGCCTCAGGCCGACGCCCGAGCAGCCTCGCCAAGGGCGGACGCCGCGGTGCGCCAGGCGGCCGTGACCGCCTCGCGGGCCCGGTCCGTAGCCTCCGGCACCCGGTCGGGCAGGTGCAGCGGCGAGCCGATGTGAACGTGGAAGCAGGGCCTGCGCAGCGGGGCGGTGAAGACGCCGACGAGCTGCTTGGCGCCGCTCCCGGAGCAGAGGCGGCGGGCACCCGCCTGGCCGACGGGCACGACCGGGGCGCCCGTCGCGGCGGCGAGCCGGGCCAGGCCGCTACGGAAGGGGCCGGGGGCCGTCTCCCCCGCGTCGCGGCACACGGGCAGCCGGCCTTCGCCGTAGAGCAGCACGCTGCGGCCCGAGGCGAGGGCGACGGCCGCCGCATCGAGGGAGTCGGCGGCGCGGGCGGTTCCGCGGTGGACGGCGATGTGGCCTTCGCGGCGGAGCGCGGAGCCGAGCAGCGGTACCCGCCAGAGGCCGCTGGTGGCCAGGATGACCGGCTCGATCCCGTACCGGCGCAGTGCGGCGACCACGACGGCCGGGTCGGCGAGGGAGGTGTGGTTGGCGACCAGGATGGCGCCGGGGGCGGGGCGGTCCCCGGGGTCGGCGGTGACGGTCAGCCGCCCGAAGGCGGGTACGAGGGCGGCGGCGATTCGGCTGAGCATGGACGACCCCGTTCGGACGGTGAGGTGGTGGTGCGGTGCGATGTGTCCCATGGTCGGCCGGTGGGGCGGGCGGGGTCATGAGTAGGCGTACTCAGCGAATATGACCGAACGGTCACAAGATCCAGCGGATGGAACGGGTGGGGTACCGGGGGCATCTGGCAGTGCGGCGAGGCCCTCTGGGGCCTCGCCGGTCGTATCGGCATGATGTGAGCAGCAAGGCGGGGCTGGGATGAAGGCGGTAACGGTGGCGGGCGGTTCCTCGGACGACCCGGAGATCGAGGCAGAGACCACCGTCCTGGAGGGGGAGCCCAAGGCGACGGCGGAGGCCGAAGCCGGCGCCGAGAGCGAGGGCCGGGCGGAGCCGGAGGGCGACGCCGTCGCCGAGGCGGACGCGGAGCCCGGGGGCGAAGCCGCCCCCCAGACCGAGCCGCAGGGCGAGGCCGACGCCGAGCCCGAATCCGACTCCCCGGGCGAGGCCGAGCCCGGGTCCTCCAAGGCGGAGGCCGCAGCCGAGTCCGACCGTGCGGGCGAAGCCGACGCCGAACTCCCGGGCGAAGCCCGCACCGACACGGACACCGCACCCGAGGCGGAAGCCGACCACGAGGCCGAGTCCGAGCCGGGGTCCTCCGAGTCGGAGGCCGAGGCGGAGCACGCAGGCGAAGCCGAGGCGGAGGCTGAGTCCGAGCGCGCGGGCGAAGCCGACACCGAACTCCCCGGCGAAGCCCGCACCGACACGGACACCGCACCCGAGGCGGAAGCCGACCACGAGGCCGAGTCCGAGCCGGGGTCCTCCGAGCCGGAGGCCGAGGCCGAGCACGCAGGCGAAGCCGAGGCGGAGGCTGAGTCCGAGCGCGCGGGCGAAGCCGACACCGAACTCCCCGGCGAGCCCCACCCCGAGACGGACGCCGATCTCAAGGCCGCAGCCGAACCCAAGGCCGAGCCCAAGGCGGAAGCCGAGCCGGAGCGCGCGGGCGAAGCCGACACCAGCACGGAAGCCGAACCCGAGGGCGAAACCGACGCCGAACTCCCGGGCGAAGCCCGCACCGAAACGGACACCGCACCCGAGGCGGAAGCCGACCACGAGGCCGAGTCCGAGCCCGGGTCCTCCGAGCCGGAGGCCGAGGCCGAGCACGCAGGCGAAGCCGATGCCGGATCCCTCGGCGAAGCCCACCCCGAGCCGGACGTCACGGACCGCTCCGAGGCGGATGCGGAAGCGGGGGCCGACTCCGAGGGCGAAGCTGACACCGGCGGTAGCGACGGCGACGGCGAACCCGTCGCACAGGACCAGGCCGGCGCCGGGCCCGAGGCCGACGAGTGGCGGGCCGCTGGCGAAGCCGAGACGAAGGCGCACGAGGCCGGGACCGGGGGCGAAGCCCCGTCCGACGAGACGATGCTCATCGTCCTGCCCAAGAAGAAGCCCGCCGAACCGGACGCCCCGCGGAAGGCTCCCTCCTGGGCTCGGGAGGTGGAGCCGGACCCCGAGCGGACGAGCCAGTTCGTCGCGCTCAAGGACGTCGACCTGCCCGCCCCCGTCGCGCCGCGGGCTCAGCCGCGGCCCGCCGAAGCCAAGGTCGCCGCGCCGACTCCCGCCGCTCCCCTGCCTCCGCTCGATCTGCTGGCCGAGCTCACCAACACCCCTGCCCCGGCGGAGACCCCGCGCCGGACCGCGCTGCGCCGCGTCAAGATATGGACGCCGATCCTGCTGCTCCTCGTGGGCGCCGGGGCCGGCGCCCAGCTGCTGCGCCCCCTGCCCGCCCCGCAGCTCGTCGCCGCCGAGACCGACCGCACCATCGACGGGCAGTTCTCCGTCCCGTGGCCCGCCAAGGGCCAGGGCGCCGTTCGCATCTCTGGCTCCGGCGACATCGGCACGTTCGGCGAGCAGAAGCCCGTCCCGACGGCCAGCGTCGCCAAGGTGATGACGGCCTACGTGATCCTCAAGGGCCACCCGCTGCGCAAGGCCGACCCGGGTCCGGACATCACGATCGACGCGAAGACCGTGGCGGACGGCAACTCCGACCACGAGTCCCGCGTCGAGGGTCTGACCGTCGGGCAGAAGTTCAGCCAGCAGGACGTGCTCAAGATGCTCATGATCCCCTCGGGCAACAACGCCGCGCGCCTGCTGGCGCGCTGGGACACCGGCACCGACTCCGAGGCCGCGTTCGTCGCGAAGATGAACGCCGCCGCCAAGGAGCTCGGGATGACGAACACCACGTACACGGACCCCAGCGGTCTGGACTCGGGCACCGTCAGCACCGCCGCCGATCAGCTGAAGCTCGCCGAGGCCGTCATGAAGGACGAGGTGTTCCGCTCAATCGTCGCGCTCCCGAACGCCAGCATCAAGGGGTTGTCCACGCGGCTCGAGAACAACAACATCCTGCTCACCTCCCAGGGGCTCAGCATCCGGGGGATCAAGACCGGTTCCAGCACGCCCGCCGGCGGGGCCCTGATGTGGGCGGCCTACAAGTCGATCGATGGCAAGGACCAGTTGATCCTCGGCACGTTGATGGACCAGCATGTGGACGGGCCGGACGAGGACGGAGCGAACAGCCTGAAGCTGGTGCTGGCGAACAGCAAGACGATCATCGAGGGGGTACGGACGGCGCTCGCGTCGGCCCCGGTGATCCGCAAGGGCGACGTCGTGGGCCATGTGGACGACGGGCTCGGCGGCCGTACGCCGCTGGTGGCCACCAAGGACCTGAACGTGATCGGCGTCCCGGGACAGAAGCTGAAGCTGTCCCTCGCCCGCACCTCCGATGCCGGACCGCTCCCGCACACCGCGAAGGCCGGTTCCGAGGTGGCCGTGCTGACGGTCGGCAACGGGGAGGGGGCCAAGAGCGTGCCCGTCGCGGTCAAGGGCGCGCTGGCCGAGCCCTCGTTCGGGACCCGGCTCACCCGCGGCCGCTGAATCGCGGACGAGTGAGGGGAGGCCGTGGCCCGCGGGCCACGGCCTCCCCGTTTCTCAGGCGCCCGGCGGGACCCTGGACGGGCGGCCCGCGCCGCGCGTCAGGGAGTACCCGAGGATGCCCCCGAGGGCGGCGAGCACGCCGCCCGCGGCGGTCCAGATCCAGCGGTCCGTCCACCAGCCGCCGGACCAGCCGTCCTCCGGCTCGCGCAGGGTGGCGGTCACGGTGCCCGCGACCAGCGGGGTGGAGAGGGCGCCGTCCACGGCCTGAACGCCGCCGGTCTCCTTCACCTCGGCCTCGACGGCCGCGCGCACCGGCAGGCCCTTGTCCTCGTCCGGCTGGTCGACGACCGTCAGGCGTACGTAGTAGCTGCCCGGCAGCGGATCGTTGGCCCACGGCTCGGCGCCGGCGCGTACGGTGCGCAGGGTGCAGGACAGTTCGACCGTGGCGGCTTCCTTCGCCGCGGCCGCGGTCTGCGTGCCGTAGGTGCAGGCCTGCCGGCGGCGCAGTCCGTCGTACACGTCGAGCTGCCAGGTCGAGGAGCCGTGCCGGGCCGCCGCATCGGGCAGGGTGACGGCGGCCTTCACCGTGGCGCGCTGCTGCGCGTCGATCGGCACCACCCAGTAGAGGTAGTCGCCGCTGGACGCGCCGGCCGTGGCCTTCTGACCAGGGCGGAACGCCGCTGCGGTGCGGAAGCTGGTGCCGGCCTCGGTCGGGGCGGATTCGGCGTTGGACCCGCCCCCGCCCGGGCTCGCGCTCGCACTCGTGCTGGTGCTCGGCGAGGGCGTGTCCGCGACGGCCGTGCCCACGGCCGTACCCGCCACCGTGAGGGCAGCGGCCGCGGCCAGCAGGGACGCGGTCAGTGTGCCTACTCTACGCATCAGTTGGTCCTCCAGACGGAGATGTGCCAGCGGGAGGTCCATCCCCACACCAGACCGGCCAGCAGCCCGGCGAGCGCCAGCACGGCCAGCAGCCACCAGCCCCGCCCGAGGCCGAACGCGGCGACGTCGGAGGCCTCGTCGGGTCCGTCCACCAGGTCGATGGTCAGCTCGACGGGCATGCCCGGGGTCGTCTTGACGGAGGCGGGAGCGGAGAAGGAGTTGCTCACCTGGAGGCAGACGGTCTCCGGCACGGGCTTGGCGTCCGAGTCCTGGCCGTCGATCTCGGCCTTCGGGTAGCGCAGGCCGGTCGAGAGGACGTCGGTACGCCCGTCACCCGCCTCCGAGCCGCGCACGATCTCGCGCCCGTGGACGGTGGTGGCGCGCAGCAGGACGCCGTAGTCGTTGTTGACGGCGCGGTCGGCGCCGATGCTGACCGAGGCGCGCAGTTCCTGCCCCGGGAGGACGTCGACCCGGTACCAGCGGTGTTCGCCGAAGGTCTCGCGGTCGCTGTAGAGGCCGGCCTTCAGCTGGGGGGCGCCCTCGCACTGCTTCGCGCCCTCGGTAGCCACCGGGTTGACGACCGGGTCCGCGGCCCGGTCGACGAGTTGTTTCACTCTGCCGGAGAGGTCCGCCTTGTGCTGCACCGAGGTGTAGGTGCCACCGGTGGCCTCGGCGATGCAGGTCAGCTGGGCCCGGGTCTTGGCGTCCGGGACCAGGCCGAGGGTGTCGATGACCAGGTGGATGCCCTTGGCGGCGATGTCGCGCGCCACTTCGCACGGGTCGAGCGGGGCGCAGGTGTCCTCGCCGTCCGTGATGAGCACGATCCGCTTGGATCCGTTGCCGCCCTCCAGGTCCTGGGCCGCGCCGAGCAGGGCCGGGCCGATCGGCGTCCAGCCGGTGGGGGCGAGGGTCGCCACCGCGGTCTTCGCCTCGGTCCGGTCGAGGGGGCCGACCGCGTAGAGCTGCTTGGTGTCCTTGCAGCCGAGGGCCCGGTCGTCCCCCGGGTAGTTGGCCCCCAGGGTCCGTATGCCGAGGCGTACCTCGGCCGGGACCGCGTCGATGACCTCGTTGAAGGCCTGCTTGGCCGCGGCCATGCGGGTCTGTCCGTCGATGTCGTTGGCCCGCATGGAGCCGCTCACGTCGAGGACGAGGTCGACCTTGGGGGGTTCCTTCGCCGTCGGTTCGTCGGCGGCGGTGGCGCTCGCCGGGAAGAGCCCGACGGCCAGGGCGGCGAGCAGGCCGCACGCCCCGACCGCAAGCCGTTTTCTTGTGATCATCGCCGGATCGTATTGAGGATCGTCCGGCAATCCAAAACGGGCTCCCGGCCGGGGCTTTCGGGGTGTCCGTGCGGTGTCCGCGGCCCCGCGCGGTCCTGCGCGCGGCCGTCCGCGAGGTGGCGGGCGGGCGGACCGGCGGATATCCGGATGCAGGGGGCGCGGTAGCCGATCTACGCTCCGGGGATGAGTGCTACCCGTACCTTCCGTATCACCGTCCGCGGCTCGTTCGACGGTCTGACCGACGACCAGACGGCCGAGCTACTCGCAGCCGCGCCCGAGCACGACATGCTGCGTGCGGAGTTCACCGCCGAGGGGCACCTCACGTACGACCTCGCGGCCCGCCCCTTCTTCACCTTCCGCTTCGTGGACACGGGTGAGGCCGAGGAGGACATCCTCGACGCGACGGCCCGGGCGGAGCTGGCGGCGGAGAGCTGGCTGGACGAGCGCGGGTACGGCTTCAAGCAGCTGAGGTCGCAGGCCCAGGACATGTCGCTGGCCCCGCTGGGCAAGCGACAGCGCCGCGAGGCCGCCCGGGCCGGTGCCCAGGCCTGACGGATCAGTTCGGCGGGGGCGCGGCGAAGACGGCCGCGAGGTGGGCGGCCAGCTGATGCGGGTCGGGTGGGGAGAGCGGGAGCCGGGCGCCGAGGTATCCGTCCGGTCGGATCACGAAGGCCGTGGGCTCCTCGGCCGCGTAGAGGCGGGCGAACTCGCCCCGGGTGTCGGCGTAGACCGGCAGGGTCGTCCCGTCGGCCTCGATGACGGCGTGCGCGTCGGCGTCGGCGGCCGCTTCCGCCGCGAGGACCAGGCGGACCTCCATCCGGCCGCCCGAGGACTCCCGGGCCGTCCGGACGAGTGCGTCGAGGCCCGACCCGGTTGCGGACCCGGGGCCGAACGCGGCTCCGTAGAGCAGCAGTACGTGGTCCCGCTCGCGCAGGACGTCGTACAGGCGCATCGGGTAGGCGGTGCCGGGCCCGGTGAGGCCCGCGCAGTCGGGTGCCCGGTCGCCGGGCCGGGGGCCCCGGCCCTCGCCGGCCGGGTCCACGGTCGGGCTTCCCCGGTAGCCGACGAGGAGTTGGGCCTCGCGCATCATCACCGTCGCCGGGTCGTCGGGGTCGTTCTCCATTCCCTCGACGGCGTGCCGTACGGTGCGGCCGACGACTTCCTCGCCGACGGGCCGGCGCTCGGCGTCGTAGCCGGCGAGCAGGCCGGGGTGGGCCGCGCCCGCGCAGGCCAGGGCAAGCTTCCAGGCCAGGTTCCAGGCGTCCTGGATGCCGGTGTTCATGCCCTGGGCGCCGGTCGGCGGGTGGATGTGGGCCGCGTCCCCGGCGACGAAGACCCGGCCGTCGCCGTAGCGGTCCACGATCCGGTGGCTGATGCGGAACACCGAGGTCCAGCGGATGTCGAAGGCGGTGGTCGGCTGCGGTGAGAGCCGGTCCAGGACAGTCTGGATGTCGGCGAGTCCGGGTCCCCGGCCGCTCTGCAGGCCATGGGTGATGCCGTCGGAGGCGGTCGCGTCCTGCCGTGCGGCGGAGAGTTCGGGCGGCACCATCATCGACATCCGGTACCGGCCCCGGCCGGGCAGCGGGATGCAGACGAGCACGTCGTCGACCGCGCCGTCGTCGTTCAGGTGCATGGCGCGCAGGTTGTACCCGGGCGGCAGGTCCCAGTCGACGCGTACGTCGGCGAGCATGTACTCCTCGGCGAAGGCCCCGCCCTCGAAGGTGAGGCCGAGCCCTTTGCGGACGATACTGTGCGCGCCGTCGCAGCCCACCAGGTACCGGGTGCGCAGCTCTTCCTCCGCCCCGGACGGAGTCTGCAGCCGGCAGGTCACCCCGTCGGCGTCCTGGGTGAACGACACGAGTTCGGTGCCTCGTTCGACGGCCGTTCCGAAGCGGCCCAGGAACTCGTCCAGGATGCGCTCGGTCTCGTACTGCGGCAGCGCCGCGAATCCGTAGGGCACTTCGGGCGGCAGGGAGAGCTCGGTGCGGGCCTTCTCGACGCCGTTGACGTAGAGGAACTGCCCCCGCATCGGGACGGCCGCCTCCAGCGCGGCGCGGACCACCCCCATGCGGTCCCATACCTCCAGCGTGCGCGGCTGGATGCCGACGGCTTTCGCGAACGGCAGCCTGGCCGGCAGCCGGTCGACGATCCGGCAGGTGACACCCCGTCTGCGGAGCTCCGCGGCGGCGGTCAGCCCGACCGGGCCGGCGCCGGCGACCAGGACGTCCGTTGCGTAGGTGTGCGCCACTGACGCCTCCTGGCGTGCGGCCCCGTGGAAGTGAATGCCCTTCCATGGTGGCCGCCCGCCAGGTGTCCGGCATCTTTACTCGATCACGAGGTCCACGTCGATGTTGCCGCGGGTGGCGCGGGAGTACGGGCAGACTTCGTGGGCCTGCTTGACCAGCAGGGCGCCCGTCTCGCCGGCCAGGGACTCCGGGAGCTCGACGCGCAGGGTGACGCCGAGGCCGAAGCCGGCGCCGTCCTTGCCGATGGAGACCTCCGCGGTGACCGAGACCTCGCTGGTGTCGGCCTTGGCCTGGCGGCCCACCAGACCGAGCGCGCTGGCGAAGCACGCGGCGTAGCCGGCCGCGAAGAGCTGCTCGGGGTTGGTGCCCTGCCCGTTGCCGCCGAGCGCCGGGGGCATCGCGAGGGCGAGGTCGATCTGACCGTCGGAGCTGACGGTACGGCCCTCGCGGCCGTTGGCGGTGGCGACAGCGGTGTAGAGCGCGTCCATGAGAGGTCCTCTCGCAGAAATGAACCGTGGTGGCGGCCGGTGGTCGGCCGCGCTCCACCACTAGAGCACACAATTCAGTTGTGCACAATTCAATGCCTCGCAAGTCTGCCCCGGGTACACTGGGCGTCATGACCGAGCAGCCCACCGCGACCCACGCCGACCAGGACTTCCTGCGCCTCGACGGCCAGATCTGCTTCGCGCTGAACGCGGCGAGCCGCGCCTTCGGCGGCCTCTACCGCGTCGTCCTCAAGGATCTGGGGCTCACCTACCCCCAGTACCTGGTGATGCTGGTGCTGTGGGAGCACGGCGAGATGCCGGTCAAGGAGATCGGGCAGCACCTGCGGCTGGACTCCGGAACGCTGTCTCCGCTGCTCAAGCGGCTGGAGGCGGCGGGACTGGTACGCCGCGAGCGCAGCACCGAGGACGAGCGGTCCGTGCACGCCCACCTGACCGAGGAGGGCGCCGCGCTGCGCGTCCGCGCGGTGGAGGTGCCCCGGCGGATCGCGGCCGCGACCGGCTTCGAGCTCACCGAGGTCCTCGACCTCCAGGCCCGGCTGAACCGCCTCACCGCCGCCCTCGACGCCGCCGTGCCCCGGGAGGCCGGAGAGGCGTAGCGGCCTCCCGCACCGGACACTGGGTCCGGGAGGCGGGTGGCGGGGCGGTGGGGCAGCGGGCAGGAGGTGCGCGATGGACCCGGTTGCGGCGCTGGACCGGATCGCCTTCCTGCTGGAGCGTGCGCAGGCCCCCACGTACCGGGTGCGCGCCTTCCGGTCCGCGGCGGCCGCGGTCACGCGGATGGGCGAGAGCGAGGTGGCGGAGCGGGTCGCCGCCGGCTCCCTGGAGGCCGTGACGGGCATCGGCCCCAAAACGGCCCAGGTCGTACGGGAGGCACACGGCGGCGCCGTCCCGGCCTATCTGCAGGCGCTGGAGGACGAGATCGCCGCGCTCCCCGAAGGGCCGCCGGTCACGCCCGCCGCCACCGCGCTGCGGGAGGCTCTCCGCGGGGACTGCCACGTGCACTCCGACTGGTCCGACGGCGGCAGTCCGATCGAGGCGATGGGGCGGGCTGCGGCCGCGCTGGGCCATGACTGGGCCGTACTGACCGACCACTCGCCACGCCTGACCGTAGCGCGGGGGCTCTCCCCGGAGCGGCTGCGCGAGCAGTTGCGGGTGGTGGCCGAGCTCAACGACACCTGGGCGCCCTTCCGGCTGCTCACCGGAATCGAGTGCGACATCCTCGACGACGGGGCCCTGGACCAGGAGCCGGAGCTGCTGGAACAGCTCGACCTGGTCGTCGGCTCGGTGCACTCGAAGCTGCGGATGGACTCGCCGGCGATGACCCGGCGGCTGCTGGCGGCCGTGCGCAACCCGCTGATGGACGTGCTGGGCCACTGCACGGGGCGGCTGGTCACCGGCCGGACCCGGCCGGAGTCGCGGTTCGACGCCGAGGCGGTCTTCGCGGCCTGCGCACAGAGCGGTACCGCCGTGGAGATCAACAGCCGGCCCGAGCGGCTGGACCCGCCCCGGCGGCTGCTGCGCCTCGCCGTAGCGGCCGGCACCTTCTTCGCGATCGACACGGACGCGCACGCCCCGGGCCAGCTGGACTGGCAGATCGTCGGCTGCGAAAGGGCCGTGGAGTGCGAGGTTCCGGCCGGGCGCGTCATCAACACCTGGCCGGCGGACGCGCTCCTGGCCTGGACCCGCACCCGGGAGATGCCCTGACGGACTCCCGTCGGGGTCCGCGGCCGAGCAGGTACCGCATGTCGCGTATCGCGGGCGTATCGAAAACCTCGTACGCCACCGCAACGTCCCTCCGCCTGCAATGTCGGCATGAACCACGACGCACCCCTGTCCGGACCGCCCCGCCGCACGCGCGCGATCGTGCTCTTCGGCCCGGCGGTCCTCGGCCTGGCGGGCGCCGCCTACGTCGTACGGCGGCCGCTCCCGATGTCCGCTCCGGCGTGCATGGCCGGGCGGTGGCACGGCTGCTTCGACGTCCTGCGGCTGGATCGGGTGTCCTCCGTGGACGACGTCCTGGTCAACGCCGCCGGCGCCGTGCTGGCCCGGTCTCCTCGTCACGGTCCGGCTTCCCGGCACCCCGTAGGCCGTCTCCCCGGGTCCCGGGCGGGCGTCCGGGGCGGCTTCACGGGCGGAGTTCGACGACCAGCAGGATCACATCGGCTCCGGCCACCGCCATCGTGGCGAGGAACGGAAGCCTTCCGGCGGGCCGGCGGGCCGCGAGGAGCAGTCCCGTCGTGGTCGCGGCGAGCAGCGTCCAGCCGTACGCCGTCACCCGCCCCGGTGGTCCGACGACCAGGGTGGCGGTCGAGCCGAGGACGAGCAGCCCGGCCAGGGCGGCCGAGACCCGCAGGCCCAGCCGCTGCGGCAGCCCCGTCACTCCGGTGGCCAGGTCGTCCTCGATGTCGGGCAGCACATTGGCGAAGTGCGCGCCCGCGCCGAGGAGGCCCGCGGCGGCCGTGAGCCAGGGGGGCGGCCAGGGGGCGCCGGGCAGGCCCAGGGTGACGAAGGCGGGCAGCAGGCCGAAGGCCAGGGCGTACGGGACCCAGGAGGCGGCCGTGCTCTTCAGCCGGAGGTTGTAGGCCCAGGCGGCCGCCACGCCGACGAGGTGTGCGGTGCCGGCGAGCGCTCCGCCGGCCAGGGACAGCGGGACGCAGAGCAGCAGCGACACGGCCGCGGCCAGGGTCACGGCAGCGGCCGTGACCGTACCGGCGACGAGCGGTTTGTCCCGTCGGCCCGTGGCCAGGTCGCGCCGCAGGTCGGCCCGGTCGTTGCACCACCCCACCGACAGCTGTCCGGCGGCCACCGCGCCCACGGTGACGGCCGCCCGTGCCGGGCCCTGCCCCGCGGCGGCCGTCAGGGCGGCGGCGAAGAGCGTCACGGCGGCCGCGGGCAGCGGGTGGCACGCGGCGGCCAGGCCGCGTACGGCGCCGGGGCCGGGGCCGGCGCCGGGCGCTGCGGTCCCGGTGACTCCGGTGTTCTCGCGGGTCTGCGTGGTTCGCGCGGGCACGGCGACACGCTACGCGGCGCCGCGCCCGGTTCGCCTGATTCATAACGATGTGTCAGTTGTTTTCTATGGTGAACGAATGACACGTGTTCTGGCAGTGCGCAGCGTGTTCCCGCCCCATCGCCACCCCCAGTCCGAGATCACGGAAGCGCTCGCCCGCTTCCTGCCACCGGGCTCCGACACCGCCCTGCTGCGCCGCGTCCACGGCTCGGTGCGTGTGGACAGCCGACATCTCGCGCTGCCGCTGGAGCGGTACGGTCCGGGGAACGACTTCGGCGCGACGAACGCCCTCTTCATCGAGACGGCCCTGGAGCTCGGCACCCGGGCCCTCGAACTCGCCCTCTCCGACGCCGGCCTGGCGGCCCAGGAGGTCGACCTGGTCATGTCGACCACGGTGACCGGGCTCGCGACGCCCTCGCTGGAGGCCCGTCTCGCCACCCGCGCGGGCCTGCGTCCCGACGTACGGCGGGTACCGCTCTTCGGCCTCGGCTGCGCGGCCGGCGCCGCCGGAGTGGGCCATGTCCACGACCATCTGGCGGGCCGCAGCGGCCACGCGGCCCTGCTGCTGTCCACCGAGCTCTGCTCGCTCACCCTCCAGTCCACCGACGCCTCGATGGCGAACCTGGTGGCCGGAGCCCTGTTCGGCGACGGCGCGGGCGCCCTGGTGGCGGTGGGCCGCGACCATCCCCTGCACGCCACCGGCGCCGGACCCGAGGTGGTCGCCGCCCGCAGCCGCCTGTACCCGGGCACCGAGCACCTCCTCGGCTGGGACATCGGCCACTGGGGGATGCGCATGGTGCTGGGCCGCGAACTCCCGGACCTGGTCAGGCTGCACGTGGCCGAGGAGGTCGAGTCCTTCCTCGCCGCGCACGACCTCAAGCCCGCGGACGTCGACGCGTGGATCTGCCATCCCGGCGGCCCGAAGATCCTCGACACGCTCTCGGACGCCCTCGCGCTGCCGGAATCGGCCTTCGCCGCGAGCCGGCGCTCGCTCGCGGCCGTGGGCAACCTCTCCTCCGCCTCGGTCCTGCACATCCTGGACGGCGTCCAGAGCGCGGGACCGCCCCCGCCCGGATCGGTCGGGCTGATGCTCGGCCTCGGTCCGGGCTTCGCCTCCGAACTCGTCCTCCTGCGCTGGTGACCCCGATGATCTCGAACGCCGCCCTGACCGCCCCCACCTCCCTGACCCTGTACCTGCTGCTGATCGGGCTCGTCGCCGCCGAGCGGCTCGCCGAGCTGATCACGGCCCGCCGCCACACCGCGTGGAGCCTGGCCCGCGGCGGCCGCGAGTACGGCCGCGGCCACTACCCGGCCATGGTCGCCCTGCACACCGCGCTGCTCGTGGGCTGCGTGGTGGAACCCTGGGTGACGGGGCGGCCGTTCATCCCCCTGCTCGGCTGGTCGGCCCTCGCCTGTGCCGTGGCCGCCCAGAGCCTTCGCTGGTGGTGCATCGCCACCCTCGGGAAGCGCTGGAACACCCGGGTGCTGGTCGTTCCCGGGCTGCCGCTGGTGGAGGCGGGACCGTACCGGCTGCTTCGCCACCCCAACTACGTGGCGGTGGTCGCGGAGGGCGTCGCGCTGCCGCTGGTGCACAGCGCGTGGATGACGGCGCTCGGCTTCACCGTGCTCAATCTGGTGCTGCTGCGCGTACGGATCGGCTGCGAGGACGCCGCCCTCACCGACGGCGGCCGGCTGCGGGCGCCCGCCTCCGTCCACTCGGCGGGCGCCGCCTCGTGATCGATCTGCTGATCGCGGGCGGCGGCCCGGCCGGACTGGCCACCGCCATCCACGGCGCGCTCGCCGGCCTTGAGGTGGTGGTCGTGGAACCGAGGCCCACCCCCATCGACAAGGCCTGCGGGGAGGGCCTGATGCCGGGGGGCGTACGCCGCCTCCGGGAGCTGGGCGTCACCGTGGCCGGGCAGCCGTTCCGCGGCATCCGCTACGTCGACGCCGAGAGCGGCCACCGCGCCGAGGGGCTCTTCCGGTCCGGCCCGGGGCTCGGCGCCCGGCGCACGGAACTTCAGGCCGCGCTGGCCGAGCGCGCCGCGCGGCTCGGCGTACGGGTGCTCCCCGGGCGCGTCGGCCAGGTGCGCCAGGACGTCCACCAGGTCGGCGCGGCCGGGCTCACCGCCCGCTACCTGGTGGCTGCGGACGGCCTGCACTCCCCCGTCCGGCGCGGGCTCGGCCTGTCGGCGCCGCTCGCGCCCCGCCGCCCGGCACGCTACGGGCTGCGCCGCCACTACGCCGTCGAACCGTGGAGCGACCTCGTCGAGGTGCACTGGTCGGCGCGGTGCGAGGCCTACGTCACCCCGCTGGCTCCCGACCGGATCGGCGTGGCCGTCCTGACCTCCGACCAGGCCCCGTTCGACGTACAGCTGGCCCGCTTCCCGGTGCTGTCGGCGCGCCTGGCCGCGGCGGCGGGAACGCCGGTGCGCGGGGCCGGGCCGCTGCGCCAGGGAGCCCGCGTACGGGTGGCGGGGCGCGTGCTGTTCGTGGGGGACGCGGCCGGGTACGTGGACGCGCTGACCGGTGAGGGACTCACCCTGGCCGTGACGGCGGCGGGCGAGCTGGTGCGGTGCGTCCGGGCGGGGCGTCCGCAGGCCTACGAGCAGGCCTGGCGGGACCTGTCGCGCAGCTACCGCACGCTCACCGCGTCCCTGCTGTGGGCCCGTCACCAGCCGCGGCTCGCGCCACGGATCGTCCCGCTGGCCGCCCGGCTCCCCCGCGTGTTCACCCGGGCGGTGAACCTGCTCGCGTGACCGCGCCGACCGCGAACGGCAGCGAACGGCAGGGAACGACAGCGAAGGATCGCGCCCGACCGCGAACGGAGCGGCACCCCGCGCACGGGGCGCGGGGTGCCGCTCCGGTGGAGCCCGCGGCCGCTCAGGCCGAGGGCTCCCGGCGGTTCCTCAGGGCCAGGCCGGCGAGGACCGCGCCGACCGCCGCGCACAGCACGACGGTGACATCGGCCCAGGCCAGGGTGCCGCCCACCGCGCCCGCCAGCGGGTCGTACCCCAGCGATCCGCCCAGCACGTGCAGGGCGACCACGCCGAGCGCGGTGGCCGCGCCCGCCCGCCACACGGCCGTGGTGTCCCGGAGCGCCACCAGCGCGCCGCTCACCAGGCAGAGCACGGTGACGAGGAGGGGCAGGTAGTCGACGGGAGCCGCGTACCGCAGGGCCGTCAGGTCGTTCGGCAGGTGCAGGGCCCCGCTGACCAGCAGGGCGATCGCCACGGGCCAGCGCAGGACGCGGCGCAGCGCCCGCGCGCGGGACGCGGCGGGCGGGTCCAGCGGAGCGGTGCGCCGGGGCGGCTCCGGGTACGGGGCGTCGTACAGCTCCGGGTACCGCGGCTGCGGCTCGTACGGCTCCTCGTACCTCTCCTCGCACGGCTCCGCGCAAGGCTCGGCGGAGGGCTCCGCGTGCGGGTCGGACGGGGCGGCGTACGGGTCGGCCGGACCGGCGGACCCGGCACGGCCCCGGCGCTCCGCCTCGGCCGCGTCCTCCTTGCCGAGGACGGTCACCAGCAGGGCGACGTCCTCGATGGACCGTCCGACGGCGGCGGCGCGCAGCGTGAGGTCCGCCTCGGCCACCTCGTGCGGCGACTCGCCCAGGAGGGCGACCATCCGTCGTACGTCCTGCACCGGTCGGGTCACGGCGGCCGTGCCCAGCGCGTCGTGTCCGGCGTCGGGCAGCGGACCGCCCTCCTTCAGGAGGCTTACGAGTGCGGTGACCTCCTCGACCGGACGGCAGGTGGCCGCCGTCTCCAGCAGGGTCCGCATGGGCGGCGTGGCCGGCTCGTCCGGTGCTATGGGGTCGGGGGCCCCGTGGCGGTCTTCGTGCTGTTCCGCCGCGAGGGGTATGGGGTCATTCATGGAAAGCTCCGTTCGCCGACGCGCGGGTCTACGCAATCGCGCGCCGGTCATCGTGCGTCATGGGAAGCGCACGCTTTGTTACATTGAGTGTCACTTCCGCTCACTGCGCCATTCGGGGCGGGCAAAACGGGGGTCTCCACCCGGGCTCCGAAGGGGAAAGGGCGTCGGCCGTGACCGACTTTCGCCGGTTCCGTCGCCGCTGGGCCCTGCTGCTGCCCGTCGTGTTGCTGCTGCTGGGCGCCGCGCCCGGTCCGGACCGGCCCGCCGTGGACACCGACCGGGGTCCGGTGCGGGGCCTCGGGCACGGCGCGTACGACACGTTCGAGGGGATCCCCTTCGCCGCTCCCCCGACCGGTCCGCTGCGCTGGCGGCTGCCGGAGCCGGCGCCGCGCTGGAAGGGCGTACGCGATGCCGGGGCGCCCGGTTCGCGCTGCGTGCAACTGCCCGCGAGCTGGCCGGCCGGGCCGACCGGCTCGGAGGACTGCCTGTACCTCAACGTCACGGCTCCGGCGGGCCGCACCGCCCGAGGCGGGCCGCGGCCCGTCATGGTCTGGTTCCACGGCGGCGGCTTCTTCAGCGGCGCGGGCGACGCGTACCGGCCCGACCGGCTGGCCACGCAGGGCGGCGTCGTGGTCGTGACCGTGAACTACCGGCTCGGCGTCTTCGGCCTGTTCGGCCATCCGGAGCTCGGCGGGGCGCCCGGTTTCGCCCTCGCGGACCAGCGGGCGGCGCTGCGCTGGGTGCGGGCGAACGCGGCGCGCTTCGGCGGGGACCCGGGCAACGTCACCGTCTTCGGCGAATCGGCGGGAGCCCTCAGCGTCTGCGCGCACCTCACCTCCCCGGCCTCGGCGGGCCTGTTCCACCGGGCGATCGTGCAGAGCGGATCGTGCTCGACCACGGCGCCGCCGTGGTCCCTGCTGCCCGGCCTCGGCACGTACGAGCCCTTCGTGCCGGAGCGGCGCACGGTCGCGGACGGCGCCCTGGCGGCGGCCCGGCTCGGCTGCGGCCGGCCCGGCGCGGTGCTGGACTGCCTGCGCGGACTGGACACCGACGCCCTGGCCACCGCCGAACTGATGCAGCGCTTCTCGCTGGTCTCCTACGGCAACAGCGTGCTGCCGCTGGAGCCCCGGCGGGCCCTGGAGGCCGGCCGGTTCCACCGGGTGCCGGTCGTCCAGGGCACCACCCAGGACGAGATGCGCCTCTTCCTCGCGCAGACCCTGGCGGCGTATCCGATCCCCGACGAGGCCGCCTACCGGGCCCGGCTGGAGCTGTCCTTCGACGCGCCGACCGCCCGTGCAGTGGAGGCCGACTATCCGGTGTCCGCCTTCGCCACCCCGGCGGTGGCGTGGGCCACCGTACTGACCGATGCGTCGTTCGCCTGCCCGACGCTGCGGGACGGCGCGGCACTGGGCCGGCACGTGCCGGTGTACGCGTACCGGTTCAGCGACCGGGGCGCGCCCGACTTCACGGGGCAGCCGGAGCCGGCGGACCTGCCGTACGGCGCGGCCCACGGCTTCGAACTGCCCTACCTGTTCACGATCGCGCCGCTGACGGGACCGCAGCGGCAGCTCGCGGACCGGATGACCGGCTACTGGACCGGATTCGCCCGCACGGGGGTTCCGGCGGCGCCGGGAGCACCGCGGTGGCCGCGCGACCGGACTTCGGCCTCGGTGCTGTCGCTGGCGCCGGGGGCGGGCGGGATCCGTACGGTGGACGCCCGGGCGGAGCACCACTGCGCGCTCTGGGACGCGCGGTGGCCCGGGATCACCAGGACTCGGTGATGTTCAGCCGCGGCCCCGTCGAGGTCTGGAGCGTCACCGTGCCCGTGTCCCCGTAGACCTCGTGCCGCCAGGCGGCGAACACCTTGGCGATCGCGCGTGCGGCATCACCCTGGCCCTTGCCCACTTCCCTGGTGGTGAAGGTGATCCTCGCCTCGCCGACCGTGCGCACCTTGCGGACGCGGACCTCCTTGATCACCTCGGAGCCCGCGTACCCGTCGTCGGCCCGGTGCTTCACGTAGTAGGCGGTGAAGTCGCGGGTCATGTCGAACCAGTCCGCCGGGCCGCAGGGGCCACCGCCGTTGGCCATCTGACCGTCGGTCGGCGGGCCCACATACCCGCCGGTCTCCTGATCGGTGGGCGGACCGGCGTACCCGCCGGTTTCCTGATCCGTCGGCGGACCCGCGTACCCGCCCGTCTCCTCATCCGTCGGCGGACCCGCGTACCCGCCCGTCTCCTCATCCGTCGGCGGACCCGCGTACCCGCCCGTCTCCTCATCCGTCGGCGGACCCGCGTACCCGCCCGTCTCCTCATCCGTCGGCACGTCGAGATCGCACTCCGCCGTTGCGAGCGTGGGTACGCCCGCGGGTGGCGCGGCCTGTCCCGCCCGTGTGGTGCCGCACGCTGCCAGGGCGGCGCACAGGAGCCCCGCCACCACCAGCCGCCCGGTCACGGACACCGCTGTCTTCGTCATGTCCATCCCCCCTTCGGCCAGCAAGAGGCGATCGCGGCGGTCCGGGTTCCACCTCGCGGTCACGCGGCCCCGGCCCAGGCCGTCACGCAGAACAACATCACGATCAACATCGGGGACGGTCTCTGCCTCGACATCCCGCAGAGCAACCCTTACAACGGGCAGGTCGTCCAGCAGTGGTGGTGCAACGGCACCAACGCCCAGAAGTGGAACCACGTCGACGCCGGCGCCCACCACTTCAAGATCCAGAGCGCCGCGTGGCCGCAGTGCTGTCTGAACAACTGGACCAGCGGCGGCGCGGTCGGCGCCGAGATCAAGCTCTACAAGTGCGACAGCAACGACAGCGCCTTCAACATCGCCGGTGTCGACTTCGGCAACTACTACCAGTTCCAGCTACGTCGCGCCCGGGCCCGGGCGCGGGCGCGGGCGCGGGCGCGGGCGCGGGCGCGGGCCGGCGCTCTCAGCCGAGCACGACGCGGTCCCCGACCCGGGCCGTTCCCGGTGTGACGATCCTGGCGAGCGCGTCGAGCCGGTTGTCGTGCGCCCTGGCGATCGTCCTCAGGATCAGCGGCGAGTGCGGCAGGTCCTGCCGGGCCTGGTTGGTCATCACGCACCGCTCGCTGGAGCGCAGGAACTCGATACGGAGGGTGTCCCCCACGGTGGCCCCGCGCCCGATCCACTCGTCCTCGACGAAGGGCGGGGTGCCGGGCGGGGTACGCACGAGGATGTTCGGGCGGAACCGGCGCTCGTCGACCGGAACGCCCGGCACCTCGCGGCGGATCCAGTCGAGGGTGGCCGTCGTGAGGACGCTGAGCGGCAGTTGGTCGAAGTGTGAGATCTCCCCCTCGCGGGCGAGTTCCACATCGTCACGGCCGAGGTGGGTGCGCAGGTACGCCGTGGGGTCGGCCACCACGTTCCCGTGCGGGTCGAGCAGTTCAGGGGGACCGGGCTCCGGGGTGTTGCGCGGGTAGCGGGAGCTCAGCTGGAGCAGGCCGTCCATCCGCCGGAAGCGCCGGGTGTTCTTGCCCGAGCCGAACTTGCCTTCCGCGTCGCGTACGGCGAACAGCCGGTCGCCCACCAGGCCCCGCTCGTCGACGTCCACGCTGTACAGCCGTTCGCCGCCGGTCGACTTGATCGGGTACCGCCACAGCCGCTCGATCACGCCCACGTTCCCCGCCACCGCCCCGACGTCCGCCCATCAAGATCATTCTTCATGCACATGAGGACTACCCTGGCCTCATGACCGGTTCCCCCCGCCCTGTGCTGCTCTACCTCGATGTCGACGGACCGCTCATCCCCTTCGGGGCCGGCCCCTACCCGTCCGGCGCGGACGACGAGGCCAATCCCCTGCTCTCGCGGGTCGATCCGACGCTCGGGCCCCGGCTGGCGGCGCTGCCCTGCGAACTGGTGTGGGCCACGACCTGGATGGCGGACGCCAACGCGTGCGTGGCGCCCCGGCTCGGCCTGCCGGAACTGCCCGTGGTGCTCTGGCCGGAGCCCTCCGAGGAGGACGGGCGGGGCGGGGTCCACTGGAAGACCCCCGCACTCCTCGACCACGCCGCCGGGCGGACCTTCATCTGGGTCGACGACGAGATCACCGGCGCCGACCGGGCCTGGGTGGCCGCCCGCCACCCCGGCCGGGCGCTCCTGCACCGGGTCGATCCGGGGCGGGGCCTGACCGAGGGCGACCTCGGCGTGCTGCGGGCCTGGTTGGGCTCGCAGTAGCCGACCGGAGCTCCCCCGCGCCGCGCCAGGAGATCACCGGGGCATCGCAGGGGATCACCGGCCGAGGACGGTCTTCAGCGTCTGCGCCGTGGCCCGGGGGAACGCAGTGTTCCCGTTGTGGCCGCCGGGGAACTCGACCGGCTCCGTGCCCAGTCGCGCCGCCAGCGCCAGAGCGCAGCGGTAGGTGTGGACCGCCGGCCGGGTCGTCCGTCCCGTCGCTGCGATGATCCTCGCGCCGACCCGGGCCGCGGCCCGTACGGGCCCTGCCGGGTCCAGGGCGTCCGTGGTGACGGCCGTGAACTCCGTTCCGATGAAGAAGCCGAAGTTGGCACGTCGGCGCGGGGTCAGCGGCTGGGGGGTGAGGCCGCTCTCGCTCTCGTCGTGCGCCGGGTCGATGCCCAGGTGCCGGGCGATCGCCGGGAACGCCGCCGTCAGGCCCCCGGCCGCGTAGACGTCCTGGATGACCCTCAGCTCGGCGAGGTGCTCGGCGCGGTCCGCCTCGGCCAGCAGGCTCGGCATCACGGGCTCATGTGCGATCAGGGTGCTCAGCAGGCCCGGGTGGCGGGCCACGGCCTGGAGGCCGATCGCGGCACCCATGCTGAACCCGGCCATCAGCGCCGGCCCGTCGGTGACCTCGGCGAGCAGCCGGGCGACGTCGTCCGCGTGCTCGGCCATGGTGACGGGCCCGGCGGGGTCGTGGAGGGTGCTGCGCGACAGGCCGCGGCGGTCGTAGGTGACGACGGTGAAGGTGTCGGTCAGGTGCGGGACGAGGTCGACCGTGCGGTCCGCGTCGCCCTCGCCGCTCTGGGAGAGGAGGAGGACGGGGCCGCGGCCCTCCACCCGGAAGTGCAGGGTGGCACCCGGGACGGCGAGGGTGCGGGTGACAGCGGTGGTGGAGGCGGCGGTCGTGGGCATGGTGAGTCCCCCTTGCTGAGGTGTCACCGGTAGGTCCGGCTGACGACACGACAGTAATCCATCTCAATAGATACATCAAGATAGATGCATCTATTGAGATGTACTCTGCTGCTCATGAACGGAGTCGAAGCGTTCCTCCTGGGACGCGCCCTCATGAAGATCGGCGAACAGGCGATGCCCCAGCCGAAGTCCGGACCACCGGGATCGGTCCGCTCGGTGGTCGTCGTCCTCGGCGACATCGTCTCCCACCCCGGGACCACGGTCGGCGAGATCGCCGCGCGGACGGGCCTGCCGCAGAGTCAGGTCTCCACGTCCGTCGCCCGGTTGGAGCAGGCGGGCTCGGTCGACACGGAGCCCGACCCCGCCGACCGGCGCCGCCGGCTCATCCGGCCCGCCGCCGAACCGTCCGCCCGGGTCGCCGAGGTCCGGGCCACCACCATCGACGACGCTCTTGCCACGGCGCTGGCCGGTCCCGACGGAACCGCCCCGGACCCGGACACCGTCCGCGAGGTCACGGCGGCCCTGGACCTCCTGGCCCGCAGGCTGATCCCGTCCGTCACCGCCCGCTGACCGGGACAGCGCCAGGGACTGTCTCTTTGAACCGTCCGTGAGATCGTCGTGCTCGTGATCGAGTCCTGGGTCATCAGTGACGACAGCCCTGTGCCTGTGTCGTCCGAGATGGTGCTGGAGGCCCTTCGGTCGAGGATCGGCAGCGGTCAGCTTGAGACGTGGCTGACCAGCTCTTCCGGACGATCGCTGGCCTTCGTGACGAATACCGAGCGCGCGATGGTGATGCTGCTCGAAGACAGACGAGTGTGATCCTGGCGAGTATGCCGTGGACCCCGGGGCTCAGGGATCGGGCGACGGGTTCGTCCTCTCCAACGGGCAGGACGACGAGTACCCGGATGAGGACACAGTCCCCATGCACGAGGCGTTCAGGCTCGTGGAGCAGATCGTGGGCTTGACGAGGGCCCCCTCGCGGCGCAGCCGTTCGTACTCGGTCGCGAGATCCGTGAGGGTCAGGTCCTCCACGGTCAGCGACACCTTGGCAGTGACGACGTTCATCCACTGAGCATCCGGGTTGGACAAGATGATGACCGACGGCTGATCATGCAACGCCGGTCAAGCAGGGGTAACGAACGAGAGTGGGCGTGGGGGCGCGTGGAACTGCGCGACATCGAGATCTTCCTGACCTTGTCGGAGGAGCTGCACTTCGGAAGGACAGCGGAACGGCTGCACGTTTCGTCGGCACGGATCAGCCAGGCGATCAAGAAGCAGGAACGGTCGATCGGGGCGAAACTATTCGAGCGGACCAGCCGGCGGGTACGGCTGACGCCGGTGGGTGAGCAGTTGCTCGGGGATTTGCGGCCGGTGTTCCAAAGCCTGAAGGCGAGCATGGACCGGGCGCGGCTCACCGCCCGGGGCCAGACGGACATCCTGCGGATCGGCCTCATGGTCACCAACGGCCACGAACTGCGGCCCTTCTGGGACGCCTTCCGTTCGCAGCATCCGCAGTGGGGACTGCGGCTGAACCACAACGGCTACATCGACCCGTTCGCGCCGCTACGCAACGGAGAGATCGACCTGCTGCTGTCATGGCTTCCGGTGGAAGAACCCGATCTGACCGTGGGGCCGGTGCTCTTCGTGGAGCCCAGGGTCGCACTGGTGGCCTCCGACCACAGGCTGGCCGGGCGCTCGTCCGTGACCCTGGAAGCGTTCGCGGACCACGGCGTGGTGGGGCCGGACGGACTCCAGCCCGAGTACTTCGAGGACGCCTTCGTCCCGTTCTCCGCGGCCAGCGGTCGTGCCATCGAACGGAAGTTCCCGGTCACGACGCTGGACCAGCTGTACACGCTCGTGGCCGACGGGGAGGTCATCCACCTCCTGGGCAATCAGGTCACCCGCTTCTACGTCCGCCCCGACGTCACGTACGTGTCCGTTCGTGACATGCCCGTCCTGCGGTGGGGACTGGTCTGGCGTTCGGACAACGACAGCCCGATGGTCCGGTCGTTCGTCCGCATAGCCCGCCAGCTCGGCACGATGTCCTTGTGAGGGACCCCGGACCGATGCCGAAATTCGTAGAAGACCACTCGATGGGTGACGAGGATGACCGGCTGACTCAGGTCGCCGGAGAGCGCCGCAGGTGCGGGGCCGACGGCGTGTGGTCGCGGTCTCTCGCCCAGGTGAAGCGGCACTGGCGCTGACGTCGCCAGGCCACCACCGTTCCCCCGGACCACTCCCGCCGCACGGCCGACGAACGGCAGCGGCATCCCGGCGTCCTCCGCCGGGTCCCACCGGGCCGGCACCGACCGGCACCCCCGAACTCAGAGCCCGCAGCACCGGCAAGTCGACCTCCGCCACGCATATCCGTGGCCCGGAGCGTGGCGTGAGGGCGACAGGGAAAGGGGCCATATCGTGCGGGCCGGTCACTTCTCTGAACGAGGCCGTTTCCTGAGGATCATCGGAAGGCCACGACCCCAGCGCACAGCACCATCCAGACCGCCACTGTGACGCCGAGCAGAGAGCCGGTCACGGTCGCCGTGGCGAGCATGGCCGCTGCGGTGGCCTCCAGAGCGACGACGCCACGCACAGCTCGGTACGGGTCGAACGCGCACCAGCCGGTACGCGCGTCCTGAAGTGCTTCGGAGCGGTAGCCGGCCCGATCCCGGTGGCTGGCGACGAACTCCTCTGGGGACTGTCTCTTTGAACCGTCCGTGAGATCGTCGTGCTCGTGATCGAGTCCTGGGTCATCAGTGACGACAGCCCTGTGCCTGTGTCGTCCGAGATGGTGCTGGAGGCCCTTCGGTCGAGGATCGACAGCGGTCAGCTTGAGACGTGGCTGACCAGCTCTTCCGGACGATCGCTGGCCTTCGTGACGAATACCGAGCGCGCGATGGTGATGCTGCTCGAAGACAGACGAGTGTGATCCCGGCGAGCATGCCGTGGACCCCGGGGCTCACGGCTCGGGCGACGGGTTCGTCCTCTCCAACGGGCAGGACGACGAGTACCCGGATGAGGACACAGTCCCCATGCACGAGGCGTTCAGGCTCGTGAAGCAGATCGTGGGCACGGGATCCTGGCCGACGGACGCGCGCTGGGTGGTCGATCGCTGAGCGGGCTATCGCCGTGCCCAGATGAGGATGCTCGCGAGGTGGAGTGCGGCCTGGTAGGCGATGGCGAGCTTGTCCGTTCGCATGGTCAGGCCGCGCCACTGCTTGAGCCGGTTGATGCATCGCTCGACCGCGTTGCGCTGCTTGCAGGCCTCGGCGTCGAAGGCCGGCGGTCGGCCGCCGGCGCGGCCTCGCCGCAGACGGTGGCCGATCTGGTCGGCGGGCGGTCTGGAACGGGCCGAGCTCGTCCGGAAGGTCCCGCCAGGGAGAGCAGGTGCGGTACTTCCACGCGATGGCTTCCAAGGTTCGGCGGTGATCGGCCCATGGCCGACCGCGGACCGGATCGGCCGGCATCAGCGGCTCGATCCGGTCCCGCATCGCATCAGTGATCACTAATCGGACGGATACGTCCTATCAACTGACTCACCGGTCAAAGAGACACGCACTGGACCGCCGCCCAGGACGCGGCGATCAGGCAGCGTTCCGCCGCCGCCAGGTGGGTGGCCGCGGCCAGCCAGGCCCAGGCGTAACCGTCGGGCGAGGGGTCGGCCAGCCGGCCGAACACATCGCGGGGACGGCGGTCGGCCTCGGCGGCGAGCGCGGCGGCCAGGTCCGCCGCCCCGGTGAGCCCGGCCCGGCGCAGCGGGCCGTACGAGGCGGCGGCCAGGGACTCCGTGCCGCGGGCCGCCTCCGCGACGGCGCGGCGGCCGCCGGCGACCCCGGTCTCCAGGAGACGGCGCACCCGCCACAGCGGGGAGTCGGCCAGCGGGTCCGGGCCCTCGGCCGCCGGGGGCGGTACGGGGGCGGCGGCGCCCTGCGGGAAGTGCGCTCCCTGGAGGCGGTCGTAGCCGAGGTCGGCCCGGCCCAGCCATTCCTCGGGCAGCCGCAGCGTGTGCTCCGCGTCCGGCACCGGGCCCACGGCCAGGGGGCGCAGCGTGGCGGTGCGGTCCAGGTCGGGGCGGCCCAGGACGCGCAGCAGGAGCCCGGGGTACGAGCCGATGCGGCGCAGGTTCTCCGTGTGCGCCAGCTCCGGATGCGGATGCGCGGGCAGCAGCCGCAGCAGGGGCGCGTCCGGGCGCGTCTCGCGCACGAGGAGGTGTTCACCGGCCGCGCCGACGACGGTGACGTCGCAGCCGAGCAGCGCGGACTCGGCTGCGTCCGGGGCGGCGAGCAGCTCGGCGACGGCCTCGGCGGCCGGCCGGGCGAAGAGCGGCGCGGCGGGCCGTTCGGTCCAGGAGATGCCGGGCAGCGGGGTCGCCCTGACCCCGCGTCCGGCGCCGAGCCGGCCTTCCGGAGAGACGGTGGCGCCGACGACGCGCAGGCCACCGCGGGCGAGGCCGGCATGGTCGAGAGTGGCGCCGCCGAGGGCCACGGAGGCCGAACCGGCGCCGCGGGCGCGGGCCAGGCCGCCCGGTCGGACGTCGGAGACCGAGTAGGGGGTGCCGTCCGGGGCCAGCAGGTGGGTGACCACGCCTCCGTATCCGGTGGCGGAGAGGACGGGTTCCCGGCACAGGCCGTGCACCTGGAGGCTGCCGCCGGGCGTGTAGGCGCGGCGGGCGGTGCCGGTCAGTGCGGGGTCGGCCGCGCCGGAGGCCAGCATCCCGGCGGTGTGGAGGAGCTCGCGGAAGGCCCCGGTGAGGTCGCCGAGCCGCTGGCCGGCCCGGCGTTCGCGGGCGGCGCGCAGGCCGCGTACGACCCGTAGGGCGGCCGCTTCGGCGCGCGGCAGCCCGGCGAGGCGGGCGGTGTGGGCGGCGCGCAGCAGCTCGGCCTGGACCACCGCTCCCCCGGCGGTGACCCCGGCGGCGAGGGCTTCGGCGGCCGCGTGCCAGAGGGCGCCGGCGGCGCGCAGTTGGGCCGCGGTGAGGTCCGGAGCGGGCGCGGTGGTCCCGACGGGCCGGACGGGTTCCGCGGAACCGGTGGGATCGGCGGGATCGGCGGTCCCGGTGGGATCGGCAGGACCGGCAGGATCGGCGGGATCGGCGGGATCGGCGGGATCGGCCGTTGGGGTCGGCTCCGGCGGGCTGTCCGCGAGCGGGGCCGCGCCCAGGGCGGCGGCCCGGTGCAGGCAGCGAGGTGCCAGCAGGCAGCTGCACGTGGCCTGTTCCGCCGTGGTGATCGTGCCCGCCGGACCGGGACTCAGGGTGACGAGGGCGTCCTCGCCGAAGCGGAGGGTGACCGTGCCGTCGGCCGCGAGGACGGCGCCCGTCGCGCAGGCCTCGGTGGCGGCGTCCAGCTTCTTGCGCAGGCGGGGGGTGAGGTGCTCGACGGCTTCGGCGAGCACCTCGGGGGCGACAGGCGGCAGTTCGGTGCTCAACGGGACTCTCCACGGAGGCGGTCGCCCACCCAGCGGGCGAGGGCGAGGGGACTGAGGGCGGCCACGGGCATACCGGCCGCCACGAGTTGCCGCGCGACCGGGACCGAGTACCGGGGCGTCCCCTCGTCGTCGAGCGCGGCGCAGCCCAGCAGGTGGGCGCCGGAGGCGGCCAGCGCGCGGACCTCGCCGAGGAGCCCGCCGATCGGCGCGCCCTCCTCGAAGTCGCTGACCACGACGACCAGGGTGCGGCTCGGGACGGTGATCAGGGAGCGGGCGTGCGCGAGACCGGCGGCGATGTGCGTGCCGCCGCCGACCCGGACCTCCAGCAGCAGGGAGAGGGGGTCCTCGACCTGGTCGGTGAGGTCCACGACCTGGGTGGAGAAGGCGAGGAAGTGGGTGGACAGGGTCGGTACGCCGCCCAGCACGGCCGCGGTCAGGGCCGACCAGATGACCGAGGCCTCCATGGAGCCGGAGACGTCGACGACCAGGATCAGCCGCCAGTCGGCCTCGCGGCTCGCCCGGGTGCTGAAGACGGGCCGCTCCGGGACCACGACCACGCTGCCGTCGGCCCGGCGCCGGGTGTGCGCGAGGTTGGCGCGCAGGGTGCGGGCCAGGTCGAGCTTGCCGCCCGGCCGCCGGGTGGGGCGCGGCGTGGCCAGGCCGGAGAGGGCCGGGCGCAGCCGGGTGGCGAGCTCCTTGGCGAGTTCGTCGACGAGCCGCCTGACCAGGGGGCGCAGCCGGGCGAGTTGGGCCTCCGGCAGCCCGCCGGCGAGGGACAGTACCGAGCTCAGCAGTTCCACCGAGGGCCGCACGGCCGCCGGATCGAGCTGGGTGAGGACGTCGGTGCGGCCCGCTTCGGCCGCTCCCGCCAGCACCTCCTCCCGTACGTCGGCGCCGAACAGCGCCTCCAGCTCCTGCGACCACTCCCGGGCGGTGGGGAAGGAGGCCTCCTGGCCGCGCCCCTGGCCGAGGTCGAGGTCGGAGGCGCCTTCGCCGCGCCCCGCTCCATACAGCTCGTCCAGCGCGTGGGCGTAGCGCCGGGCGCCGGCGGGGAGCCGGTCCCGCTCGCGGCCGAGCAGCAGCCGCCAGCGGTCGGCGGGGGCGAGCCGCGGGCCGTCGGCCCGGGCGGACGGCGCGCGCGGGGCCTCGAACGCCTCGGCGGCCGGAACCGGCGCCGGCGCTTGTGTCCCGGGCAGCGGGAGGGCCTTGAGGGCGGCGAGTCCGGCCGCGTCGGCCGCGGCCCAGAGGGCGAGCAGGGCGGGTGACGCGTCGAGCGCGAGATCGATCCGGTCGCCGAGCCGCTCGGTGACGGTGTCGAGCAGCCGGTCCCGGGCGGCGGGCGACAGGGTGTCGAAGCCGCCGCGCAGTGCCGGGAGCCGGTCGAGGAAGTCCTGGTCGGCGAGGTGTTCGACGCGGTCGAGGAGCGGGGTGAGGGCGGCGGGCGAGGACTGCAGCAGGGGCCCTGCGGCGGTGAGGAGTCCGCCGAGCCGCCGCGTCAGGGCGCGCCGGCTGTCGGCGGTGCCCGCGCCGTCGATCCATCCGGCGGCGCGGCCGCCGAGCTCGGCGGCCGCGTCGAGGTCGAGCAGGACCCGTACGGCCAGGGCCGCGCCCTGCATCATCGGCGCCGCGGCGGCGGCGAGTTCGGCGAGGGCGTCGTCCGTGCGCAGGCCCAGGTGGTGGGCGGCGGCCCGGTCGGCGAGGGCCACGAGGGCGGCCGCGTCGGCGGGGTCCTCGCTCCCGGCGAGGCCGGGCAGACAGCGCACGGCCGCTTCGAGGAGGTCTCCGGCGAGGTCCGCGGCGGCGGTCCGGGCCGCCGCGGAGGTGCCGGGCAGGTGACCGCGGTGCAGGGCCTCCAGGAGGTCGAGGGCGTCGAGGAGTTCGGGCAGGGTGGCGGTCTGCGGCAGGGCGGTGGCCGCCTCGTGGAGGCGTACGCCGACCAGCTCGGGCAGATCGCACCGCGCGGCGGCGGCCAGCCCGGCGAGGATCTGCGCCGGGGTCGGCCCGCCGTCGGCGGCGGCGCGGCGGGCGGTGTCCCGCAGCGTGCCCGCGGCCGCCTGGGCGGCGGTGACTCCGCGCACCCCGGCGAGATCCAGCCGGGCCGGGACGGAAGGCGTCCAGGACAGCCGCCACTTGGTGCCGAGGGCGGTGCCGTCGCCGGTGGCGGCGACGGTGAGGGGCTCCCCGTAGGAGGCGCCGCACACGAGGAGCCGTTGCAGCAGGACTTCGCGACGGCCGTCGAGGGCGGAGCGGAGCGGGTCGAGGCGGATCTCGCGGGGCGCCGGGTCCTCGGGGGACGGCAGCCGCAGGGCGGCGAGTTCGGCTTCGACCGAGGGGCCGAGGCCGGAGCGGGGGGCGTGCGGGGTGATCCGGCCGCGGGCGGTGCCGACGAGCACGGCTTCGAGGGCGCGGGCCAGCGCCCGGCCGCGGCCGAGCGGTTCGCCCTGGCCGAGGACGGTGGTGACGGCTTCGAGGAGCTCGCCGCGGCCGGGCGCGGGCAGCGCGCGCAGGGTGGCGAGGTCGCAGGCGAGCCGCAGGGTCTCGGCGGCCTCGCCGGTGCCGGCGGTGTGCCCGGCGCGGCGCAGCTCCCGGCAGAGCCCGGTGACGGCGACGGAGGCGGCCTCGCGGACCCGGCCGGGGTCACCGCCGGCTTCGAGGACGGCCTGCTGCCAGCGGGGGTCCCGGATCCCGGCGGGGTACCCGGAACGGGAGTCGAGCAGGTCGAAGGAGTACGGCACGAAGGAGGTGACGGCCGCCGCCGCGTCTGCGGCCGGCGCCCCGGAAGCGGCGGCTCCGCCGTGCCGGGGGCCCGGGACGGCCGAGTTCGGCCCCAGGGTCGTGACTGCGTCGGAGCCGGAGCCAGCGCCGGAGCCGTGGGCGGATCCCGAACCGGTGCCGGAGGCGGAGGCGATGGGAGAAGCCTGGACGTCGCCGGTGCCGGTGCCGTGTGCGGAGCCAGGCCCGTGACCGGAGTCCACGTCGGAAGCGTGACCGGAGCCGCAGCCGAGGTCCGGGCCGACCGCGTCACCGGACCCGGAACCGGCGTCGGAGCCGCCACTCGGGGCGGAGCCCGAATCGGAACCGAGGCTGGAACCGGAACCGGAACCGGAGCCGGGCTCGGTCGGCGAGCCGCCGGCGGTCGTGCCCGGGAGGACCGGGGCGTGGAAGGCCCCGATCACCGCGGCCACGCGGTGGCCCGCGGCGACCGCGCCCGCGATCACGCTCCGCATGTGCGCCTCGCGGGCCAGGTCCGTCGCCGGGACGGCGCTCGTGTCCGCGCGCAGCGCCCAGCCGACGCCGAGCGCCGCACGGCGTACGGCCTCCGGGGAGCACCCCGGTGCGAGGACCTCGACGGCCCGGTCCCACAGGTCGTCACCGTCGCGCCCCGTACCGGCCGCTGTCAGGGCGTCTGCGAAGGACCCCCCGGGCCGCGGCCCGGCGAACGCCCCACCGGCAGGGTCCGCACCCTGGTCCGCGGCCGCGTCCTGCCCCAGGTCCGGGGCCGGGGCCTCGGTCGGCCGGGTCCAGGCGCGGTCCGCCAGCGGGAGGTCGCAGCAGATGACGGCCGCGCCGGCCGCACGGGCCCAGCGGATCGCGGCCAGTTCCGGGGAGAAGTCCGCGAACGGGTAGAACGCCAGACGGCCGTCCTCGCCCGTGCCCGCGAGGGCGACCGGTGCGACGGTCTCGGGGTCGGCGAGGTGCTCCAGCCAGGACTGGAACTCCGCCGGGAGCTCGACGCAGACCACGTCGGCGCCCGAGGCGTCCAGCAGGGCCGGCACCACCGCGGCCAGCGCGGGGCTGTGGTGGCGCACCCCGATGAGGTACGGCTCACGGGCAGCGGCGAGGGACTCGACCGCGGCGCGCGGGTCGGTGTGCGTCAACGCAGGCTCCCGCGCAGGTCCCAGAGGCGGCGCCACATCGGCGAACCGTCCTCGGCGCGGCGCCGGACCGGGCCGTCCCAGTACCCCAGCAGGCGTCCGTGGTCGGCCGGGTCGTCCTTGCGTACGACGCCCAGCAGGTGCCCCGGCAGCAGGTCCAGCACGTCCCCGCCCGGCAGGTAGGCGGCGGCGACCCCGAGCGAGGCCGCCACCTGGACGGCTTCGGCGGTGGACATGACCGTACCGGGGCGTTCCACGTCCCAGCCCTCGGCGGAGCGGCCGGAGCGCAGGTCGCGGAAGACGGTGACGAGTGCGTCGAGCACGGCGTCGTCGACCCCGAAGGCGGCACCGGCCCGCTGGACGGCGGCCACCGCCTGTCGGCGGATCAGGGTGGCCTCCGCGTCCGCGTCGGCGATCGGGGCGACGGTCTCGAAGTTGAAGCGGCGCTTGAGCGCGGCGGACATCTCCGAGACGCCGCGGTCGCGCAGGTTGGCGGTGGCGATGACGGTGAAGCCGGGGGCGGCGGAGACCACCGCGTCCTCGGTGGCGGTCAGTTCGGGCACGCTGAGCCGCCGGTCGGACAGGATCGACACCAGCGCGTCCTGCACCTCGGGCAGGCAGCGGGTGATCTCCTCGACGCGGACGACGCGCCCGGTGCGCATGGCGGAGAGCACCGGGGAGTCGACCAGGGCCTGCGAGGTGGGGCCCTGTGCGAGCAGCAGCGCGTAGTTCCAGCCGTAGCGGAAGGCGTCCTCGGTGGTGCCGGCCGTGCCCTGGACGGTGAGGGCGCTGGTGCCGCTGACCGCGGCCGCCAGCAGCTCGGACAGCATCGACTTGGCGGTACCGGGCTCGCCGGTGAGGAGCAGGCCGCGCTCGCCGGCCAGGGTGACGACGCAGCGCTCCACGAGGGCGCGTTCGCCGACGAACTTGGGGGCGATGGCCAGCTTGGCGGGGATTCCGGCGCGGCGCTTGGGCAGGGCCAGCTCGGCTCCGTCGCTGCCGCAGACGAAGGTGACGACGGCGCGCGGGGTCAGGGCCCAGCCGGGCGGGCGGGGGCCGGGGTCCTGGGCGGCGAGGAAGGCGAGCTCGGCGGCGTGGCGCTCCTCGGCGGGCAGCACCTGCCGGGCGGCGGGGGCGGTTTCTTCGGTGACGGTCATCGGGTCCTCTGGAAGGTGTGGCGGGAGGTCGGTGCGGGGCGGGGGGGGGGGGGGGGGGGGGGGGGGGGGGGGGGGGGGGGGGGGGGGGGGGTACG
>NZ_JBVIAH010000004.1:56272-197425 GCF_055574035.1 Streptomyces sp. NPDC030021
GTGGGGCATAACTTTTGTGGGGGGGGGGTTTGTTTTTTTTTGTGGTTTCCTTGTGTCTTTGGGGGGGTTGGGGGGGGTTGTGGTTGTGGGTTCTTCCGCCCTGTGGGGACGCCCCCCCCCGCCGTACGGGGGTCCCGGGCGGCCTGCGGCGGCCCGGGACGGCCGGTTCAGCGGCGGCGGGCGCGGGTGCGCTTCACCTTGAGTTCCTCGAAGCGCGGCAGGTCGCCCTCCTGGACCCGCTGCCAGGCCCTGCGGTAGAGCTCCGCGGCCGGTTCGGCCGGGACCAGCACGCCCAGCGGGGGCCGGCCGCCGGCGCTCAGGCCGTACATCGGGAGCTTCCACTGCTCCACCGGCAGCGTCGGGGAGGGCATGTCGGCCCAGCCGCCCGGCAGGAACAGCGAGCGCCCGGCCCGGCTGCGGCCGGCCGTCACCACCAGGTCGGTGGCGGCCAGTTCGGCGCGGGCGGCCTTGAGGCGGGCCGGCTTCCAGCCGGTCCAGCGCGCGGTGTTGCGGTCGGTGGGGTCGGGCATCGCGAGCAGCATGAGGTAGAGGGTGGCCGCGTCGGCGCCCAGGCCGTGCCGGGCGCTCGCCTCCTCCACCAGCTCCGGAACGGAGCGGCCGGGGTCCTGCGGCCACCAGGTGCCGTCCGCGGCCACGGCGCCGGCCGCCGGGGCGCCGGGGTCGGCGAGCAGCGCGGCGAACCGCGGGTCGTGGACGGCGCGCAGCGCGGCCTCGGCGGCGGAGGGCCGCTGGTCGTCGCCGCGCAGCACCGGCAGGTAGGGGTCGGAGCCCGTGGAGTCGAGCAGTGCCGGGCGCAGTGCGGGCTTGGGCTGGTCGTCGTGGGTGGCCATGACGACGGCTCCGTACCGCTCGTAGCCCTCGCCGGTCTCGGTCGGCGTGCCGGCCGCCTTCCGGAAGTCGGGCAGGCTGGTGTAGTGCCCGATCTCCAGGAGCAGTTCGGGTGCGGCGAGCCGCTGCCGTACGGCGGTCAGTACGGGCGGCAGGGCCGCTCGTACGGAATCGCCCGCGGGCAGCCGGTGGGCCAGCCAGGAGGCCATGGCCAGGGTTCCGGTCAGGACGGACGCGGTGAAGGGGTCGGTGACCGGCTCGGCGGGCTCCACGTGGTCGCCCTTCACCGTCCAGGCGACGTCGACGGAGAGCTCGCGCGAGGCGGCCGGGTCGAGCAGCGCGGCCAGGGCGCGGTGCGCGGGCCAGGTGCCGCCCACGGCGCGCGCGGCTTCGGTGGCCAGCCAGTCGGGGACGGGGGTACGGCGGCCCACGCGCCGGTTCCAGAGCTCCGCGGCGGCGGCGACGTCGGGTCCCTCGCTCCACAGCTTCGCCGGATCGGCGGGGAGCAGGGCCCCGACGACGGCGCGCCGCAGCTCGGTGCCGAGGTTCTTGAGCTCGTCGCGGGCGTATGCGGCGTCGGTGGCCTTGACCCCGAGGGCGGTGCGGAGTTCGGGGGTCAGGAAGCTGCGTTCGTAGCTGTCGACGCCCGGGAGTCCGGCGACCACCAGGCGGGCGAGGGAGCCGGAGACTCCGGTGAGCCGGGAGAACTCCTCCGCGGCTTCGGGGCGGAAGGGCGCGGGCCCGTGCTCGGCGGCCGCGCCGAGGAACGCGGTCAGCCAGCCGGCGCCGCGTTCACGGTCGCCGAGCGGGGCGTCGCCGCGCACGGTGTAGGGGCCGGGGACGGTGAACCGGCCCGTGGGGTCGTACAGCAGGGCACCGAACTCGTGGCCCTCGGGAACGGATTCGCTGTGCTCGGTCAGGGCGAGGACGGCTCCGCCGCCCAGCGGCAGCAGGCTGCGGTGGTGGACGTTGCGTTCGCCGTCCGGGGTGAGCAGGTGCTGCCGGTCGAGGCGGAGCAGGACCCGGCGCCAGCGGTCCGCGGAGCCTTCGGCCGAGGACAGGCCGAGGGCGTCGACCGTGCCGAGCAGGGTGAGCAGCCCTTCCCGCTGCTCCTCGGTGGGCACGACGGTGACGGCCCGGTAGGCGACGGCCGCGGGCTGGTCAAGCAGCGGGGTCCATGTGAAGGACCAGTACGGCAGCGCGGGCGTGTCGAAGTGCAGCAGGCCGGGCGCGGGGGCCGCGTCGGTCCGGGTGCGGGCGGCGGCGAGTTCGGTCAGCGTGTAGTGGGCGGCGTCGCTCTCGCCGCCCCAGCGGTAGTACCCGGAGCCGATGAGACCGCTGAGCCCGTCGGCGAGCAGCCGGTCGCCGGGACCCTGCTCGCGTTCCTCGACGGGGGTGTTGTCGGGGTGGAGCCGGGCGGCGATCTCGTCCAGGGCCTTCTGCTGGGTGAGGGTGAAGCGGAGGACTTCGACGATGCCGCCGATGATCTTGGGGGCGGTGATCTGCGGCAGGGCCGTGCTGACCAGGTCGGGCAGGTCGGCGGCCTGGTCGGCCGCGGCGGCCGTCTTGAGCAGTGCGGCCACGGTCTCCCGGTCGGCGGCGCGCAGGACGGCCGAGCCCTCGGTGTCGCGGGGGCGCAGGGCGTACCAGTGCGACAGCGGCGGAAGGTCCACGCTGCCCGTGCCGAAGGCGGAGCGGCGGCGGTGGCCGTCGCGCGACTTGGCGGTGACCACACCGTCCGGGTCGGTGATGCTCAGTTCCTGCCAGTGCTGGGACAGGGCGCGGGGCCGGTCGTCGCCGGGGAAGGTGAGGGCGGCGACGGGCACCTCGCGACCCTCGGGCACGGCGACGGTGCGGCCGCCGGTGTCGGTGCCCTGCCAGCCGTTGCCGGGGAGGCGCACGGTGCGCCAGCCGAGCAGGCCGTCGGCGGGCTCGCCGAGGACCGAGCCGTCCACGGTGGGCGCGGGCCGCAGCCAGGCGGAGTGCCCGGTGCGCAGGGCGGCGTCCCCGTCGGCACGCAGCGCGTCGGTGAAGAACGCGGGCAGCGAGTACCGTCCGCAGGTCCCGCCGGCGGGGTCGTACTCGAGCCAGCCGTGGCCGGTCTGCTCGTCGCGGCGCTGCCACACCCAGTACGAGGTGCCGTCGGACAGCAGGGGCCGCTCGTCCGGCAGCTTCGTGTCGCCGCGGTGCAGGACTCCGCCGCCGGTGGCGCGCCCGCCGCCGGGGAGCGGCAGGGAGAGGTGGTCGGTGCGCAGCGACCAGTGGCTGCGGTCGGTGTCCAGGGTGAGGACGGTGCCGGGCGAGTGGTGCCAGTAGCCCTGGGTCCCGTTGGTGCTCCAGGAGGACCAGAAGACGAGCAGTTCACCGTCGACGTAGTGGAAGCCGTGGTTGTACGAGGTCCCGGTCGGCACGCGCAGGTCGTGCGTGAGGACGGTGGAGTCGGCGTCGATGACCCGGACCTGGGTCTGGTTGGCGACGATCAGGTACGGCCAGGCCTCCACCACGGTCAGGGCCTCCCGGCCCTGGCCGGGGCTCAGTTCGGCGAGGGCCTCCTCCCAGGAGGGCCAGGCCAGTTCTTCGAAGAGGCCGCCGCGCAGGGTCCGGGCGAGGGTTTCGGCGAGGTCCGCGGCCGCGGCGGCGGCCACTTCCTCCGGGGCGAGTTCCAGGGCTTCGGTGGGCAGCCACCGCAGCCGCGCGATGGCCTCGGGAACCCCGGGCAGACCGGCGGCGGTGGAGGCGAGAGCGACGTCGCGCATCCACTCGGCCAGCAGCGGGCGGCCGCCGGGCGAGGCGGCGACGCACCGGACGACATCGGCGCAGCCGTCGCTCAGGTTGCTCAGCGCGCGGCGGAAGGCGGGGTGGAAGCGCTGGTCGGCGGCGAGGGCGAGCAGGTCGCGGCGCTGCTCGCCGTCGGCCCACTCGGACAGGTTCAGGTGGTCGTACCGGTGGCGCCGGCCCTCGGGGGCGGCCTCGGGGTCGGTGACCGGGACGTCCAGGGCGAGCAGCAGGTCGAGGAGGTCGGTGTCCTCGACGCCGATCCGCAGGCCCGCTTCCCGTTCGGGCCGGGCGAGTTCGGTGCGCAGCCGGGCGGCGCAGCGCTCGACGAGGTCGAGGAGGAGCGGGAGCGTGGGGCGCCGGCCCCAGCCGGAGTGGCGGGCTGCGTGGAAGCGCTCCAGCCAGCCGGCCGTGCCGTCGGCGCAGCGCTGCTCGGCGGGCAGGTCCCCGTCGACGAGGCCGGCGGTGGCGCCGGACTCCTCCAGGATCTCCAGCCACAGGGTGGTGAACTCGCCGCCGTCGCCGCTGGGCGGGGTGAGTCCGAGGAGCGTGCCGCGGGCGGCGGGAACGCGGCGTGCGAGCGCCACGAGGGCGCCGCGGTGTGCCTTCCACCAGCCGAGCGCCGCGCGCAGGGTGGCGGGCAGGGGCAGCAGTTCGGCGAGGTAGTCCTGCTCGGGTTCGGTGCCGGTCAGGCCCGCGGCGCGGGCGAGGCGGCGCAGTTCGGCGGCGGCCTGGGCGGAGGGCGGCAGCCCGCCGGCGGTGCGGCGTACGCACAGGCGGCGGAAGCGCTCGTAGGCCTCGGCGGGGGTGACGCGGCCGGCCAGGGCCTTGCCGTAGCCGGTGAGCACCTTCACCGGCAGGGCGCCGACGAGGGCGAATTCGAGGAAGACGGCGTCGAGGCGGTCCTCGTCGATGCCCAGCCCGTGCTGGGCCTCGGCGTCACGGGCCCGCCCGAACAGCTGTGCGGCGTAGGTGGTGTTCTCGACGGCGAGGAAGAGGCGTGCGGCCTGCTCGTGGAAGAGGGGCAGGAAGTGCGGGACGGACGCGGCGAGGCGGCCGGCCAGTTCGAGGCAGGCGTCGAGGGCGGCCTTGGGCTTGGTCTTGGCCTGCCGGGCGATCCGGTCCAGTTCGGGGACGACGGCGAGGGCGTGGTGGCCGTCCTCGGCGTGGTGCACGAGGACCCATTCGGGGAAGCCGAGCGCCTGTCGCCGGCTCAGGCCGACGACGGGCGGCTCGCCCTCGTCCCGTACGAGTCCCAGGAAGCCGGCGGCGAGGTCCTCGGCCGCGCCCAGTTCGCCGGGGGCGAGCCGGACGACGACGCGGTCGTCGCCGAGGCCGGGGTGGCGGTAGGAGCGTGCGGTCAGTTCCACGACGTCGGTACCGGCGCCGGTGGTGTCCCGCGGCAGTACGGCACCGGCCTTCAGCAGCAGTTCGGCGTTGATCATCTCGGTGTCTTCCTGGTGGGTGCTCACGCGTCCCCGCCCTCCTCGATCTTGCGCCCGGCGTAGAGCGCCGCGGCCATCCGCATGCCTTCGGACCAGGCCACCGGTCCGACCTCGGTCAGGCGTACCGCCCGGCCGTCCTCGTCGTGCCAGCTCAGCGCGCCGGTGGTCATCTCGTCCTCGTAGTAGGGTTCGCCGATCCACACGGCGGCCTCCGTCCCGGTGCCCGAGTCCCGGACCTTGCAGGTGGCGTAGCCGCCGGAGACCCGGTAGCCGAGGCTCGTGGCGCGGGCCGCGAGGCTGAAGCGGGTGGGGAAGACCCCGCCCGCGTAGTCGCGGACCTCGGTGGCGGTGGCGGCGATCTCGGCCGGCTTGTGCCAGGTGGCCCGGTGGATCTGCTCGACCCGCTGCACGATGCCCAGCTCGGCCGCGAAGTCGCGTACGTCGTCCAGGTCGGGCAGCAGCACCGGGTGCGGCAGGGTCACCGTGCGCGGGGAGAGCCGGACGGTCTCGCCGTCGAGGTTGACCACCTTCAGCTCACCCGAGGCGGTGGCGTCCCGCAGGAAGCCCACCTCGTCCGGGTCGTCGCCGACGACGGCCACATCGCGCAGGGCGTTCTGCCAGGCCTCGTCCGGCCAGACCCGGGCGAGCAGTTCGGTCGGCACGGGCAGCGAGGAGACCATCCAGCTGTCGACCTGTGCGGCGCAGGCCGCCTCGTGCCGGTCGAGCCATTCGGCCAGCCTGCGCAGCCGGTCCACCTCGGGATGGTCCTTCAGGGCCTTGGGCAGTGTCTTCAACTGCCGCCCCGCCGTCCGCCCGGTGGCGGACCTCGCCGCCACCCGTCCTTCCACCAGGGCGATCTCGTACCCCTCGCCCGCCGCCAGCCATGCCATCAGACCGTGCCCCTCCGCCTGTCCTGTCCGGTTCCGCGCAGCCTGACAGGGGGGAGCCGACCCCCCTGAGCTGCGGTATTCCGGGAGACTAGCGAGAGCCACTGACAACGCCCGCCGGAGGGCCCTTGGTAGGTTGATTGTCCGGTTCTGGGTAGTGTCTCCGGGACAGCGTGCGGAGCGGTACCGGCTCGGGGTGGGGTTATGGGACGTCAGATACGTGTGCCGGGTGCGGTGCTGGTGGCGCTGCTGCTGGCCGCCGCCACCGGGTGCTCCGATCCGGCAGCGCCGGACGGCGGGGATCCGAAGGCGTCCGCGCCCGCGGGTTCGCCGTCCGCCGCGGCGCCGAAGTCACCGAAGTCACCGGACTCACCGGGCGGCGACGCCAAACCGGCCGGTGGGGACGTACTGCCCGGTATGGTCACCACTGCTGTGGCGCGGACCCAGTTGGCGGCGCTCAAGGTGGCGCCGGTGGGCACGATGGCGGGCTACAGCAGGGACAAGTTCACGCACTGGGCGCAGCAGGGGAACAAGTGCGACACGCGTGAGGTGGTCCTGAAGCGCGACGGCACCGGGGTCACCCAGGACGCCGAGTGCAAGGCCGTGTCCGGCAACTGGAAGAGCCTCTACGACGGGGTGGTCGTCACGGACGCGGGGAAGATGGACATCGACCACATGGTGCCGCTCGCCGAGGGCTGGCGCTCGGGCGCGGCCGGCTGGGACTCCGCGCGGCGCAAGGCCTTCGCCAATGATCTGATCCATCCTCAGCTGCTGGCCGTGACCGCGGCCTCGAACCGCTCCAAGGGTGACCAGAGCCCGGACCTGTGGCAGCCGCCGGACAAGGCGAGCTGGTGCCAGTACGGACGGGCCTGGACCACCGTGAAATCCACGTACGGACTGACCGTCACCGAACCGGAGAAGAAGATGCTCACCACGATGCTGGACACCTGCGCCTCATGACGCAGCCGCACCGGTGGCAGGACGGGGTGCTCGCCGGGCCGGGCGGCGCCATGACCGACGAGGTCGGCGTGATCACCGGTCCCCTCACGCTGCGCACCACGGTGACGGCCGGGGGCCTGGTCCGCTTCGAGGTCCAGTACAAGGACGCCGACGAGTGGTACACGCTCACCGGGAGCCCCCGGACCCACCAGGGCGCCCCGGACGCCCTGCACGCCGCCGCCCTCGCGGCGATCCGCGCGGGCGGCGGGGCCCAGGCTCCGGCCTGAGACGCCTGCTCGGCGGGCGGCTCGGAACACGGCTCAGAGGACGGCTCAGAGGACGGCGATGCCCACGGGCCGGGCGCCCGCCGCGAGTCGGCGGGCGGCTCCGGTGTCGAGGTCGACGACCGTGATGCCGTTCCAGTAGCCGTCCCGGGTGTGGCCGCCCGTGACGTAGGCGGTCCGGCCGTCGCGGGAGACGGCCACGTCCTCGTGCGGGCCCTGGAGCGGGAACACCCGCTCGGCGCCGTCCGGGGAACGGACGGTCAGCGAGGGGCCCCTGCCGTCGCCCGGCCGCACCGCGCCCGTGCCGACCACCAGGAGCCGGCCGTCGGCCGTGACGGCGGCGCCGTGCTGGTGGGTGTCGGCGGTCATCGGCTCGATCCGGGTCTGCCCGGTCCGCGGGTCGACCACGGCGAGCCGCTCGCCCTCGAAGGGGAGCAGCAGCTTTCCGTCGGAGGGGCGTACGACGGCGTAGTGCGGCTTGAGCCAGGAGGCGAGCCCGCCCTCGGTTCCGTAGGGGGCGACCTCGATCCGGCGGGGCCGCAGTGCGCCGGCCGCGACGACGGTGACGTCGAAGGAGTCGTGGCCGGTGACGTAGACCTCGGTGCCGTCCGGTGACACGTCCACGTCGAAGGGCCGCCGGCCCACCGGTACGACGGCGGTGACCTCGCTCTTCGCCGTGTCGAGGACCTCCAGGACCCCGCCGGTGCCGGGGACGTTGACCCCGGCGTAGGCATGCGTGCCGTCGGGCGAGAGCGCGATGCCCATGCCGCCGCCGCGGTACTCGCCGTCGGTGACCGGGCCGGTTGCGGTGCGGTACGGGATCAGGGCCAGCCGTACGCGGGTGCGCGTGTCGACGACGGCCACGCCCTCGGCGGTGGCGACCCACGCCCGGCCGTCGGTGCCCACGGCCAGTCCGTACGGGGCCCTGCCCACGGTGACCGAGGCGACCGCGCCGCGTGCCGGATCCGCGAAGGTCACGGTGTCGGCCCCGAAGTCCGCGGTCAGCAGCAGCCCCTGCGGGGCGGGGGCCGTGGCGGGCAGCGGGGAGGCGGCGGAGGGCGCCGGGCTCGGCGGCGCGGGCACCGTGTGCTGGGTGCAGGCCCCGAGCAGCAAGGTCGCGGCCATCGCCGCGAGGGCGCCACGGGTACGGGTACGGGTACGCGTACCCGTACGGCGGTTCATCGGCCGGTCCCGGCTTCCGCCGCGTCGGCCACCGCCTTCAGGGTCCGCGCCATGCCGTCGAAGCCCCGGCGGACGGCGTGCTCGTACGGGGTCACCCCCTCGTGGTCGGGCAGCAGCGGATCCGCGCCCGCCCCGAGCAGGACCGCGACGATCTCCTCGTGGCGCGGGCCGCCGTCGCCGAGGATCACCGCCTCCAGCAGGGCGGTCCAGCCGAGCCGGTTGACGTGGTCGACGTCGGTGTCCGTCGCGTCGAGCACGGCGCGCACGTACGCGGTGTGCCCGCGCTCGGCGGCCGGGATGAGGGAGATCCCGCCGAACCGGTTGCGCTGCTTCAGGTCGGGTCCGGCGGGCAGCAGCAGACGCATCATCCGTACGCTGCCGGTGACGCCGGTGACCAGCCAGGGACTGTCCTCCCGGGAGTCCGGGGCGTTCGGGTCGGCTCCGGCGGCGACCAGCAGTTCGGCCACGGCCGCGTGGTCGCCGAGCGCGGCGAGCAGCAGCGGCGTGCGGAGCTCCTCGTCGCGGGCCTCCACGGCGGCGCCCGCGGCGAGCGCCGCGCCCACCGCCGCCGCGTCGCCGCGGCGGGCCCCGTCGAGGAGGAGTCGGTCGTGCGCGTTCATGGTGTCCCTCTCGGCTCCGGGCGGGGAGGGCCGGGTACGTCCTCCCGCTCCCCCGGTCCATGCTCGCCGCGCCGGAGCCCCCGGCGGGTCCGACCGGCGGACGGAGCGTGCGGGCGGTCCGGAGGACCCCGGGGTCGGCCGATCGGATGATGCGGCCGCGCGGGAATCGTGGGACGGCCCTCAGGCCTCTCAGGCCTCGTACTCGGTGAGGTCGATGCCGTGGACCCGTACGGAGGTCCCGTAGCGGGGGTCGGTGGTGTCGCGTTCCATCACCATGCCCAGTTTGCGGATCACGTTCTCGGAATCGGTGTTGCTCATCCGGTTGATCGCGACGACCCGGTCCAGGCCGCGGTCCTGGAGTGCGAACTCCAAGGTGGCGTGGGCGGCCTCGGAGGCATAGCCCTGGCCCCAGTACTGGCGGCCGAGCCGCCAGCTGATCTGCACGTCCGCCCGGGCGTCCGGCAGGTTCTCAAGGACCGAGAGGCCGACGGCACCGATGAGCTCGCCGGAGCCGAGGAGCTCGACGGCGAAGAGCCCGAAGCCCTCCTCGTCCCACTCCTCCTCCCAGCGCTCGATCTCCCCGGCCGTCTCGTCCAGATCGAGGGTCTCGCCCTCGCCGATCCAGCGCATCACCTCCGGGTCGGCGTTGATCTCCGAAAGGGGGACGAGGTCGTCGTCGGTCCAGCGGCGGAGGAGGAGTCGGGGGGTAAGGATCTCGGTCATGCCCACATCCTGCCGAAATTCCGCCGACCAGCGGTAATCGGCCGTTGCGGCGGTGTTGCGGGTTCGTGGACATCACCGTGGGAAGGTTCCCGCAGCCCGCCCCGGGCCCCTACGGTCCGTGGGAACCGCGACCAAGGAGTGCTCCCGCCATGCCCCTCGATCTGTCGGACGAGAGCCGGTACGACCGCACGCGCCTGCGGCAGTGGGGGCGCGGCCGCGCCCGCTCCGCCGGAGTGGACCGCCGTGATCTGCTGAAGCTGTTCGCGGTGGGGGCCGCCGCCGGATCGCTGGGTGTGGCCGCGGGCGGCGGCACGGCCTCGGCCGCGCCGGGCCTGCCCGTCGCCGATCCGGTGCCCCGCACCGTCAAGCCGCTGCCGCCCGAGCTGTTCACCCTGCGCGGTACGAACGCGGAGACGAACTTCGCGGCGCTGCGCGGCACGGGCCCGCTCACCCCGATCGACCGGTTCTTCGTCCGCAATCACACCTCCACCCCGCGGATCGATGCCGCCGGGTGGCGGCTGAAGGTGTGGGGCGACGGGCTGGCGGACGGCCCGCTGGAGCTGTCGTACGAGCAGCTGCGGGCCCTGCGGCCGGTGGAGCGGACGCTGTTCATCGAGTGCGCGGGCAACGGCCGGAACTTCTACACCACCCAGCAGGGCCAGCCGGTCACCGGCACCGCCTGGACCCTGGGCGCGATCGGCGTCGCGCGCTGGCGCGGCGCGCGGCTGTCGGACGTACTGCGCCTGGCGGGCGTGACCCGGGGCGCCGTGGACGTCCTGCCGCGCGGGCTGGACGACGAGGTGGTGGCGAACGGGGTGAACCTGGGCCGGGTGCGGCGCCCGCTGCCGGTCTCCAAGGCGCTGGACGACGTCCTGCTGGCCTACGAGATGAACGGGCAGCCGCTGCCGCCCGACCACGGCGGGCCGGTCCGCCTCGTGGTTCCGGACTGGGTCGGGATCGCGTCGATCAAGTGGGTCGGGGACATCGAGGTGAGCGGGGAGCCCCTGTACTCGCCCTGGAACACGGACATGTACCGGCTGTTCGGGCCCGAGCACCCGGCGCAGGGCAGTGCCCCGCTGACCCGGCAGACCCTCAAGAGCGCCTTCGAGCTGGAGCTGGGGGCCACCGTTCCCGTGCACCGGACCCGGCTGCTGACCGGCCGTTCCTGGTCTGCGGCGGCACCGGTCACCCGGATCGACGTCAGCACGGACGGCGGCGTCCGCTGGCGGCGGGCCCGGCTGCACGACACTCCGCGCCGGGGCGGCTGGGTGCGCTGGTCGGTGCCGTGGACCCCGCGGGCCACGGGTGCGACCTCACTGCTGGCGCGGGCGACCGACGCGACCGGTCGGACGCAGCCCGACCGGTCGGTCCACAACACGCAAGGCTACCTCTTCGACGCGGTGGTCCGCCACCCGGTGACGGTGGTCTGACGGGTCCCTCGCCCACCGGGTCAGGGGGTGTGGAAGCGGACCTCCGGCGCATCGGGGGACGGGCCGTCGAGCACGGGCTGCGGGCGGCCGCCCAGGTGCTGGTCGAAGAAGGCGGTGACGTAGCGGCGGGTCAGTTCGACGGAGCGGGCGCCGGGCAGCGGGGCCTCCTCGTCGGGCAGGCTCAGCTGCTGGCCGATCTCCGGGAAGTCGGTGAAGGTGAAGTGGCCGGAGCCGGCGAAGGTGATCCAGCGCTTCCAGCCGTCGAGCAGCGGCCAGTCGCGGTCCCAGCCGGCATTGCCGCCGGGGCCGCGCTCCTGCGCGCCGAGCAGCATGAAGGGGCGCCCGCCGAGTCCGGCCGCGGGGACCGGGGTGGAGAAGCCGCCGTCCATGTTGATCCCGGCCCGGATCCTGCCGTCGGCCGCCATCGCGGCGGCGGTCGAGGCCCCGCCGATGGAGTGGCCGGCCATCGCGATGCGGCTCTTGTCGATGAGTCCGGCGTGGCGCCAGGCGGGGTTGCGTCCGGTGAGACGGTCCAGGAGGAAGGACACGTCACGGGCCCGGGTGTCACTGACGGTCCGGTAGCCGGCCTCGTCCTTGACCTTCTCGCAGGCCAGGCACGTGAGCACGCGCCCGCCGGGGAAGGCGGTCCCCACGCTCTCGTACGCGTGGTCCACCGCGGCGACGACGTAGCCGCGGGAGGCCAGGTCCTCGGCGAGCGCGGTGAGCGTGGACCGGTGGACGGTGAAGCCCGGGGAGAGCACGATCAGCGGGTACCGGCCGGCGGCCGGGCGGGCGCCCGTCCGGCCGTGGGTCCGGGTGCCGGTCAGGGTCTCGACCGGGATCACCTGGTCCAGCCCGCGGTCGACGAGCAACAGGCGGGCTTCCTCGGAGGTGAGGTAGCGGGTGGTCCGGCCGGTGTCGTGCCGCGCCGGGTAGCGCATGGTGACCATCAGCTCGCGCGGACCGGAACCGGCCCAGGGGTCGGTGCGGCTGCGGTCCACCAGGTGCAGGTCCTCCCGGCCGACCGCGAAACGGCCGGTGGGGCGCGGGAGTTCCACCGTGGTGCGGCGGTCGTCGGTCCCCACCGGGCCGGCGCTGACGGAGGTGTCCGCGGCGACCGAGATGCCGGCGGTGGCGAGCGGGAGGGGCAGGAGGATCGCGGCCAGGGTCAGGGCGGCGGCGGTTCTGCGGTTCTTCATGAACGTCACGCTATGCGGGCGGTTCTGGCGGATCGTCAGCCTGTGAGGCGGATCCGCCGTCAGCCCCCGGAGGGAGGTGACGGCGCGGGGTCACTCCTGAGTCGTAGCCACGCTGATGGCGTCGAGTTTGCCCCGCAGGTACGTGTGGGAGTCGACGGGGTCGTGCACCACGCGGCCGACGGGGGCGGGCAGTGACTCCACCCGGGTGTGCGGATCGCATTCGTAGAAGTAGACGAGGGAGATCAGCTCCTCGGCGGGTTTGTCGGCGGGCGGCGGCAGTACGCGGTGGCGGCCCGCGCGCCAGCGGTCGCCCGTCCAGCGGGCCATCAGGTCGCCGATGTTGACGGTGAGCGCCGCGGAGTCGAAGGGCGCGTCCTGCCAGCCGTCGGCGTCGGTGTGGATCTGGAGCCCGCCCGCGCCCAGCTGCCGGTCGAGGACCGTGACCGTACCGAAGTCGGTGTGCGCGCCGATGCGGAACTGGCCGGGCAGCGGCGGGCCGACGACCTCGGTGCCCGGGTACCAGTTGAGGTTGAACCCCCAGGTGGGGTGCGAGGTGTGGCGGGTGAAGTGGTCCTCGGCCAGGCCCAGCGCGACGGCGAGGAGTTCCAGCAGTTCGTCGGAGAGCACCCGCATCAGGCGCAGGTACTCCGTCACCAGCGGCCTCAGCTCCGGCACTTCGGCGGGCCAGGCGTTGGGCGCGAACCATTCGGCGTCCACGGAGGGGATCCCGGTGGGGTCCTCGGCCGCGAAGGACCACGATTCCTTGAGGTCGGGCGGCGAGGCCGTGCCCTCGGCGTAGCTGTTGGCCTCCGCTCCGGGGCCGAGCCAGCCCCGGCCGCCGACGGTGACGGCGTACGGCTCCTTCGCGCTCGCGGGCAGCCGGAAGAACTCACCCGCCGCCTCCCGGATCCGCGCGGGCAGCGAGGGGTCCACGCCGTGCCCGGTCACGAGCAGGAAGCCGGCCGCGCGCAGGGCCTCGTCGACGCGGGCGGCCGTACGGGCGCGCGCCCCGGGTCCGCCGGACCGCCACGGCCCGAGATCGATCACGGGAATCTGGGATCCGGCCATGGGAGACCTGCCTTCCGGGGCTGCGGGCGCGTCCGGGACCGAGGCTATCGCCGCGTGCCACCGGAGGGGATCGCCACGGAGCGTGATTCTCGGACACCTTCTGTACGCATTCGCCGCGGTGGAGCGCGAAGATCGTCATGAAAAGCACCAGAATGGGAGGGGCAGCGGTGGCTCACCAGGGACGGAGCGAACGGTGGAGATTTCGACGAAGGAAGTCTTCGGGGCCCCGTGCTGGGTGAGCCTCATGACGCGCGACCTCGGTACGGCCCAGCATTTCTACGGTGCGGTCGTGGGCTGGAGGTTCCGCCCGACCCGTCTCGGCGAGGCGTTCTCGGTGGCCTTCCAGGGCCGGGTCCCGGTCGCGGGCATCGGGGCGCTGGCCGGGGACCTGGGGGTCGCGGCGGCCTGGACCCCGTACTTCGCCGTCGACGACGCCGATGTGGCGGTGGACCGGATCCGGGAGCGGACGGGCACGATCGCGGTCGGCCCGGTGTCCTTCGAGTCCGGCGGCCGCGCCGCGCTCGTCGCCGACCCGGACGGCGCCGTCTTCGGGATCTGGGAGGGCAATGTGGAGGCGGACTGGCGGGTGGGCAGGGGCCCGTCACCCGCCTGGCTGGAACTGCGCACCAGGAACGCGCTGGACGCGGCGATGTTCTACGGCGCGGTGCTGGAGTGGGCGACCGGCCGGGCCGGCTGCTGCGAGGTCTCGTACGAGGAGGACCAGGTCGTGCTGCGGCAGGACGGCGAACCCGTCGCCCGCCTGAACAGCGGCCCCGTGGAGGTCGCCTCCTACTCGCCGCACACCCGGCCCCGCTGGCACGTCCACTTCCGGGTGCCGAAGCTCCGTCCGGCGGTGGAGGCCGCCGTCTCGCTGGGCGGGCGGGCCGTCTCGGACATCAGCTCGAACGCCGTGGAGCGGTGGGTGACGCTCCGCGACCCGGACGGGGCCCTGTTCACCCTCACCACCGCCCTCGGGTCGGACACGGACTGACCGCCCCCGTCCGTCGTCGGCGGGGAGCGGCTCACACTCGGAGACGCTTCGAGATGCGAGGGCACGGCAGGACTGGTTCGCTGAATCCGCCCGCTCTCCCCCACAGATCCAAGGAGCGATCATGAGCGTTTCAGGTGAGTCCCGCGGCCGGTCCCAGCAGATGCGCGCCAAGGCCAAGGAGCTGAACGACGCGGCCGAGCGGTCCACCGACCCGGAGGAGCGCCGCCGGCTGAAGGAGAAGGCCCGCCGCCTCCAGGAGCAGAGCGAGCAGGAGGGCCGTATGGACGACCGGGGCATGGACCCCATGTAGCCCGTACGCCTTCCCCACGCCTCCCCCACGCACCCCCACCGGCCGGTGGCCGCCGCGACCCCCGTCGCCGCGGCCACCGGCCGGTGCCGATGCCGGCTCGGACCGCGGGGATCATGGATCCAAGGGGCGGCGACGGGCTGTGGGCGGTGCCCGCCGCGCCGAGGAGGACGACCGCACCACTGTGATCGGAGCGGGTGGAAGGCAAATGCGTCGACAGCGCCCCTCGGTACCCGGCAAAGTGGCCGCCCGTGACGAGCAGTGAACTGTGGACCCGTGCGACCGCCGACCGCTACGACGCCGAGGAGACCGAGACGTCCTCGGCCGCCGTTCTCGGACCGACTCTCGCCTTCCTCGCCGAGCTCGCCGGAGACGGCCGGGCACTGGAGTTCGCCATCGGGACCGGACGAGTGGGCGTCCCGCTCCGGGAACGCGGCGTGCCGGTGGTGGGCATCGAACTGTCCGAGCACATGGCAGCGGTGCTGCGGCGCAAGATCGACGGGGACACGCTCCCGGTGGTCATCGGGGACATGGCCACCACCGTCGTTCCCGGCGGGTTCACCCTGGTCTATCTCGTCTACAACACCATCACGAACCTGCTCACGCAGGACGAGCAGGTCGAGTGCTTCCGCAACGCCGCACGTCATCTGGAGCCCGGCGGCCGATTCGTCATCGAGCTGGGCGTGCCGCCGCTGCGGTTCCTGCCGCCGGGCCAGGTCGCGGTGCCGTTCGACGTCTCTGAACAGCATCTCGGCTTCGACACCTTCGACCTCGTCGAGCAGATCCTCGTCTCGCACCACTTCACCCGCGACGGCGACGACGGCCGCTACCGCCGTGACAACTCCCGGCACCGCTACGCCTGGCCGGCCGAACTCGACCTGATGGCACGGATCGCCGGGCTCGAGAGGGAACGTCGCGTCGCGGACTGGGACGGGGCGCCGTTCACCCAGGACTCCGCGAAGCACATCTCGGTGTGGCGCAAGCCGGCCTGAGGCCGTCCACCGGGCCGGGCCTCGGTGATCAGGTGATGTGTGCTGCCCGCCCCGCCCCGGCCGGCGGATCACCGGTCCCGGAGTGATCCGGCCACCTTGAAGATCGTTTCGTGAGGAGTTCTAAGCTGGTGCCCCGGATCGCCTTCCTCCAGGAGTCACCCGTGGCACGCTCGCTCGACGGCCTCGTCTTCGCCCCCGTGGCCGACCAGTCCCCCGGCCAGGTCGGCCGCCAGACCCGGTTCGAGTACCACGAGCAGGACGACCGGGTCTGGGCCGAATACCGGGGCGGCGACGTGGCCATGGGCTACCTCGTCGGCACCCGGGCCGGCCGCACCATCGACTTCCGCTACGTCCAGCTCCGCCTCGACGGCACGACCGCGTCCGGGCATTGCACCTCGCTCCTGACGGAGCTCCCCGACGGTCGCCTGCGCCTGGAGGAGACGTGGACCTGGGAGTCCCAGGAGGGCAGCGGCACGAGCGTGGTCGAACAGCTGCCGCTCTGAGCGTCGAACAGCCGGGAAGCACAGGATGATCCGCTGTGCAGAGCCCGCCGTGCCTTCCCGTCCCGGTCCATTCCCCGTCTCCCCCATGAGGCCATGGAGGCGGTCCTCGCCGTCGCGGACCTGTGAGGCCCGGCCCGGTGACGGTCGGGCTCGTTCAGAGCATGATGAGCAGACGCGTCCTGGGCTTGAGCTTCCGGTTCACGGAACGGCTCTGCACGTACACCTCCAGCTCGGGATTGCGCCCCGCCTTCACGGAGACGGTCCCCTGGATGCCCGTGCCGAACAGGAGACTGCGTGCCGCGTCGCCCGTGTACGCGCGGTCGGTGCTCTTCTCGACCACGATGACTTCCTTGTCGGGCTGGACCTGGACCCTGGTGCCCAGCTGGTAGTAGCACGCCCCGCGTTCGTACGTCACGCCCGGATGGGAGTCGACGAAGGACCGGATCCCGACCTCCTCGTCGACCTTCAGGAGCCGGTACTTGTCGGCCGGGACGGGTTCGAGGTTCGCCCGTACGTCGTCGACCGAGAGGTCCTGGCCGACCGCGAACAGGTTCTTCGTACCCCGCACCCCCTTCTCACGGCCGCGCAGGAAGCTGGTGGCGGCGGCGCGGACGGTGCCGATCGCCTCCTCGACGCCCTCCTGGGAATCCGCATCCCATATGGCGATGTTTCCGGCCGGAAAGCCGTAGTTCTGGGCGGTCCGCTTCGCCAGGGAGTTCGGAACGAGGATCGCGGACGTCCAGTGGCCCGGAAGCGCTCCCATCTTCGCCGCGATTTTGTCGAGCCAGGGGCCGAGGATGGCCATGTCGCCGTCGTGCCGCCGGTCGCCGCCGGAGGCGTTCTCCTCGCCGTCCGTCACCACGATCTGGAGGAAGCTGTGCTCGCCGTACTCCTCCCAGATGTGGCCCAGGTCGTCCAGTGACTTCAGCGAGGCTTCGATGAGGGCGGTCGCGCCGTTGTTCACCTTGTACAGACCCCTCATGGACGGCAGATGCTTCACGTCCATGTCCCAGACCAGGTTCTCCACCTTGTGGTCGAAGGAGTAGAGGCTGATCCGGGTCTCATGACCGAGACTGTCCGACTCGGCCTTCAGGCCCGCCACGAACTCGTCGACGACGCGGATCAGCTGACCCTGGTGCTGACGCATGGAACCCGAACAGTCCACCACCAGCGCGACGTGGTTCACCTTGTGCCGGATCTTGTTGGCGGACATGTCTGTGCTCCTTCTCAGAGGCTCCCCGAGTGATGTGTCCACCCTAGGAGGAGCCTCTGACAACGGAGCCTGACGGATGATCACCCTGCGGGAGAGCGATCAGAGCCGGACGTTCCAGTCGACCGAGGACCGCAGGGTGCGCACCACCTTCGGGTCGCGCACCGACGGGGTGCGGTCCTCGGCCGTGACCGTCAGGCGGTGCGTGCGGAAGTCGAAGAGCCACAGTTCCGCCACCGACACCTCGGTGCGGCCCTCGAAGCGCTTCAGTTCCCGGCCGTCGAGGTACCAGCGGACCACGAGCTGTCGGCCGTCCACGCCGGCCAGTTTCGGTACGGAGGCCTTCGCCTTGTGGCGCAGCCGCAGGGTGCGGTCGGTCGGGGTGAGCGGGGTGACGATCCGCGCGTGCTGGTAGAACCCGGCGATCATCGATTCGACGCCGGGCAGGTTGAAGGGCTTGCCCAGGACCCGCATGAGGGAGTTGTCGGTGGGCCGGTACAGCCCGGTCACGAAGTAGTTGCCGCCCTCGTACGCGCCGACCGTGCCGCCGTCGGGTGATTCCTCGCCGAGCCAGCGGTACCACTTGGCCCGCTGCGCGGCCATGCGGTCGGCCGGCAGGGCCGAGCTGTTGGACTCGCCGGGCTCGGGGCCGGTGTACTTCTCGTACTCCGGGACGCCCGGGTAGAAGTACTCGTCGGCGAGCTTGCCGAGGGAGTGGCCAGTCTCGTGGATGGCGACCTGGCCGGACTTCGGGTGGCCCGCGGAGGCCGTCGATATCCCCTCGTAGCCGAGGGTGGCGCTGGGCTCGTTGTAGCCCGCTCCGCCGTACTTGACGCTGTTGGCCAGGACGATGACGAGGTCGGCGGCGGGCGCCTTCGCGACGTACGTGTCCACCTTGGGCTGGTCGACGCAGAGCAGCCGCTCGATGTTCTCGCACCAGAAGTACGAGCCGAGGGCAGTGTCGCGGACGGTGGCCGGGTCGGGGTCGCCGGAGACGCCGGAGTCGTGCGAGACGGCGTCGACCGTCCAGACGTTGAAGAGGTTCCGGTACGTGGTGTAGGGCTCGACGGCGGTCACCTCGGCCCATTTCTGCGCGGCGTCGGTGTGGAACCGGGCCAGTTCGGCGGCGGTGTACCCGTCACCGATGACCACGACGTCGAGGCGGTCGGCGGTGGAGCCGTTGTCGATCATCTTGGTGACCTGGCCGTCGGCCGACCGCTCGGCCGGGGACAGCCGGCCCGAGGCCTTGGCGGGGCTGCCGGCGGCCGGTACGCGGGCGTGGCCCGATCCGGCGTCACCACCGTGCTCCGGACCGGGTATCTCGACCTCGATCCGGGGCCCCGCCGGGGCTGCGGCCGCGCCGGCCGCGCCGGCGGGTCCGGCGGCCACCAGCGCGGCGGTCGCGCAGATCGTCGCGACGGCCGCGCGCCACACCGGGCGTGCGGCCGCACGCCTGCTCGGACGCCCGTCCGAACCTCTGACTGGATCCATGAAGTACTCCCCCGGGAACGGAAGTTAAGTAGTTTGTTAAGCGTGGTGAATCGGTTGCTTAAACTAGGTGGCGCACGGGACGTGCGCAATGCCTGCTCCCGCTGAATACTGGGGAGTTCGAGCGACCAGGGGGACTTCATGGACGAACCGGCCCGGATCGGCCGCAGGGTGCAGCGCATGCGCGGTGAACTCGGTCTGACCCAGAGGCAGTTGGCGGAGCCCTCCTACACCTCGGCCTATATCTCCACACTGGAGTCGGGCAAGGTCCGGCCCTCCGAGACCGCGCTGCGCTTCCTCGCCGCCCGCCTGGGCACCTCGTACGAGGAGCTCACCACCGGCCGCCCCGCCCACCTGGCCACCGAGCTGCGGCTCGCCCTCACCGACGCCCAGCAGACCCTCGCCACGGGCGCGGCCGACGAGGCCGCCGCGCGCTACCGGCGGCTGCTCGCCGAGGCCGAGCAGCTCGGGCTGGCCCCCGAGCAGGCGGAGGCCCGGCTCGGGCTCGGCGACTGCGCGCTGGAGTCCGGTGAACTGCCGGAGGCGATCAGCCACTTCGAGGCGGCGGAACGCCTCCTCGCGGACGAGCCGCTCCCCCGCCGGGCCCGGCCGATCCGCGGCCGGGCCGTCGCGCACCTGCTCGCCGGTGAGCTGCGCTACGCCTGCTACCTGCTCGAATCCACCATCGACGAACTGGGCGCGAGCGGGCTGGCCGATCCCGAGGCGCTGGTGCTGCTCAACGCCGCGATCATCGGGCCGTACCTCGACATGGGAGCCCATGCCCGCGCCGCCCGCGCCGCCGAGCTCGCGCTCGCGCTGGCTCCGCAGGTCAGTGATCCGGCGCTGGTGGCGGGCATGCACCGGCAGGTGGCCCGGACCTTCCTGGCCGGGGGGCGGGTGGCCGACGCCGACGCCTCACTGGCGAAGGCCCAGGAGATCTACGGGCAGCTGCGACTGCGGACCGATCTGGCGCACTGCCACTGGATGCGCGGCTACGTACAGGCGCAGAACGGCGAACTGGCCTCGGCCGAGCGGGAGTTGCGCATCGCCCGGGACATGCTGTCGGCCCGTCGCGCCGGGCTCTACACGGCGCAGGTGGAGGTGGAGCTGGCCGACGTACTGCGCCAGCTCGGCCGGTACGAGGAGGCCGCCGGGCTGCTCTCGGCGCTGCTGGAGCTGGGGGACAGCCATGGCGCCGTGCACGCGGGCGGCGCGCACCGGCTCCTCGGCCTGATGGCCGAGGAGCGCGGCGAGCCGGAGTCGGCCGAGGAGCACTACGTACAGGCCCTGGCGCTGCTGGAGCGCAGTGGGGCGTCGGGCGATCTCGCCGACCTGTGCCGGCTGCTGGGCGATCTGCTGCGGCGTACGGGCCGGGTCGAGGCGGCGATGGACGCGTACCGCACGGGCCTGGGGCACCGGGCGGCGCCCGGCACCACCACGCTGGGCCCGGCGCCCGCCGCACCCGCGCTGCGGCCCGCCCGGATCAGTGGTTCTCGGTGGGCTGCAGGTCCCGCGGAATGAGCGTCCAGGTCGTGGCCGCCGCGGCGACCGCGAGTACGGCGGCCAGCAGGAAGGCCGGTGTGATCGCCAGGGTGTAGGCGTGCGAGGCGGTGTCGAGCAGGGCCTGGCCGACGGCGCCGCCGATGCGTTCGGCGGTGTGCGCGGCCTCGCCGACGGAGCCCTGTACGGCGGCGGTGCTCGGGCCGTCCAGCTCCAGGGCGGGCAGGTTGCCGCGGTAGAGCGCCGCCGCGGTGGAGCCGAGGACGGCGACGCCCATGGCCGATCCGAGTTCGTAGCAGGTCTCCTCGATGGCGGCGGCACTGGAGACCTCGGCGGCGGGCGCGGCGGAGACCAGGGTCACCGAGGCCACGGTGGTGGCGAGGCCGGCACCCAGGCCCATCACGGTCAGGGCAGCGGCGAAGGCCGGGTAGCCGAGGTCGGTGAACTGCTGGAAGGTCCAGGGCAGTGCCATGCCGGCGGCCAGGACGACCAGCCCGGCACCGAGGACGTGGCGGATGGCGAAGCGGTGCATCAGCGACGGGGCCGCCATCGAGGCGGCGATGAGCGCGAGCGGGGCCGGCAGCAGGCGCACCCCGGCCTCCAGCGGGGTGTAGCCCTCGCCGTACTGGAACCACTGGGTGACGAGGAACAGGATCGCGCCCATGCCCACCATGGGCAGGAAGATCGCGGTGGCCGCGACGCTGAAGGCGGGCTTGGCGAACAGCCCTACCTGCAGCAGCGGGTTGTCCAGGCGCAGCTGGCGGCGTACGAAGACGGTCAGCGCGACGACGGCGATCAGGAGCAGGCCCCAGGGCAGCGGGTCGCCGATTCCGCTCTTGCCGAGCTGCTTGATTCCGCCCGCGAGGGCGAGCATGCCGACGACGGACTGGCCGACGCCCCACCAGTCCCACCCGCCGCTGCTGCGCGGGGAGCGCGATTCGGGGAGGTAGCGCAGGCCGGCCGCGACGATGACGGCGACGACGGGGAGGTTGAGGAGGAAGGCGGAGTGCCAGCCGTAGTCCTGGACCAGGAGTCCGCCGACGACCGGCCCGAAGGCCATGCCGCCGCCGAAGACGGCCGCCCAGACGGCGAGCGCGAAGGCACGCTCCTTGGCATCGGTGAAGACGGTGCGCAGGATCGACACGGTGGAGGGCATGATGGCCGCGCCGCCGATGCCGAGCAGGGCGCGGGCCGCTATCACGTGCCAGGCCTCGGTGGAGAACACGGCGATGAGCGAGGCGAGCGAGAAGATGCCGAAGCCCGCCATGAGCAGCCGCTTGCGCCCCCAGCGGTCACCGAGCGCACCCGCGGTGACCAGCAGTCCGGACAGGGCGAGCGCGTAGACGTCGATGATCCACAGCTGCTGTACGGCGCCCGGCTGGAGGTCGCCGACGAGCGAGGGGAAGGCCACGTTGAGGATCGTGGTGTCCATGGAGATGAGCAGGAGGCTGCCGGAGAGGATCGCCAGGACGATCCACCTGCGGGGAGCCGGCGCGGGGGTGTGCATGAGGTTCCGTTCAGAGGTGCGCACGGTGCGCACGGGTGGAGAGGAGCTTCAGGGCGCGGGAGCGCCGGCGGGGGGCTGCCCGGGCGGCCGCGTCCCGCCGAGGAAGGAGGTCAGCACGAGCCGGCCGATCTGGCGCGGGGCGAAGTGGCCGTCGCGCACGCCCTCGGCTGCGGCGTCGAGCAGGCCCCAGAGCGAGTACCAGATCCAGTACGGCGGCAGGTCCGCGCGCAGCCGGCCCAGCCGCTGGCCGAGGGCGATGAAGGCCACGGCCTGCTGGTCCTGCCGGTCGACGCCGGCCCGGAACTCCGGGTCCGCGAGGACGGTGGCGTCGCGCGAGGTGAAGCCGTAGAGGTGCGCGGCGGGCATCAGGGCGATGACCAGTTCCTCGATGGCGGTGTCGAAGGCGGCCGCGTCGGCGCTCTGCGTCAGGTCGAGCGGGGCCAGGCACCCGTCGACGACCTCGATCGCCCGGACGGCGACGGCCTTGAGCAGGGCCTCACGGGTCGCGTAGCGGCGGCTCAGCGTGGCGCGGCTGGTGCCGATGCCGGCGGCGATCTGCACCATCGAGGCGCTGTGATCCCCGGCGAGGACGCGGGCGGCGCCGTCCAGCAGTTCTTCTTCGTTCATCACGGCTGAGCCTCCTTCGCCTCGAACGATACAAGATTGTCTCATTCGAGGCAAAGAAGGCTCTCGATCCCACCTCTATTGAAAATGGGAACCATTTCCGTATACTGCCTTCATGGCACGCAACGAAGTACGCCCGATCATCAAGCTCCGCTCCACCGCCGGCACCGGCCACACCTATGTCACCCGCAAGAACCGTCGCAGCAACCCCGACCGCATGGTGCTGCGCAAGTTCGACCCGGTCGTCCGCCGGCACGTCGACTTCCGCGAAGAACGCTGACCCCGCCCCCTCCCCTCCCCTCGTCAAGGAGCGCACCGTGAAGCCCGCAATCCACCCCGCCTACGGCCCCGTCGTCTTCCGCGACAAGGCCGCCGACTTCGCCTTCCTCACCCGGTCCACCGCCACGAGCGACAGGACGGTCGAGTGGGAGGACGGCCACACCTACCCCGTCATCGACGTCGAGATCTCCTCGCAGAGCCACCCCTTCTACACCGGCACCGCCCGCGTCCTGGACACCGCCGGCCGTGTCGAGCGCTTCCAGCGCCGCTACGGGAGCAGGCCGTGACCCTGCCCGTCGTCATCGTCGGCGGGCTCCACGCGGACGCCCGCCGCAGTGCGGTGCGGGAGCTGCTGGCCGCCGTACCGGGCAGCGTGGCCCTGCACCACGACCTGGCCACGGCGGCCGGCGGAACCGTACGGCGCCTGGTGCGAGACGCCTCGGGCGAGCTGTCCCGGGGCGAGGCCCCGCTCGTGAACGACTGCGCGTGCTGCGCGCTGCGCGAGGACATGCTCCCGGAGCTGTGGCGCCTCGCTGCGGACGGACTGACCCGGCTCGCCGTCGTCGAACTGTGGGACTCCGTCGAACCGCGCGCCATGGCCGAGGTCGTGGCCGCGCACGGCGGCGAAGCCCTGGACCTCACCAATGTGATCACCGCAGTCGACCCCGCCCTCGTCCTGGCGTACCTCGCCAACGGGGACGACCTGGCGGAGGCGGGGCTCGCCGCGGCCCCCACCGACCGGCGGACCGTCGGGGACACCTGGGCCCGGCAGCTGGAGTACGCACCCGTCCTCGCGCTCGTCGACAGCGCGGAAGCGGACGACGAGGACCGCGCCCTGCTGGCCCAGCTGCACCCGACCGCCCGCCGGGTGGAGACGGGGTCCGGCGAACTGGCGCGCGCGGCCTTCGCCGGATTCGACACCGAGGCGGCGGCCGCCGCACAGCATCCGGCCTGCGCGCTGCTGCCGCAGGAGGCGGACGAGGCCGGGGTCTCCACCCTCGTCTGGCACCGCCACCGCCCCTTCCACCCGGAGCGGCTCTACGAGGCTCTGGAGGACCTCGCGGCCGGGGCCGCCCGCAGCCGGGGCCGCTTCTGGCTCGCCGACCGCCCCGACACCCTGCTGGCCTGGGACGCCGCGGGCGGCGCGCTCCGCGTGGAGACCAGCGGCCCATGGCTGGCCTCGCTGCCGGACGCCGCGTGGGAGATGGTGCCTCCCGTGCGCAGGGCGGCCGCCGCGCTGGGCTGGCACCCGGAGCACGGCGACTGCTGCCAGCACCTGGTCTTCACCTCGCCCGGCCTCGACCGCGAAGGGCTGGCGGGGCTCCTCGACTCGTGTCTGCTGACCGAGGCCGAATTCGCCGCCGGGCGGGAGGCGTGGAAGCGCCTGCCGACCGCCTTCGGTGCCTTCCTCGACCCCGTCTCCTGACCGTCCGGCAGGCCGGATCCGGGCCCGGTCACCGCCGGGCCCGGTCACCGCCGGGCCCGGTCACCGCCGGGGCCTGGTCACCGCCGGGGCCTGGTCGCCGGTTCTAGTCGCCGGTGTTGCGGGCGCGGGCTCCCGAGCGGGTGCGGCCCGCGGTCTGGGCCCGCTGCGGGTGGCGGCGTACGTACTCGTGCTCCAGCTCGTTCATCCGCTTCGTGTGGGTGACCAGGGCGTCGTCGGACCCGTGCAACAGGGTCTCGTGGCGCGTGCGGTGGATGGCCTCCAGCTCCTTTAGCAGCCGGCCCTCCTCCAGTTTCTGCGCCGACGGACCGCCGTCGTGCTCCGTCATGGCACGTGCACCTCCTCCACCGGGCCGCGGGATCAGACTTGACCCACCTCCCCGGCCACTCCATCATCCCCCGCACCACGGAACAGGGCCTCCGGGGCCGGGCGCGGTGCCGCCGGCCGTGGACGCGGTGCCGGCGGACGGGCGGGCTCAGACGCCGGAGGAGACCTCGGCCTTCTCGTCGGAGCCCGCGCCCCTCGCCTCGGCCGCCGCCAGCCTGCGGTTGCGCCGGACCCCCCGTATAACACCGCTGCGATCAGGCCGAGCGCGGTGACCGCGAACGACCAGCCGAACGTTTTCAGAAGCACTGGCTACCCCATCGTCGCGTACGGAGCTCCCCCGCGCCGTACATGGCTTTGCGAAACGTTGACCCTGAAGTCTAGAGCGACACCTCGCAGCCCCGACACATCCCCCGGGCCCAACGATTCCCAACTCCCGCTCGTCGCCGCGCCGCAGGCCTCGCCGAAGAGCACCCCGGCTCCATGGGCGAGCGAGTAGACACTGTCTACGCACCCTGGTAGACAGTGATCATGGACCAGGAGAGACCGCTCCGGGAGCGGCTGATCGACGTAGGCGTGGAACTCGTCATGAGCGAGGGCGCCGGCGCTCTCGGGCTGCGGGAGATCGCCCGCCGGGCGGGTGTCTCGCACGGGGCGCCGCGCCGGTACTTCCCCACCCACCAGTCCCTGCTGTCGGCGATCGCGCGGCGCGGGTTCGAGGATCTCGGGGTGCGCATCGCGGCGACGGCCGGCGCGCCGGAGCTGACCCCGCGACAGCGGGTGCGGACCCTCGGGTGCGCGTACGTCGGCTACGCGCTGGAACACGCGGGGATGTTCGCGCTGATGTTCCGGCATGACCTGCTGGACAGTACGGGCCAGGGTCCCTCCGAGGGACCGCGCCTGCGGGACACGACCCTCCCGATGTTCGATCTCCTCGTGACGCTCGTCCGCCGGTGCGGGGCGGCCGAACCCTCCGTCACCGCCGCCGCGTTGTGGGCCAACCTGCACGGCGTGGCGCAGTTGTGGCGCTGGGGCAGCCTGCCTCTGGCCCTCGGCGGCGCGCCGGCCGACGGCGTCGAACGGCTCGTCGGCGCCGCCGTCGACGCGCACCTCGGTCCGGAGCCCGTATGAGGCAGCGGATATCACTGCTCGTCAGCGTGGCGGGAGCCATGCTCGTCGCCCTGGACGGCACCGTACTGACCGTGGCGCAGCCGAGTCTTCGGCGCGACCTCGGGGCGAGCGTGGCGCAGGTCCAGTGGACCAGTACCGCCTATCTGCTGGCCGTGGCCGCGTTCCTGGTCGTGGCCGGGCGCCTCGGCGACCGGTACGGGCACCCAAGGCTGCTCTGCGTCGGCGTCCTCGGCTTCGCCGCGGCCTCGGCCGGCATCGTGTTCGCGCCCGGTGTGGGCTGGGTGATCGCGCTGCGCGCCGCGCAGGGCGTGTTCGGCGCCCTGCTGCAGCCCGCGACGCTGGCGCTGCTGCGGCTCGCCTACCCGCCCGACCGGCTCGCCACTCCGGTCGCCGTGCGGACCAGCGCGATCGGATTGGCCGCGGCGGCCGGTCCACTGCTCGGGGGTGTGCTGGTGGCGCGGTGGGACTGGCGCGCGGTGTTCGTGATCAATGTGCCGGTGGCCCTGGTGATCGCCGCGCTGACGCTCGCCGTACGGGCCCCCGCGCCGCCGCGGACGGAGCGCGGGCGGCCGGCGCTCACCGGCGCCGCCCTGCTCGCCACCGCCCTCGCGGTGTTCGTGCACGCGCTGGTCGGCGTGCCCGGGTACGGGTGGACCGCCGCGCCCACCGTGATCGGCTTCGGGGCCGCCGCCGGGCTCGCGGCCCTGTTCGTACGCCGCGAGCGGCGGGCCGCGCAGCCGTTCGTACCGCGCGCGGTGGCCCGGTCCACGGCGGTGACGGCCTCGATGGGGCTGCTGCTGATCGTCTCCGCGGGCATGTTCGGGGCGCTGTTCACGGCCACGTTCCATCTCCAGGACGTCGAGGGGCTGGACCCGCTCGCCACCGGCGTGCGGGTGCTGCCGCTGACCGCACTGATGGTGGCGGGGGCGCCGGTGGCGGGCCTGGCGCTGCGCCGGTTCGGTGCGCGCCGGACCGCGCTGGCCGGTACGGGGCTGGTCGTCGCCGGGATCGCCGGGCTGGGCTCCGCGTCCGCGGTGGCCTTCGGGGTGCTCGGCGCCGGGTTCACCACCGTCATGGTCACGGCCACCGGGGCCGTGGTCGGCGAGGCCCCGGCCGGGTACGCCGGGGTCGTCGGGGGGCTCAAGCAGACGGCCATGAACGTCGGCCCGGCCCTCGGGATCGCGGTCGCCGCGAGCGCCGGGCCGCACGGCTCGCCGCTGGTGGCGCTGGCCGTGCTGGCGGCCGTTGGACTGGTGGCGGCGTCATTGCTGCCCGGCGGCGCGCGCCCGGCAGCTGCGGGCGACCTCGTCGGCGAAGACGAGGGCGGGCGGGGCGAGGGCGGCCCAGCGGCGGACGGCCCAGCCGACCGCGAGCGGCGGCAGGGCGGGGATCGGCACGAGGCGCAGGGGGCCGTCGGAGCCGGGGACCTGCCAGCCGGGCAGCGCGGGCACGACGGCGTGTCCGAGGCCTAGTTCGGCGAGCAGCAGGGCGGTGTCCCAGTCGGCCACGCTGGTGTCGGAGCTCACCCGGACGCCGGATTCGGCGAAGGCGGCGTCGAGGTGGGCGCGGGAGGCGGAGTTCTCGGGCAGCCGGATGTGGCGGATGCCCGCGAGGTCGGCGGGGTCGATGCGGGCGCGGGCGGCGAGGGGGTCGTCCGCGCCGACGGCGAGCACCCAGGGCAGTTCCATGACGGGGCGCAGCTCGATGCCGCGGACCGGGCCGCCGATGGTGATCCAGGCGAGGTCGAGGTCGTCGGCGGCGAGGGCGTCGAAGCAGCTGCGGCTGGAGTTCTCGGTCTGGAACTCCAGGCTCACCTCGGGGTGGCGGCGGCGGAAGGTGACGACGGCCTCGGACATGAAGTGCCGCACGGTCGTCGCGCCGGTGGTGACGCGGACCGTGCCGCCGCCGCCCCGGACGAGGTCGTCCACGCGGCGCAGGGCGCCGTCGAGTCCGGCGATGCCGTCGGCGGCTGCCGCCTGGAGGATGCGGCCGGCCTCGGTGGGTACGACGCCACGGGCGTGACGCTCCAGGAGGCTCGTGCCGGTCTGCTTCTCCAGGCGGCGGACGTGCTGGCTGACGGCCGACTGGGTGCAGCCGAGGTCGCGGGCCACGGCACTGAGGCTGCCGGCACGGCAGACGGCCACGAACACACGAAGATCATCGAGGGTCATGAGACCCAAGGTATCGCTTGGAGGTGGGGAGTAAATCGGAGGATTGACTTGGGTTTTGGTTGGGATCAAGATCAATGCAGGGCCCGGGCGGCAACCCGTCCCTGCCCGTGCCACGGGGTCCGGAACCCAGGCACGGGCGGGGCCGGGTGTCGACCCGTCCGGCCCGTCCACGTCGACCGGAGGGACACGCCGGTGTCGGATCACGCCGCCGCATGGCTGCGGGAGCTCGGTGCGCAGGAGATCGCCCACCCGGGCGGGACCCTCCTCGCACACCTCGGGCGCGTACAGGGGCTGCTCGCGTCCTGGGGGGCGCGGCCCGCGCTCCGGCGGGCGGGCCTGTGCCACGCGTTCTACGGTACGGACGGTTTTCCCACCGCCCTGCTGCCGCTCGCCCGGCGGGCCGAACTGGCCGCGGTCATCGGTGACGAGGCCGAGGCGATCGTCTACGGGTACGCCGCCTGCGACCGCGCGGCTTCGTATCCGACGCTCGCCCGCGAGGAGGCGGCCTTCCGGGACCGGTTCACCGGCCGCGTGCACTCCCCCGCCCTGGAACTCCGGCGGGACCTCGCCGAGTTGTCGGCGGCCAACGAGCTCGACCTCGCGCGGATCGATCCCGCCTTCCGCGAGGCGTGGGGCGGCGAACTCCGCGCCCTGTTCTCACGGTTGCGCGGACTGCTGAGCGAGCCGGCCCGGCGGGAGTGCCGGGCCGTGCTCGGCGGTCTGGAGGGCTAGGGGGCGGGCCGGCCGGTGAGGGTGATCTCGGCGGCACTGGTCCAGGGGCCGCGGCCGCCCGCCTCGGTCAGTGCTTTCAGGCGGAGGTAGCGGCCGCTCTTCGGGGCGAGGGCCGCCGTCTTGGCGGCCGCGGTGTCGGCGAAGGTGCCGCTCGCCACCGGTGGCCCCCACTCGGCGGTGGTGTCGGATACGCAGACCTCGTAGCCGCCGATCCGGCCGTTGACGCCGCCGTCCTGGCGGGGCAGGTAGCCGAGGCCGTCCACCGCGTAGCGGGCGCCGAGGTCGATCTGGATCTCGTGCGGGAGCGGGGCGGGCTTCGCCGAGGACCAGGCCGAGTGCCACAGGGTGGCCGGGTTCCCGTCGAAGGCGCGCACGGCCGCGCCGTTCTCGGCGGCGGTCTCCTGGCTGTCGGCGTGGACCAGGGACCAGGCCGACCGGTCGATCGGGGCGGACGAGGGCAGGGCCGCCGCCGCGGGGACGCTGGTGCCGGTGGCCGAGACGCTGAACGCGCGTGCCGTGCCGGGCGTTTTGATCCACAGGATTCCGGAGCGGTCCGCCGGGTCGAAGTACCAGCCGGACGCGGCGGAGTCGTAGGCGGCCTTGGAGGCCAGGCCCGGCACGGGGGTCCCGTCCAGGGTGACGGTGGCGGGTGCGGTGGCCACGTGCAGGGTGAACTCGTAGCCGCGGGAGGCCGGTTTGCCGGTGTAGTCGCCGGTGGCGGCGCCCACGGAGACGGTGACCGTGCCGGAGCCGGCCGTCGGGGCGGTGACGTCGACCCGCAGGCGGGCGTAGGCGCCGGACCGGTACGCGCGGGTGCGGCCGTCGTCCTCGTAGAGGGTGAAGGAGGAGGTGCCGCGCGGGTGGATGTCGTAGGTGAGGGTGGAGACGGGCTTCTCGCCGCTGTAGTTCATCTGCGGCCACATCGGTACGACGGCTCCGCCCTTGGCGAAGAGCGGCAGGGTGTCGAGGGGTGCCTGGTACCCGTTCAGCCACCCCGGGCCCGCGTACGTACGGCCCGTCCAGTAATCGGTCCAGGTGCCGGCGGGGAGGTAGATGCCGTCGCGGACCGAGGTGTCGGAGACGACGGGCGCGACGAGGAGGGAGTCCCCGGCCATGAACTGGCCGCTGGTGAGGTTGCCGCGGGCCACCGGGTCGTCGGGATACTCCAGGACCATGGCGCGGGTGCTGGGTACGCCGCTCTCGTGGGCGACGCGGCTCATCGTGTACAGGTACGGCATCAACCGCATCTTGAGCTGCAGGTACTTGCGGTTGATCGACAGGTACGGCTCGGCGAAGCGCCAGGGCTGCTTGTCGTGGTAGCCGGCGGACGGGCCGGTCGCGCCCCAGCCGGACATGGTCATGAAGGCCGGGGTGAAGGCTTTCCACTGCAGGTCCCGGGTGTATGTCTGCGGGCTGCCGCCGAAGATGCCGTCGACGTCGCCGGCCGCGTAGTTGAGGCCGGAGAGACCCGCTCCGGTGATGGCGGGGACGTGCCAGCGCATGTCGTCCCAGGTGCCGTACGTGTCGCCGGTCCAGACGACGGCGTTGCGCTGGGTGCCCGCCCAGCCGTCGACGGTCCAGACGAAGCGGCGGGCGTCGGAGTTCTTCTCGATCCCGTCCACGGCTTGCCGTACACCGTCGAAGGCGTACTTGTAGCCGCTGCCGATCCAGGCCACGTCGGTCTTCACGCCCCGGCTGCCGGCCGTGCCCACCTCGTCGGCGATGGAGCCGAGGCCGGTGGAGGTCCACAGGCCCGTCTGGAAGCCCTTGGCCTTCAGGGCGTCCACCGTCGGCTTGAGGGGCGCGGTGTAGCCGCAGCCGTAGCCGTCGTTGGGCAGGAACCAGCCCGAGGGCATGTCCGCGGCCCGGGCGTCTGCGGCGTAGCCGACGACGTCGGGGGTGGTCTGGTGGCGGAGCCGGTTGTGATCGCCCTGGTAGTCGGGGTTGGAGGCGTTGAAACAGTCGGCGTTGCCGAGCTCGAAGCCCCACATCGGCGCCATGAACGGCTTCCCGCTGACGTCGGTGTACGCGTCGAGCACGGACTTGAGGGAGTCGCCGGTGAAGTACCAGGCGTCGAAGCGCTTCTCGTCGTGGGTGAGGGTGGTGGGCGCGTCGAAGCCGTAGGAGCCCGGGGCCCAGGTGTTGCGCATGGCGCCGTAGCCGTTGGTGGACATGTAGAAGGGGGCGGGGCTGGCGTTGTCGTTCTCGCGCCACTTGTTGTCGACGGCGATCGGTACGGTCTTGCCGCGCAGCGCCCACTCGCCCAGGCGCAGGCCGGTGCCGTAGAACTGCTCGTCCGTGCCCCGGGCCAGGTACTGGGTGGTCCGGTTGCCGGTCCAGTTGGTGGGCCGGGTCTCCTGCCAGACGGGGGTGGTGTCGTCGGCGCGGTAGACGGAGAACTGAAGGGGCTTCTTGTTGACCCGGATGGAGAGGGATCCGGTGGTGATCCGGTAGTACGCGCCGGCATCCGAGGAACTCGCGGTCACCGGACCGAAGTCGGTGGTGGGCGCGAGGTCGGTGCCGGCCGGGTCGTCGGTGAAGGACCCGTCGGGCGAGAGCCAGAGGCGGAAGATGTCGGCGCGGGCGACGACCACGCGGGCCTTGGCTCCGCCGGAGGCCGTGACGGTGAAGGTGTTCCCGGACCGGGTGAAACCGGTGACGTCGCCCGCCGTCGCCGTGGCTCCGGCGGGGGCGGCCGAGGCGGCCGAGGCGGGTAAGGCGGGTAAAGCGACCGGTCCGGCGGCGGCCAGACCTGCCACGGCGAGGGCGGCGGCGAGCAGGGCGACGGCCGGGGTGCGCCGCCCTCGCCGCCGCCGCGCCGCGTGCACTCGGCTGCCTGAAGGGCCTTGCCGACCCTGGCTCCTGCGGATGCTGGGCAGTCTCATGGGGCAGCTCCTCGTGCGGTCCGGGACACGGACACAGCTCCTTGGCATGCTCCTGGCAAGATAGCGCTCCGGTAGGCCTCGGTGAAAGATGATGCTCGAAATCGACTTTCCCCACGCATCTTTGAGCATCCTTCAGGCGACGATGGGACCTGGATAGAGTGCGGAGCATGGTGGGCGACGACGTCGACGTGGCAGTGGTGGGGGCGGGACCGGTCGGGCTGAGCGCGGCACTGCTGCTCGCCGCGGAGGCCGAACACGCGGGGGTGCGCGTGCACCGCTCGACCGCCGTCCGGTCCGTGGACGAGGACGCCGACGGCGCCACCGTACGGTCGGACGCCCTCGGCCCGGTGCCCACCCGCTGGGTCCTGGCGGCCGACGGCGCGTCCAGCACCATGCGCGCCCTGGCCGGACCGCGTTCCGCGGCCGGACGCACGCCGGCGCGTGGCAGCTCGCCGACCTGCGGGTGGAGGATCCCTCACTGGACCCGGCCCGGGTCCACATGGTCGGCGGTCCGCGCGGCCTGCTCGTCGTACTCCCGATGCACCTCGATGGCCGGGCCCCGGCCGAACCAGGTCCTGTCGTCGAAGTGGTGCCGGTAAGGCCCGCCGCGTCGGTCGTGCCCGGCGTCCGGTGCTCCGCAAGCGCGACTGGCGCTTCCCGACAACTGGACCGACCGACGGCCATTCACAGGTGAGCAGGTGGAAGAGAGCGGAAGGGTGTGGAAGGGAGTGGAAGGGGTCGTCAGCGCATCGTCCGCGGGGCGGACTTCCCTGGAATCCTCGGATTCGGGCGATGTAGCCAAAGGGGGCTCTCATGTTTCAGGAAATCGTTGCGCCGGGGGCTGTGGGATGGGGTCTGATCGCGGCGAGCGCGGTCGCGGTGGTGGCCCTCGTCGTGTGGGTACTGGGCCTGGTCCTGGCGCTGAAAGGCAGTGTCCCGGCGGAGCGGGCCGCGATCCTGCGCGCCTATGCCGCACTGCGCGTTCCGGGGTTCTGGCGCGGCAGGCGCGGGTAACGCAGGAATAGTCCGGAAGCGGTAACGAGCGGGTTACCCGGCATACAGGATGAGGGCCATGGACGACACCGAAGCCGGGGTCAGCGCAATGGACGTACTGCACCGCAACATCGAGCTTCTGCACCGCGAGAATACGAAACCGTCGACCCGGGAGATCGCGCGGCGCGCCGGGCACGCGGTGAGCCATGCGACCGTGGGCGAGATCCTCCGGGGCGAACGGGTTCCCCGTTGGCAGTCGCTGGAGCCCGTGGTGAGGGCACTCCACGGTGACGTCTCGGAGTTCCGCCGCATGTGGCTGGAAGTGGACGACAAGCGGAACGGCGCCCATGGGGGTGCCGAACTACCGCGTCCCGGCAGTGGCGACCGCCCGGCATGCGCCGGTGGTGACCGCGGGACACCGCAGGGCCCTTCCGTGGTCTCGTCGCGGGACTACTTCTGCTACGTGTCCCACTCGAAGGTGGAGCGGCTGTACGCGACGATGGCCGCTTCGTCAGGCGATACCGGCCCTGCGCATCCTGCGGTCACGGCGCTGTTCGGGAACGGCACGACGTTCGGACGGCCGCATCTGCTGCACGGCGGTTCCCTGGACCGGGCCGAGCTCATGCGGCAGCTACGTCACGTGCTCACGGGACTGGCCCGGCAGGGAGCCATCGCAGAACTTGAGGATGGGGATCCCCCGGCCGGCGCCCGGTACCTCCACCACGCCGGGGTCTTCCGGGCCCGGCCGCTCAACGGGCGCCACATCTCCGATCCGGCCGTCGACGTGGTGAGGCTGGAGTCCCGGTCACGACCAGGACTCCAGCTGGACTGCTCGCTGCGGTACTTCAGTGAAGCGGTGGACGGCAGGTACGCCGTGTCCTCGGAGACCAGCGCATTCCTCTCGCAGGGGTACGGGGAACTCGCATTCGACACGGTGTTCGTACTGCTGAGCCGCACACAGGACGCGCTGATCGGCAGCCCCATCTACCTGAAGCTATACAGCGGAGAGTGGCAGGAGGCTCTGTGACGGCAGCCGCGGACGGGAGTCCGCTGGATCTGGCGGAATGCCGCCCCCACGAGTACGAGGGCAAAATCGTTGCGATGAGAGGAGCCCGGTACCGGATCGGGCCGGTCGTCGGCCAAGGCGCCGAGAAGATCGTTCACCCCCTGACCAACACCGTGTCCGGCCTGACCCTCCACGTTGCCAAGATCTTCCGCAACCAGAAGGAGATCGCCAAGTACGCGGCCTCGCAAGAGCGGCGCCTCACCGAGGTGCGGCGCTACTTCGGGACGGCCGTGCCCGATTCCTGGCTGGAGCAGTCCCACAACGGATGGTTCGAGGTTCAGGACGCGATCCAGTGGTTCCTGCCGGCACGTGAGCTCACACCCGCCGACGCGGCCCACGCGGCGGGCAACCTCGCCGAACGGCAGGGCCGTCCTGAGGAGGCGTTGCGTCACTACCTGGAGGCGCTGGAGTACCGGCCGGGCCACACACATGCCCTGGTGGGCGCCGCGCTCGTCCATGCGCTGCTCGGTGATTCCGTGGAGGCACTCGTCCTGCACGAGCAGGCCGTGCGCGTCGAACCCAACTACTGCGGCTACTACCTGAGCCTCGCAGCACTTGCATACCAACTCGGAGCGCCGTACAGGACGATCCAGGCCTACGAGGCGATGAAACAGCGCTTCCCCTATCGGGAGACTCTCGACGAGATCGCCGCAGCCGCCTACGCGAGTTGCGGCGAACCCGAGGAAGCCCTTGGCATCATCGCTGAATCCGGTCGAGACGATCTGGACGTGGAAACAGTCACCCTGGTCCGCGAAGGCGCCACCGCCCTGCAAGAGGGCAGGCAACGTGCCGCCGACGCCTGGGAAAGGGGCAGCGCTGCCGTCGTTGCCGAAGACGCCACAGCAACACGCGCGGCACTCCACGAGGCGCTGTCCCTCAACCCGGGAGACCCCTGGCTGGTCGTCAACGAAGCGCTGTTCCGTGTGCGGTACGGCCTGGCGGATGCCCAGGAGATCCTGATGTACGCGCTTCGCCACCTCCCGTACCACTACCACGGACCGTGTCACGTCACGCTCGCACTCCACGCCCAACGCGCCGCGCCCGACAGTGAGCGGGCCCGGGAACTCATCCGTGAGGTGGGCATGCACCTGCCGATGGCGGACGAGGAGGCGCTCAAGCACGTGCTTCCTCTTCCCGCCGTCCTCTGGTTCGACCCGGACGGGCTCCAGTGCCTGAGTCCCGAGGCGACGGCCGAGACCCTCGCACCCGCGGCGGAGAGGGCGTTCGCGGCGACCGGCGACCCGCTGTTCCGCCTGGTATCAGCCGTGTACGGGAACCCGTCGCCCGATTTCGACGGCTTCCAGGAGTGGTGCGGGAACGAGTGACCTCGCCCTCGGCGGCTCCCGCACCCTCACGATCTCGTCGGCCGTCCACGCCCTGCCGTCCTGCGGCCCGCCCAAGGTGTCCCGTGCGGCAAGTCCGTGGTGTGGCGAACAGGGTGGGATGGGTAGGTGCGCAGTGGCCAGAGGCACACCGGGGGACTGGGGGATGTATCGATGGCGGGGATCGTGCTGGTGCACGGGATTTTCAACTACGTACGCGGCGCGACGCCGGAGGAAGCGGGCCTGCGTCGGACGGCGGACTGCCGCCCGAAGCTCGCCGAGAGCCTCGCAATGCTATCGGTCGAGATCCCGGAGATAGTGATGGCCTACTACGCGGACCTGCTCCGGCAGGAGTTGCCGGAGCAGGCGCAGTCGGCCCGGGAGACGGTCTTGGAGGATCTCAGCGACGGGCAGCGCGCGGAGGCCGCACAGTGGCTGGTCGCTGCGGGGGCCCCGGTACCCGAGGATCCGCAGAACGTGGGGCTGGTGCCGTTGCGGCAGATGCTCGGTTGGCTGGTCGACGAACGCGGCGGCCGCCTTGAAACGGCGGTGAGGGAACAGCTGATCCGCCGCCTTGAGCGCACCGTCGTCACGAACCTGCGTGAGGTGGAGGCCTACACCTCCTGGCCGGAGCGGCGGCGGCGGGTACGCGAACGGGTGGCGGGGGTCATCCGGCGTGAGGCACCGTCGGTGGTGATCGCGCATTCGCTGGGGTCGTACATCGCGTACGAGACGCTCCACGCTTTTCCGGAGCTGACAGTGGAACTCCTGGTGACGGTGGGCTCGCCGCTGCGGGTCCCGTCGCTGGTTCGCCGGCTGGATCCCGCACTGCGTGCGGGCCGTGGGGCACGGCCCGCTGGAGTGAAGCATTGGGTGAACATCGCCGATGTCGGCGATGTGGTGGCAGTCCCGCCGAAGCTGTCGGAGGTGTTCCCCGTCGACCAGGACGAGGTGTGCGACAACGGGCTCGGGTTTCACGGACTCGGCGGCTATCTCGCGAACGGGCTCCTGGCGGCGGCCGTCGCTCCGTACATTTCCTGACAAGCCTTCGCGTACCGGGCCGGGCCGGACCGGGCCGGCGCGGCGTGGCGGATGGCAGGGAACGCGCGGGCCTGGCGGGGCCCGGTCAGCCTGGCAGGGGGATCCGATGGTGAGAGCGCTGGTGGCAGGGGTCGGGGACTTTCCCGAGCCGTTCGTGAGCGAGGAGGACCAGGCAGACGGGGTCCAGGGCTTCACGCCGCTGCCGACGGTTGCGGAAGCGGTGAGGGAGTTGGCCTCGGCGGTTGCGCGGGCCGGTGCCGTAACAGACGGAGCACCGCTGTTGGAGGGCGACGAGAGCGAGTTCATGAGCCGGTGGCGGGAGCTGCGCCGGCAGGCCGACCCCGGCGAACCACTCGTGGTGCACTTCGCGGGCCACGGCATCCAGGCTGGGAATGGAAGCCTGTACCTGGCCGCGTCCGGTGGGCAGGCTCGCGAGGACCTGCTGTCCGACACCTGCGTCAGCTTCGGAAGGCTCCTGGAATCAGCCGAGAACAGCGGCCGGCCCGTGTTGTTCCTGCTGGATGTGTGCGAGGCCGGACAGGCTCTCGTTCAGCAGCAGCTCACCGACCTCGCCGCCCATCGGCGACAGGACGCGCCGCGCAACGTGTGGATCATCGGTGCCTGCACCAGCAACGCCATCACCTACGGCGCCCGCTTCACCACAGCGACGGCGGAGGTCCTGCATCAACTCGCGGACGGCGACCTCGACATCACGCCCACCCTCACCCATGTGCCCTTGGAGACTCTCGCCACGGCCGTCGACCGCCACGTCGCCCGAGCCGACCGCGCGGCCCACCGTCCCCGCCAGCCCCTCGTCCGCACGCCGCACATCCAGGCCGACGGTGAACCGCAGCCGTTCTTCCGCAACCCCGCCCACACCCGCAACCCCCGTATCAGCCCGCTGGCGCGGATCGACCCGAGGCTGCGCGAGTTCGCTCTCGGTTGCTCTCCCGACCTTGACCCGCTGCACTTCGCCACTCGTGCCGCCGGTACCTCCACGGTCCAGGACGTTCTCTTCTCCGGCCGCCGCTCCCAGTTGGAGTTCATCCAGACATGGTGCACCAACGCCCGGCCCCTCCCACAGCCCCTGCTGGTCGTCACCGGCGGCGAGGGCAGCGGCAAATCCGCCCTTCTCGGCGTCGCCGTCTGCCTGCTCCACCCCGAACTCGAAGAGCTCGGCGAACGCATCGCCCGGTCGGTCGAACACTTCGACCCCCGCCAGCCGGATGTCGTTCTCGCCGTTCACGCCCGCCAGCTCACCTTCCAGCAGATCACCGACTCTCTGTACCACCAACTCCACCACCAGCAGCTCGGCCGCGGCGCGAATGTCACGCGCCCCGAGACTCCGCCGCCAGACACGGCTGAGCTCCTCCACGAGCTGCGGACCGCGGGCGACGTGCTCGTGGTCCTGGACGCCCTTGACGAGGCGGTCGACCCCGCTGCCGTGCTCAACAGCCTTCTGCTGCCCCTGGCCGCCGCGAAAGGACGACCGTCCGGCTGCCGCGTCATGATCGGCACCAGAAAGTGGTGGGATAGCCTCCCCGCCCTACGCCAGTACCTGACGGAGCATCCCGGCGCCGAGCTCGACCTCGACCCCAAAAGCGGTCACGAACGCCGCGTCCTTGCCGACGACCTCGACACCTACCTGCGCCGTCTGCTCCCACGCAAGCGTTTCCCTCGAGACGAGGTCCGTCCCATCGCGGAACGGCTCGCGCAGTACAGTGACCACGGCGCATTCCTCGTCGCTCACCTCTACGCCAACCACCTCCTGACAACCCCTGATCGAGCCCCTGCCGGCCCGCCGTGCACCATCACCGAAGTCTTCGACCTCGACATCGGCAACCTCGCGGCCAACGACCCGTGGATCCGCACCGTCCTCAACGTCCTCGGCCAGGCTCGGGGCCAGGGCATGCCGCTCGCCCTCATCCACACCGCTGCCCTCGCCCACCGGCCCGCCGGCCCACACGCGAACACATACGCACTCGCCGACACCCGCCGCGCGCTCACCAAGGCCGCGTTCTACCTCCGCACCACCCCCGACACAGACCACAGCCTGCTCTACCGCTACTTTCACCAAGCCCTGACCAACCACACCAAAGCCCACACCGATCCCGTCGCCCTCCACCAGGCCCTCACCGCCGATGTCCCCACCGCCGAAGGCGACACCCCCGATTGGGCCAACGCACGTCCCTACCTCCTGCGCCACGCCGCCGACCACGCCGCCGCGGCAGGCAACGACGCGCTGGACCAACTGCTCACCGACCCGAACTACCTCCTCCACGCCGCCCCGGACACCCTCACCCCGCACCTTCACCACGCCCGGACCGAACAGGGCCTCCTGCATGCCGACAGCTACCGAGCCACCGTCAGCGACGACTCGGGCCGCCACCCGATCGAGACTCGCCGAAGCCCCTGATCCTCCGCCGGACTAGCGCGAGAGTCCGCGCAGCCAAGCTGCCACCTGCAGCGATTTCCGCAGATCGGCCGCGAACGCCCTGGGATTGGCCTCGGCGAGTACGAGACGGATACCGGTGCACTCCTGGATGGCGACCAGCCCGTCTTCCCTGCGCCCCAGGACACCGAGCCGAACAGCCAGATTGTGCAGGGCAGTGGCGAGGTCGGACAGATGCGCGTCGGGGTTGGTCTTCACCAGCGCTCGATAGTGGCCGGCCCCCTCCTGGATGGCCGCCAGTCCTTCGTCTCTGCGCCCGACCTCACCCAGCCGGACGGCCAGGTTGTTCAGCGAAGAGGCGAGATCGGGCAGATAGGCGCTCGGATTCGCCTCCGCCAGCGTGCGGCGGATGCCGATGGCTTCCTGGACAGCGGCCAAGGCTTCCTCCTTGCGCCCCACGTCACCCAGCCGGATGGACAGATTGTTCAGGGCCGTGGCGAGGTCGGGCAGGTAGGTGCCGGGGTTCGCCTTCACCAGCACTCGATAGTGGCCGACGGTTTCCTGGACGGCGACCAGCCCGTCGTCCCCGCGCCCCACGTCACCCAGCCGGACGGACAGGTTGTTCAGGCAGGCAGCGAGATCGGGCAGGTAGGCGCTGGGGTTCGCCTCTGCCAGTGCCCGGCGGATCCCGGTCGCTTCCTGGACCGTCGCCAGGCCCTCATCCCTGCGGCCGACATCGCTCAGCCGGTTGGACAGGTTGTTCAGGGCCCTCGCGAGGTCGGGCAAGTAGACGTCGGGATTCGCCTTCGCCAGCGCTCGGTACTGGTCGACAGTCTCCTGGATGGCGGCCAGGGCTTCCTCCCTGCGCCCTGCCCGGCCCAGATCGACGGCCATGTTGTTCAGGGCCGAGGCGAGATCGGACTGGTAAGCGGCGGGGTCGGCCTGCGCCAGTGCGTGGTAATGGCGCACGGCCTCCTCGATGGTCGCGAGCCCTTCTCCCCTACGGCCCGTCTCACTCAGCCGGATGGACAGGTTGTTCAGGGAAGAGGCGAGGTCGGGCAGGTAAGCGTCAGGGTTCGCCTCCGCCAGCACTCGGCGGATCCCGGTGGCTTCCTGGACGGCGGCCAGCCCGTCCTCCCTGCGCCCCATGTCACTCAGGCGGTTGGACAGGTTGTTCAGGGAGGTAGCGAGGTCGGGGAGGTAGGCGTCGGGGTTCGCCTCCGCAAGCGGACGGCGGATGCCGATGGCCTCTTGGATGGCGGTGAGGCCTTCCTCCCGGCGCCCCACGTCGCTCAGCCGGTTCAACAGGTTGTTCAGGCAGGCCGCGAGGTCGGGCAAGTAGGTGCTGGGGTTCACTTCCGCCAGCGTGCGGTAGTGGTGAACGGTCTCCTGGATGGCGACGAGTCCGTCTTCCCTGCGTCCCATCGCACTCAGCCGGACGGACAGGTTGTTCAGGGAAGAGGCGAGGTCGGGGAGGTAAGCGTCAGGGTCCGCCTCCGCCATGGCACGGCGGAGGCCGATGGCCTCCTGGATGGCGGTCAGGCCTTCCTCCCTGCGCCCGACCTGGCCCAGGCAGACGGCCAGATTGTTCAGGGACGAAGCGAGGGCGGGCAGGTAGGTGTCGGGGTTCGCTTCCGCCAGCGCACGGTAGTGGCCAACCAGGATCTGGGTCAGGAGGACAGCGGTGGCGGCCAGGCGCCGACTGAGCGGCGGGATTTGGCCGTTGATGGTGAGAAGGTCGTGGAGGGGGGTTGTGGGGTCGGAAATCGTGGCGTCGAGGGCTGCGACAAGGGGAGTGGGGTGGTCGGTGCGGGTGGCGGTACTGATGATGTGCTGGGACAACTCCTTGTAACGGAGAGTGCAGAGCGCGGTGAGCTGGGTGTCGAGGCGGTCCGCGAAGACGGGGTGGGCGGCAGCGCGGCTGTAGACGGTCATGAGCCGCTCGGTCTGAGCCTGGTCCGCGCCGGCGAGGAGTTGGTCGGCGAGATAGGGGTTGGCGTCGAGGGTGCGGCCGATGTGGCGTTCGGCGAGCCGGTCGGGCTGCAGCGCGCCCCACGGCTGTCCGGGGGTGCCGGCCGGGTAGAGGGTGGAGAGCCAGTAAGTGACCTGGTTGCGGCGATCGCGCCGCTGGTCCGCCAGGGCGGGGAGCTGTCGCCACAGCCGGTCGGCTTGTTCGATGTCGGCGGCGCCGACCAAGTGGGCGGCGGCCAGCGCCGTCTCCAGCGTCGCGTCGCTCAGGCTCGGGGTGAGGCCGATGGCAGCAGCGCTCCACCTCCAGTAGAGACTCTCGTTGCGCAAGAGCCGGTCCTCCACCTGTGCCCTCTCGCGCACGGCTCCACTGGGAACGGGCCCCGCCAGGCCGGTGTTCGGGGGCTCGGCGGAGTCCAGTAGATCTGCAAGGGCGGTCATGTGGAGGGTGAGCGCATTGCCGTAGGCATCCTGGTCCAGCTGCGGCGGCGGCAGCAGCGAGTCCGCGGCTGCGAGCCAGTCGTGTCCGGTCAGGCCGTCGACCAGTGGCAGGGCGGCGGCCAGCGCGCGGGCGGCGTCGAGGTAGCCGTCGGCTCGCTGGACGGGGTCATTCTCCAGTGGGCCGAGCAGGTGGGTGGGAGCGGTTGCGAGGCGGTCTTCGGCAAGCATGGTGGCGGTGACGGCCTGGCGCCACCAGTCGCCGTCGGTACGGGCGAGGAGCAGAAGTTTGAACGGGGTGGTTCCAGGGTGCTCGGCGGCGGCTACGACGATGGCGGCGAGCTGTTCAGTGCGGGTCTCGGCGTAGTCGAGGACGACCAGGAGCGGCCTGGCAGCGTGCCGCAACTCTGCCAGCTGGTCCGGGGCGGCGGACGCCTTCGGCCACAGCACAGCCCAGCGCCCGGCGGTCAGTCGGGCGGCGAGCTGGTGGGCAAGGCGGGTCTTGCCCTGCCCGCCCGGCCCGTGCAGCAGCCAAGCCCCGAACCCGTCCGGCGCGCACCACGCGCTCAGCGCTTCCAGCAATGCTTCGCGGCCGTGGAAGGGCACGGTCCGGTGCCGGGCATCCAGCAGGGTCGCCGGCGAGCCCAGCCTCGTGCTGCGGCCGGGGCCCTGGCTACGGTCGGCGAGGTGCTGGAACTCCACCGCCTCCAGTCCGTCGCCCGTGTCGGCGCCGTGCTCGGCGAGGGCGCTCCGGAAGGCGGGGTCGTGGTGAAGGACGTAGGCGGGCACGACGTTCAGCTGCCCGCCACCGGAGTACGCGCGGTCGGAGGCCACCACACCGACCAGCAACCCGTTGGCGAACACCGCCGCGCCCGACAGGCCGCCCCACGGCGAGGTTCCATCGGGTGACCAGTGCGGGGGGTGCGGGAGGAGGTCCATCACGTACTGGTTGCCCACGAACCCGGTGGCCGGATCGAGTCTTCCGCTCAGGTGCTGGGCCTCCACCGCCCTGCCCGCACGCTGGGCGACATCCGGCAGGCCCCAGGTCTCGCAGCCAGTACCGGGCCGGTCCGATACCGTACGTCCCCATCGCAGCGGTGCGGTCGGCGGCTTCCACCACTGGTCCTCGTCGACCGCGACGAGTGCGGCGTCGTCCCGCCCACCCGGGGTGCCGCACCACACCACCGTCCCACCCGAAGTACCGTGGCCACCCGGGTGGAAGACCTCGACCCGGGTGCCGGCGGATCCGGCAACGTGGGCCGCGGTCAGCACCAGCCGCCCGCCCACGGCATACCCCGAACCTGGCCCACCCGCACCGGTCACTCCGGCCAGACGCCCCCGATCCACCCAAGCCCCCCAGGTTCCGTCCCGACGCCGGATACACCCCCGCGGACACTAGCGTCCCCAAGCCCACCCTGCCTCAGTCCTCGCTGCACTGACCGCGAACGCTTCGGGCAGCGGACGAGGCCGGCAGCGTCCGCGTGCGGAAACTCGTCGAGTCGTGGAAGACGCGTGCCCGTACATGGGAGTGCCTTGACGCGGCGTCACGCGCGGCTCCGCGCTCTCCCGCGCGCCGCTGGCAAGATGGATCACTGTGAGCAACCCCACCGACGCCGCCGGCACTCGGCTCGTCGTGGCCGCTCATGTGGACGGCCGGTTCCAGATTCGGGTCCTCGCAAGGTCGAGCAGGGCGGGGTCCGCCCGGCTACAGCATCCCCACCACGGCGGCGAAAGCGATACCGGCACCACCGTGGCTGGCCGACTGGATGGCGAGGCCGATCACGATGCCCATGATCGGTGAGCCGAACCGAAAGCTGTGCCGCGCATCCTCTTCCGACCAGTCCAAGCACCAAAGGCACGAGGAGACCACGAAAAAGAAGCTGAGCAGGGCAAAGACGACCCAGTTCCAGATGGTCGGGCCAGGGTCGGCGGCCAGTCCTCCCATCACCCCCAGTACGACGGCGGCGAAGACGGCAGCAACCGTCGAGAAGATGAAGTCGCGTTCGAGGTTCTTCAGCCCGAGTGCTGCCCCCAGCTGTTGAAAGGTCGCTTGGCGTGCTTGGGCGATGGTCCGTAGCGGAGTGTTCGTGCTGGTCACGTGGTTGTCCGGGGTTGTCCCGGAGAACACCTGGGGCGGTTCGGGGCGTGATCGGATGATCTGGCCCGGGATCGTGTGAGGTTCCGGTGTCGCGTCGAGTCCGATGGCGCGGCCGGCTTCTTCGACGGCTTCGCGGCCTTGTTCCAGCAGGAGCTCGGCCCTGTCGAGGGTCATTTCGGTCTGGGCCGGGTCGACCTCGTGCACGGCGATTTCGGTCGTCGGCTGCGGGGCTGCCTCCCACGTCGTCCGGTCCGGGGCCTGGGCCGTAGCCCGCGACAGGGTGACCTCCTGCTGAAGCTTGCGAACCAGGAGTCCTGCCTCCTCGGCGACCACGATCGCGGTGTCCCGATCCCGTTCGGCCTGGTGCAGGGTCACACGGGCCCGGTCCTCGTTCCCCCGGACCCGGGCCAGCCGCCGCTCGACGTCCTCCAGCTGAGGCCGCTCCTGCGGTTGGGCCTCGACCTGAGCCAGCAGCCGGTCGCGTTCGGCGGTCAGGCGGCCGATCGTGGTCGACTGATGGGCGAGTACCAGCAGCAGCGTCGACATGATCGTCTGCGCCTGATTCCGTGCCTCGCTGCTCTTCTGCAACGCCTGCCGCGCGTTGTCCAGGTCGTCGTGGAGGGCGAGGAGCCGGTTCTTCGCCTCAAGCAGTTCTCCGTACGTCGCCACCCCGGCCCGGATGGGGGTCGGCGCCGTTCCGGCCTGTTCAAAGAGGGCGTCGACCTCCTGGCGCCGTTCCTCGTCGAGCCGGGGGTCCCCGTCCAGGCCCGAGCAGATGTCGATGACCGCATGCGCGATCGCGCGGGTGAGATCCCTGCCGTCCATGAGGTCGTACATCTGGCGCCGACTCGGCACCGGAGTCCCGGACGGGAGTATCTCGGGCGTGAGCGCTTCGTGCACGGCCTTGATCGACAGCCCCGCCGCGACGGCGTAGTCGTGGAGGAGCTCGGCCACCGTGTTGATCTCCACGACCGGTCCCTTCGGGCCGGTCCAGCTCCGGCCCACCCGCCTGCCGTTCTCCACGAATGCTCCCTTGCCGGAATCTCTTGCTCCACTACGGGACAACGCCCTGCCGTCCCGGACAATCTCGTGGACGCTGGCTTCCAGTTCCCGCTGCGGGGATGGTCGAATCACCAGTTCGCACATGCGAGTTGGCGGCATGGCCCGCCTCCGGTTGCACGCGTCGGCGGGCCCCTGAGACCTCTCGGAGGCCCTGATGAACCACCCTAGGTGGTTTCAGCTTTTCACTCGCACCAAGGTCGTTATCGCCCTCATCGGCGCCGCGATCTCCGGGGTCGCCCGGGCTGTGACAGCCTGGCTTCTCGCCCGCTTCCTCGACTGATCACCCCATCGGTGTGCCCCGGCACTGGTCGGGGCACACCGATGGGGTGCCGTTGCCGGACGGCATCGACACGGACCGTCGAGAACTACCGACCGTCACGGCGGGCACCGTTGCGGTACCGAGGCCGTCAGGGCCGCGGGAGCGGTGGGGTGACCGCCAGGACCGGTGGGGCCGGGGAGGACCAGCGGTGGCCGCAGGGGTCGAAGACCAGGATCACCGGCCGCCCCGGGCGCTGGCGCCAGGAGATGCGTTCCGGTGCCTCCGCGCACACCGGACAGCAGGGCAGCGGGCGGGGGTCCGGCAGGCACTCGGGGGCGGCCGTGAGCGGCGTGGCGTGCTGATCGCGCATGAAGGCTCCCTCTCGTGCGGTTGGGCTGATCGCACTGTGCCATGGACGGGCCCGTGTGCGCACGGGCGAATCGTCCAGTGTTCTGGCTGGTCAGAGGTGCGGTCTGCAGGAGGAATCCGGTCCTCTTGGGGGCACTTGGTGATCAACCGCTCGCGCCACCGGCCTCCACCAGGCCCGATTCGTACGCCGCGATCACCGCTTGCGCCCGGTCGCGGACGCCCAGCTTGCCGAAGATGCCGGTGATGTGGTTCTTGACCGTGGAGATGCTGATGTCCAGTTCCGCGGCGATCTCGGCGTTGCCCCGACCGGTGGCCATGAGCCGCCAGATCTCCAGCTCGCGCGGGGTGAGTTCGAGGGGGGTCTCGGCCGCCCACGACCGCGGCCGCGCGGGGGTCCGTACGTAGGCGGAGAGGAGCCGGCTGAGCAGCCGCGGCGCGACGGCCGCCTCGCCGGTGTGGACGATGCGGACCGCGGCGATCAGCTCCTCCGGGGAGATGTCCTTGGGCAGGAAGCCGTACGCGCCGGCGCGCAGTGCGGCGACCACGTACTCGTCCATGTCGAAGGTGCTGAGGGCCAGGACGCGGGTCTCGGGGAGCGTGCGCGCGAGTTCCTCGGTGGCCTTGACCCCGTCCATGACCGGCATCCGGATGTCCATGACGACCACGTCGGGCCGTACCTCGTGGGCGAGGGCCACGGCCCGGGCTCCGTCCTCGGCCTCTCCCACGACCTCGAACTCCGGGTCGGGGCCCAGGATCAGGGCCAGGCCGCGCCGGACCAGCGGCTGGTCGTCGGCGATGAGTACACGGATCATCCGTGCGATTCCTCTCTTCAGGCGGTGTCTTGGACCGGGAGAGGGATCCGGGCCGCCACCCGGAATCCGCCACCGGCGAGGGCGGCGGCCTCCAGGGTTCCGCCCTGCAGGGCGACCCGCTCGCGCATACCGATCAGACCGTACCCGGAGCGCGCCGCGGGGCGTGCGGGCGGTGCCTGTGCTCCCGCTCCGTCGTCGCGCACCTCCACACCCACCTCGTCCCCGTGGTACGTGAGCCGTACGTGGGCCCGCGCCCTGCCCGCGTGCTTGCGGGTGTTGGTCAGGGCCTCCTGGACGATCCGGAAGACGGTGAGGCCCACGGTCGGCGGGAGCGGGCGGACCGGCCCGTCGACGGTGAACTCGGTCTCCGTTCCGGCCAGCCGGGACTCGGTGATGATCCGGCCGAGATCGTCCGCCCCGGGCTGCGGCGCCGGCGGGGTCTGTTCCGGTTCCTCCCCGGCCCGTAGCACGTCGAGGAGTTGGCGCATCTCGCGCAGCGCCATCCGCCCGGAATCCTCCAGGGTGACCAGCGCCTCCCGGGACACCTCGGGGTCGTACGCCAGGTTGGCCCGTGCCCCGCCGGCCATCAGCTGCATGGTGGTGATGTGGTGGGCGACGATGTCGTGCAGTTCGCGCGCGATCCGGCGGCGCTCCTCGGCCACCGCCCGGTCGGCGAGCCGCGTCCGCTGGGCCTCGGCCTCCCGTTGCCGGTGGTTGACCACCACGGCCGCGGTGACGGTGATGAGGGCGGCCACCGCGTTGCCGGCCAGACCCCACCAGCCGTAGGGCAGCGGCCAGCCGCGCTGCCCCGCGGAGACGAGCGGGACCATCGCGACCACCGTCACCGCGACCACGGCGGGGCGGCTCACCCTGACCACCGAATAGAGGGCGATCGTGAGGCTGAGGGTGAAGTGCGGGGACAGCGGGGCGGCCACGTTCACCAGGGCGCCCAGGGCCAGTACGGCGCCGAGGACCGGCAGCGGGTGGTCGCGCCGGGCGAGCAGGGTCATCGCCGAGACGACCAGCAGGGCGGCCGCGGCCACACTGAGGGACCCGCCCTCGGTCAGTGTTCCCAGGGAGAAGCCGACGAGGTCGGTGGCGCCGGCCGCTATCGCCACGAGCGCGTCGTTGCGCGTCCACGGCCCCCGCTCGCCGCCCCTGTCCGCACCCGCACCCGCACCCGCTGCCGCAGTCGTATGCGTCGCCGTATTCGTCGCCGTTCCCGCACGCGTACCCGCGCCCATGCCCACCCCCATGCCGCCCGTCCTGTCCCCCGGTGATCCATTCTGGCACCGGCCGCCGCCCGTGCCACCCGACCACGGTCGGGGCCCGTACCAGGACCGGAGTCCTGGTCGGCGGGGACGGCCGGACCCTGGTCCCGGGGTGCGGATCCTCCCCGGACCCGACGTTTCGCCCGCTCGCCCCTGATGGTCTGGAGTCAGGCCGGGAACCCCCGGCCGGCACCGCACAGACCGGAGGAAATGTGATCCGCGCCCTGACCGGATTCTCGACGAGAAGTCCCTGGAAGGTGATCGCCCTGTGGGTGGTCCTGGGATTGGCGGCGACCGTCCTGGGCCAGGCGTTCGTCTTCCGCGCCGTCCAGACCGGCAACGCCGGGTTCCTGCCCGCGCAGTACGACTCGGCGGCCGCTCTGAAGATCGCCGAGGAGCGGTTCGGGGCGAAGCCGGACGCCAACCTCCTGACCGTGCTGGTGGCCCGGTCGGACGACGCGCCGCTCACCGCCGCCGACGAGCAGCGGATCGACGCGCAGGCCGAGCGGTTGTCCCGCAAGCGCATCGTCATGCCCAGGACCAAGGAGACGATGCCGCTCGCACAGGACCACTCGCAGGTCCCCCGGGTCGGTCCGGCCATGACGGCGCCCGACCGCTCCTTCCGGCTGCTGTCCGTCGAACTGACGGGGAACCCCGCCGATCCCGGGGTGCAGGACACCTACCGGGCCTTCCGGGAGACGGCCCGGGACGCGCTGGCGGAGGACGGCCTGCGCACCGGCTTCACCGGCGGCATCGCCGACCGGGTGGACACGACGGACGCGGAGAAGACCCGCTCGACGGTCGTCGGCATCGCCATGCTCGCGGTCATCCTCCTGTTGCACGTCCTCGTCTTCCGCAGCGCCCTGGCGGCCCTGCTGCCCCTGCTCGCGGTCAGCGTCATCGGGGGCGCCGCGGCGGGAGCGGTGGTCGGCGCCGCGCTGCTGACCGGGATCGGACTGTCCGAATCCACCCCGAGTCTGATCAGTGTGGTTCTGATGGGCATCGGTATCGACTACTTCCTGTTCCTGCTCTTCCGCTTCCGGGAGCAACTGCGCGAACACCCCGAGCAGTCCGGGCGCGAAGCGGCCGCCCACGTCGCCGGGCGGGTGGGTACGGCCATCACCTCCGCGGCCCTGACCATCGTCGCCGCCTTCGCCACGCTCGGGGTCGCCTCCTTCGGCCAGTTCCGGGTCCTCGGACCGGCCATCGCGCTGTCCGTGCTGGTGATGCTGCTGGGCAGCCTGACCCTGATGCCGGCCCTGCTGGCGGTCACCGGCCGCAAGATGTTCTGGCCTTCCCGCGCCCTGAAGCGCGAGCCCCGCCCCGGGTCCGCCGCGCGGATGGGCGACCGGGTGGCGCGCCGCCCGTTCGTGCTGGTCCTGGCCTCGGTGGCGCTGCTCGGCACGCTGGCCGCCGGGGTCGTGGGGATGCGCATGGACTACGGACAGAGCGGTGGGGGCGGCGAGCGCACCGCCGCCGTGGCCACCGCGGCCGAGATATCCCGCGCCCTGCCGGCCGGGGTGTCGGACCCGACCAGCGTCTTCGTGACCGCTTCCGACGGCGCCGCACTGACCGCCGAACGCCTCGGCGGGCTGTCCAAGGCGCTCGCCGGGGTCGGCGGGGTGGGCCAGGTCGCGGACACCGTGCTCAGCGAGGACCGGCGGGCGGCGCGGATCGATCTGTTCCTCACCTCCGACCCGCAGCGGCAGGAGGCGCGTGACCTGGTGACGGGTCCGGTCAGGGCCACGGTCCTGGCTCAGGCTCCCGCGGGTACGCAGGCGTACGTGGGCGGCACCGCGGCGGTCTTCGCCGACATCGCGACGGCGGTGGACAAGGACCTGCGGGTGGTCTTCCCGGTGGCGGCGGCGCTCATCGCGCTGATCCTGCTCGCCCTGCTGCGCAGCCTGCTGGCACCGGTGATCCTGCTGGCCTCGGTCGGGCTCGGCTTCGCCGCCACCCTCGGTGCCTCGACCCTGGTGTTCCAGCACGCGCTGGACCGGCCCGGGGTGGACTTCACCCTGCCGCTCGTGCTGTTCCTGTTCGTGGTCGCACTGGGCACCGACTACAACATCCTCATGAGCGACCGGATCCGGGAGGAGATGGCCCGGCCCGGTCCGGCCCGCGCCGCGGTGGCCCGCGCCGTGCGGCACACGGCGCCCGCCATCGCCACGGCGGGCCTGGTGCTGGCCGCCTCCTTCGGGAGCCTGGCCGTCACCCCCGCCCCGTCCACCCAGCAGATCGGTTTCGCGACGGCCCTCGGGATCATGCTCTCCGCCTTCGTCCTGTCGATCGTGCTGGTGCCCGCGCTGGCCACCCTCCTGGGCCGGTCCATGTGGTGGCCGGTACGCCCGCGCCGCCGCACGCCGGACACCGACCCGGACCCGCGGCGGACCCCGGACCGGGTGCTGGTCGGCTGAGCCGCCCCGCGCACACGAAAGGCGCCGCCGCGCGCGGGACCGTACGCCGGTACGGGTCCTGCGCGCGGCGGCGCCTTCGCGAAGAGACGGCCTGGGCCCCAGGCCTAGCCGAGCCGGTCGATCTCGGGGTGGTCCTGCAGCCAGGCGCGGACCGCCTGCTGTTCCTTGCCCTTCCCGGTCTCCTGGATCTTCGCTTCCAGGCCGGTCAGCTGCTCCTCGGTGAGCTTGAAGGACTTCAGCCACTCGGCGGCCTTCGGCTCGTCCTCCGCGAAGCCCTTGCGGGCCAGGGTGTGGATCCCGTCGCCCTTGCCCCAGGCCCCCTTGGGGTCCTCCAGCTTGGTCAGCTCGTAGGAGGAGTACGCCCAGTGCGGGGACCACAGCACGACCGCGACGGGCTCCTTCTTCTCGTAGGCCCGCTTCAGCTCGGCGAGCATGCCGGGCGTGGAGCCGTCGACGACCTTGTACTCGCCGTCGAGGCCGTACTCCTTCAGGACCTTGTCCTTGAGGATCGACATCTCGCCGGCGCTCGGCTCGATGCCGATGATCCGGCCCTTGAACCGATCCGCCTTGCCCTTGAGGTCGGCGAGCGAGCGCACGTCCTTCATGTAGGAGGGCACGGACAGCTCCAGCGAGGTGGGGCCGTACCAGGAGCCGAGGTCCTCCAGCTTGTTCCCGTACTTCTCCCAGTACTGGGCGTGGGTGACGGGCAGCCAGGCGTCGGTCTGGAAGTCGAGCTGGCCGCCGGCCAGACCGGTGTACAGCGCTCCGGCCTCCAGCTGGCGGGCGTCGACCTTGTAGCCGCGGCGCTCCAGGAGCTCCTTCCACAGGAAGGTGGAGGCGATGCCCTCGTCCCACGGGATGTAGCCGACGGAGAGGGTGCGGCCCTTGCCGATGTTCGCGGCCCCGGCCGGGCCCCCCTCGGCGGCGGCGCCGCCGAAGGTGTTCAGGCCGCCCGCGACGAGCGCCAGGACCACGGCGCCGCCGATCGCGTACGCGGGCTGCGGGCGGTGGTTCCACAGCTTGGCCGCGCCGGTCGCGGCGGCCCGCGCCTTGGCGAGGGTACGGCGGCCGATCGGGGAGACCTGGCGGCCGAGCGCGCCGGTCATCCGGTCCAGGTACATGGCGAGGATGACGATGGAGACGCCCGCCTCGAAGCCGAGGCCGATGTCGACGTTGCCGATGGCCTTGTAGACGGCGCCGCCGAGTCCGCCGCCGCCGACCATGCCGGCGATGACGACCATGGACAGGCCCAGCATGATGACCTGGTTGACGCCCGCCATGACGGTGGGCAGGGCCAGCGGGAGCTGGACGCGTACGAGGGTGTCGCGCGGGCTGGTGCCGAAGGCCTCGGCGGCCTCGACCAGTTCCCCGTCGACCTGGCGGATGCCGAGCTCGGTCATCCGTACGCCCGGAGGCAGCGAGAAGATGATGGTCGCGATGATGCCGGGCACCACGCCCACCCCGAAGAAGATGATGCCGGGGATCAGGTAGACCATGGCCGGCATGGTCTGCATGAAGTCCAGGACCGGCCGCAGCAGGGCGCTGACCCGGTCGGATCTGGAGGCCCAGATGCCGAGCGGGATCGCGAACGCCAGGGTGACGAGGGTGGCGACCAGGACCAGGGACAGGGTGGACATGGCGTCATCCCACAGGCCGAGGGAGTCGACCAGCGCGAAGCCCGCGAAGGCGAGCAGGCCCGCCAGCAGACCGCGCAGCCACCAGGCGGCGACGGCCAGGATGCCCGCGAAGAGCAGTGGGGCGGGGGCGGAGAGGACGGCGTCGATGCCGTCGTAGAGGCCGGTGACGAGGGCACTGATGGCCTCGAACAGCCAGGAGAGATGGCTCTGGAGGAAGTCGACTCCGCTGTCGACCCAGGCGCCGAGGTGCAGGCGGGGCATCAGGCGGCCACCTCCGCGCAGTACATCGGGGGCCGCTGCTCGTCGCCGATGAAGGCGATGAGGCGGTCCTGGGGTACGGAGCCGATGACGGAGCCGTCCGCGCCGGTGACGGCGACCGCGTGCGGGACTCGGGCGCTGACGGCGCACAGGTCGGCGAGCGGGGTCCCGGCGGTGACGGTGGGGCAGTCGCAGGCGTCGGCGGCCGGCTCCGGATCGTCCATGACGGCGTCGGCCGTCAGGACCCGGGAACGGTCCACGTCCTGGATGAAGGAGGCGACGTAGTCATCCGCGGGACGGGTGAGGATGTCCTCGGCGGTGCCCTGCTGGACGATGCGGCCGTCGCGCATGACGGCGATGCCGTCGCCGAGGCGCATGGCCTCGTTGAGGTCGTGGGTGATGAAGACGATGGTCTTCTTCAGGCGCTTCTGGAGCTCCAGCAGCTGGTCCTGCATGTCGCGGCGGATCAGCGGGTCCAGCGCGCTGAAGGACTCGTCCATCAGCAGGAGGTCGGCGTCGGTGGCCAGGGCCCGGGCGAGGCCGACCCGCTGCTGCATGCCGCCCGAGAGCTCGTCGGGCCAGGACTTCTCCCAGCCTTCCAGTCCGCACAGGGCCAGGGCCTCGGCGGCGCGCCGCTCGCGCTCGGGGCGGGGCACGCCCTGCACCTCGAGCCCGTAGCCGGCGTTCTCCAGCACGTTGCGGTGCGGGAACAGCGCGAAGTGCTGGAAGACCATGGAGATCTTCGTGGACCGTACGTGGCGCAGCTCACTCGCGCTCAGCGCGGTGAGGTCCTGGCCGCCGAAGAGGATGCGTCCCGCGGTGGGTTCCAGCAGGCCGTTCAGCATGCGCAGCAGAGTGGACTTGCCCGATCCCGACAGACCCATGACGACGAAGATCTGGCCGGGCCGGACGTCGAAGGAGGCGTCGATCACGGCGGCGGTGGTCCCGTCGGCGCGCAACTCGTCGCGGCCTGCGCCGCTTTCGAGCGCGCGGACGGCGGCAGCGCTGTCGGCGGGACGCCTCCCGAACACCTTGTAGACGTGCTCGGCCTGGAGCGTGGACACATACACCTCACGGGTCGTACCAAGTACGGCGCGCGCCGGCGGACCGGCGGGCCGTGGAGCGGGACGGGATCTGCCCGTGTGCGCCGTGTCCTCCGTCCCGCTGGGACGGAGGACATGGTTCCGCTCCAGCAGCGCCGATGCCCTGCATTCACCTGCGCAAACGCCGGGGTGACCCTCCTCACTTACGGGCTGCGAGGGCCCGGTGGGCGGATCCGCACGCCGGGGCGGGAGGTCGCGGACGGCCGTGGTCGGGTATGCCCGCCCCCGGGAGGGGAGTTGGGGCATCGGGCCCGGCGGCCTCTCCGGCCGCCGGGCCCGGTGCGCCTCCACCCGGGGTGTGGCCGAGGCCACAGCGCGGGTCCGGCCGTTACGTGATGCGGAAACCGGTGGTCGCGCGGTCGCGGCGGTCGCGGTGGAAGGTGAGGCGGTCCCAGGTGGGGAAGGCCAGGTCGGTGACGGCCAGCAGCCGGCCGGAGCTGTCGTGCAGGGTGCGGCGCACAGTCAGGCCGCAGGCCGGGGCGGTGGACTGCGGGTGGGTGACGCGGGTCATGGTGAGGGTCTCGGCGACCCGGCCGACCGCGGCGGCGCGGTCGAGCCAGCGGTGCAGGGGGGTCAGGTCCTGCTCGCGGGCGGTCGCCGTCGCCACCGTCCGGTTCCGGAGGGCCGCCAGCTCAGGACTCCGCGCGACGGCTCCGGGGCTGAAGTACGTGACGGCGTCCCGGAGGGTCTCACCGGCCGGGCCGCGTTCGCGGTGGTGATGGACCACGGTGCGGTCTCCGCCGGCCACGCCGAGGAGCGTGCCGAGCGAGGGCGGGACGGTGACGAAGGCGACCCAGCTCCGGGCCGGCGCGGGCCCGGCGGAGGGCGCGGCGGCCGGGACGACGGATACGGCGGCAAGGGCGGGGACGGCGGGGCGGGTGCCGCGGCGGCCGGTGACGACGAGGCCGTCCTCGCGCAGGCACTGCAGGGCCGCCCTGATGGTCTGCCGGTTGACCTGGTAGCGGGCGGCGAGGCTGCGTTCGGACGGCAGCCGGCCGCCGGGAGTGTGCGCGGCGCGGTCGAGATCGCGGCGCAGCGCTGCGGCGATCCGCTGGTACTTGGGCACGGCGGCCTGGCCGCCGCCCCGCGAAGGGGAGGGCATGGCTTCTCCTCTGACGGGTGGTCAAGGACTGCGCGGTCTGCCCGACCAACGTAGCATTGGTCTATACCTTTCCGTGAGGCGGATCGGGGCGCGCGGCCCGGATTGGCCGATTCCGCCCCCACGCCCCTCCCGAGGATCCGGGCGCCTTGACAAGGAAACTGATTAGCCGCCATATTACTTTCATGACGAGGGACGGCAACGACGGCGAGGCACCCACGCTGGACCAGGCCAGGCGGCAGGTCGAGCACTACGGCCTGGAGGTCGATCCACAGGCGGTGCTGGTCGCGGTGCGGCTGATCTCGGCGGGTGCGCGGGTCGGCCGGGCGGCCGAGGCGCACTTCGCCCGGTTCGGCCTGTCGACGGGGCGCTACCGCCTGCTCGCGGACCTCGAGGACCACGGCGGGGAGAAGTCCCCCTCGCGCCTCGCGGTCGACCTCGGCGTCTCCAGGGCCACGGTCACCGGCCTGCTGGACGGCCTGGAACGCGAAGGCCTGATCGCCCGCCGCCCGTCCACGGAGGACGGCCGGGGCACGGTGGCCGTCCTGACCGCGCGCGGGGCGCAGCGCCTGCGCGACATGGCGTCCGAGCATTTCGGGCGGCTGGAGGCGATGGTGGGCGGGCTTTCCGCCGAGGAGCGTGCGGTGTTCCTGGATCTGCTCGCCCGCGTCGTGCGCGGCAGTGCGGCCCTGGCGGCGGACTGACCCGACCCACAACCGTTTCGGCCCCGCTCTACGGGCAGGGGCCCTTTTTACGCCGTAATAGTTAGCCACCTAATTATCTTGGCGGAACAGGTCCGCGGTTCCTCCACCGCACCCCACGCACCGCTTCGCTTCCCTCACCCGACCGAGAAAGAGGCCAGCATGCCCGCGTCACCGAAGCACAGAACCGGCCCGGACCGAGCAGTCTCCCGGCCATCCCGGCCGCCTCGGCAGCCTCGGCCGTTCACCCTGTGGCGCGAGGTGCTGACCGCGTACGCCGCGCCCGCGCTGACGGCCGGTACGGCCGGAGTCGTCACCGGGCAGCAGGACCTGGCCGTGGCCGCCTGCACCTCCATCGCCGGCACCTCCGCCGTGGTGGCGTTCCTGGTCGGCACCTGGCTGCGGCACGGCGGGCAGCCCCGACGGTGGACCCTCACCACGCCGCGCGGCGTCCTGACCGCCGTACTCGTCGTCACCGTCGTCGGCGCGGCGGCCCTGCTGGGGTGGTTCACCGCCCAGTGGCTACCCGCCCACACCCCGGTCCCCGCAACCCCGTGGCTGGAGCGCCTGCGCGTGGACCTGCCCGTCTCCGCGGCCCTCGCCACCACCATCGTCACCCTGCGCTGGCGCAGCACCACCACGGCATAGGCGGCCCGGCGACATCCGTCGCCGGGCACTCACCGTCACCGTCACCGTCACCGTCAAGTCACCAAGGAATGAGCACACGATGATCGTTGTCATGGGAGCGACCGGAGCGACCGGGAACGCCCTGCTCCACAGCCTCGCCGCGTCCGGCACGCCCGTCCGCGCACTGACCCGTACCCCGCACCGGCCGATCCCCGGCACAGCCGGCGCTCACCAGCCTCCCGTCGAGGTCCAGTACGCCGACGCCACCGACCCCCACTCCCTGTACACCGCCTTCAAGGGCGCCGGCCAGCTCTTCCTCGCCATGGCCAACGGCCCCGCACAGGTCGAACTCGAAACCCGCGTCATCGACATCGCCGCCCACGCCGGCATCGGACACATCGTCAAGATTTCCGCACCCGCCGCCGAACCCGACTCACCGGTCGCCGTCTCCCGCGGACACCACGCCGTCGAGGAACACCTGCGCGCCGTCGGCCTCGCCCACACCATCCTGCGCCCCTACGCGTTCACGCAGAACCTCCTGCGCCTGGCTCCCTCCGTCGCCCAGGGCGTCATCCTCGGCACGACGGGCGGCGCGCCCTGCAACTACATCGACTGCCGCGACATCGGCGACGTCGCCGCCGCCGCCCTCACCCGGCCCGACATCGCCGGCGGCACCTACACGCTGACCGGACCCGAAGCCGTCTCCTACCCCGAACTCGCCTCACGGCTGACCGCCCTGACCGGCCATCGGATCCGCTACGTCGACCTCACCCCGGACGAACTGCGCGACCACCTCATCCGCAACGCCCACATGCCCGCCTGGCTCGCCGACCACGTGACGGAGATCCAGCAACTCTCCGTCACCCGGCCCGAAGCCCCCACCACCACCGTCAGCGACATCCTGGGCCGCCCGCCCCGCACCCTCGACGCCTTCCTCCACGAACACCGCGCCCACTTCCGCCGCTAGGTCCGGGCCCGTCGACTGCCCCGTCGACCGGCCCGCGCCGCGCGGAAGGCGTTCCATCGAAGGGTGAACGCTCCGCGTATCGGCGTGCACGCACACCTCCCGAGCCGTGGCCCCGCGACGATTGCCTAGCCGCGCAGCGGGTTCGGCAGGGGCAGGTAGCGGGCGTCCGCGCCGTCCGCCCGTGTCCAGCGCAGCAGCAGGTTGGTCTTGCCGGGCAGGGTCGCGGCGGCCAGCAGTTCCGCGATCTCGGGGAGCCCGCGGGCGGCGTCGTAGCGCAGGAACTCCTCCCGTGCGGCCGGCCACAGGAGCGGCGCGATGTCCGGATACCGTCCGGACAGCGCGCCCGCGATCTCCGTCAGGTTGTTGACGACCAGGCAGTAGACCAGGCGCTGCCAGGCATCGGCCCGCGGCAGGTCGGCCGGAAGCTTGACCCCCTCCGCGTCCCGGAAGAGGGCCTGCACCGGCAGGCCGTCCGCGTCGACGGCGACCAGGGTGTTCTGGAGGTGGGCCTCCAGCACGAGGCCGTGCCGGGCGAACAGTTCCAGCACCGGCGGCACGACCTGGCGCAGGTACGCCCGCCACCAGCGGACCGGGTCGGTGGTCCCGGCCGGCGGGCTGCCGGGATAGCCCTCGGCGAGCGCGGCGGCCAGCAGCGGCGTGGCCCCGGGCACGGTGTGCGCGTGCAGGCCGTCGCGGACCAGGACGGCGAGCTCCTCGAAGGCGAAGGCGGCGGTGCGGTAGCCGCGGTCGGGGAGCCAGGCCGCGGCCGGGCCGGTCCGGTGCAGGGCGGCGAACCCGGCCTCGACGGCCGCATCGGTGCGGCGCAGCTTCAGCAGGTCGTGGCGCCACAGCCGGCGCACGTCGTTGGTGATCCGGACGTCGAGGCTGAACTTCACGAAGAGGTCGGCCGTCGCGTCCGGTACGTACAGGGTCCGGATCGAGGCGGTCGGCCAGGCCGGCCGCCGGGTCGCACCGAGCCGCAGCAGCCGCCCGTCGGCGAAGGCCTCGCGCACCGCCGGCATCTCGCCGACGAGGTCGAGCTGCCAGGGGTGGGCGGGCAGCAGCCGGTATCCGGCGGGAGCGCGCGGCCCGTCGAGGGCGTCGGCGAGGGCGTCGATCGCGGCGGAGGCGGCCGGGCCGCCCTCCTCGGCGGTCTGGTCCTCGCGCAGCCCCAGGAAGACCAGCGGGAAACGGGCGTGGGCCTCCGGCGCGTACGGCAGCCAGCTCCCGGCCGGCGCCCCGCCGCGGGCCTTGGGGGCGGGGTGGTGGGGGTGGCCCATGACCAGGGACTGCTCGGAGAGGAGGTACGGGTCCGCCGGGGGTTCGGCGGTGGCCCGGGCGGCCAGCAGCGCGGCGATCGCGTCGCGGCTGTCGGTGATCTCGACGGGGAGCTCGTCGTTGGCGACTCCGGTGAACCGGCCCAGTTCGTCGGAGACGAGTTTGGCCAGTTCGGTGTGGCTCAGCGGGTGCCAGCCGTCCGCCGTGCGCAGTTCGGGGCGTTCGGGCCGGCGCCCGCCGCGCACCCGGAGCAGCCGCCCGCTGCCGCGCAGCCGGTGGACGCGCAAATCTGTTCCCGCGCCCGCATCATGCCCCTCGGCCAGCTCGGCCGCCTCTCTGAGCAGGCAGTTCAGGAGCGGGGTGGCGGCGTACGCGTCGGCGGCGGCGTTGAGGTCCACTGATTCCATTCGGTCCATCCGGTGCGCCGGAGGTTCGCAGGGCGTAACCACCAGTCGTGATCTTCAGTATCCGCAATCATTACTTGATCATCCCGTAAAGCGATATTCCGATGCCGGAGCCTCAGCATGCATCTTCCCCCTTCCCCGGCCGAAGAGGCCGTCGCGGCCGAACTGGCCGGCGTACGCCCGTCGCTCGGACCCTCGTACGCCACCGCGCTCGGCGGTGCCCGGGCGGCCGTGCTGACCCGGCTGTGGCGGGCCCTGGCCTTCGAGCCCCTGCCCTGGGTCGTCGGCCGCGAGCACGGGCCCGACGGCCTGGCGCTGCTGCTGGCCGGGGGCGCCCGGCTGGAGGGTCCGCTGCCGGATCCGTACGCGACCGGGCCCTACGTGAGCGAGCTGCTGCTCGACGGCAGGCCCTACCGGCAGGCCGCGCGGCTGGTGACGGCCCTCAAAGTGCCGCACGGGGAGCAGTTCGCCGCCGAGCTGGACGCCTGTACGGCCTCCCTCGCGCTCTCCCGGGCCGGTCAGCCGCCCGCCGGGGAGGACCCCGCCCCGCTGACCACCTGGGAATGGGAGCAGCGGGTGGTCGACGGGCATCCTTACCACCCGAACTGTCGTTCCCGGCCCGGTTTCTCGGTGGCCGAGCAGCTGGCGTACGCGCCCGAGCACCGGCCGGTGGTGGAGCTCGGGCTGGTCGCCGTACGGGCCGGGGAATGCCTGGTCACAGGCGACTGGCCGGAGGAGCTGCGGGACGCGGGACGGGTCCTGGTCCCGGTGCACCCGTGGCAGGCGGCGCACGTCCTGAAGCACGAACGGGTGCGGCCCGGTTTCGCGGCGCACCCGCTGATGGCCCTGCGCACCCTGGCCCCCACCGACGGCGGGGCGCACGTGAAGACCGCGCTGAGCGCCCGGCTGACCTCGTCCGTGCGGGACATCTCGGTCTACTCCATCGAGACGGCGGCGGCCGTCTCGGCCTTCGCCCAGCGCCTGTCCGAGCGGCTCGACGGCCGGCTGCACATCACCCGCACGCTGGGCGCCACGACCGCGCACAGTCCGGACCTGGCGGCCGTGCTGCGCGAGCCGCCGGAGGTGTACGCGGACGCCGCCGCCGGTGAGCGGGTGCTCCCGGTGGCGGCCCTGGCCTCCTTCGGCCCGGCGCGCTCGGCGGCCTGGCGGGCCGGGTTCGCGCGGCTCGCGCTCTCGGTGTGCCTGCGGGTGCTGGAGCTCGGGGTGGCCCTGGAGGCCCACGGCCAGAACCTCCTCGTCGTCCTCTCCCCCACCGGCGCCCCGCTGCGGCTGGTCTACCGCGACCTCGCCGACATCCGGATCAGCCCGGCCCGGCTGGCCCGGCACGGCCTGCCGGTGCCGCCCCTGTCCGGCAGGCTGGTCACCGACGACGTGACCGTGCTGCGGCGCAAGCTCTTCGGGTCCTTGCTGACGGGGGCGCTCGGGGCCACGGCGGGATCGGCCGGGGCCTTCGCAGAGGCCCTCACGGAGGTGACCGCCCTGCCGGCCACCGCGGACACCGAGGCGCTGCTGACCGGGCCGCTGCCCACCAAGGCGCTCACCCTGATGCGGCTGAGTCCCGGGGTTCCGGGCGATCAGTGGGCGGAACTGCCCAATCCGCTGGTCGGGGGGTGAGCGGGAGCACTCGGCCGGTTTCCCCTCGGAGGGACTCTGGAGGCTACTGTTCAGGGGCATGACAGAGACCTCGTACCTCAGCTCCGTACGGGCGTCCTACGACGCCGTCGCCGTCGACTATGCGCGGCTGCTCACCGCCGAACTGGCCGGAAAGCCGCTGGACCGGGCCATGTTGGCGGCCTTCGCCGAGTACGTGCGCGACGACGCGGGCGGCGGGGGCCGGGCGGTGGCCGACCTGGGCTGCGGCCCGGGCCGGGTGACGGCGCATCTGAACGGGCTGGGCGTAAGGATCTTCGGCGTCGACCTGTCCCCGGCGATGGTGGCGGTGGCCCGCCGGACGTATCCGGGGCTGCGCTTCGAGGTGGGGTCGATGTTCGCCCTGGACGTGGCCGACGGGGTCCTCGGCGGGGTGCTGGCCTGGTACTCCACCGTGCACACCCCGCCCTCCGGACTGCCCGCGCTGTTCGCGGAGTTCTCCCGCGTGCTGGCGCCGGGCGGCCACCTCCTGATCGCCTTCAAGGCGGGCGACGACCGGACCCGGCTGGACCATGCGTACGGGCATCCGGTCGACCTCGACGTGTACCGGACACCGCCCGAGCTGATCGCGGCCCTGCTGGCCGGGGCCGGACTGACCGAGGTGGCCCGCCTGGTCCGCGAGCCGGGCCCCGACGAGAGGTCCCCCCAGGGCTTCCTGCTGGCACGCAAGGGGTAGCCCAAGGACCCGCCACCGGCTGAGCAAGGGCGAGTGCAGGGTCCGTCGGCCGGGTACCGCCGCTGCGGCCACGCGCCCGTCGGCACGTGGCGGTGGGACGTGACCGGCTACGACGGCATCGTCCGCGCGGAGGACCTGGCACGGCGCGCCGGCACCCCTCAGAGCGGGGTGCGCCCGGCGCTCACCAGCGCAGCGGCAGCCGCGTCACGCCCCGCATCAAAGGGCCCGGGAGCCAGTCGGGCGAGCCCGCGTCCGGGTCCCCGGCGAGGTCCGGGAAGCGCTCCAGCAGGGCCCGGACCGCGATGCGTCCCTCCATGCGGGCGAGCGGGGCGCCGAGGCAGAAGTGGATGCCGTGACCGAAGGCGAGGTGGCCCGGGCCGGTGCGGCGGATGTCGAAGACGTCCGGCCCGGGCTGCGCGAAGCGCGCCGGATCGCGGTCCGCCGCGGCGAGGGCGACCAGGACGGAGGAGCCGGCCGTGATGGTGACGCCGCCCAGCTCCAGGTCCGCGGCGGCGAAGCGGTACGTGGCGTGCTGGACCGGGCCGTCGTAGCGGAGTATTTCCTCCACCGCCCCGTCGATCAGCCCGTCCGGGTCGGCGCGCAGCTCGGCGAGCTGGGCGGGGTGCGCGAGCAGGGCTCGTACGCCGTTGCCGATCAGGTTGACGGTGGTCTCGTGGCCCGCGACCAGCAGCAGGAAGGCCATCCCGATCAGCTCGTCCGGGGAGAGCCGGCCGCCGTCCTCGTCGCGGGTCCGGATCAGGGCGCTGAGCAGGTCGTCGCCGGGATCCTAGGCCTTGACCGCGACGAGTTCGAGGAGGTACGCGGTCATCTCCTCCACGGCCCGGGGGTCCGCGCCGACGCCGTCGAGCGGGGCGACGATCTCGCCCGACCAGTAGCGGAAGCGCTGCCGGTCCAGGCCGGGGACGCCGAGGAGTTCGCAGATGACGGTCATCGGCAGCGGCACGGCGAAGGACGCGATCAGGTCGGCCCGGCGGTCGGTCTGGGCCGCCATCGCGTCGAGCAGCTCGTCGGTGATCTGCTGGACGCGCGGGCGCAGGGACTCCACGCGGCGGGCGGTGAACTCCCGGGCCACCAGGCGGCGCAGCCGGGTGTGATGGGGCGGATCGGTGTCCAGCATGCTGGTGGCGACGGCCGGGACGGGCGTGGTGCTCGTGAACAGCTCGGAGCCGAGCCAGTTCTTCGACAGCCCAGGATGGGTGAGGGCCTGCCGGGCCTCCTCGTGGCCGACGACCAGCCAGGTGAGTTCGCCGCCCAGCACCAGCCGGTGGACGGGGCCTGCGGTGCGCAGCGCGTCGTAGAAGGGGTACGGGTCGGCGTTGAACGCATCGGCGTGCGCGCTGAGATCCACGAGGGCCATGGGGGCAGCGTACGGCGGCCGTTCGCGGGTCGCGGAACGAATTCGGGGGGCGCCGATCGCGGGGCGCGGATCACGGATCGCGGTACGGCCATAGGACAAATCGGACCGTTTCGGCTGTGCGCCGTTCAGGGGGCACCCCGGTGCGTGTGGGACCCGCCTGCACGAGTATCGGCCCGGGCGGTGGCAGGAAGGAGGTATGAGCCTCAATCGCCGCCAAGTCCTGGGCAGCGCGGCCGCGGCCGTCCTCGCCACCGTCGGGGCGGCGGCCCGGACCCCGGACTACGGCGCGCTGGCACGCGGGATCGACGGGCGCCTGGTGCTCCCCGGGGACCGGGACTACCCGGAGGCCCGCCGGCTGTTCCAGCCCCGGTACGACCCCGTCGCCCCGGCCGCGGTGGCCTATCCCTCGCACGCCGGGGACGTGGCCGTCTGCCTGGACTTCGCCCGCCGCTCGGCCGCGCCCGTGGTTCCGCGCGGCGGCGGGCACAGCTACGCGGGCTGGTCCACGCGATCCGCCGGGCTGGTCGTCGACACCGGCGCCATGGCCGCGGTGTCGGTCGAGGGCGGCGACGGCGGCGATCGCGATGGCGATGGCGACGTACGGATCGGCGCGGGGGCCCGGCTCGGGGACGTGCACGCGGCCCTCGCCGGGCACGGCCGATCCGTCCCGACCGGCCTGTGCCCCTCCGTCGGCATCGCCGGACTCACCCTCGGCGGCGGCCTGGGCCTGGCCTCGCGGGCGTACGGGACCACCGCCGACCGGCTCACCGGGGCCCGGGTGGTCACCCCCGACGGGATCGTCCGCGAGGTCTCAGCCGACCGGGAACCGGAGCTCTTCTGGGCGCTGCGCGGCGGTGGCGGCGGCAACTTCGGCGTGGTCACCGAATTCCGCTTCCGCACACACCCGGTCGGCGCGTGCGCCTACGCCGAACTCCACTGGCCCGGCGGCGACTCCGCGGCCGTGCTGCGCGGCTGGCAGCGCTGGCTGGCCGGGCTGCCGGACCCGTTCTGGAGCCAGGTGGAGTTCACCGTCGAGGTGAGCGCCGGGGCCGGGGCGGCACCACCGGCGGTGCGGGTGGTGTGCCTCGACGGGCGCCAGGAGCTGGAGCGGCAGTTGACCCGGCTGTCCGACCTGGTCGGCGGGGCGCCGCGGGACAGCTGGATCGCCGTACGCAGCCACGAGGACACCGTCCGGGCCATGTCGGGCTGCCTGGAGCTGAGCCCCGCGCAGTGCCGGCTGCCGGGCACGCTGCCGGGCCGGGACCCGCAGGGACGGCTCGGCCGGGACTCGTACGCCGCGCGCTCCGACTTCTGGGCGGGCGGCGGGCTGCCGGACGCGGCGATCGGCGCGGTCCTGGACGCCCTGCGGCGGTACGGGACGAGCGTGCCCCGGGGCGGCCTGGGCGTGGTCCAGTTCGACGGGGTCTGCGGCGGTGCGCTGAACCGCGTCCCGGCCGGCTCCACCGCCTTCGTGCACCGCGACAGCGCCTTCCTCGCCCAGTACCTCGTCTACTGGCCCGAATCCGCACCGGCCGCCGAGGTGGCCCGGCACGAGGGCTGGCTCGACGGGCTCTGGCAGGACCTGCGCCCCTGGGCGAGCGGCCGCGCCTACCAGAACTACACCGACCCCAAGCTCACGGGCTGGCGCGAGGCCTACTACGGCCCGAACCTCGCGCGCCTGCAGGAGGTCCGGCGTGTCTACGACCCGGACCGGCTCTTCCGTTTCCCCCAGGCTCTTTAGGGAGTGTCCGGCATGCGACGTACGTTGACGATGGCCGTGGTGGCGGCCGCCCTGCTGGCGCCGGCAGGGCCGCCGCTGTCCGTGGCCGCGGCCGCGGCCGCGGCCGGGAGCATCGCCGCACCGGTGGCCGTCGGCCGCTGGTCGGCGCGCGAGGCGCAGTCCTTCTGGACCGCCGAACGGATGGCCTCCGCCGCCCCGTTGCCGCCCGTGCCGCCCGAACTCGTGGATCCCGCACCGCCCGAGCTGCCCGAACCGCCGGAGCCGGCCGAACCCGTCCAACCGGCCGAACCGGCCGTGCCCGCCGAGCCCGCCGAGCCCGCCGCGGAGATCCCGGTCGCCACGCCGACCCCCGTCGTGACAGGGCTCCCGGTGCCGTCCGCGACCCCGGCCGCCACGCCCACACCCACACCCACTGCCACACGCACACCTGGTGCCGTTCCCACGCCCACCCGCGCGCCATCGGCTCCGCCCCCGCCCCCGACCCCGACTCCGGCTCCGCTTCCGGCCCCGGCGCGCCCGGCCGTTCCACGGCTGCCGGCCCTCACCCCCGGCATCGGGCAGAACTTCGACGGCATCCCGGTCGCCGGCCGGATGTACCTCGTCAAGGGTGGCGGGGCCTACTTCTGCACCGCGAGCGTGGTCTCCTCCCCCGGCCGTAACCTGGTGCTCACCGCGGCGCACTGCCTGCTCGGCTCCGACACCCAGCAGGTGGCCTTCGTACCGCAGTACACGCGGGCGAAGCCGCAGCCGTACGGCATGTTCCCGGTCCTGCGGGACGCGGGCGGACGCTCCAAGATCTGGATCGACCCGCGCTACCTCTCCCAGGGCGTCGACCGAGCGGCCGCCTTCGACGTGGCCTTCGCCCAGGTGGGTCCGGACTCCCGCGGCTTCCCGGTCGAGGCGGTGGTCGGCGGGAACCGGCTGGTGACCGGTGCCGGTTACGCGCACGCGCGGGTCACGTTGATCGGCTACCCCGCCTCCGCCGCCCGGCCGCGCGTGTGCGTCAACCGGACGACGAAGTTCACCAGTGCCGATGCGCGGATCCCGGGATCGTTCCTGCGGATCAACTGCACCGGCTATCCCGGCGGGACCAGCGGCGGTCCGTTCCTGACCCACTACGACGCGCGCACCGGGACCGGTGACGTGGTGGGGGTCATCGGCGGCTGGAAGACCGGCGGGGACAAGGCCGACACCTCGTACAGTTCCTACTTCGGCGCGGACATCAGGAAGTTGTACGAGAAGGCGGTTGCCGGGGCGAAGGCGCGGCGGTGAGCACCCGCACCCAGCGGGTCCGGCGCGGGTTGCCGACCGTGCGCGGTGTCACCGGAAGCCCGTCGTCGCCGCCCAGCGCGTCGGCGGGCGCGAGGCCGAGCCGGCGGCGCAGGTCGGCGAGGGCCGCATGGACGGGCGCGAGGACCACCTCGGCGCCCGGGTCGACGGAGGCGAGCGCGTACGCGGTGGTCTCGATCGCCTCGGCGGCGTCCTCGGCGGCGGTCCGGCTCCATCCGCCGGGCGCGCCGGTCCCCCAGGTGGCGATGGTGTCGTAGAGGTGGCAGGCGGCATCGGCCACGGCGTCGGCGCGTTCACCGACGCCCGGCGCCGCGATGGTCGGCAGTTCCATGCCGGGTCAACGAGCCGATTCCGCCCGGGGTGCGTACGGGCGGACACCGAGGTGCTGAAGGGTGTTGCGGAAGGTGCGTTCCGGGCAGGCCGGGGTGGGGCTCAAGGGCAGCCGCGGTGTGCTCGGCACGGGCCCGTACCCGCCGGTGTTCCGCGCAGGAGGGGACGTACGATCAGCCCGGTGCCCAGGTGGGCGCCGTCCGCCGTCCGCGATCACCGTCGCTACGGCCGCCAAGGCTGGCGGGTCCGACTCGCGCCAGGCATGGGCATCGGCCTGACGACCGGTAGTTGGGGGAGGAGACGCCGACCTCCGCCAGAGGCAGGCACCACGGCCGACCGGGCCGCTCCTACCCTGCTCCCGCAACACCCCACCCACACAAGGCGAACGCCCAAGACTGAGCCTTCTGCCCCCCTACGCGGCTGGCGCGGCCCGGTGGAGCGCCGGGCGGCGGTGTGCGAGACCACGGTGGCCGCGCCCGCGAGTGCCAGGCCGCTGGGCCCCCGCCGTCATCGATCTCACGGACGCGCACTCGTTCTGTCACCCGGACGGGGCGGTGCAACGCTCCGTACGACGCGGCAATCGCCAGTTGCATTTCCCGGTCTCAGAGGCGGACCGCCCGCCAGTAGAGTCGGTCCGGAGACGCGGATCTGGGGGACTCATGGCGGCTACGGATGTACCACCCATCGTCTTCGTACACGGGACGCGGTTCAGCGCGGGTCAATGGAGCCCACAGCTCACCGCGCTCCAGGAAGACTTTCGAGTGGCCGCCGTTGACCTACCGGGCCACGGCGCGCGCTCTGCTCAGCCCTGGAGTCTGGACGCGGCGACGGAGATCATCTCTTCTGCGGTGGACTCACTCGACCGCGGACCCGCTCTGGTCGTCGGGCACTCGCTCGGCGGATACGCCTCGCTGGAGTTCGCGCGACGCTGCCCGGAGCAGCTGCGGGGGCTGGTTCTCGCGGGGGCCAGCGCCTCGACGAGTGGTCCGTGGGCGACGCCGTATCGGTGGATCGCCGGGCTTGTCCCTCGTATACCGGCGGACTGGTTGACCCGCTGGAACGACAGGCTGCTGCGTCGGCTCTACTCTCCCGAGGTGGTGAACGCCACCATCCGCGCCGGCTACGCCTTCCACACTCTGCCGGCCGCATGGGGCGAGGTACTGGGCCGCTTTGACGCGGATGCGATGCGCCATGTGTCGGCTCCCGTGCTCATCCTGAACGGCGAGAAGGACACCGTCTTCCGGTCCGGCGAGACGGACTTCGTCCGGGCTCATCCGCACGCCCGCATCGAACTGATCCCGCGGGCGAGACACCTCGCGAACTTCGACGATCCGGATGCCTTCACGGATGCCGTCCGCCGCTTCGCCCTGCACATACCTGCTCGCAGCTGACCGTGCGCCCCAGCAGGGGGCAGGCCACCCGAGGCGGCCGCTCCAAGGGGAGACGCCGCAGGCTCACGACCTCGCGAGATGGCTGCGGCGCCTGACGGCCGGAATGACCTTGCGCGACCTGGAGCAGCGCTTCACGTACCAGCGCACCCAGTGGGGGCAGTTACGCCGCGGGGAGAAGGTCATCCCGCTGTGGCTGCTGAAGGACGTCGTACGCGCCCGGGTCCCCGAGTCCCGTCTCCAGAGCCGCGTGCTGGACGAAGGCCGCGGTCTGCGACGCCCGCCGGGGCCGGATGAGGGCTGAGCGTGCCCTGTTGCGGGTCGGGACTCGTGACGATGCTGCTCACCATGATCGGCTCGCTCCAGGCGCGCTGCGAGAGCCTCGAAGCGGCCCGACAGGCGGTCGAGGCCACCAACCCTGCCCAGGACGACGTCCTCGCCGAACTACCTGGCCGGCATCGTGGCCGACCGGACCCGGGTCCTGGGCCCTGGCCACACCGAGACCGCCTCACCCGCTACCAGTACCGGAACTGGCGCGGTCAGGCCGGATGGTGGCAGCGGCTGCGGCGCACCGTGCGGGCACGGAGTACGAGACCCTCATCACCCGTGAGATCTGCGCCCCCTTGGGCATGACCGACGCCGTCGTGACGGTGGACGGCACCCGCTCGCAACGCTCCGCGCAGGGCCGCGCGCACCGCGGGCGCGCCGCCGCACCGTGGCACCTCGCCGGCCTGGCGGGAGCGGGAGGCCCGCATTCGACGGCGGCCGACCTGGTGGCCTTCGTACGGGCCCAGCTGGAACGCGGCCCCGCGGAGCTCGCCGAGGCGATCCGCCTGAGCCGTGCGGTCGAGCACCGCCCTCGTCGGGTTCGACCCGGTAAAGCGGCTCGCCGTCATCGCCCTCGGCAACACCCGGCGTCCGGTGGACGACCGGGCTCGCTGAACCTGCCCTGGCACCAGCTCCGCGACAACAGCGTGTTCGGCAAGCTGGAGTCCGCTTCCAACGGCAAAGAGCTCCGCATCCGCCACTTGGACCTCTCCGGCTCCATTTCCATCCATGTGTACACGCACCCGAACCTCACGGTCCGCCGTGCCGCGGGCCGGAACTCGCGCCCGTGCACCTCAGACGAGCGCGGTCCTTGTGCGCTGATCGCCATGACCGAACCCTACAAATTCATGATCATGAATCGATTGATCATCCCGCTCACGAGTCAAGCCCGCGCTTGACACAGTGGTGACACAGCCAGTCCGACCGACTGTGAGATCACTACAAGGGGGAACCGTCATGGGTACGGGCATCACCGGAGTTGCCGTCACCGGCCTGGGGGCCACCACCCCGCTCGGCGGCGACGCGGAGACCACCTGGCAGGCGATGCTGCGCGGCGAGAACGGCATCCGCGCCATCGAGGAGGAGTGGGCCGCGTCCCTCCCCGTACGCATCGCCGGGCGGGTGCGGCAGGATCCGGCCGAGGTGCTGGACCGGGTGCAGGCGCGGCGCCTGGACCGCTGTGAGCAGCTCGCTCTGGTGGCCGCCCGTGAGGCGTGGGCGGACGCGGGGCGGCCGCAGGTGGATCCGGAGCGGCTCGCCGTGGTCATCGGCACCGGGACCGGCGGGGCGCTGACCCTGCTCGGGCAGGACGACGTCCTGGAGGCCTCCGGCGTGCGTAAGGTCTCCCCGCACACCGTTCCGATGCTGATGGCCAACGGCCCGGCGGCCTGGGTGTCCATCGAGCTCGGCGCACGCGGCGGCGCCCACACTCCGGTCAGCGCCTGCGCTTCCGGCGGGGAAGCCCTGTCGCTCGCTCTGGACCTGATCCGGCTCGGACGGGCCGACCTGGTGGTGGCCGGAGGTACGGAGGCCTGTGTGCACCCGCTGCCGCTGGCCGGGTTCGCGCAGGCCAAGGCCCACTCGACGCGCAACGACGACCCGGCGGCGGCCTCCCGTCCCTTCGACACCGGCCGCGACGGCTTCGTCATCGGCGAGGGCGCGGGGCTGGTGGTCCTGGAGCGGGCGGAGTTCGCGGCCGCGCGCGGGGCACGGGTGTACGCGCGGCTGGCGGGGGCGGGGGTGACCTCGGACGCCCACCACATCACCGCCGCCCATGCGCCGGGACAGGTACGCGCGATACGGACGGCGCTGGCGTCGGCCGGGCTCTCCCCCGCGGACGTCGCGCTCGTGTACGCGCATGCGACGTCGACGCAGGCAGGTGACCTGGTGGAGGCGCGGTCGATCGCCGAGGCGATGGGTACGCACGCCGCGGTGACGGCGACCAAGTCCATGACGGGGCACCTGTTCGGGGCGGCGGGCGCGGTGGGGGCCATCGCAGCGGTGCGGTCGGTGTACGAGGGGGTGGTCCCGGCGACCCGCAACCTGCAGTCCCCGGACCCGGAGGTCGGCCTGGACGTGGTCGCGGGCGGCCCCCGCCGGATGCCGGTGACCGCCGCACTGGCGAACGCCTTCGGCTTCGGCGGCCACAACGCCGCCCTGCTCTTCACCTCCGCCTGACCGTATCCCCGGCCGGCGCCCGGCCGGGGGCACCGCCCGCCATGACGCCGCCCGCCGGAGCCGGAGCCGGGCCGGGGTGACGGGCCCGGGCCCGGGCGCCCGGGCGCCAGGGGCCAGGTCACCCTGGATCGCACTCGGCGCCTCACCGCTGCGGCCCTCGCGACCGTGGCCGGCCCCCCACGCCCTACTCATCGCGGTATCCGTCCTCGCCAGGGTGATCTCCTTCGCTCCGGAACTGTGGATGCTGCCGTCGCCCTCGCTGAACGCCTGGTACGGCGCGGCCAGCCGCACCAAGCCGTCGTTCACCTCCGCGATCGCCTGGACGGGCCGAAGGTGGTACGCGGGTAGCTCCTGCGCTGACCGACTTCCCCATGGAGTGCCCGCGGTTCCCTCTCTTATCAGGGGTTGTCAAGAGAACGTGCAGGTCAGCGCGAGTTCGGCCGTTGTGGCAAGTGAGTCACGAAGCGCTCTGATCGGTGGTCCGGTCGGGTGCGAACGGTCGGTGGAGGCTTTGGGCGGCGGGCCGTGGTGCGGGGTCGTGTGGTGTGGGGGTGCCCCGGCGCCCGTGGCCCGGAGGGCGGGTGGTGGGCGCCGGGGCGTTCGTCATGCAGGTGTGTGGTTATCGGGGTCCGGGGCGGTGGCCGAGGTTGGGGCGGCCGTGGCCGGGCTTGCCATGGTTGGGTTTGCCGTGACCGGGCTTGCCGGGTTTGCCGTGGCCGGGCTTCCCGTGGTGCGGGGGCCGGGGCTTGGGTTGCTGCTTCCTGTCGATGGTGGTGGTTGCGGTGGCGGTGCCGGTGGCGGTGGTGCCGCCGCCGGTGACGGTGGCGGTGTTGGTGACCTGCTTCGGCGCGTGGGGGGCGATCCGGACGGTGAGGGTGAGGGGCGGGTAGCCGGCGCCGGGGGCGAGGATGTCGCTGCGGGTGCAGGACAGCGGGGTGAGGGTGCAGGTCCATCCGGTGCCGGAGAAGCTGACCGGGGTCAGGGCGGCGGGAAGGGTGTCGGTGAGGGTGACGGTGCTGCCGTCGGTGGGCAGGTCGCCGGTGTTGGTGACGGTGAGGGTGTAGGCGCCCTGCCCGCCCCGGGTGAACGTCCCGCCCGCGGTGAGCTTGATCAGCGTCAGCGCCGGCGCCGGCCGGGGCACGACCCCGATCGCCACCCCGAACGGGAGGTCGCCGACGGGGACGGTGGTTACGACGGTGTTGGTGGCGGTGTCGATCACGGACACCGTGTCGTCGTTGGCGTTGGTGACGTAGGCGCGGGTGCCGTCCGGCGACACCGCCACCTCTCGAGGCGCATCGCCGACGGGGACGGTGGTTACGACGGTGTTGGTGGCGGTGTCGATCACGGACACCGTGTCGGCGTCGGCGTTGATGACGTAGGCGCGGGTGCCGTCCCGCGACACAGCCACCCCTTGGGGGGCATCGCCGACGGGGATGGTGGCGACGACGGTGTTGGTGGCGGTGTTGATCACGGACACCGTGTCGGCGCTGTAGTTGGTGATGTAGGCGCGGGTGCTGTCCGGCGACACCGCCACCCCGAACGGGTAGTCGCCGACGGGGATGGTGGCGACGACGGTGTTGGTGGCGGTGTTGATCACGGACACCGTGTCGGCGTCGGAATTGGTGACGTAGGCGCGGGTGCCGTTCGGCGACACCGCCACCCCGATGGGAGCATCGCCGACGGGGATGGTGGCGACGACCGTGTTCGTCGCGGTGTTGATCACGGACACCGTGTCGGCGCCGAAGTTGGTGACGTAGGCGCGGGTGCCGTCCGGCGACACCGCCACCCCCAGGGGCTCAAGGCCGACGGGGACGGTGGCGACGACCGTGTCGGTCGCGGTGTTGATCACGGACACCGTGGCATCGGTGCGGTTCGTGACGTAGGCGCGGGTGCCATCCGGCGAAACCGCCACTCCCCACGGCGCATCGCCGACGGGAACCGTGACCGCCACCGTGTTCGTCGCTGTGTCGATCACCGACACCGTGTCATTTTGGAAGTTGGCGACGTAGGCGTAGGTGCCGGGCGGCACGGCCTGGGCGGGCTGCGGGGCCACCATGGGCAGGGCCAGGCCGGCCACTAGGACGAGACCTGCCACCAGCGCCCGCAGCAGCCCACCCCGCCACGAGCGACGCACTCGAAGACCAGGCGGCGCCGACGACGGGAAGGCCTCCTGCGCGCCCACCCCCCTCACGGTTTGACAGATAGTCACAGCAATCCTCCCGACCGGGCTGACAGAACGGGACGGATTATGGCAGTTCGCCACATTCGGTATGGCGGGGACACGCGACCGCCCCGACCATGGGCCGGGGCGGCCGCCTGGACGTTCGTGCGCCCCACCGAGACCGCACCCGGTCCGGTGCCGACTGAACCGGAGGATCCGGGGCACGGAGGCGGGCGACTGGACCCAGGCACGGTGAGCACGACGGGCCGGGAGGGGCACCCTCCGCCGACAATCACTCGGCAGGGGGGATCGCTCAGGAATTCGTCGACCCGGCGCAGGTTGGCGCACCCACAACGCTTACGCACATGCCGTACGTGCCTGACGATCCGTCGGAAGAGGTGCTGACGCTGCTCGAGGAGGAGCTGATGCGACGGCTGTGCGAGACCGCCGGCCTGAGGCTGGTCCGCCATACGGGCAGCGTCATCGCGGCGACCAGCGGGGCGGCGGCGATCGGCGATCGGCGACCTGAGGCGTGGCAGCCGGTGTCAGCAGCACTCATCCGGCACAGCGGCTCAAGGAACTCATCGGCCTCGCGCCGATGCGGCTGGCCTGCACCTACCGCTTCGCCGCCACCGTGTTCGCGATCAACCCCGCCGGACCGGTCGACTGGGGCGACCTCGCCGGTGGCGCAGGCCCACTTCGACCAGGCCCACTTCGGCCACGAGTTCCGGGCGTTCACCGGGCTCACGCCGACCCGGTACGTCGAAGTCCGGCGGCGGTTCCTGCGCGAACATCCCGGCCACGCGCTGGACGGCCGGCCGCTGCCGGCCGATTGATTTCTTACAAGAGCGACAGCTCACGACACGCTAATTTGGGCCACCCAAAGCAGAGGAGAGCCCCGTGGGCAAGGTGGTCATGTACAGCTCGGTGTCGGTGGACGGCTTCGTCGCGGACGAGAACGACCAGCCCGGACCGCTGTTCGACTGGTTGTCCAGCGGTGACGTCCCGTTGGACGAGAGCGGCGAGCTGAAGGTGTCGCAGACGTCCTACGACTACACCCGGCCGTACTGGGACCAGATCGGAGTCACGATCGTCGGCCGCCACGTCTTCGACCTGACGGACGGCTGGGACGGGAAGCCGCCGGGCGGGATCGACCACGTGGTCGTCGTGACGCACCGGCCGGAGCCCGAGGGCTGGGACCCCGAGACGCCGTTTCACTTCGTCAACGGCATCGAGGCAGCCGTGGCCAAGGCGCAGGAGCTTGCGGGTGACCGCATGGTCGAGGTCGCCGCTGGCGACCTCGGTGGCCAGGTGCTTGCCGCGGGCCTGATCGACGAGGTGCGCATGGACGTCGTACCCGTCGTGTTCGGGTCCGGCAAGCGCTACTTCGGGTCGGTCCACGCGCAGCACCTGTTGGAGGATCCTGACGTGGTGATTCAGGGCAACCGGGTGCTTCACCTGCGCTATCGGGTGCGCCGTTGACCGATCTCATCGACGAAACTCGCCACCGACGCCGACCTCGAAGACGCCGTCGGACGCCTCCCCACCGATCAATAGGGCACCGCCGACCTGGGCGAACTCAAACGGGTGTACCTGGTTGCACGAGTCTTACCGACGCCCCGAAGCCCGCGAACGCGGCTTCGGAGGAACCGCCAGACAGTCCGCCGCTACGTGGACACCTCCGAAACGGTACTGCTGTGCCCGCAGCAGTACCGATCCCAAGGCTGGGTGATTCGGATGTCCTGCAGGCAGTCACCGGGCCTCGTCGCTTCGTACATTTCCCCGGTACGTCACTGCGTCGGGGCCGATACCCAGGGCGGTGAGAAGGGTGTTGATCGCGGCTTCGCCGTCCTCGGTGTCCTTGAGGACGGACACGATGGTGTCCTTCAAAGGGCCGGTGTTCAGCCGGTAGAGAGCGAAGTGGATCCTCCTGATCTGGACCATTGCCACATCGACCTCGGAGAGCTCTTCCCAGCCGTGCTCGATCAGCTACAAGCTGAGGAATAGCGCACAGTCGAAGTACTGCCTCTCCACCAGTAGCTGTACTCCTGAAGGGTGACGCAGAGCCTTTCCGACCCTCTGTCGCACATTGGCGGGGAAGGAATTCGCCTGGCTCAAAAGATCAGCGGCGGCCCGCGCGGGCGCCGCACGTCAGAAGTGGAGTCGGCCATGGCACCCGTACCGAACGGCACCTACACGATCACCCTCCCTCCCGAGCAACTGCTCACGCTGCTGGACGGGGCGTCGGAACCCAAGACACCCGTTGTCCTGCTGCCGCCCACCGGCAACCCCGGCGAGCAGGAATGGCAGCTGGAGAGACTCAGCAACGGCAACTACACGATCCGCAATCTCCGCAGCGAGACCTATGTCTCCTACGACGGCGACCCCGAGACGAACAAGCCGGTCGTCGGATACCCCGAGCCCCGCGAGTGGGCGCTCTACCAGAGCGACCGGCCGCACACCTTCCACGTCGTCGTCCCCGGAGGCCCCGTCGACGGCGAGGAGCTGGCCCTGGACCTCAGCCTGCTGCGGATCTTCCCGCCCCGTATCGCCCTGAGGCCACTCGACGTCAGCAACGGGCGCCAGGCATGGACCTTCCAGTTCATGGAGTAGAGGCGTGAACCGGGTGCCCGGGTCGGCAACCGACCCGGGCACCGCCCCGAAAATGCAACCCTGCCCACAACAGCCGCTTGCCGGGTGACAACAAGCCCGATTCTGTGTCAGCTGTCGTACTTCGGCTCAGAAGTACAGGGAATTCAACTCATCTCCTGGTCGCCGGCTCCCGCGTCATGGGCGTCGAACAGGCGCTGCGCGTATCCCGGGGGAGGTGGACTCTGGGGCGGCGCATGCGGCCGTCGTCGGCCGTGCCGATGGGGGCGCTGTAGCCGAACCGGGCCAGGTCGCCACTGTGATGCCCGTGCCCGTGCCCGCGCTCGTGGCGGCCTCCTTGCGGCGGCGGCCGCGCACCACGGGCTGCCGGCGGGCCCGCACGGCCGTGTCGATCCGGTCCGTGACGGCCTTGCACCCGTGACGGGGTTGCCCCAGCCTGATCTACGACCCGGCCGCCGGGCCGGCCACCGTCGTGTGCAGGGCGCTCTTCTCGTCGTCCGTCGTCGTGGCAGTCCGCCCGACCGCGGAGCGCCGTGTGGCCGCGCGGTGGGACAGGTCGGTGCAGCGGATCCCGCCCGCCGGGTGTGACGCGGCGGTGCCGCGCAGGCCGGCCGGCCAGGCCGGCGTCAGACGCGGGCCGCCCGGTCCCGCCCGCAACCGGTCGATCACCCGCGCCTCGCCCGGTACGGCGAGCGGCGGTGCGCCGGGTGCGGCCAGGTGCTTGACGGTCAGTCCGCATGTGCCTGCCGACAGGGCGTCGAGCGCGTCGGCGTCCTCGTCGTTGGACCAGCCGGACAGGCGGTCCTCGGCGTCGTCGGTCAGGAGCAGGTGCGGGTCCTCCAGCCGGAACCGGCGCGTCCCGCCCTTGGTGCCGGCGCGACGACCAGGGCGGCGGACGGTATGCCTCCGCGAAGAACGCGATGGCCGCGCGTGCCCAGTCGGCGGGCGAAGGCGGTCAGGCCGTGCAGGCCGTGCAGGCCGGTGACGGACACGGCGGTTGCGGTCACCGAGCCCGTGACCGCAACCGCCGTGACCTGCCCCGGGAGTCTCAGCCGGCCCGCTCGAAGGAGAGGTTCGCGTCAAGGAACCATCTGAGCCGACAGCACTCAGCGGCGAATTTGGTCTTGCTTCTCCTGCTCGGCCCCCGGGGAGAGTCCGACGGGCCGGTAGGGGGCGGAGTGCCGGGCGGGCTGTGTGGCCACACCTGGCGTTGCGAACGGGAGGGTTCGCCGGGCCGGCACCCTGGGCCGGGTGGGTGGGTCTCGCGATGCCACCGGGTGATGGTTGCGGACAAAGGTCGGTTTCGTCCGAATTCCGGCTAATAACACTGAGTCCTGTGCACCGAGTGAAGAGGTTGTGCCACCCGTGTTGAAGACCGCATTCCGGATCGCTTCCGCCACCGTCCTGGCCACCGTCTCGTTGGGGTTCGGCTCACCCGCCAGCGCCGCGGCGGACCCGTACCCAGGTACCCCGCAGCAGATCCGTGACACCGGCCCCTGCGGCCCGACCGGCGCCTACCGCGCGTCGGAGTGGACGCAGACCACTACGGACCCCGGGATCCGACCGGAGGTGGACCTCGCCGCGGTGCGGGAGGCCTGGTACTGGCGGCACGACGGGAACACGCTGTGGCGGGGCGACACGCGGGACCCCCAAGCGATCTTCGCCAGCGGCTTCGCCCCGCGGGGCACGGAACTCACCCCGCTGGCGCAGTGGATCACCGGGGGCGCCGGGCAGCAGAACGCCGCGCACGTGAGCACCAGTTGTGAGCGGTGGGTGGCGCAGGAGTTCGCCACGGGGGGCGGGAACGACGGCTGGGTCTACGCGATCCAGGCTCCCGGCGGGATCGACGTCAATGCCACCGCGCGGCAGACCGGCATCCAGTCGCCCTACCTGTGGAACAAGGAGATCGACTTCCCCGGCGGCATCGAAGGCAGGTTCATCGAGGGGGCCTGCCAGTACCACTTCGTCGGCAACGACCCGCAGACGAACGACAGGATCTACCGGAACCTCGGCTGCGTGACGAACAGCGACTTCCACCCGATCCCGAGCAAGCACAAGGAAAAGGAACCGGCCGGCGCGCCGCATTGATCTGATCGTCGGCGGGAGCCGTTGCCGCACCGGCCGTTCGCCGTGACGCGCAGCGCCAGGTGGTGACGAGGCGCAGACCCTCGACCCCCCGGCGCTGCGCGCTTTTGTCGGGCAGCGGCCGCACTCTCCATTCCCCTGTCCACCTGCGCCGTCCCGGTCGGGGCGACGAACCCGCGCCTCACCACGCGGTCCGTGCCGCGTACGCCTTGCCGCACTCAAGGCTGGTCTGGCCCCGGCGGCGGGCCGCGTTGTGCTGGGTGCCGACCGCCGGGTCTATTCGGCGGCAGGCTGCTGAACGATGAGGATGCTGATGAACTCTGCGGGCCGCAGGGCAGCGAAGCCGACCTGGATGGAGAGGTTGCCCTGCGCCGTGTCTGGCGGGTTGTTGCTCTCGTCGCAGATCACGTGGAAGGCATCCTCCGGGGTCTTTCCGAGGAGTGCGCCGGTGCGCCACTGACTCGTGAGGAAGGACGTGACGTTCGCGCGGACGGTGGCTCGCAGCGTCTCGTCGTTTCGCTCGGAGGCGGCCCAGCGGGTTTCGCTGCTGATCGACGCCGTGAGGTGGCCGGCGAGGCGCCGGACGTTCAGATAGCGCCAGTCACTGTCCTGGGAGAGGGTACGGGCGCCCCAGATCAGCGTTCCCTGGCCCGGGAAGGCCCGCAGGCAGTTCACGCCCATGTGGTTCAGCGCGCCCTGCTCGGCAGCGGTGAGTCTGCGCTGCAGCCGCGTACCCCCGCGGAGAGCAACATGGGCCGGCGCCGTGTGATCACCGCGTTCGGCGTCGGTCCGTGCCCAGGTACCCGCGATGTGCCCGCAAGGCGGTATCAGCCGGGACTCCCCCTGGCTGACGCCGCGCACCGACAGCCAGGGGTAGTAGACCGTGGTGTGCTGCGCCTCCTCCTCGTTCAGACCGAGCAGCTTCGGCAGCGCGGCGGCGTCGGCGTCCTTGGCGGTGTGCAGGAGGGCCATCCGGTTGGGAGCCGTCGCGCAGTGGCGGGCGAGAACCCTCGCGATCGCCGCGCCGTCATCCCCGCCCTCCCACAGGTCCGGGGTGACCACGATGTTCACCTCAGGGTCCAGGGAAGCCAGGGCCGCCTCGTATCCCGCGACCGAGCCGTCTTGTCCGGCGCCCACGATCCAGCAGGCGCCGCCTCCGTTGGCGAACCAGCCGGACAAGGCGTCGGCCAGATAGGGCGATCGCGATCGCGCCGCACCCGATCCGTCGGCCCACTTGTCCTCATCGGCCGTCGACGTGTCCTCGTTGGCCTCTCTCCACGTCGTGATCCTGCGGGGCTCGCCCGCTTCCAGACGGGCGACGAACGCGGCGATCGACGTCGGGGAACCGGACACCAGCCGAACTGCACTTGTGGGCAGCTCGTCGGTGGCGAGGCCGGGTGCACGGTCATTCATTCAGGCTCCTTGCAGAGAGAACGGCGGCTTCGGCCGGACATGGCCGTGCCACGCCGCGATCTCCCCGTCGGCGTCCAGGGGCGGGCGGAGGCCGCCGGCCTCGGAGGGATCGGTCCGTGTTCAGCCGGCGGCGGGGAGGACTGCCCAGTAGGTGACGGTGTGTGCCAGGACGCGGGTGCCGTGGGCGCTTGCCAGCAGGGCGATGATGCTCACGCCGCGACCGTGTTCTTCCGGTGCGCAGCTGGTGGTCCAGGTGCCCTCGTCGTCGGCGGGGCCGCCGTCGCCGACTTCGATGCGCAGTGCGCCGTCGTTTCCAGGGCGCTGGAGGTGGAGGGCGACGGGGGGCAGGGCGTGTTCGACGGCGTTGGTGACGAGTTCGGAGACGACGAGCAGTGCTTGGTCGATGGTTTCGTCGTCCACGTCCCATCCATCGAGAACGGTGCTGGTGATGCGGCGCGCTGTGCCGGCGGACGCGGGATGGTGCGGGAGCTTCCAGACGCAAGGGTGCGAGTCCGCCCGTGCGTGGGTGGCGGGCTGCTGCGGGACGGGCGTCGGGCCGGCTGGGGAGGGGGCCGTTTCGGTGTCGGTGCTGGCGTCCATGGCAGGGTCCTGGCAGTGGGGGGTGTGAGCGGTGTCGGCGATGCTCCGCCTGTCCGGCTGCGGTGGTTACCGTAGGAGCTGATTGAGGACGGCCGAGGCGAGTGCCGCGTCGAGGGCGCCCACACCGGTGAGGTCGGCGACCGTGATTGCCGTTTCGGAGCGGTCGGCGGGCGTTTTCAGGAGCAGGCCGGCGGCGATGTCGCTGTCCGGCGCGGTGGCGCCGGCGCGGACGGCGTGGCCGAAGTCGCCATGGTGGAGGCACTGGGAACGGTCGTCGGTTGCGATGAGCTGGGCGCGGTGGAAGAGCGCCGGTGGCAGTTCGTTCTTGTGGGGCATGTCCGTGCCGATGCCGGTCACGTGGGTGCCCTCGGGCACGTCGGCGGCGTCGAGGACGGGTGCTGTCGCCGGTGTGGTGGTGATGATCATGTCGGCGCCGGCGGTCTGCCGTGCGGAAGCGGGCCGGGCCGGCAGGCCGTTCTTGTGGAGTTCCTCGCACAGGGCTGCGGCGTTGTGCAGGTTGCGGCCGTGGACGAGTATCTGGCTGATGGGGCGGAGTTTGGCCAGCCAGACGGCCTGGAGGAGGGCCTGTTCGCCGGTGCCGAAGAGGCCCAGGGTGAGGGCGGTGGGCCGGGCCATGGCATGGGTGACCAGTGCGCCCGCGGCGGCGGTGCGCCAGGCGGTGAGCAGGCCGCGGTCGTTGAGGATGGCCCGTATCTGCCCGGTGTCGGCGCTGATGACGCAGACCAGGCCGTGGTGGTGGGACGGCATGCCGGCGCCGGGGCGGCCGTAGAAGCCGGTCGCTATCTTGACGGTGAAATCGGTGGCGCCGGTGATCCAGCCGGCTTTCACGTGGCAGTCCCCGTTGGCCTGGGGGAAGTCCATGTGCAGGGGCGGCGGGACGCTGGTGCGGCCTTCGGCGTGGGCGATGAGAGCGTCACGGACGGTGTCCAGAACCATCCGGGAGGTGGCGGCCGTCTCGATGGCGCCTGTGTCGAAGACGGGCAGGGTCGTCGTCATCGGCGTGTCCGCATCCACTGCGCGAAGGCTGCCAGGCCTTCTTCTGGGCGGTGCCGGCCGATGCCGATGCGGAACCGGTCGGGCGGGGTGGCGGTGAGTTCGGAGCGGTAGATGCTGGCGGGCAGCAGCAGGACGCCGGCTTCCTCCACCAGGCGGGTGCAGAATTCCTCCACCCCGTCGGGGCCGAGGTAGCGGGGATAGGCGACACACCCACCGTCGGGGGCCTGCCAGTCGAAGTCGTCCGCGAACTCGGAGAAGAACGACTCGAACGCCGGCAGGTTGGCCGCGATGAGCGCCCGGTTGCGCCGCAGGATCGGCTCGCGGGCCTTGAGCGCGATGCGGGCCAGGACCTCGCTGGGGGCGGAGTTGCAGATGGTGGTGTAGTGCTTGGCGCGCTCCAGGCGCGAGAGCAGTTCACGGTCGCGGCAGGTGATCCAGCCGATGCGCAGCCCGGGCAGTCCCAGGGATTTGGACGTCACGTTCAGGGACAGGGCGCGCTCGGACAGGTCGGCGGCCTGCGGCAGGATGCGGGCGGCGTCGCGTTCCAGGCCGCGGTAGACCTCGTCGCTGAAGAGGTGGATGCCACGCTCGTCGCACAGGCGGGCGAGCGCTGTGAAGTCGGCCGCGTCGATGACTTTTCCGGTGGGGTTGTTGGGGAAGTTCACCGACACGACGCGGGTGTTCGGCCGGAGCGCCGCCGCCACTTCGTCGAGGTCCAGGGCCCAGTTGCGGTCCGGGTCGAGGGCCACGCCGGTGACCTCGCACAGCGCCATCGGCACGGTCTCGGCGGCCTGATAGTTCGGGGTCACCACCACGGCGTGGTCACCGGCGTCGAGCAGGACGTTCATCGCGAGGTAGAGGGCTTCCTCGGCTCCCGCGAAGCAGATCACGTCGTCCGCGCCGGCGTTCTCGTACATCTGGGCGATCACCTCGCGCAGGGCCGGGTCGCCGAAGGTCTCGGTGTATCCCAGGGGCAGGTTCTCGAAGGCCTCACGGTCCTTGTCGTCGGCCAGGGAGAGGAGCTCGCCCAGCGTCATGGTCTGGACGTCGGAGGCGGTCAGGTGGTGGCGGGCGGTGAACTCCCAGCGGGAGAAGTACGTTTCCAGCCGGAAGTCGGGCAGCCTTGTCATGGTCGGTCCTTCGTGTTCGGTGATCTGAGTTCGGCGAGCAGGCCGTAGACAGTGGAACGGGACACCCGCAGGGCGCCGGCGACGACGGGGGCTGCGCGGCGGACCGCGAACACCCGGGCCTCCTCCAGGCGGCCGAGAACGGCCAGGCGGTCCTGGCGGGTCATGCGCTCGACGGGGCGCCCCGTCTCGCGGACGTAGCCGCCGATGATGTGCTGGATGCGCTCGGACCAGTCCTGCTCGAACAACGGCTCCGGGCGCTGCACCGTGGGGGCGCCGAAGGCGGACAGGACCGCGGCGGCCTGTTCCAGCGGAGTGCGGTCGAGATTGATGCACAGCACCGCCGACGGCCGGTCCTGCGGATCGCGCAGGACCGCGCTGACCGATGTGAGCCGGCGGCCGTCGACGAGCAGCTTCTCGTACGGCCCGAACACGTCCTGTGCCGACGGTTCGAGATCATCCAGCTCACCCAGCAGCGAGGGGTCTCCCACGCCGCGGGAGGTCATCGGATTCCAGATCCCGAGGACCCGGTCGGTGTCCGGATCATGCAGGACGACCTCCGCGTACGGGCCGAGCAGCAGCGCAACAGCCTGGGCCACCGGCGCCCACAGCCGCACACGAGCATCTTGCGGGTCTTCAACATTCCCCATATCTGGACTATAAATCCAGACTGGACAGAAAGTCCAGGACGCGCGCCGCGGCACGCCCGCCCGTGCCGGGGGCAGGCTCAAGGGACAGGGCCGAGACGCCTGACGGGGTGCGGCCCCGAGGCAGGCGACAGGCCTCCCCGCCTGCGGGGCAGGCAGCTGCGCCTGCGGCGAGGCGAAGCGAGGCCGGTCGTAGCGGGACCCCGGGGGGGCTCGGGGGGCTCGGGTCGGCGGGCGCACCACGGCCTGGTCCTCGATCTCGCGCGGCACGGCGCAGGCGAAGGCGGAACCGTGCGCGGTCGGATCGGGCCCGTGCGCTGCGGCCGGGGGCGAAGCGCGCTGCCTGCGCGATCAGGGGGGTGCGGTGGCGGTGGCCACGGTGAGGGTGGTGTCGGAGCTCATCGCTGGGTCCGGCGGGTGAGGCGGGCGCGGCGGGCGCGGCGGGCGCGGCGGGCGGCGGAGAGGTCGAGTACGCCGTCGGTGGTGGTCCGGGGCGGGCTGTCGAGATCGGCGGCGTGGCTGCGCAGCATCGAGACCAGGTACCGGCCTGCCGACGGGGTTTCGGCCGGGATGCCCCGGTCGAGGGCGGCGGCGAGCACGGTGGCGAGCTCGCGGGTGTGGCGGGCGAGCGCGTCGGCGGCGTACCGGGCGGCCTCGGCGGGGCGGTGGCGGCGGGTGAGCTGCTGGGTGAGGAGCGCGGTTGCATCCGCTGCAACTCGGCCAGGGAAAGCCTCGCGGAGGCGGGTCCACCCTCCCGAGGCGCACGGTCCACCGGCGAAACGTCGCTGCACACCCGCAGTCCGTCCCCGGGCGAGGAGCAAACCCCCGCCCGTGGAAGCCCGCAGCCCACGCGCCGAAGGCGCGCCGCGGTCCGAGAGGAGCGCCTCCCGCGCCCCCTCAACCGGTGGTTTCACCATGTGGGGGCCATGCAGGCCGTGGCGGAGCCCCTAGCTTCGAGTGTGCCGGCGGTCCGGGGAGGCCGCGGGCACACTCCACAGAGGGGAAAACAGCACATGTCCATGAGCAAGAGGACCCGCGCAGCCGTATGGACCAGCGTCGCCCTCGGACTCCTCGCGGGCGGAACATGGGCGGGGACAGCGGTGGCCGCTCCCCCGGGCTCCGCGAAGGTGACCGCCCCCTACGCGCAGGCCGCAGCCGTGGTCAACGCCAACGGCAGCGTGAACCGGTCCAAGGGCATCGAGGCCGTCACCAAGCCCGCGGCGGGCCACTACTGCGTCGAGCTGGAGGACAAGGACCTCGACATCCGCAAGCTCGTCCCCACCGCCACCCTGCAGTACATCAGCTTCGAATACGACGTCCGGATCTCGATGTGGCCGCACCCCTCGTGCGGGACCCGCACCGACACCTTCCTCGTCATCACCGGGAAGCCCGGCGTCTACGAAGACGCCTCGTTCTCCATCGTCGTCCCCTAACCCCCTCCGCAGACGGCGGACTGCGGACGGGCACGGCATGCTCCCCCTGCGCCGTGCCTGCCCGCAACCCGCAGCGCAGGAGCGTGCGCCGCGCATTCCGCGCCGTCGGTCGGCGACACCACACCACGTGTTCGGGACGGTCAGGACAGCCGGCATGCGTGGAACCGGTTGGAACGGATGTTCCCGAACGACGCGGGCATCCGGGCGATGCCCTGGTCCGGGCGGATGGTCCGACTCCGCCCCCGGTACTCGGTGCTGTTGTACACGGTGACGCACCGGCCCCAGACCTGGCCGTTCCGGCGCCACGTCCTGGCGCTGTTCCACACCGACTCACCGCCGTTGAATCCGACGTATGCGGTTGTCTCCGGATACCGCGGCATGTCCTGCGAGACAAAACTCGCCACGCCCGTGTAGTCGGGGCCGGTCCAGCCGCACACCCAGCCGGACGTGCACGGCTCGGACGGGCCGGGGACGACGGCCTGCGCCGGCGTGGCGGCGGCGGCGGCCAGGGCGTGTACGGTCACGGGGATCACCGCCGCTCCGGGAGCCGCAGGCCGCGCGATGGCCTGCGCGGGCTGTTCCATCGCACCTCGGTGCCGCCTTGATCGCATCACCGGACGTCGTGCCCGGTGCCGGTCGTAGCCGCCTGGGACCGGCGGTCGGCGCAGGGGAACTACGCCTCGTGGTTCTGCTTCGCCTCCCGGACGGAACCAGGCGGGCCCGGCCCTTCCCGGTATCGGCACGGGCAAATCCGTCCTTTCGTGCTGACACGCCCGCCCCGGCAGGCCGAGCTCGAACAGCCACGCCCCTCTGCCCGAGACCCGCGCGTCGCCCGGGATGTCGGGTGCGGGCTGCGGTCCGCGTTCCACCGGGCGAAGCCCATCTCGTGGCCGACCCGGGGGCTGATGATGTTGATCGTGTACGACCCGTCCGCCGACATCGCGGTGAGGCCCGAGACCCCGGTCGTCGACACGGAGACATCGATGCTGGTCGCGAGGTCGCCCGTCCTATCGGCGCCGGCGGTTGCAGCCCCGGCCGTGAGCGCCACGCCGACGAACAGGGCGGCCGTACCGAGGACTGCGCCGACGCGCGATGCGCGCACGTACCGGCCTCCGTGTCAGCCTCGGCCCGCAAGAGTCAGAACAGGAGCGATGGCCAGGGCGTCGGCGTCGTACCGGCTGACGAGCTTCCGCAGTTCGCGGGCGCTTCGGGGGGACAGGGCCTGCATCACCGCGTTGAGGAGCACGCGGCCTTCCAGCGGACTACCGCAGCAGTACCAGTGCAAACTGCTCCCCTCACAGATGTCCCACGCCCGAACGTCCGGGAAGCGGACGAACTGCTGCCAGCGGTCGAGCGCGAGTGCGATGTCCCCCGCCTCCAGGTAGTTCCGGGTGCGTTCGAGGCGGCGTATCTCCCCCACCGCCCTGCCGGACAGGCCGTCGATGGACGGGCTCGACTGCCGGGTGCGGTGTGGTCGTCGCTGGGCAGCGCGCAGCTGCCGTGGCCGTCTACGCGGCACGGGCCTTTCGGTGCGTTGTCATGCGGCACATGGTGGCACGGCGTTGCCGGTGCGGTCCCCCGACTTTTGACCGCGGACAGTCGAGGGGTTCGAAGCGGCGGTATCGGCCGGCGGGGCAACGAGGCGCTCGACGGTCTCGTTGGAGGCCACGCGGCCCTCCACCGGTCCGCTGCCTGCCGGGCGATGCGGGGTGCGGGGTGCGGTGGACAGGTCGGCGGGCCGCCACTGGTCGGGCGTGAGTTCGGCGACAGACAGGGCCCGCAGCGAGGCACGGGGGTCCGACACCAGTGGCGAGCCGTCGGCAGAGGCCAGGGGTACATCCCCGGCCTCCGCCGACGCCCTCGGCGCGGGCCGCGGCGCCGCGGCGCCGCATCAGGATCGTCAGCCTCGACCGGGCTTCGCGCCGGCGCTCCGGGCTGCGGGATAGGACCCGGGCCGCGGCGACCGTGGCCTCGGCGGTGGTACAGGCCAGGCGGTTACGGCGGTCGGCGCGGCCGCGTCGGGAGCGATGGCCGCCGGCCGCTCCCGCAGGGAGCCGCCGGCGGCCGGGAGCTCCCAGGCCCGCTCGATCGCGCGGCGCGGCCGATGGGCTTTCCCAGACCCTGGTCGGACGGGCGGATCAGCGCAGTCCGGCGAAGAGATCGTTCTCGGGTACGGCCGCGCCGGTGGCGTCCTTGACACGTACGAAGGTCTCCATGCCCATCAACTCACCGAACCTCTCCTTGCCCATCTTGAGGAAGAAGATGTTCTCGCCCTGACTGGCGTGTGCGGCCAGCGCGTCGAACTTCTGACCGCTGAATGCGGTGGTGTCCACCCACGTGGTGATCTCATCGTCGGGGAGGCCGATCTCGGCCATCGCGGCGGCCTCGGCGGGATCCGGCTCCGGCATGTCCTCATGGAACTCGCGCATGATCTCCCCGAACCGCCGCATCCCCGAGCGGGGCATCGTCGTCCAGTACACCTTCGGTGTCAGCGCGGTCATCTCCAGCGCCGCCATCGTGATGCGGTGGGCCTGGATGTGGTCGGGGTGGCCGTAGAACCCGTTCTCGTCGTAGGTGACGACCACATCGGGCCGGTAGTGCCGCATGAGTTCAGCAAGCCGGGCGGCGCCTTCCTCCACGGGGGTCTGCCAGAAGGATCCGGGGGCGTCGTTGCTCGGCCAGCCCATCATCCCGGAGTCGGCGTAGTCCAGCATCTCCAGATCGCTGATCTTCAGGACGTCACAGCTCGCCTCTAGTTCTTGACGGCGCATCAAGGCGACGGTCGCCGGATCGTGCCCGGGATCGCCCGGCTTGACACCCCCCGGTCCGTCACCGCAACGGCCGTCGGTACACGTCACGAGAACCGTGCGGAGGCCTTCCGCCGCGTACCGCGCGAGGACCCCTCCGGTTCCGGTGGCCTCGTCGTCGGGGTGGGCGTGCACAGCCATGAGCGTCAAGGGCCGGTCAGTCACGAAACAATCCTCCTGCAGAAATACGTCTTGGTCCGAGTGCGCGGCGGGCGTACCGCGACCCTGGGGGCCGGATCCTGGTGGGGCGGACGACCTTGTGGTCTCCGTGCTCCCCGTCCGTGCGGCGCCGGTCCCCCGATCGATGCAACCGCGCCGACCGGCCCGGCTGTTCCCGCGCGGCCTCTCGACGGCCCCGGCTGGTTCCTGCACGCGGCGGCGGCCGCCCCGGCCGAGGATGATGAGAAGGAGGAGGGCGGTGTGCGGAGGCTACTGGCCGACGACGGCCTCGACCGGCACCCCGACCCGGCGACCGTCCCGCAATCCTGGCTCGACTCCTCCCCCGTAGTCCACGAGCTCGTCTCTGGCTCCAAGATCTGCCGGGCCGTCATCCAGTCCCACCGCCGCATGACCGACCACCTGCCTCAGGTCCCGGCCGCTTCTGCTTTCCCGGTCGGTGGCAACTGCACGTGGGAGACGAGGCGCCCGCGCTGCCGTCGCTGACGGCACTGATCGACAGGCGTACCCGTATACCGGTCAACGACTCCACACGGACGGCGAGACGATGCTGGACGAGAGTCTGTTCACCGCCGCGATCAACGCCCGCCGTGCGATCCTCGCCGACACCGCTTCCTGATCACCATCGCTGCACCACGACGACCAGCAGCTACGAGGGCCGGCGCACCATCGCCGCAGGACACGGCCGACTCACCCATACCCCGCACTCCCGGCCGCAGAACACGCCGACCGGCGCAACACCCCGCACAAGCCGATCGCCACCCGCACGACGGAGAGAGGATGCACCCATGACACAGCTCATTACGCAGGAAGCCCTGGCCGAGCTCTACGGCCACGACCTGGACGCCCATTTCGACACCGCCCAGCTACGGGAAGGCCCGGCGTCCGGCCGGCAAGGGCGGTACAGCCTTCCAGAAGGGCTTTGACGCTCTGGCCCGGTACGTCGGCTCGGGAAGGCGGCCTGCCGGGGCGGGCCGTCGTCCAGGTTCTGCCCTGAGGCGTGTCCGCAAACTCATGGGAGCCATGGTCGCAGTCAGGCGAGGGTGACGGGCCTGGCAGTGGCGTTGGGCCGACCAACGCACGGGGTACGTGCGGAACTCCGCAGGAGATCCCCGCCGACGACATCGAAGCGGATCTCGGAATTCTTCGCCGGGTCGGACAGCCACAGGGAGGCGGCCTGGCCGGGCGCGATGGCACCCAGCCGGGCCCTTACGTCGATCCGGCCCGCTGCCGCGGGATGTCCGCCTGCCGTGGACAATGCCGTCGGCGCCCGGGAGCCGGGTGACAGCCGAAGGCACAGGCCTCCATCGAGAATGGTGACCTTCGATGTGCGGGGGTCGGTGGTGAAGTGCGCGTCGGAGGAGAACGTGCGCCGGGGCCGGTTCGGCCTCGCGAACCGGCCCGCCCACGGCGTGGACGGGCACCGGGGCCGACGGCACCACCCAGCGCATCGACGCATGCCGGACGGTCCCGCTCCGGTCGGCCTCGCACTCGACTCCGGCGTCGCCGCCCGCGCCGTCGTCCGGACCGCGTAGCCGGCGTCGCGCGCGGTGGCCGGGGATTTCGCCCCCGCGCTCCTTGGCCTTCGAGCGGCTACGACTCGCTGATCCACGCCCACACGGTTTCGCTGGTGGCCACCGCGATCGCGGCCTCCTCCAGCCCGACCAGCGCGCCGGTCGTCGGCGCCCCGGCGCCGAGGATGTCCGGCGCCGGGACGGCCCGGAACAGGGAGGACGCAGGTCGGGCGGGCAGCGCGATCCAGCCGCCGACCCGCAGGTCCCCGCAGAACCAGACCACGCCCCGCCCGTCGCGCACCGACAGCCAGTCCTCGGAGGACATCGCCCCGCGGAACGCGGCGACCGGGGTGCGGTCCGGTGCCAGCAGCTGGACCCGGGCCCCGACCAGCGCCTGGTTGTCCTGACTGGCTTCCCCGTCCAGCCGGCACGGCCACACCTGCCACGGTTCCTGCTCAAGCGTCTTCAGTGCGTGCTTCCTCCGGGCCGCCAGCTCGGTGGGCCACAGGCCGATGAAACCGATCACACCGAATACCCCCGCGATCGCGAAAGGCAAGTGGAAGATCACGGTCAGCACCACCGTCACGACGATCCCGCCCGCGAAACCCTGGGCGATCCTGCTCGGGTATCCCGGCTCCAGCGCGTTCTGCGCCTTGCGGGCCACTCCCGGCACCTGTGCTGCCGGTCTGGGTGATATCGCGTACCCGTATTCCTCAGCCAACATGTCGCCCCCTCTGATATGGCCGAGATCCCGTCTGTCGATGCTGCCGGAGAAGGCGCCCCCGGCGAGGCGGCGGAATCGGGCAGGGCCCCACGGCCCGTCCCGCCGCCCCGACCGCGAGCGGTACGCGGAGCACTCCCCCGACATCACCGGGCGCGACCTCATCGATGACTGGCTCATGAGCAGCGCCCCCCGTCCGCAACGCACTCGCCGTTGTTAGGGGCGTACACGAAGAACCGGTCGCCGTACCGTTGGAAGCACCCCCACCCGCTGACGACGGGGTCCCCGCTTGCTGTTCATGGATGAGCCTCATTTCGTGTCGGTATCTGAGCGGTAGCCGCGGGGCAGGGTGTGCGGTGCAGGAGGGTCAGGCGGCCCAGCGGCCGGTGGACAACGCGTCGGAGCGGAAGGAGAAGGCGAACAGGGCGCCATCCCGTACGTTCGTCGCGATCGTGTTCCACTGGCCCCCGTAGGCGAGCGTGTAGTTCGGCTGGCACTCCAGCCGTCCCTGGGTCTCGAAGCAGACCTTGACGTATCGGTTCGTGTTGGGCCTGATGTTGATGTCGGTGCAGGCGTTCGAGGTGGAGAAGAGCCGACCGGCCGGGAGGTCCGTGTCTTCGGCCGGCTTGGAGTAGCTGGTCGAGGAGTCGAAGCATGATGCTGCCGACTCGGGCATCCGAGCCTGGGCAGTCGGCGCGGCCATGAGCGCGCCCCCGACGAGTGCGGCTGTGAACAGGGTTGTGGCAAAGCGTCGGCCGATCTGCATAGTTCGTCCCTCCGGGTTCGGGCAACGAGAGGCGGGGTGCCCTGGGCTGGGCTCCGCTGCTGAGCAGGATTCACCCGGCCCGGAAGAGGAGTCGACTCGTTTCGGTCTGTCCCGAAACGAGGGTGGTGGGGAGCATCGCCTGCAGGGGCAGGCGAGGAGGTAGGCGTGCTGCGGTTTCACTTCGCTGCAGAGGATCTGGCGCTGGTAAGGGTCACTGTCCTGGGTCCGCTCGCGGAGACGCAGCTGAGCTTGTGGAACCTGCAGCGGCGTGACGGCAAAGCGCTGTTCGGCGGCTGGCGTGTGCGCACCGGCCCGCTGGTCACCAGCGATGGGCCGGACACGGCGCGGTTTCTCAGCCGACCTGCCGGGGGGCTGGTGGACCTGTTCACTCTGGTGGGCGCGACAGGCTGTATGGACGAGGGGGTAGAGCGCCTGAGCAGTGCGCCGGACCGTCGGCTGCGCGCGGAGTTCGCCGTGCTTCCGCGCATGGACAGGTGGCGGGCGCCGTGGCTGACCGAAGCGATGAATGCCGACCCGCGGGCCGTGCGAAGGCTGGTCGCCTCGCTGCAGGACTGCCACCGCGTCGCGGTGGCCCCGTACTGGGGGCGAATCCACCAGCACCTGGTCGGGGAAGTGGCTCGTCGGGGGCGGCTCATGGTGGAGGGCGGGGTGGGGGCCTTGCTGGACAGCCTGCGCCCGATGGCCGTGTGGAGGTCGCCCGTGCTGGAGATCCCGGGCTACCGGCCGCTGGTCCACCCGGAGGCCGACTTCCACTTGGCGGGTCGTCCCCTCGTGCTGGCCCCATCGGTGTTCTGCGGTCCGGTTCCCCAGTTGTTCGCCGGCCCCCGGTCCGACACGGTCGTCATGGTGTATCCGGCGCTGAACAACCCGGTGAAGGCGGCCGGCCTGTGGGCTCCCCCCACCGATTCACGCCAGATCGGTTCTCCTGTACCACCGGTTCTGTCCGCGCTCCTCGGCCGTACCAGGGCGATCGTGTTGTGCGCGATAGCCGACCATCCGGCGTGCACCACTACGCAGCTTGCCCAAAGGGCAGGCATTTCACCGGCCAGCGCGAGCGAGCACGCCACCACGCTGCGCGGCGCCGGGCTGACCGCCCTCACCCGGGAGCGAAAGGCTGCCCTTCATACGTTGACCCATCTCGGTGTCACTCTGCTGAACTCCAACGGCTCGTCCCCGTCCAGCACCTGAACTCGGACCCGCTGCCCCCCGGCCGATCCGCCGGTGTGACGGGGAACTCCACCGGCATCCACCGACACGCACGGCCACGTCACGGCCGGCCTGATCGCCCGCGCCCGCTCCTGGCAGCGCCCGATGGTGGCGGTCTTGTCCGACGTGCCGCCCGCCACGGTCGAGGCGCAGAACGCGGGCCGCGACCGCGCGGTGCGGTGCGGTGCGGTCGGCCCGTGCCGCCGGATCGGCCGGCCCGGCCCGCAGCGTTCCGGCCCTCGCTACCCGCAGCGCCTCGACCGGCCGGCGGAGGCCTGGAACAGGTGATGCAGTGTCCGAGGAAGAAGCGGGGTGAACGGAGTTCGGCCAATGACGTGCGAGGCCATGCGGGATTCAGGAAGCCGCGCCGTCTGACGTTGCTCGCCGGGCATCTTGGCGAGTACGGCCCAGCAGGGCGCTGCCTGTGAGTACCAGGCCGATGGCGAGGACCTTGGCGGCCTGGTAGTAGCCGGTCGCCAGGTTCTCCGGGGTGCCGGGCAGCCGGAGGAAGACCCACGCCGCTGCGAGAACCCCGAAGACGATCAATCCGACAGCCCCCCACGTCCCGAGTTCCGCCCACCAGGGCCCTGGGCCGTAACCCCGGCTGTCGGTCTGCTCAACGTCCTTGTCGTTCAACGGCTTCTTCTCCCGTGCGTGTAGTGGCGATCGAGAGAGAAGACGCGGGCCCGGCGCGGGAGGTTCACCGACCCGAGTATTCTCTGCCAGGAGCCGGCGTCCTGGTGCTTCTACCGGCCGCAGTGGTCGTGCATCCACGGTGCCCGGGACATCCGGGTCCGCGTCGGCCCTGGCGACGCCCGAGGGCGTTGCGATGCTCATGCCCCGCCGCCTCTGCCGCTCACCGGCCGGCTGCGTGAGCCGGACCCCGTCCCGACCACGGGCCGGAACGGGGCCGCGCGGTCGCTGATGACCTCCATCGATGAGATCGCCGCCAGGGGCGTTCTGCTGCTGCAGATGTCCTGGTCCGGCGTGCCCACGGCTTGCCTCCGGCCGAGTGCTCCTTGGTCGGAATCGCGAGCTCGGGGCCGAGGGTGACATCGGTGATGCCGAGTACCTCGCGGAGTCCCCTATGCTCGCGAGGCGTCTGGTACGAAGAGTCCATCGAGGGGGACACGGAGCCGCATGGCTGACGAGATCAAGTACGAGTACAAGACCGTGAAGACAGTTCGCGGCACCAACGGCTTGGTGATCTCGAAGTTGCAGAAGGACGGCTGGGAGCTCGTGGAACAGGCTCACGGCGCGCTGCGCTCCACCCTCGACTTCCGTCGGCCGAAGAAGGCTCAGCCCTGGATCCTGATCGGCACGGTGGCCGCCGTCCTCGTGATCCTGACCATCGTCATCGGTACCGCCTCTGCACTCGGCGGCGGGGGCAAGAAGAAGGACGAGTCAGACAGGTCGACGGCCCTTGCGAGCGACAAGCCTTCCGCTACGTCGACTGCGACTGCGACTGCGACCGAGTCGGCCGCCACTGAGGTGATCACGCCTCAGAACAACGCGGAGTTCGCGGCGCTGCTGCTGAAGCCGGACTCGTGCGACAACGCGAACCTGGACTTCGCGACCAGGCACAAGGGTCGGACGGTCGCGTTCGACGGGTCGATCGTGAACATGGCGCCCCACGGTGACTACGACACCCGCTACGACTTCCTCCTGGGCCCAGGCGACAAGGGACCGAAAACGGGGGGCGGTCCGGCCTTCAAGTACGAGGACGTCAACATCTTCGACCTGAAACTGACCGGCAAGAAGATCCCCGCCACCGTCGGCGCAGGCGATACGTTCCGCTTCGTCGCCGAGGTGGGCGAATTCAACGCGGACCAGTGCCTTTTCTTCCTCGACCCCGTCTCGACGGAAACCCGGTAGTCAAGATGGCCGGCCGCATTCTCCGCCCATGGCTGCGGCGTGGGCCTGCCGGCCGTGCAGGTGCCGCGCAGGAAGCGGACCGGGCGAGGGCCTGCCGCCGGGGCCGCTTCGGCCGCCGGATCGGAGAGCTGCAGGGCCTTGGGCCCGTGGCCGAGGTCGGTGGCCCGCAGGGAACTCGCGGCCGTCCACCGCTTCCACCCTATGGTGACGGCGCTCGGCGCTGTCGAGGGCCGGAAGCATGGGCGTTCATACGACCACGGTCTGCAGCCACAGGGGCAGCAGCAGGAGCGACACGAGCGAACTCTTGATCACGATCGAGGCGGAGAGGTCGACGCCGACGTCGTAGCGCTGGGCGAAGATGAACAGGTTCTGCGGGGTCGGCATCGCCGCGATCAGGACGAGGTACGCGAGCCACTCGCCCCGCACACCGAAGAGCAGCCCGCACACCGCCCAGGTCAGCAGCGGGAACGCCAGGCACTTGAAGCCTATGAGGGCGAGTTCCTCGCGGGTGGTGCCCCGCAGGTCGAGGCCGACGCCGCCCAGGTGGAGGCCGAGGGCGAACAGGGCCACCGGGGAGGCGCTGTCCCCGACGAACGCGGCGCCGTCCAGGACGACCGCCGGGACCCGTACAGAGAGCAGGTTGAGCAGGATCCCCGCGTTGCAGGCGAGGACCAGCGGGGTCGCGAGCGAGGCGCCGACGGCGCGGGAGAGGCGGCGGCCCGGACCGCCGGCCGCCGGGCCCACGCGGCCCAGTTCCATGAGGGCGATGACGACCAGGGACAGTACGCAGACCTGGAACAGCAGGATCGGGAAGATCGGCGCCGCCGTCCCGAACACGGTGATGAAGACGGGGACGGCGAAGTAGGCGGTGTTCACCTGGACTCCCGCCATCACGCGCAGCGCCACGTCGCGGGGCTCGCGCAGGCCGTGGGCGACCGCCGCCACGGCCACGGCCACCACGGCGAGGGCCGCGGCCCCGGCATAGCCGCCGATGGCCCGCCAGTTGAACAGGGCCCCGAGGTCGCTGGCGTAGATGTTGCCGAAGAGGTAGCAGGGGACGGCGAAGAGGAAGGCGTAGTCGGAGAAGACCTTCGAGGCCTCGGCCGGAACGATCTTCCGGCGGGCGAGCAGCACCCCGCCGCCGAACGCCAGCAGCACCGGCACCAGTTTCTCCAACGCCGCCGCGCCACCCATGCCCGCATCCCCCTTGATCGACAGGCAAGCAGCCTAGCCCCACCCGCCTCCGAGCCTTCCGAGCCCTCCCGTCCTTCCGGAGCATAGGCTGGTCCGATCATGAGCGACGAACCCCGCACCCGGCTGCGCAGCCGCACCCGCGAACGGATCCGTACCTCCTCGGCGGCCGGTACCCGGGTGCCCGGCGCGCTGACGCGGCTCGCCGTGGTGCTGCGCACGCCCGCCGGGGCGGCTCAGCCCTTGTTCGGGCAGGCGCCCCGGCGGTGGCAGCGGGCGCTGCCGTTCGTCGTCGTCGGCATCTTCGTCGTCACCCTGCTGCCGGTGACGATCGCGGTGCTGTCCAACGACTACGGGGCGGGCGGCGGCTGGGCGGGCGCGCTGGCGGTGGCGCAGACCGTGCCGCTGCTCCTCGCGCTGACCCGGCCGCTGCACGCCTGGATCGTCGTCCTGACCGCCGACACCGTCGCCGCGGTGCTGCTGATCGGCGCCGACAAGGTGGCCGGGCATTCCTGGCCGTGGCCGCCGATGACCATCGTCGGCTACCTGGTGCTGATGGCCTGCCTGGGACTGCGCGAGTCCGTCCGGACCCTGGTCGGGGTGTGGCTGGTGACCGGCGTCGTCGGTACGGTGCTGGGCTTCTCCGAGCCCGCGGGCGTGATGAACACCAACGCCCTGCTCTTCGTGCTCAGCGGCGTCATGCTGGTCCTGACGGGCGCGCTGCGGGGGCTCGGCGACGCGCAGCAGCGGGTCGCCGAGCAGGAGAGCATCAGCGAGGCGGAGCGGTCGCGGCGGACCCTGCTGGAGGAACGGGCGCGGATCGCACGTGAGTTGCACGATGTGGTGGCCCACCACATGTCGGTGATCACCGTGCAGGCCGATTCGGCGCCGTACCGGGTTCCGGGCATGTCGGAGCCCGTACGGGAGGAGTTCGCGGCGATCGCGGCGAGCGCACGGGAGTCGCTGGGCGAGATGCGGCGGCTGTTGACCGTGCTGCGCGGCGACGGCGCGGGCGGGGCGGACGGCGCCGACGGCGAGCGGGCCCCACAGCCGGGGATCGACCGGCTCCAGCAGCTGGTGGAGGCGACCGTACGGGCCGGGCAGCCGGTGGAGCTGTCGCTGGCGGCCGGGGCGGCCGGGGCGGCCGGGGCGGCGCCGCCGGCGGTGGACCTGTCGGCGTACCGGATCGTGCAGGAGGCCCTGGCCAATGTGGTGCGGCACGCGCCCGGCGCCCCCACCCGGGTCTCGGTGACGGTGGACGAGGACGAGGTCCTCGTGCTCGTGGTCAACGGCCCGGCGCGGGACACCGTGGTGGCACTGGAGAGTTCGGGCACGGGCCACGGTCTGGTGGGTATGCGCGAGCGCGTACGGTTGACCGGCGGCACGCTCGACACGGGCCCGCTGCCCGACGGCGGTTTCCGGGTCGCCGCCCGGCTGCCCTTGAACGATCCGACCGAGGACTCGATGTGACCATCCGCGTGATCATCGTCGACGACCAGGCCATGGTGCGGGCCGGGTTCGCCGCCCTGCTGTCGGCGCAGGCCGACATCGACGTGGTGGGCGAGGCCCCCGACGGGCGGCAGGGGGTGCAGGTGTCGCGCTCCACGCACCCCGATGTGGTGCTGATGGACGTGCGGATGCCGGAGATGGACGGGCTCACGGCCGCCCGGGAGATCCTCGATCCCCCGCCCGGGGTGGTGCACCGGCCGAAGGTGCTGATGCTGACCACCTTCGACATCGACGACTACGTGTACGAGGCGCTGCGCGCGGGAGCCTCCGGGTTCCTGCTCAAGGACGCCCCGCCGGCCGATCTGATCGCGGCGGTCCGGGTGGTCGCCTCGGGCGAGGCGCTGCTGGCGCCCTCGGTGACCCGACGGCTGATCGCGGACTTCGTCCAGCAGCGCCCGGCTCCGCGCAAGGACCCCGCGCTGCGGCTGAAGGGGCTCACCCCGCGCGAGACCGAGGTGTTGGAGCTCATCGCGCGCGGGCTGTCGAACCAGGAGATCGCGGGGCACCTGGTGCTGGCGGAGCAGACGGTGAAGACGCACATCGGGCGGGTGCTGGCCAAGCTGGACCTGCGGGACCGGGCTCAGGCCGTGATCTTCGCGTACGAGGCGGGGCTGGTGCGGCCGGGCGACTCCGGCTGAGTTCGCCGGTCCCCGGGCAAACCGGCCACCACCTCGGACACCGGCTAGTGCTGTGACCGGCAAGGTTCACCGGGTTGCGACGCCCGGCACGGCACCTCATCCCCCAGACTCCGTCCGGGGGGACCCCCAGGTTGTCGGACCGCGCAAGTACGTCCAGTACGAGCCGCGGCCCTCCGTCTTGCGATGCTTCCCCTAGGCCCTGCGGGCCTGGGGAGACCCCATGCACCGGACGCCGCAACCCGGCAAACCTTCCCGGCCACAGCACGAGGAGTGCCGTCAAAGTCCCGTCGGGCCCGCGACGCCACTTTGACGACACGGGCTAGGGCAGGCCGGCCAGGGATTCGCAGGCGGTGGCGAAGTCGGTTCCGCCTTCGCCGTCGCAGGCGTCCGGGCCGTCCGGGCCGTCCGGGCCCCCGGTGAGGAAGTCGCCGACGGGGCCCGCCTCGAGGGTGTCGATGCCCTCGCCTCCGTCGAGGAAATCGGCGCCACCCGCCGTTCCCGCGCTCGCCGTACCGGTGAGGTCGACGTTGTCGCCGAAGACGCGGTCGTTCCCGGCGCCACCGCTGATGGTGTCGTTGCCCGCGGCGGTGCGGCGCGCGTCGGCCGGGCCGCTGTCGCCGACGAGGAACTCGTCGGAGGCGCCGCCGATGATCCGGTCGTTCCCTGCGCCGGTCGCGCTGCCGCCCGCCGGGTTGGTGACGGTGTGGTCGCCGATCGCCGAGACCCCGCCGTCGGCGCCGAGGTCCAGCAGGTCGTTGCCGCCGCTGCCGATGGCGTTCTGGGCTGCCTCGCTGTCCCCGGTCATGGTCTCGGCCCCGGGCCCTCCGAGCAGTACGTCGCTCCCGGCGCCCGTGGCGTTGCCGGCGAAGGCGCCGGAGTCACCGAGCAGGGCGTCGTCGCCGGGGCCGCCGTCGATCCGGTCGGCTCCGCCGCCCACCGCGCTCAGTCCTCTGCTGTCCCCCGTCATCCGGTCGTTGCCGGGGCCGCCGATCAGCTGATCGTTTCCGCCGCCCGTGGCGTTGCCTCCGGGCGCGTAGCTGTCGCCGGTGAACTGGTCGTCCCCGTCGCCTCCGAGGAGGCGGTCGTTGCCGCCGCCCGAGGCGTTGCCGGTGGGGCTGAAGCTGTCACCGCGCAGCTGGTCGGCGCCCGCGGAGCCGTCGACGGTGTCGTTTCCGAGTCCGCCGATCAGGATGTCGTCGCCCCCGAGCCCGCAGATCAGGTCGTTGCCGCCCTGGCCGTGGATCGTGTCCGGGCCGGGAGTGCCGACGATGACGTCGTCGCCCGGGGTTCCGTCGGTGGTGGCGCCGGGGGTGGCGACGACGAGGGTGGCGGGGACGCCGAAGCAGGTCACCGCCCGTGCGCTGACGTCTCCGGTCCCGAGGAGGACGACGGATCCGGCGGCCAGGGCGCAGGCGAGGCCGGCGGTGGCCACCCGGCGCGGGCGCTGTCCCGGCTCGGCCGCACGCTGATGTTCCCGGTGGGGCATCGTCTGCACTCCCTTTGCCGCAATTAGTCGGACTATCGCCATAACTAGTCGGGGCATGGGCCTCGGTGACGCCGACACACGGGCGGGCTCGGGCAGACGGCTGACGCGGATCGCACCCATGGAGCAACGCCGGGGCGCGCGGGCGGACCCGTCGGGGGCGGACGAGGGCGCCGTCTCCTCCACCCCCTACCGGGGTATGACATCCGACTTGGCTCCACGGTCGGACGTGAGCGCGGGTACCCCCTACCTACCTTCCACCTCGTCACGAGGAGAGGAGAAGGGGCATGCGCCGCTTCGGAAGGACGATGGTCACGGCCGCGCTGGCGGTGGCCCTTGTCGGGGGGACCGCCGGGTGGGCCTCGGGCGACAGCCAGGCAGCGGTCACCGGACCGCCGCCGGGCACCGCCGCCTGGCGGGCCGACACGGCATCCGGCCGGCCGCTGCCCGATCCGGCGGCCGCCGAGCCGCGCGAGGTGGCCGCCTTCTTCGCCGGGCTGGACGACGCGGCTCGCCGGGAACTGCTGCGGTCCCACGCGCTGGTGGTGGGCAACCTGGAGGGGGCACCGCTCCCCCTGCGGTACGAGGCCAACCGGATCGCCGCGGCCGCCACGGGTGAGGCGCGCTACGCCTCCCTCGCCGCGCCGGACCGGCAGATCCTGGCCTTCGACCCGCGCGGCCGGGGCCAGGTGGCCGAGGTGTTCGGGGATCTGGAGCGTGCGGAGCACGTCTCGGTGATCGTGCCGGGTTCGGACAACGACGCCGCCACCTACGACGCCCCGCGCAAGCCCCACACCGGCCCGGCCGGAATGGCCCGCGCCCTGCGCGAGGCGACCGGAACCGGAACCGCGCCAGGAACCGCGACAGGGACCGCGACAGGGACCGGAGCCGGCGGGTCCACCGCCGTCATCGCGTGGATCGGTTACACCACCCCGGTGGGCGTCGGCCTGGACGCGGCCGACGGCCGCCTCGCCCGGGCCGGAGCGGCCCGGCTGGCCCGTTTCACTGCGGGGCTCGACGCGGTCGGCGCGCCCGACCCGGTGCTGTTCTGCCACAGCTACGGCTCGGTGGTGTGCGGGCTCGCGGTCCGGCACACCGACGCCGCCGACCTCGTGGCCTTCGGCTCCCCCGGAATGCGCGCCGACACCGCGGCCGCCCTGCACACCGGGGCCCGCGTCTGGGCGGCCCGCGGTCCCTCCGACTGGATCGCCGACATCCCGAACGTCGAGTTCGCCGGGATCGGCCACGGCGCCGACCCCACCTCCGCGGCCTTCGGCGCCCGCCGGGTGCCGGCGGCCGACGTACAGGGCCACACCGGCTACTTCATGCCCGGCACCCAGTCCCTGGCGGCCTTCGCCGCCATCGCGAAGGGAGAGGCCCGATGAGCGCCTCCGCCACCCTGGCCCCGCTGCGCAAGGCCGCCGCGCGGATCGACGGCCGGACCCCCGCCCACCGCGACCGGGCGGTCGACGGGCTGCGCGCCCTGGCGCTGCTGGCCGTACCCACCGGCCACTGGCTGCTCGGCGGCTTCACCCTCGACTCCGACGGCGGCCTGCACAACGCCAGTCCGCTGTCCGTGTTCGGCGGACTGGCCCCGGCGAGCTGGGCGCTCCAGATGCTGGGCATCTTCTTCCTCGTCGGCGGGTATGCCTCGGCGCTCTCCTTCGGGCGCCGCACCGGGTCGGCGGGCGCCTGGCTGAAGGGCCGCGTCGTCCGGCTGGGGCGGCCGGTGCTCGGGGTGACCGCGGTGTGGGCGCTGGCCGCGCCCGTGCTGTACGCGGCCGGGGTGCCGGAGGCGTCGCTGCGGACCGGGGCGACGCTGGTGGTCCAACCGCTGTGGTTCGTCGGGGTGTACGTGGTGGTCACCGCGCTGACCCCGTACTGCGTGCGGGCGGCACGGCGCCTCGGCGGCTGGGCGGCCGCCCCGCTGCTCGGTTCCGTCGCCGTGGTGGACTTCCTGCGGTACGGGCCGCTCGCCGACTCCGTGCCGTCGTGGCTCGCCCTGGTGAACATCCTGCCGGGCTGGCTGTTCGCGTACCAGCTGGGCGTCTCCTGGGGCGAGCGGCGGATCGGGCGGCGCGGGGCCTGGCTGTTGCTGGCGGGCGGGACGCTGCTGTTCGCCGCGCTGCTGGCGGTCTTCCACTATCCGGCGTCGATGGTGGGTGTACCGGGTGCGGCGCGCACCAACTCGCACCCTCCGTCGCTGCTGGTGCTGGCCCTGGCCTCGGCGCAGTCGGGCGCGGCGATGCTGCTGCGCGACCGGCTGGCGAAGCTGCTGGCGCGGCCCGCCCTGTGGGCCCCGGTGGTCGTCATCAACCTGTCCGCGATGACGATCCTGTGCTGGCACCAGACGGCGATGCTGGCCGCGGCGGTGCCGGGCTCGTTCGTGGGTGAACTGGCGGGGCTCACGACGGCGCCGGACAGCCTGGGCTGGATCGGGGCACGGCTGGCGTGGATGCCGGTGTTCGCGGCGCTGTTGGTCGCTCTCGCCCGCTACGCGCGGCGGTTCGAGGTCCCGCCGCGGGAGGGACGCCGGGCGAGCGCGCTGCGCCGGACCCTGGCCGGGCTGCTGGCGGCGGGGTTCGCGGTGTTCGCGCTGGGCCTCGCCTGAGCGGATCGCGGATCCCGATGACGGCGAGAGCGCCGCTCCCTCCGGGGAGCGGCGCTCTCGTCACGTACGGGCGCTCCGCGTCAGGCGATCGAGGCGGCGACGATCGCGGCCACGGCGAGGTTGCAGGCGGCCGAGACCCAGACCGCCGGGTGGGGTTCCGGGTCCACGACGATGGCGCCGAGCTTGCCGGGGGTCACCAGGTCGAGCACGAGGAAGGCCACCGCCATCAGGATCAGGCCGAGCACGCCGAAGGCCGCGGTGGACAGCAGGCCCTTGCCGAAGTCCGCGTAGGTCGTCCAGATCGAGGTGAAGACGATGCCGCCGATGCCGAGGAGCGCGGAGCTGAGGAAGAGGGCCGCGTTGCGGTTGCGCTCCTCCCAGATCTGCTTGGGAAGCTTCCCGGGCGTCAGCACGTCCACGAGGACGATGCCGAGGATCAGCAGCACCAGGCCGAGGGCGCCGTAGGCGCTGGTGCGGCCAAGTCCGTTGATGATGTCGCTCATTGAGAAGCCTGTCTCCGCGTGGGTGGGAAAGTATGTGCCGTGGGGAGGCCGAATCTATCGCACGGCCTTGACCCGGACCATGGGGAGGTCAGCAGTTGGTAAAGGTCAGGGCAGCGCGGCCGGCCGAGGCGGAGGACCTGACCGGGCTGGTGATGCGGTCCAAGGCGCACTGGGGGTACGACGCCGCCTTCCTGGCCGCGTGCGCGCCGGAACTGCGGATCCGGTCCGGCGACGTGGCGGCCCGCCGTATCGTCGTGGCCGAAAACGGGCAGGGAGAGGTGCTCGGGGTCGCCTCGCTGGAGGGGACTCCCCCGCTGGCGGCGCTCGGGCTGCTCTTCGTGGAGCCGTCCGCCATCGGCCGGGGTGTGGGCCGGCTGCTGTACCGGGACGTGCTGCGGCGGGCCGTGGACCTGGGGGTGCGCCGGCTGGTGATCGACTCCGATCCGCACGCGGCCGGGTTCTACCGGGCGATGGGGGCGGTGGCCGCAGTGACGGCGGTGACGGCGGCGGTGGCGGCGGTGGCGGCGGCCGCACCGGACGCGGAAGCCGACGGTCCGGCCCTGATCCGGTTCGAGGCGGCTCCCGTCCCGCTCGCCGGCTGGGCGCGGGCCTGGACCGGTGGCGGGCGGGCCGTGCACCTGGGCAATGTCGGCGAGTTCAACGCGCAGTTCGCCGACGCCACCCTGGACCCGGAGCAGCGGCCCGCACACCACTACGCGTGCCTCGCCGCCTTCTACAGTCCCTACCCGGCCGCGCTGGTACTGCCGCGGCCGGTGCCGCGGGGGTGGACCGAGCTGGTCTGCCGCCAACTGGGGTGGACCGACGTCGAGGTGTACGACGGCCTGCTGGACGCGGATCCCGGCCTCGCCGAGGCCGTACGCGCCCGGCCGGCGCTGGCCGCGCTGCTCACCGGGGCCGGGCTGCCCCTCGTACCGTGGGGGCGCACCCGGCCGTTCGGGCGGCTGTCGGGCCGGCCGTGGCGGCCCGGGGAGCTGCGCTACGAGTCGAAGTCCGCGGCGCACGCCCTCTTCGGGCGGATCCTGGCGGACGGCGGACATCCCGGGATCGTGCTCCCCCGGCAGTGGCGGGCCGACGGGCGGTGGGCGGCGGCCCGGATGCTGGCGGCCAGGACCAGGGCGGGCGAGAGCACCGTTCTGAAATCGGAGCACGGTGTCGGGGGTTCGGGCACCACGGTGGTCACCCCCGAGCGGGTCCGAGCCGCGGGCGGGGCGCGGGCCGTGCTGCGACGGCTGCCGCGCGGGCCGCTGCTGGTGGAGGAGTACGTCGGCGGCGGTCCGGCGTCCGGGGCCGACGAGGGGCCGCGGGATCTGACGTACGACGGCTTCGTCGACGACGCGGGCCACGCGCACGAGGTGGGCGGGGCGGTGATGGATGTGGCGGACGGCTGCTACCGGGGTGCCACGGTGGGCCCCGGAGTGGTGCCCGCGTGGGCGGAGAAGTCCCTCACCGCCTTCGGTACGGCGGTGGGCCGGGAGCTGGCGGAATCCGGTTACCGGGGCTGGTTCGACGTGGACTTCGTCGCCGACGGGACGGGGCGGCTCGCGCCGACCGAGACGAACCTGCGGCTGACCGGGCCGTCCATCGCCTTCATGGTGGCGGCCCGGCTCGACGCGCTGCGGGGCGCGGGGCACCTCGTACGGATCGCCGACCGGGTGGAGCTGGGCGCACGGCTGCCCGAGGCCCAGCTGGACGAGTTGTGCGCGGCGCTGGCCCGGGGCTGCGCGGAGCTCGGGGCGGTGTTCGTCCCCGCGATCCCGACCGGGGCGTTCGAACCGGCTCCCTGGCTGGGTGTGCTGGTGGCCGCGCGCAGCAGGGAGGTGCTGGACGCGGCCGAGTCGCTGGTGCGGGACGAGGCCCTGGCGGTCGGGGCGATGTTCGGCCCGCCTCGGTCCTCCGACCGCAGATCGTGATCTTCATGTCCGGGTGGCTTGCCCCTGATCGCGGACGGCCGGGGATCGAGCGTGGTGGCGGCGTCGCCGGTCTGACCGATCGAGCCGGTGGGTCCGTGCCGTGGACGGGCCGGCCTTCTCTTCCGGATCCTGCCGGGGCGAGCGCGCGCGGCCTGACCTGAGCCCCAGAGCTCACGTCAGCGGTCCGGCCAGTCGTCGACGGGGTCGTGGAAGTCGAAGGGGTCGGCCGGCTTGCTGACGACGTAGGCCGCGACGACGACGCCCGCGATCATCAGCGGGATGTTGAAGGCGTAGACGAGGGCGGCCTGGCGCGGCCAGTCCTGTTTGGCGGCCAGCCGGTAGAGGTTGTCCTGCGGCCACCAGGACAACAGCAGGTAGGACACGGCCAGATGGGCGGCGACGGTGAGGGAAGGGCTGCGGCGCTGGCGCAGCATCCGGGCACGGCCGCCGAAGAGGAACACCACCCCGACGCCGAAGGCGGCGCACTCGAACAGGTACAGCAGGGAGAACAGGAACGCCCAGGGCTGCGGCACGCCGGTGAGGTCGGTCGATCCGGGCCAGAGGAAGTTCGTCAGGATCATGGCGACGAAGCCCAGTCCGACTCCCCCGCAGCCGGCCGCGCAGCCCGCCGGGGTTTCGCTCTTGCCTGCGGCGGCCCCGTACTTGCCGGACTTGCTTCCTGCGGTACGTACCGCGGCGGGCAGGATGGGCAGCGGCAGGGCGTCCCGGTCCTCCTGGCCCGCCGTGGTGCGGGGCAGGGTGCGCAGCCGGATGACGGTGCGCGGGGACTCCTCGCGGAGCACCTTGCCCGCCAGGTGGTCGCGCAGCTCCTCGATGTCCGGCAGCGAGACCCTGCCGGGGACGCTCGGTCCGCCGGGTGGCGGGGCCACGTACGCGACGAGCCGCCGCGGGCCGCGGGAGCCGTCGACCCCCTTCAGGATGACCGCGCCGATGCCCTCGTGGCTGCGGATGGCGGATTCGACGGGGTACGGGTCGAGCATGCGGCCGCCGGGCAGGGTGATCCGGTCCCGGATCCGGCCGCCGTACTGCAGCAGCCCGTCCTCGCGGAGCAGGCCGAGGTCGCCGGTCGGGACCGCGTCGGCGCCGTCCGGCGGGACGAGTCGGATCTCCCCGCCGTGTACCTCGGCCCGGAAGCCGGGGAACGCGGTGCCGAGCAGGGAGATCTGTTCCGGATCGTCCAACGGGTGCGGCAGTTGCGGCAGTTCGAACCAAGTACCGATGCCCGCGCACTCCGCGGGGCCGTAGACGTTGAGCACGCGCGCGCCGGGGCGCAGCCGGATCTGCAGGGTCGCCTGCTCGTCGAGGTAGAGCCGGTCGCCCGAGACGGCGAGCAGCCGCAGGGACCGGCAGGCCGGGTCGGCGCCGAGATGGGCGGCCGGGGTGAGGGTTGCCTGTTCGGCGTCCTCGATCAGCAGTCGGGCGGCGCCGGCCGGGTCGGTGTGCAGCACGGTGACGCGCTCGGTCCCGACGGCCGCGCGGATGTCCCCGGGCTGCCGGGCGGAACGCGGGGAGAGCACGAGGGCGCCGCCCGAGCACAGGGCCCGGGTCCAGCCCGCGGCGAAGGCGGTGACGTCCGGACCGACCGTGAACAGGTGCCGGTCCTGCGGGGTCGGCCGGGCCACCTCGGCCCAGGCCTCCTGGGCGGCGAGGAGCAGCCCGTGGCTCACGGGGACCGCGCGCGGCTCGGCCGACCCGGTGAACAGGACCGCGGCGGTGCGGCCGGGCGGCGGGGTGACGGCCCCGGGAAGCCGGTCCGCGGGCGGATCCGCAGGCGCGTCTGCGGGCAGGTCTGCGGGCGCGTGCGCAGGCCGGTCCGTCGGCTGTTCGGTGCGCGGCCAGCCGATCGCCGTGGCGTCCGCGTCGAGCCTGATCACCCGAGGGCCGCCGCCGTTGTCGAGGGCGGCGTGCTGGGCGGCATCGGTGAGCAGGACGAGGGGCTCGGCCGCGGCCAGTTGCCGGCGCCCGGAGCGCGGGCTCTCCACGTCGATGACGGTGTAGGACCCGCCGGCCTTGAGGACGGCGAGGAGGGCGACGACCAGTTCGGTCTGCCGGGCGGTGCCCACGGCGACGAGGGCGCCGGGCGGCAGCGGGCCGGAGGCGAGCAGACGGTGCGCCAGCCGGTCGGCGCGCGCGTCCAGTTCCCCGTAGGTGAGGCCGTCCGGGCCGGCGATGAGCGCGCGGGCCCCGGGGGTGTCCCGGGCCCACTGCTCGAAGCGGAGCAGGACGGTGTCGGTGGTTCGTTTGCCGAAGCGTACGGACTCGGATCCCTGCGTCATGGACCGATGATGCCACCGGGCACCGACAACGGACGGGGGTCGGCAAAATCGCTCGTGCGGGCGGGAGTTGGCGCCCCGTGCGGGCGATCCCGGACCGGATGCTTGACCTGAGGTTTGGTTGAGGTCCTAGCGTTCGGGTCATGGACATGGAAGTCACCGCCTGGACATCGCTGCACAGCGCGATCAACGCCCAGCAGGACCGTCGTACGCTCTCCCGCGCCGGTCTGCGCCGCGTCGCCTCCTTCGCCCGCCCGCACCGCCGCGGGCTCACCCTCTTCCTTCTGCTGAGCGTGGTGACCGCACTGCTCGCGGTGGCCACCCCGGTGCTCGCCAGCCGGGTCGTCACGGCCATCGTGGACGGCCGCGACAGCTCCGCGGTCACCCGGCTGGCTCTGCTCATCGCGCTGATCGCGGTCGCGGAGGCCGGGCTCGGACTGCTGACCCGCAGACTCTCCGCCACCCTCGGCGAGGGGCTGATCCTGGATCTGCGGACGGCGGTCTTCGACCACGTCCAGCGGATGCCGGTCGCCTTCTTCACCCGGACCCGGACGGGAGCCCTGGTCAGCCGCCTCAACAACGATGTGATCGGCGCCCAGCGGGCCTTCAGCAACACCCTGTCGGGGGTGGTCGCCAATACCGTCACCCTGGTGCTGACCCTCACCGTGATGCTCAGCATCTCCTGGCAGATCACCCTGCTGGCGCTCGTGCTGCTGCCGGTGTTCGTGCTGCCGGCCCGCCGGATGGGAGCCCGGATGGCGGCGATGCAGCGGGAGGCCTCCGCGCTGAACGCCGCGATGGGCACCCAGATGACCGAGCGGTTCTCCGCCCCCGGCGCGACGCTGGTCAAGCTCTTCGGGCGGCCCGCCGACGAGTCCGCGGAGTTCGCGGCCCGGGCGGCGCGGGTGCGGGACATCGGGATCCGTACGGCGATGGCCCAGTCGGCCTTCATCACGGCCCTCACCCTGGTCTCGGCGCTGGCCCTCGCGCTCGTGTACGGGCTGGGCGGGTTCTACGCCCTGCGCGGTTCCCTCGACGCCGGTTCCGTCGTCGCCCTCGCCCTCCTCCTGACCCGCCTGTACGCCCCGCTGACCGCACTGGCCGGCGCCCGCGTCGAGGTGATGAGCGCGATGGTGAGCTTCGAGCGGGTCTTCGAGATCCTCGACCTGGAGCCGCTCATCGCGCAGAAGCCGGACGCCCGCCGGGTGCCGCAGGGGCCGGTGGCCGTGGAGTTCGACCGGGTCTCCTTCGGCTACCCGGCCGCCGACAAGGTCTCGCTCGCCTCCCTGGAGGAGGTCGCCACCCTGGATGCCCGGGGCGGTACGCAGGTGCTGCACGAGGTGTCCTTCCGGGCCGAGCCGGGTCAGATGATCGCCCTGGTCGGCTCGTCCGGCGCCGGCAAGTCGACCATCGCGCAGTTGCTGCCGCGGCTGTACGACGCCGACGCGGGCGCGGTCCGGCTCGGCGGGATCGACGTACGGGACCTCACGGCCGACTCGATCCGCGAGACGCTCGGCATGGTCACCCAGGACGGGCACCTCTTCCACGAGTCGGTACGCGCCAACCTGCTGCTGGCCCGCCCGGCGGCCTCCGAGGAGGACATCTGGGAGGCCCTGCGGCGCTCGCGGCTGGACGGGCTCGTCGCCTCGCTGCCGGACGGACTGGACACGGTGGTCGGGGAGCGCGGCTACCGGCTCTCGGGCGGGGAACGGCAGCGGCTGACCATCGCGCGGCTGCTGCTGGCCCGGCAGCGGGTGGTGATCCTCGACGAGGCCACCGCGCACCTGGACTCCACCTCGGAGGCCGCGGTGCAGGAGGCCCTGGGCGAGGCCCTGGCGGGCCGGACGGCGGTGGTGATCGCGCACCGGCTGTCGACCGTACAGGCGGCGGACCTGATCCTGGTGGTCGAGGACGGCCGGATCGCGGAACGGGGCACGCACACCGAGCTGCTGGCGGCGGGCGGGCGGTACGAGGAGCTGTACCGCACCCAGTTCGCGGTGTCGGGCGGCGAGGCACCGGTGTCGGGAGCATGATGCTGTGATGGACATCAAACTGGAGCTCGTCGCCGTCCCCGTCACCGACGTGGACCGGGCCAAGGCCTTCTACGAGAAGCTCGGCTTCAACGCCGACCACGACGTCACCGTCAGCGAGGACATCCGCTTCGTCCAGCTGACCCCGCCGGGCTCGGCCTGCTCGATCGCGATCGGCAAGGGGCTGACCCGGATGACCCCGGGGTCGCTGGACAACATGCAGGTCGTCGTCACCGACATCGAGGAGACGTACGAGGACCTGCGCGGCCGGGGGGTGGAGGTGACGGAGATCCAGGACCTGCCGTGGGGCTCCTTCGTCTACTTCTCCGACCCCGACGGCAACGGCTGGGCGGTCCAGCAGACCACGCCCCGCAAGTCGGCGGGCCCCGCCTAGTGCTGTGACCGTCTCTTCCGGTGACGCCGGTTGGACGTTCCGCCGAGGGCAGGGCGCGACCGTGGTCGGGAAAGCGCCTTGCCTACGGGCCTGTTGAAGGCTTGGCTGGCCCGGGTCAGGACGGCAAGGTGACTCCCCGGGGAAGCGAATGACATCCATGCTCGACGGCTGTACGCCGTGGCCCGCCGAGTTCGCCGACCGTTACCGGGCCGCCGGGCACTGGCGCGGCAACACGCTGGACGACCTGCTGCGCGACCGGGCCCGGCAGTACGGACCGCGGACCGCGCTCGTGCACGGCGGCACCCGCGTCACGTTCGCGAACCTGAACCGGCGCGTGGACCGGATGGCCGCGGGGTTCCGGCTGCGCGGCCTGCGGCCCGGGCAGCGGGTCGTCGTCCAGCTGCCGAACGTTCCCGAGTTCGTCGTCACCGTGTTCGCGCTGATGCGCACCGGCGCGGTCCCCGTGCTCTGCCCGATGACGTACCGCGCGTCCGAGGTGTCCCACCTCGTGCGGGTCGGCCAGGCCGTCGGCTACGTCGGTCCCCCGGCCCACCAGGGTTTCGACCTCACGGCGATGGCCGCGGACATCGCCGCCCAAGGACCCTTCCTGCGGCGGGTGTTCAGCTTCGAGGCGCCGGGCGAATCGTCCCCGTACGGCGGCTTCACCGTCGATCCGGCGGGCTGCCAGTACTACCCCCTGGGCTCCCTCGACTCCCCGCCCGAGCGGCCGCTCGCCCAGAGCGCGGACCAGGTGGCGTTCTTCCTCGTCTCCGGCAGTGCCACCGCGGAGCCCGCGCTCGTTCCGCGTACCCACAACGACTACGCCTACCAGGTCCGGGCCGCCGCGGAGCTGGTGTCGCTCACCGAGGACGACGTGTACCTGGCCGCGCTCCCCGCCGGGTCCGACTTCGCGTTCGGCTGCCCCGGCATCGTCGGCACCCTTTCGGTCGGTGGCACCGTCGTCCTGGCCGAGGACCCGGGGGCCGCCGCATGCCTCTCGGCCGTCGAGCGCGAGCGGGTCACCGTCACGTCGCTGGAGCCTGCCGTCGCCCGGCGCTGGCTCGACCTGCTTCCCTCGGTCCGGGCCGACCCGAGCAGTCTTCGTCTGGTGCAGATCGGCGGCGGGCCCTTGGACCGGGCGACCGCCGCACGGGTGGGTCCCGGGCTGGGCTGCCGCCTGCAGCAGGTCTTCGGCACGGCCGAGGGGCTGTTCACCCTCACCCGGCCCGCCGATCCGGACGAGACCGTACTCACCACGCAGGGCCGACCGCTCTCGCCCGACGACGAGATCCGCGTGGTCGGCGCCGACGGCAAGGACCTGCCCGACGGGGAGACCGGCGAGCTCCTCGCCCGCGGTCCCCGCACCCTGCGGGGCTACTACCGGGCGCCCGGCCGCAATGCGCGTTCCTTCACCCCCGAGGGCTACTTCCGCACCGGCGCCCTCGCACGGCGCACCCCGGACGGCGGCCTGGTGGTGACCGGCCGCCTCAGGGACCTCCCGTCCGCTCCGTGACGGGCGGGGTGCCGGGTGGGACAATGCGCCGATGCCGACACCGATGCCGATGGACCGTGAACCGCTGGACCGTGAACCGATGGATCTCGAGGCCTACGTCGAACGGACGCGCGGCGGACCGTGCTTCGTCTGCGCCTTCCTCGCCGGGCATCCCGACTACGCGCACGAGACCGTCTTCGAGGACGAACACCACGTGGCCTTCCTCGACCGCTGGCCCACGCTCCCCGGAAAGGTCCTGGTGGCGCCCAAGGCGCACATCGAGCACGCCGTGCGCGATCTGGACCCGGCGGCCTACACACGGCTGATGCTCGTCGTACGGGGGGTCGCGCTCGCCGTCGAAGACGTCTTCGACAGCGAGCGGACCTACCTGTACGCGCTGGGGAGCCGGCAGGGCAACGCCCACCTGCACTGGCACATCGCGGCGCTGCCGCCCGGGGTTCCGTACGAGCGGCAGCAGTTCCACTCCCTGATGACCGAGAACGGGGTCCTGTCGCCGTCACCGGCCCAGCAGGCCGCCACGGCAGAGCTCCTGCGCGCGGCCGCCGCCGCGCGCGGTGAGCTCAGGCCTCCGCGGCGGCGTGGTGGTGGTCGAGCTCCCACGCGTGGTGCTTGAACTCGTGGCGGAAGTCGGCGTGGTCCTCCCACTGGCGGGCGATGCCGCGCAGTACGTCCCAGTTGTGCTCCACCGACTGGTCGATGACGCGGCGCATGGCCGGTTCGGCGGATTCCCGCTTCTCGATGAGGCCCTTGATGGCGGAGGCCTCCAGGACGGAGTTGCGCAGCGCGCGCAGGGCGCGGGAGGTGTCGTCCATGGCGAATCCGTGTTCGCTGCCCGTCGCCTCGTCGAACAGCGGGGTGAGCCGCGCCTCGATGAATGCGGTGATCCGCTCGAAGTGCTGCACGTCCATCGGGGGCTCCCTCTCCTGCCGGACCACACTGCGGATCCGGCGTCTCCACTCGCTTCTGCTGTTCGGGGGCCATTATCCAGCAGTCGTCCGGCCTGGCCGGTCCCGGCCGGGGGCCGCCGTCAACTCCCCCCTCACCAGGGCCTTTTCCTCGTGATCTATGTTGATGGTCCGGTGTGAGCAATCGATATGGGGGTCCGGTGGACGGGAACGCAGGGCTGACAGAACGCTTCGAAGAGCACCGCTCTCATCTGCGAGCGGTGTCCTACCGCATGCTCGGCTCACTCGCCGAGGCGGATGACGCCGTCCAGGAGGCCTGGCTGCGCCTGAACCGGTCCGACGTCAGCGATGTCGAGAACCTCGGCGGCTGGCTGACGACGGTCGTGTCGCGCGTCTGCCTGAACATGCTGCGCTCGCGTGAATCCCGGCGCGAGGACCCCATGGAGGCGTATCCCTCCGACCCTGCCGTCAGCCGTGCGGACACCGTCGACCCCGAGCAGGAAGCCCTGCTGGCCGACTCGGTCGGGCTGGCGCTGCTGGTGGTGCTCGACCAGCTGGCACCGGCCGAGCGGCTCGCGTTCGTGCTGCACGACCTGTTCGCCGTGCCCTTCGACGAGATCGCCCCGATGATCGAGAAATCCCCGGCGGCGACCCGTCAGCTCGCCAGCCGCGCGCGGCGCCGGGTCAAGGGGGCCCCGCTGGTGCCCGAGGCCGATCTGACCCTGCAGCGCCGGGTCGTGGACGCCTTCCTCGCCGCCACCCGCGGCGGGAACTTCGACGCGCTCGTCACCCTGCTCCACCCCGACGTGGTGCTCCGGGCCGACAAGGCCGTCGGACCCACCCCCGCCCCGCTCCTCATCCGCGGCGCCGTCACCGTCGCCACGGGTGCGATGGCGGCGATGCAGCGGGCCCGGTCCACGGCGCCGGCCCTGGTCGACGGAACGGTCGGACTGGCGATGGCCCCGCTGGGACGCCTGTTCCTGGTGCTCGGTTTCACGATCGAGGACGGCCTGATCACCGAGATCGACATCGTGGCGGAACCGGAGCGTCTCGGCGCGCTCGAACTCGCCGCGCTCGATGTCTGAGGGCCGGCCGCCCGGCTCCCGGAAGCGGCCGTAGCGATTCTCCGTGCCGCGGCCGCCTCCTCCGGGCCGCGGTACGGCGCTCAGGGCGCGAGGACGTCCAGTTCCTCCAGCGCGCCCACCGCGATCCGGCGGGTCAGTGCCTCGGCACGCGCCGCGTCGCCCTCGCGGACCGCTTCGGCGACCTGGACGTGCAGGGTGACGGCGGCGGGGTCGGGGTCGTGGAACATCACCGCGTGCTCGGTACGGCCGGTCAGGACCTCGGCGACCACATCCCCGAGGCGGGCGAACATCTCGTTGCCGGAGGCGTTCAGCACGACGCGGTGGAAGGCGACGTCGTGCCGCAGGTAGCCCTCCAGCTGATGGCCGCGCGAGGTGCGGACCATACCGAGGGCCGCCTCGGTGAGTTCGGCGCACTGCTCCGGTGTGGCCAGCGTCGCGGCGAGCCCGGCCGCGACCGGCTCGATCGCGGAGCGCAGCACGGTGAGGGACCGCAGTTGCCGGGGCCGGTCGGTGCCGGCCAGCCGCCAGCGGATCACGCGCGGGTCGTAGACGTTCCACTCGTCGGTGGGGCGCACGGTGACCCCGACCCGGCGGCGGGACTCGACCAGGTGCATCGACTCCAGGACGCGGACGACCTCCCGTACGACGGTGCGGGAGGCGTCGAAGCGTTCGGCGATCTCGTCGGTGCGCAGGACGCTCCCCGGGAGGTGCTCCCCCGCCGTGATCGCGAGGCCGAGGGTGTCCAGCACGTGGGTGTGGAGCCCGGGCCCCTGGCCGGGACTGCCTTCGGTGGTCATGGCGTAAGCGTACGGTGACGCTTCCAACGACAAAAGATGTGACGTTTCCAACCTGAAGCTTGAATACGTAGTACTTAATACGCTTCAGTGGTGCCACACGAACCGAGGTCGACGAGGACAGCGAGGTAGGCGTGAGCACCCAGCGCGTCATTGTGGTGATGGGCGTGGCCGGTACGGGCAAGACGACCGTGGGGCAACTGCTCGCCGAGGCCTTCGGTATTCCGTACGCGGAGGGCGACGCCTTCCACCCGGCGGCCAACGTCGCCAAGATGTCGGCCGGCATCCCGCTGGACGACGCGGACCGGTGGCCGTGGCTGGACGCCATCGGCGAGTGGATCCGCAACCGCGCCGGCCTGCGCGGCGGTGTGATCGCCGCCTCCTGCCTCAAGCGCGCCTACCGCGACCGGCTGCGCGCCGCTGCCCTGGGGGCCGTCTTCGTCCACCTCGCCGGTGAGCGTCCGCTGATCGAGAAGCGCATGGCGGAGCGCAAGGGCCATTTCATGCCCACCGCCCTGCTGGACTCGCAGTTCGCCACGCTGGAGCCGCTCCAGGACGGCGAACTCGGCGTCGTCGTCGACGTGTCCGGGTCTCCGGAAGACATCACCGAGCGGGCGCTGGCCGCCCTGCGTCAGCTCCCCGCACACGAGAACTGAGGAATCCCCACCGTGACCGGTCTCAGCGTCGAGACTCTGGCAGCGGCCGCCACCGGACCGATCACCTCGGCCGGGAACACCCAGCTGGGGATAGCCGTCCTCGCGGGCATAGCCGTCATAGTCCTGCTCATCACCCGCTTCAAACTGCACGCCTTTCTGGCCCTGACGATCGGCTCGCTGGTCCTCGGGGTCTTCGCCGGCGCACCGTTGGCCAAGACGATCGCCGCCTTCACCGCCGGACTCGGCGCCACGGTCGCGGGCGTGGGCGTACTGATCGCGCTCGGCGCGATCCTCGGCAAACTGCTGGCGGACTCGGGCGGCGCGGACGAGATCGTGGACACGTTCCTCGCCCGCGCCAAGGGCCGGGCCATGCCGTGGGCGATGGTGCTGATCGCCTCGGTGATCGGGCTGCCGCTCTTCTTCGAGGTCGGCATCGTGCTGCTGATCCCGGTGGTGCTGCTGGTCGCCAAGCGGGGAAACTACTCCCTGATGCGGATCGGCATCCCGGCGCTGGCCGGCCTGTCGGTGATGCACGGGCTGGTCCCGCCGCACCCCGGACCCCTCGTCGCCATCGACGCGCTCCACGCGAACCTCGGGGTCACCCTTGGGCTCGGGGTGCTCGTGGCGGTCCCGACGGTGATCATCGCCGGGCCGCTGTTCTCCCGTTACGCGGCGCGGTGGGTGGACATCCCGGCGCCGGAGCACATGGTCACGGAGCGCCCCTCGGCCGAGTCGGAACACCGCCCCCGGTTCGGGGCCACGGTGTTCACCGTGCTGCTCCCGGTGGCGCTGATGCTCGTCAAGGCCCTCGTCGGCATCGTTGTCGACGACCCCGCCGACCCGGTGCAGCGCGTGACCGATGTCGCGGGATCCCCGATGATCGCGCTGCTCGCCGCCGTCCTGGTGGGCATGTTCACGCTCGGCCGGGCGGCCGGCTTCACCCGGGACCGGATCTCGGCCACGGTGGACAGGTCCCTGGCCCCGATCGCGGGCATCCTGCTGATCGTAGGCGCGGGCGGTGGCTTCAAGCAGACGCTGATCGACGTCGGGGTGGGTCAGATGATCCTGGACGTGTCCGAGAACTGGGCCGTGCCGACCCTGTTGCTGGCCTGGCTGATCGCCGTGGCCATCCGTCTGGCCACCGGGTCGGCGACGGTGGCCACCATTTCGGCGGCCGGGCTGGTGGCCCCGCTCGCGGCGGACATGTCCACCACCGGGACCGCACTGCTGGTCCTGGCCATCGGGGCCGGCTCGCTGTTCTTCAGCCATGTCAACGACGCCGGCTTCTGGCTCGTCAAGGAGTACTTCGGGATGACCGTCGGTCAGACCCTGAAGACGTGGTCGGTGATGGAGACCATCATCTCGGTGGTCGGCCTGGGCCTCGTGCTGCTGCTGTCACTGGTCCTGTAGCTGGGCGGCGGCCAGCGCGAGCCCGCCCGCCGCCGTGGCGCAACGCGCCGCGAGCCTGGTGACCTCGGCCCGCAGGGCCTCGGTCTCCTGGCCTTGCCACCCCGGCGCCATGGCCGCGAGCCGCAGCCGGACCGCGTGCGTGCGCAGCGCGGCCGCGTGGCCGCTGAGGCTGCCGTCCGGCGGCAGCGGCGCCGGACGGGGCGGCCGGACCGTGACCCGGCGTCGGGCCGGGCCGGGGGTGGGCGCGGCTCCCGCCGTGGCCGGCCCTTCGGGCTGGGCCGGACCTCGGTCGCAGAAGGCCCAGAAGGCGGCGCCGAGCCCGAGGACCGGTTCGGCGGCCTCGGCCCGGCCGGTGGCGACCTGCCAGCCGGCGTGGTCGTTGAAGGGGTTCGCGTCCGTCAGTGCGTGCCAGGCGAGGATGTCGGCGAAGGACGGGGCCAGCAGCGCGAAGGCGTGCTCGGCGCCGCGCTCGCGCATGATGGCGCGGAACAGCCGGACGGCCTCGCCCTGGCGGCCCGCTCCGACGGCGCCCAGGACCGCGGCCGCGCCGGGGTCGTCGAAGAGTTCGGGGCGGCCCGTGCTCGCGGCCCGGATCCGGGCCTTCAGCCCGCAGACGGCGATGCTGATCGCGAGGCTCTCCCGGCCCGCCAGGATTCCGGCGAGCCGCCCGGCGCGGGCCATCCCCCGGCCGCGCGGGGCCCAGCCGAGGCCCGTCGGGTCGGTGAGCGTACGCAGCAGGGTGCGCCAGCCGAGCCGGATACGGCCGCCCCGAGCGAGGGCGGCCGCGGGCAGCCGGGCGCCGAACGCCAGGCCGGAGGCGTAGCGGGCGGCCTCACCGACCGCGTCGGCGGCCTCGGCGAGGGCGCGGCACGGGGCGTCGAGCAGGTCGATGTCCGGGGCGGTGGACGCGGAGGTCGCGGCGTCGGGCATGTGATCCTCGTGGGGTTCGGCACGGGCTCGGTGACGGACGGGGTCGGGCGGGGACGGGCCGGGTCGGACCGGGTCGGGCGGGGACGGGCGGGGTCGGGCGGGGTCGGGCGGGGACAGATCGGAGTCGGACAAGGTCAGGGTCGGAGTCGGAGTCGGAGTCGGACAAGGCCGGGTGCCAACGGGGACCTCGCCGGGCCGGGCGCCGGGGCGCCCTCAGCGGCGGGTGAGCCTGAGCCGGATGCCCTGCGGATCGAGCGTGGCCGGCAGCGGTCCCACCGGGTCCAGCACCGGCCGGGTGCCTGTGACCCGATGGCCGCGCAGCACCTCGGCGCAGAGCGCGGCGGTGGCCATCAGGCCGAGCTGGTCGCCCGGGCAGCGGCCGCCGCCGTGACTGAACGGCGCCATCCGGATGTCCTGGTCCGCGCCCGGGTTCTTCCACCGGCCGGGCACGAACACGTGCGCGGCCGGTACCCGTTCGGGGTCGCGCTGATGGAACGCGGCGGGCACCAGCACCGAGGTGCCGGCCGGGTAGCGCACGCCCCGCCATTCGGTTTCGGCGCGGGTGACGCGGATCAGGTCGGGCACCACCGGGTACAGCCGCAGGGACTCCCGGACGCAGGCGCGCAGCCGGGGCAGTTCGCCCCGGTCCGCACCGGCGGCGGCTTCAGCGGCCGCCTCGGCCGTGGTCAGGTCCTGCTCCGCGGGGTGCGCCCCGAGCAGGAGCAGGGTGCGCAGCAGGGTGTCCGGGACGGCGTCCATGGCCAGCAGCCAGTGCTGGGCCTGGCCTACGGGGTCGAGGGAGCCGGTCGGATCGGCGTGGCGGGCGGCCCGCCCCACGAGGGTGTCGCCGCCGGCCCGGGCGGCGTACTCCTCGATGCGGGCGCGGGCCTTGTCGTGAACGGAGCGCGCGGAGCGCACGGAGCGCACGGAGCGCACCCGGCCGCCGCGCGAACTCCTGCTCTCGGTGCGCAGCTGGGTCAGCCATCCGCTCAGCTCCTCGTCAGCGGCTGCCGCGTCGCCCAGCACGATCCGCCGGGCGGCGCGGTGCACGGCGTACCGGGCCCGGGCGAGGTCGAGGGTGACGGCGGTGGTGGAGGGGGCGGTGAAGGTGCCGGTGGCGGCGGCGGAGGCGGTCAGGTGCCGGGCCTCTTCGGCGAGGGCCGCGAGGAAGGGCCCGCAGGAGGGGTGCACGGGCCGGCCCGCGGCCAGCACCTCGGCGCTGATCTCGCGTCGCTCCGCACGGAGCTCGCCGCGGGAGCAGCCGGAGTCGGCGGGTTCCTCGGGGTTCGGGCCCCGGCACTTGTCCGGCGGGGCGGCCGCGAGGACGCTGACGGGTTCGGTGTAGAAGCGGCGCAGGTCCTGCGGGTCGAGGAGGACGAGGATGGTCCGCCCGGAGCGGGTGCGGACCAGGGCCGGCGCGTCCCCGTGGCGTGCGCGCAGGGCACGCAGCGCGGCGGCGGAGGTGCGCACCTCGCCGGGGCGGGGCCGGGTCAGTCCGCGCAGCAGGACGCCGAAGCCGGCGAGGGCCGCCCGGGCGGTGGTTTCCGGGGCCGGGGCGGGGGCCGCGTACCGCAACGATTCCTTTACGGACGTCCGCCGGCCGGGGGCTCCCGCGCCCAGCCCCGGCACGGCCGGCCCGCGGTCCGCGAGCGGTGCCTCACCGCGGGGTGACCGACCGGCTCGCTCGGGGCGGCGGCGGGCGGCGAGGGCCCGTACCCGGGCTCGGAGCCCATCGAGGGCGGCCCCTTGGACCGTACGCATCCGTGCACCTCCGCGGCAGGAGCGACAACGCTCGGCGACAACGGCATCACCGTACGTCCCACCTGCGCACTCCGCGCTCCGAGGACCGCGTCAGGGGTCCAGCCCGACCAGCAGCGCCGCGATGTCCAGCCCGGCGGTGAGGTAGGAGGTGAAGGCCTCGTTGTGCAGGGCCCATGGCGAGCGGCCGCGGCGCACACGGGCGATCGCCTCGGCGGGTGTCGTTCCCCGGTCGACGAGGCACTGGGCGACGACGAGGCCGGACCTGTTGTAGCCCGAGTGGCAGCGGACCAGTGTGGTGAGGCCCGAGTCGAGGGCCAGTCCCGCGGTGCGGGCGAGGCGCTGGACGGTGTCCAGCTGGCCGGGGGTGAGCGCGGTGTCCGGCATCTCTGCCACGACGTGCTCGGCGCGTGGTCCCGGTCCGTGGCCGGTCCGGGTGAAGAGGCTGATGACGAGGTCGAACTCGTCCTCCACGACGACGGGCCGCAGTTCACCGGCCGGGTCGGTCCAGTAGTGGCCGCCCATCCACAGGCCCGGTGCGATCTCGTCCCACGGGGAAGACGGCCCGGGTACGTCCCGGTCGCGCCGTCGGGTCTTCTTCATGCGGCCGTGACCTCCTGGGGACGGCCTTCAGAATCTCACACAACAGACCGTGATACAGAGGCAGTTGGCGAGAAGGCTGCTTCGCGGAAGGCGGTGCGCGGCGTACCTCGCCCGGCGGTCGGCAGGAGGACCGCCCAGCGGCGGTGGCGGGGGGAGACCCAGAGGGCCGGACCGCCGTCCTGCGGGGCGTGGTGGGTCCAGACCCCGTGCGGGGCGGGGTCCCAGAGCAGGCCGCGGGCGGGGGTGAGTTCACCGGTGCGGATCCGGAGCGACTCGATGGTCCAGGCGCGGCTGATGCCCGCCGGGTCCGATGGCTGCCCCGGATCCACCGGATCCACCGGATCCACCGGATCCACCGGATCCACCGGATCCAGGAGGCGGCACAGGAAGCGGACGAGGTCGGCGAGGGGCGCGCGGAGGGTGCCGTCGGCGAAGCGGGTGCCGGTCATGCCCAGGGGGTGCCAGACCCGGGTGGCCGCGAGGTCGGCGAGCGGGCTGCCGGAGAGCTGTTCGGCGAGGCGGGTGAGCCGGGTGAGGGCGGCGGTCCCGCCCGGGTGCGTGAGGAGGTGGTGGGCGGTGGTCCCGGCGGGGATGCCCTCGGCGGCCGTGTCCCCGTAGGCGGCGAGCGGCGTGTGCAGCCGCAGCGCGCCCTCGTCGACGAGGCTGCCGATGACCGGCCAGAGCGCGAGGACGCCGCTGAGGGCGTCCACGTCGAAGGCGGCGTCGGCGGGGTGCCCGCCGTCGGAACCCGCCTGTGGTCCCTCGGGTCCGCCGACGGCCCACACCGCCCCGGGGTCGGCGGACTCCACGAGGGCCCGGACGGCGGTGGCCTGGTCGCACAGGGGTGTCATGGTCGCCCACGGTAACGAGCCGGGCGCCACCCTTGTGCAGGCCGCCGCGGAGTGCGCGCTGCCGCCACCCGAATGCCCGCGCGGCGGGAAAGGGGCGGGGCGCCCGTGGGCACCCCGCCCCCGCCTTCTGCCGGACTAGCTCTTGTCCGGGCGGTCGGTCACCCGCAGGGTGTTCAGCAGGGGCTTGCCGAATCCGCTGTGCGTGACGAAGCGGACGTTGAGGACCCCGTCCGTGACCGTGACCGTGTACGTACGGGTCAGGGCCTTGTAGGTGCCCGCCTCCAGGGAGATGTCCAGGGAGGGCAGGACCTGCGTGCCCTCGGCCAGGACGTCGAAGACGCGCTTGTTCGGCTTGGTGGAGGAGAGCTCCGCGAAGCCCAGCTCCACCGTGTAGGTGCCGTTCGGCACGTTGTCGAACCGGTACTCGTACATGCCCTCACGGGCGTTGCGGAACAGCCGCTGCTCGTCCGTGCCGGCGATGGTGCGGCCGGTGGCCTCCACGGTGCTGTTGCCCTGGTAGCCGTAGGAGCCGGGCGTGTACTTGCGGTCCGGGGACCAGGCGTCACCCAGGCTGTCCGTGGTGGTGTAGCCGGATCCGGCGTCCAGGCCGACCTGGTAGCGCGGGACGACGACCTTGACCGGGACGGAGAGCACCGGGGTCCGGCCGCTCGCCGAGGTGATCTTCAGGTCGGTGGTCAGGACCGCGCCCGGGGTCAGTCCGGTCGTGTCGGCCGAAAGGGTGAGCGGGGTCTTCGCGCCGGTCGCGAGGGTGCCGGTCGCCGGTGTGGCGGTCAGCCAGGTCGCGTCCTCGGACACGGTGAACTCCGTGCCGAGGCCCGGGTTGGTCAGCTCCAGGGTCCGCGTCCGCTGCTGGTTCGCCGGGAGGACGACCTCCACGGACGGCTTGGACGCCGTCACCTTTCCGGTGCGCAGGGACTGCGTGACCGCCGTGACGTCGGCGGCCTTGACGTTCACCGTCGCCGTGGCGGACTCGTACTGGGGAGCCGCCAGCGAGACGGGGAGCGAGCCCGACGGGCTCTGGACGACGTACCCGCCGTCCGCGGCCGTGGTCGCCGACACGGCCGTGTCACCCGTGCCGACGGTCACCGTGGCGCCCGCGACGCCGTTTCCGTCGTTGGCGTCGAGCACCCGGCCCGCCACCACACCGCTCTTGGTGGTGCGGAAGGCGATGGAGAGGCCGTCCGTGATGACCGCGGTGTTGAAGGAGTACTTGAAGGCGTCGGTGCCGGCCGCGTTCTCCACACCGACGGTGGCCGTGGAGCCGCCCTTGATGCCGGTGCCGCCGGTCCCCTTGTAGGAGTAGGAGACGGTGCCGTCCTCGCCGATCGTGGCCGAGAAGGAGAACTTGTCGGCCTGCGCCGACCAGTGGGACACCTGGCGCCACTCGATCACGTAGCTGCGGTGCGGAGCGGTGCCTGTGACGCCGGTGAAGACGCCGGAGCCGCTGCCCGCGGCGCCGACGACGAGGTCGTCCCAGAACGGGTACAGGGCCGCGTTGGGCGTGGCCGCGCTCGGGATGTCCCCGTTGATGTCGCCGGTGTTGTTGCCGCCGAAGCTGACGGTGCCGTTGGTGCCGATCCAGGCCTGGCCGTACGTCTTGCCGTACAGGGGCAGCGGGAAGGGCAGGTCGACGCGCTCGGTGGTGTTGTCACCGGTGAGCGCGAGCTGGCGGGTGCCCTCGGCGTACGGGCGGTCGCCCGCGGCGGCGCAGGCGTAGCCGAAGCCGTCGGTCCGTTCGGGGAGGTTCACCGCGACGGTGGCGTCACCGGCGACGGTGACCTTCGCCGTGCCGCCGGTGAGGCAGCGGGAGGCGTGGGTGGCGTTCACGTCGTACGTGCCGTGCGGCAGGGTGACCTCGAAGCGGCCCTGGGCGTCGGCGGTCGCGGTCACCGGGGTGTCCGCGATGGTGACCGAGGCGCCCGCGGCGGGGCCGGCGGCCGAGGAGACCGTGCCGGTGAGCTTGCCGGAGGCCGCCTGGGTGAGGGTGAAGTCGCGCGTGGCGGTGCCGTTCTCGGTCACCGTGGCCGTCGCGGTCTGCTGCCCGTAGCCGAACTTGGCGGCGGTCAGGGTGTAGTCGCCGACCGAGAGGGAGGCGAAGCGGTAGCTGCCGTCGGCCGCGGTGGTGGTCGTACGGTCGATCGGGCCGTCGGCGGTGATCTTCACGCCCGCGACGGGCTGGTCGCCGGAGCGCACGGTGCCGCCGAGCGCGCCGATGGCGCCGCGCGGGGCGGCGGTCACGGCGGCGAGGACGTCGAGGCGGCCTTCACCGAAGACGTTGTTGTCGGCGGCGTTGCCACCGCACTGGCTGCTGTCGGTGTCCAGGGCGGTGCCGTCCAGGAGCGACTCGGTCTGCGCGATGTCGCCCTCCAGGGCGGGCGCGGCGGACCAGAGCAGGGCGACGGCGGCCGCGGTGTGCGGAGAGGCCATCGAGGTGCCGGAGAAGGCCTCGTATCCGCCGCCGGGGACGGAGGAGCGGACGTTCACACCGGGGGCGGCGATGTTCGGCTTGACGATGCCGCCGGGGCCGGCGCCGCGCGAGGAGAAGGACGCGATGGCGTTGTTGATGTCGAAGGCACCGGAGCTGTAGGAGCTGGCGTAGTCGCCGGGCGAGCCGGCGGTGTTGCAGCTCGGGCCCGCGTTGCCGTTGGAGAAGGCCGGGAAGATGCCGGCGGCCCGCCAGGTGTCGACGATCTGCTGGTACCAGGTGTCGCCGCCGCTCCCGCCCCAGGAGTTGTTGACGATGTGCGGGGCCAGGTCGGGGCGCGGGTTCTGGCCGCTCGGATCGGTCGGGGCGACGATCCACTGGCCCGAGGCGAGGAGGGAGGCCTCGGAGCAGGAGTTCGACTCGCAGCCCTTGGCCGCGATCCACTTGGCGCCGGGGGCCACGCCGATCTTGTTGGCGCCGCCGTCGTCGCCGACCATCGTGCCCATCGTGTGGGTGCCGTGGTCGTTGTTGTCGCACGGTGCCGCGGTGGTGCACACGCCCGCCGGGTCGAACCAGTTGTAGGCGTGGTCGTACGTGCCGTCCGCCTTCTTGCCGCGGTACTGGTTGTTCACGGCCGGGTGGGTGTAGTCCACGCCGCTGTCGATGTTGGCGACGACGATGCCCTCGCCGCGCACCCCGACCTGGTCCCAGACCTGCGGGGCCTTGATCCGGTCGATGTTCCACTCGATGGCGTCGGCGACGGCCTTCTCCCGCTTGCCCTCGGTGGGCTTTGGGAGGGCGACCTTGTCGTCGGCGTCGATCCGGGCGACCTCGGGGCGCTGGGCGAGGGTCCCGGCGAGCTTCTGGCTGCCGACGACGCGCACGGCGTTCACGATCCAGTACGAGGTGTACTCGGCCCCGGCGCCCTGCAGGGCCTTGACGACCTCGGCCTGGCTGCGCGCGGCATGGTCCTTCTTGATCCGCAGAACCGTTTCGGCTTTGGCGGCGCGGGTCTGCTGCTTCCCCGCGGCGGTGAGGTCGGCGGCGCTGTCGAGGTAGACCCAGAAGGCCGCCTTGGCGGACTCGTCGAGCTGGGCGCGGAGCCCCGGTTCGATCTTGCGCTCGGCCGCGGTCGGGGCGGCGGGGCCGGGGTCCGGCGCGGCCGCGGCGACGCCCGCGCCGATCGGCAGGAGCAGGACCGAGGTGAGGGCGGCGAGCGCCGTGCGTAAGGACCGTGCGGGCCTTGCCGACCTTGTGGGCCGTAAGGCTCGTGGGGACCGGTTGTCGCGTTGGGCCACGTGTTGTCTCCTCGTACGCCGTGTGCGGGTTGTGCGGGAAGGGTGCGCGTGACGTGCGCGGGTCATGGTGAAGGAGGCGTCATGCTCATTACAAGGGGGGCTTTTCGGCCGTCCTGCGGCCCGCCCCGGTGGCCCGTACCAGCCGCGCGGGCCAGCCTGAAGACATGACTGCGCCCGCCGAGCCGTCCGGAGCCGGTGTCCCGATCGCGTCCGCGCGTGGCCGGTGGATCCTGCTGACCACCGTGCTCGGGTCGACCATGGCCATGCTGGACGGGACCGTGGTGAACGTGGCGCTGCCGCGCATCGGGGAGGATCTCGACGCCGATCTGGCGGTGCTCCAGTGGACGGTGAACGCCTACCTGCTGACCCTGGCCGGGCTGATCCTCGTCGGCGGGTCGCTGAGCGACCGCTTCGGGCGGCGCCGGATCTTCGTGCTCGGCGTGGTGTGGTTCGCGGTCGGCTCGCTGCTGTGCGGCATCGCGCCGAACGCCGGGGTGCTGATCGCCGCCCGCGCCCTGCAGGGCGTCGGCGGGGCGCTGCTGGCGCCCGGCTCCCTGGCCCTGATCCAGGCGTCCATCCGCGCCGAGGACCGGGGGCGGGCGATCGGCCTGTGGTCGGGGCTGGGCGGGGTGGGCGCGGCCGTGGGACCGTTCCTCGGCGGCTGGCTGGTGGACGGGCCGGGCTGGCGGTGGGTGTTCCTGCTGAACGTTCCGCTGGCCGCGGTGTGCGTGCCGGTCGCCCTGCGGCACGTACCGGAGTCGCGGGACCCGCAGGCGCACGGGCGGTTCGACGTGGCCGGGGCGGCACTGGGTGCGAGCTCCCTGGGACTGGTCACCTACGCGCTGATCGAAGCCCGGTCGGGCGCGCCGGCGGTGATCGTCGCTGCGGTGCTCGGGGTCCTGCTGGGCATCGCCTTCGTCTACGTGGAGCGGCGGCGGCCCGATCCGATGGTGCCGCCGGACATCTTCGCGTCCCGGCTGTTCACCGCCGTCAACCTCGTCACCCTGTGCGTGTACGGGGCCATCGGCGGGTTCTTCTTCCTCGTCGTGCTCCAGCTCCAGGTGGTGTCCGGCTACTCGGCGCTGGCCGCCGGGGCCGCGATGCTGCCGACGACCCTTCTCATGCTCCTCCTGTCGGCGCGCTCGGGTGAGCTCGGGGAGCGGATCGGGCCGCGCGTCCCCCTCACGGTGGGGCCGCTGCTCTGTGCGGGCGGGACGCTGCTGATGCTGCGGGTGGGGCCCGCGGCCTCGTACGTACGGGACGTACTGCCCGCGATGGTCGTGATGGGCATGGGCCTCGTGGCCCTGGTGGCCCCGCTGACGTCGACCGTGCTCGCCTCGGTGGATCCCGGCCGGGCGGGTCTGGCCAGCGGCATCAACAACGCGGCGGCGCGCGTCGCCGGGCTGCTCGCGGTGGCGGCGCTGCCGCTGCTGTCCGGAATGGGGCCGGAGTCGTACCGCTCGGCGACCCAGTTCGACGCCGCTTTCGGGCGGGCCATGCTCTGGTGCACGGGGGCGTTCGTGGCCGGCGCAGCCCTGGCCTGGGCGACCGTACGCTCCCCCGCGCCCGAGGCGTGCCACCCCCAGTGTCATACGTACTGCGCGGTGTCGGCCCCGCCGCTCGAACCCCGTGAGGAGTCCGGCTGATCCCGTGTGCCGGAGCGCGACGGCCGATCTGGTGGCGGGCGCGGCCGTCTCCGCCGCCGGGATCGTGTGCCTGGCGCGGGTACGGCGGGCCCGCGACGTGCCGGTCGCCGCGCTGCCGCTGCTGCTGGGCGCGCGCCAGCTGATGGAGGCCGCCGTCTGGGGCACGGGCGGCGGCTGCTCCCCGTCCGCCACGGCCTGGGCTGTGATCGCCCTGCCTCTGCCGGCGCTCTGGGTGCCGGCCGGAGTCCTGCTGGCGGCCGCGCCCGAGGTCCGGCGCCGCCTGTGGGGGCCCATGGCAGCGGGTCTGGCCACCTCCGCAGCGCTCTCGTACTGCCTCGCGACGCGGCCGGTGACCGCCGAGATCCGGGGCCACACCATCGGCTACGGCGTGAATGTTCCGTGGATGCCGCTGGTGCTGACGGGCTACCTGTTCGCCACTCTGGGCTCCCTGCTGCTCGGGGGCGACCGGCGGTTGCGGACCCTCGGCGTGGTGCTGGCGGTGGGGGCGCTGGCCTGCTCAGCGCTGTGGCGGCTGGAATTCGCCTCCACCTGGTGCGCCTTCGCGGCGGTCGCGTCGCTGCTGGTCTGGGGCTGGGTCCGGCGCCCGTACGCCACTGCCCCTGTCACGTGATCGACCGAAAGTTACCTAGACGTATGTAGTGACTTCACACGCGGGCAGCAGTAGAACTCGTTCCCATTCTGCCATCGAGTGAGGAACGTCACATGAGCGGTAAACCGCTGCCCAGAAAGAGCTCCAACGGGATCTCCCGTCGCGGATTTCTCGGTAGAACAGGTTCTGTTATCGGGGCCATGGCCCTGGCGGGTCACATCACCCCGGCCCAGGCGGCCGCCCCGGCCGCCCCACCCGGTCCGGTCTCCGACGGTGCCCGCGTACCGGCCCTGGTCATCGGCACCGGCTACGGCGGATCGGTGGCGGCCCTGCGGCTGGCGCAGGCCGGGGTGGACGTGCAGATGATCGAGATGGGCATGTCCTGGGACACGCCGGGCTCGGACGGCAAGATCTTCCCCAAGGTGACCAGCCCGGACTACCGGTCCTTCTGGCTGCGCACCCGGACCAAGGCGCCGCTGAGCAACTTCCTCGGCTTCCCGATCGACAAGGACGTCCCGAAGTACACCGGGATCCTGGACGCCGAGGACTTCGCCGGCATCACGGTCTACCAGGGCCGCGGGGTCGGCGGCGGTTCGCTGGTCAACGGCGGTATGGCGGTCACGCCCAAGCGCGCGAACTTCGCCGCCGTCCTCCCCTCGGTGGACGCCGACGAGATGTACGCCACCTACTACCCGCGGGCCAACGCCGGCCTCGGGGTCGGCATGATCGACCCAGCCTGGTTCGACACCGCCGACTGCTACCAGTTCTCCCGCGTCGGCCGCAAGCACGCCCAGCGCTCCGGCTTCGCCTGGACCTTCGTACCCGACGTGTACGACTGGGACTACATGAAGCGGGAGGCCGCCGGCACCGCCACCAAGTCGGCCCTGGCGGGCGAGATCCTCTACGGCAACAACGCCGGCAAGAAGTCGCTCGTCCAGACCTATCTCGCGCAGGCGAAGGCCACCGGCCGGGTCGCCATCTCCGCGCTGCACAAGGTGACTTCGGTCTCGCCGGCCGCGGGAGGCGGCTACACGGTCACCATCGACCAGATCAACACCACCGGTGACACCGTGGCCACCAAGACGGTGACCGCGGACCGGGTCTTCTTCGCGGCCGGCAGCGTCGGCACCAGCAAGCTCCTGGTCAAGCTGAAGGCCACCGGAGCGCTGCCGAACCTCAACGGCGAGGTCGGCAAGGGCTGGGGCGAGAACGGCAACGTCATGTGCGGCCGCGCCAACCACCTGTGGGACCCGACCGGCAAGCTCCAGTCGACCATCCCCTGTTCGGGCATCGACAACTGGGACGCGGGCGGCGCGTTCGCCGAGGTCGCACCGCTCCCCACCGGGATCGAGACGTACGCCTCGTTCTACCTGTCGATCACCAAGAACCCGAACCGCGCCGAGTTCACCTGGAACGCGGCGACGGGCACGGCCGAGCTGAGCTGGCAGACCGCCTGGAAGCAGCCGTCCATCTCCATGGCCAAGACGATCTTCGACAAGATCAACTCGAAGGAGGGCACGATCTACCGGACCGACCTGTTCGGTGGCAACAAGATCTGGAACGACACCCTCACCTACCACCCGCTCGGCGGCGCGGTCCTGAACAAGGCGACCGACAACTACGGGCGCCTGCACGGCTACACCGGCCTCTACGTGATCGACGGCGCGCTCATCCCCGGCAACGCGAGCGTGAATCCCTTCGTCACCATCACGGCACTCGCCGAACGCAACATAGAGAAGATCATCGCCACCGACCTCTAGCGATGCAGGTGCGAGCCGAAACCGGGGCCGACTGGTTTCGCACAGCGGCCCCGGACCAATCATGTTCTCGGCGTCGGGCATGGCCCCCATCGCGGTCACGCGCTTCGAAGAACTCATAGAGCCTTGGCAACCCGGTCTGGGGTGGGGCTTTGAGGGGAGGCACCTCAAGCCCGACAAAGGATCGAGACTCTGGAGAGTTGGGTGCGGCTCGCGAAGACAGTCGGTCATGCCTGGATCGGTAGGGTCACAGCGCCCCACGCCCCTTCGAGCCGTGCTCAGTTCGCCGAGACTGTTCACATCTGGGCCCGCGCCGGTCATCACAGGTGGCCGATACCCAGAACTCGACCAGTGCATCCGGAGTTGTCACACCGGAACAGCTTGGCGCGTGAGGGTCAGGCGGGCGTTGTCGAGCACAGCGTCCATACGTGCGATCTGACCCTCCGTGAACATGAACATGGCCACGTCGTCCGTGTAGTCCATGTAGTTCATGAACATGTCGCCGTCCGGTGCGTTGCCACACGTCACATGGGGGAATTCGGGAGATCCAACGTTGGGTCCGGCCTGGTTGGGTGTGTCCGCCACGAAGTCGCTACCGCTGCAGCCCTCGTCGTCGTCGCCCCAGATGTGCCGCAGGTTGAGCCAGTGTCCGATCTCGTGCGTGGCCGTGCGGCCTCCGTCAAACGGAGCGGTGGCAGTGCCGTTGGTGCCGAACCCGGTATGGGTGATGACCACGCCGTCCGTGGCCCCTGCCCCGCCCGGGAACTGGGCGTAGCCGAGCAGGCCACGGCGCAACTGGCAGACCCAGATGTTGAGGTAGGTGTCCGAAGGCCAGGCGTCCATGCCCCCGCTCAGCGTGAACTTGACCAGGTCGTCCGTATCGAAGTCCCTACTCGCTGTCTGGGAGCGGGTGATGCCGTCCGAGGTCCTCCCGAGCGGATCGGTCCTGGCGAGATGGAACTCGATGCGCGCATCGGCGACGATCTCCTGCCATACCTCGGGCACTTTGCCGACGTCCGGGTTCTGGCCGCGGAAGTCCTGGTTGAGGACGTCGATCTGACTCTTGATCTGTGCGTCGCTGATGTTCTGCTCGGATGTGTTGTGCACGACATGGACAACGACGGGAATATCGATCACGGCCTGCCTGGCTGCTATCCGCTCCCGTCGCTCGTACGTGAATGCGATGTTCTCGATCAGTGCGCGATTCCCGGAATACTCGGGATTGCTATCCAGAAGTCTGCGGTGAACCTCCATCGCCCCACACCAGCGGCTGTACTCGGCCGACGTGCTGCGGAGGAATGACTGCGCGGCGGACATAGCTGTGCCTCCTCGGGATGTCTACGGAATGCCGCTCACGCGGCAAAGCGGTTCGCGCTGCTGGCGTTGGGAGGCGCAGGGCCTGGTGCGGACGCTGCGCACTACCAAGGGCCCATACACTGACAAGTGTAGGCAGCCAGCGACATATCAGGCAATGTGGTGTGAGTGCGTCACGAGCGAGGTGGTCGAGCCATGAGCGAGCTTCCCCCCTGTCTGTTCCGAAACTGGGTGCACTCCTTCGAGGAGGACACCGAGGGCGTGGCGGTCTATCGGCCCGTCGACTACCCGTTCCCACCCGCGCGCGGTCGTCGCGGGATGGAGTTCGCCCCGGACGGTACGTTCATAGACCACCCCTTGGGGCGCGGAGACGCCCCGGGTGTGGTACCCGGCCACTGGCGGCTCGCGGACGGCCGTCGTGTGATCATCTCGTTTCCCGCTAGCGATCTTCCGGACCGCTCGCTGGAGATCCTGCGCTGCGACAAGGACGTCCTGGAGATCCGCTCGACGGCAGCATGACCGAGCACCCGCGGCAAGCGTGATTCCAACACATGGGAAGGAGCCGGATCGCGCGCACTATTGAGGATTTCAGGGGGGTGCTGTGCTGGTCAGGCCGCTCCTTCTTCATTCCGGCTGTGCAGCGGGTCTTGAGGTTGTCCCAGACCACCACCTATTGGGCCGCCGAGCTGGGCGTGGCCGCGGCGGCCCAGTTCAGCGGGAGCAACCCGTGTCAGTGCCCCGGCAGCACGCAGACACTGTCCAGGCCGAGCACGTGGTTGAGCCGGCCGAAGGCCAGCCAGGAACCGATGCTCATCGTCAGCTCCACGATCTCAAGCTGGCTGTAGTGCGCGGTCATCCGGTCCCAGAACTCCTCGTCGAGCCCGTGGTGGTCGAGGGTGTACCGCTCGGCGTACTCCGCCGCCAGCCGGGTGCGCTCGTCGAACGCGTCGGTCGTACGCCACTCGCCGACCGCGTCGGAGAACTCCTCCTCGACCTTCTCCCCGTCCCGCTCGGTCCGCCAGTCCAGGCAGAAGACGCACCCGTTGATCTGCGCGACGCGCAGCCGGGCCGCCTCGAACTCGCGCAGGCCCAGGGTGGTGTGGGCGTACACCGACAGGGAGAAGTTCGCGGCGGCCATGCCGATGCCGGGGACCATGTCGCCCCAGACGTACTCGATGGGGTGCTGGCCTTCGGGAATGTCGATCCTCATGACTGTTTCCTTCCGAGTCTGCCGATGGCGGGGCGCAGCGGGATGTCGAGGGCGTCGTAGAGTCCGGGTTCCGCCTCGACGAGCCAGTCGATGGCGCCGACGAGGCGGCCGACGGCGGTGGCGTTGCCGCCCGCCGAGCGGTTCTCGCCCTCGTCCGTGGCCTCGATGGTGACCTCGATGCGCGGGCGGCCCTCGATGACGACCCGGTGGGCGCCGTCGCCGCCGCCGGGCGGCATGGGCCAGTCCGGTGCGCACGAGGCGTGGATGCGGGTGACGTGCTCGATGACGATGCGGGGCTCGCCCTCGACGATGCCCTGCACCTCGAAGCGGATGGCCCCCTGGGTGCCGGCCTCGAACTCGCCCATGGTCCTGGTGGTCACCGTGGTGTCGAGCGCGCGGCGGTCCGACGTCTCGCGGATCTCGTCGAGTTCGACCCCGAGCGCCCGGGCCATCATCCGTATCTGCCCGCCCCACACCATGGTGGGGATCGAGGGCATGAGCATCATCGGCTCGTGGTCCATGGGCTGCCCCATGCCGACGAGGTGGCGGACGGAGTCCGGCTGGTCGTAGGTGGAGTAGTCGAAGATCTCCTGGCAGCGGATGACGTCGATGGTGGTGCCGAGTCCGCTGAGCAGGAGTGGGAGCACGTCGTTGCCCCACCCGGGGTCGACGCCGGAGGCGAAGAGCGAGCCGCCGCCCTCCGCGACGGCGGCGAGCACCGGGTCGCGGAACTCGGGCGGGGCGCCCAGGTGGTCGTAGAGCGGGTACAGGGCCGGGCTGACGACGACCGCGCCGGACCGGACGGCGCGGGTGATGTCGGCAAGTGCCTCGTCGGGCCGGATGTCTCCGGACGCGGCGTACACCACGGCCTGGGGGCGGGCGGCGAGTACGGCTTCGATGTCGTCGGTGGCCTCGACCCCCAACAGGCGTTCGAGCCCGCCGAGTTCTCCCGCGTCGCGGCCGACCTTGGCTGGATTGTGGACGATGACTGCGCAGAGTTGGAGCGCGGGATGGGCCTCGACGGCACGGATCGCCAGACGGCCCACGTTGCCGGTACCCCAGACAACCGTGGAAATCATGCGCGGAGGGTAGCCACAGGTCCTTTACGTTGCCAGAGTCGCGCGGCCTGAACTCGCCCGTCTTCTCCCGCTACTGGTTCTGGCCTCCCAGGACGAAGAGGAGGTAGACGAAGAAGGCGAAGAGGTGACCGACGAACAAGTAGGCGATCAGCCGGATGATCAGGCCGCGCGGGAACTTGGATTCGAAGCGGGCCCGTATGGGCGCGGGCGCGGGCGTGGGCGCGGCCTTCTCGGTTTGGGACATGGGTACGGCTCCTCCGCTATCGGCGGTGCGTGGTCGTGGGCATGGTGGGCGCGGTGGGCGCGGTCGCGGTGGGCGCGGTCGTGGTGGCGCCGCCGAGGCACAGCCCGGCGAGGCTGCTCTGCAGCAGGGTGTGGACGAAGAGCAGGTCGGCCCCGCCCGAGGAGGCCGCGCCGATCCGGTGCGGTGTGAGCGAGTCGAAGTGCGCGCTGTCCCCGGGCTCCAGCAGGTGCTCGGCCTCTCCCAGGTGCAGCCGCAGCCGCCCTTCCAGGACGTACAGCCATTCCTCGCCGGGGTGTACGCGGACCAGCTCGCCCTGGCTGCGGCCCCGGGGGCCCCTCCCGGCGGTAGCCGGGGGAGGCACGTGCACGCGCAGCGCCTGCATGCCCCGGCCGGAGCCACCGGCCTGCCAGTACGTCCAGCCGTCGGCCTCGCGGGCGCCCGGCCCGCCGGCCCGTACGATGGGATCCGCGACGGCGGGGGTCTCGCCGAGCAGCTCGGAGACGGTCGTACCGTAGGTGCGGGCGAGTCCGAGCAGGAGCGGCAGCGAGGGCTGGCGCCGGCCGGTCTCCAGGCGGGACAGGTGGGCGGGCGAGAGCCGGGCCCGCGCTGCGGCGGCCTCCAGGGTGAGTCCGGCGCGGCGGCGCAGGTCCCGCAGCTGCGGGGCCACGGCGGTCAGCTCGTCCGCCGGTTCGTTGCGACCGGCCGCGCCTTCGGGGCCGGTGTCGGATCCGGGTGTCATACCCCGATTGAGCCAGACTCTTGCCTGCCTGGCAAACCAGCTTGCCTCTGAGGCAAATCACTGTCGGCGGGCGTCCCCGCCTCACCTGTTCGAGGGCCCGTTGCCGGGCGGATGCGTCACCGCGGTTGCGCGGGGTCCCGCGCCGCACGGGCTGGGAGCCACGGCACCGGATGACCTACGGCGAGGGACGATGATGTCCATGCCGGAGGGCACCCTGGCCCGCGGCCCCGTGTCGCAGGCACGCGAGCGTCTCGCCACGTCCCGCTTCGTGTTCGTGGACGTGGAGCTGCCGAAGACAGCGCGCCCGGCGAACCGTCGCTCGCCCACCTGCTCGGCCTGGAGGCCGAGGAGGTGGCATGGCTCGGGCGCAAGGAGGAATCGGCCCGGGCGGAGATCTTCGGGGACAGCGGCGCGTTCGTCGTGCCCGCGGTCGACGCGGACCGGGTCATCCACGTCCACGCCCTGGTGACCGAGCGGTACCTCCTCACGGTGCACCGGGGGCCGGCCCCGCTGATCGGGGACGTGACCGCCCGGTTCCCGCGCGAGAGCCCGCCGGACTCCGTGGCCATGCTGTTCCTGCTGCTGGACGAGGCCATGGAGGCCTATCGCCGGGCCGCGGTCCAGGCCCTGCTGGAGGTGAAGGACCTGGAGGACGCCATGTTCCGCCGGCGCGAGCCCGAGCAGCTCTACCGCCCGGCACGGCTGCGGCGAACCGCGGCCCTGCTGCACCACACCCTCCTCACCTGCCACCGGGTGGCGGAGGAGACCGTCACGCGCCGGGTGATGAACCGCCGTTTCCAGGAGGAGCGCCAGCAGCTTGTCCGGGAGTACCGGCGCACGGCGAATCTGGTGCTCACGGACATCGAGTCCCTTCAGGAGAGCGCCCGGCGGGCCTTCCGCAGCTACTCCTCCCTGGTGTCGGGCGACCAGAACGGCGTGATCAACCGCCTGGCCGTGGTGTCGACGATCTTCCTGCCGCTGACCTTCCTGACGGGGTTCTTCGGCATGAACTTCGCCTACCTGACGGACGAGCTGGAGAGCCGGGCCGTCTTCTGGCTGCTCGCCGTGGGCCTGCAGGTGCTCTTCCTGCTCGCGGCCCTCTACGTGCTCCACCGCACCCGGCTCTGGCGCAGACTGCGCGAGGACGACAGCGACTTCGACGACGAGTAGGGCGGCCGGCCCTCGGCCGATCCCGCTAGCCGGCGTGTGCCGCCAGGACCGTGGCCACCGTGTCCGCCTCGGTCGCGGTCTTGTCCGGGCGGTGGCGCAGGACGCGGGCGAAGCGGAGGGTCACTCCGGCCGGGTAGCGGGAGGAGCGCTGGAGGCCGTCGTAGGCGATCTCGACGACCAGCTCCGGGCGGACCCGGACGGTGAAGCCGTCGTCCTCGACCGCCAGCCCGCGCAGCCGCTCCGTCTGCCAGCGCAGCATCTCGTCGGTGAGCCCCTTGAAGGTCTTGCCGAGCATGGCGTACGTCCCGTCGCCGGTGCGCGCCCCCAGGTGCAGGTTCGACAGCAGGCCGGTGCGCCGCCCGTGGCCCCATTCGGCGGCGAGGACGACCAGGTCGAGGGTGTGCACCGGTTTCACCTTGAGCCAGTGTCTGCCGCGCCGGCCGGCCGCGTAGGACGAGTCCAGCGACTTGACGACGACCCCTTCGTGGCCGCGGCGCAGCGTCTCGGCCCAGAACGCCTCGGCCTCGGCGCCCTGCTCCCCTGGGTCCTCGACGGCGAGGCGGCGGACCCGGGCGTGCTCGGGGACGAGCGTGGTGAGGGCTGCGTACCGCTCGCGCACCGGCAGGTCGAGGAGGACGTCCTCGCCCACGGCCAGGACGTCGAAGAAGTAGGGGGCGACCGGGAGCGTCCGCCGGGCGGCCTCGACGTCGGCCCGGGAGCCGACCCGGCTCGCGATCTCCTGGAAGGGGACGGGGCGGCCGTCCGCCGCCCGTCCGATGACCTCCCCGTCGAGGATGAACCGCTCCGCGGGCAGTGACCGGGCCAGCTCCGCCACCTCCGGCAGCCGCCCGGTGATCTCGTCCAGGGAGCGCGTGTAGATCCGTACGTCGTCGCCCTCGCGGTGGACCTGGATCCGGATCCCGTCCAGTTTCTCCTCCACCGCGCACGGCCCGAGCACCGTCAGCGCCTCGGCGACCGACTTGGCCGTGCCCGCCAGCATCGGCTGGACGGGCTGCCCCACTCGCAGCGTGACCGTGCGCAGGGCCTGCGCGCCCTCCGCCAGTACGGCCGCCGCCACCCGGGGCAGCGAGCCGTCCAGCATCACCGCCCGGCGCAGTGCGGCGGCCGGTACCCGGGCGGCCGCGGCAACACCTTCCAGGGCCACCGCGTCGAGCGCGCCCTGGCGCACCTCGCCGGACAGCAGGGCGCGCAGGAACACCTGCTCGGGGCCGGTGGCCCGGCCCAGCAGGCCGGCGAGGATCCGGCCGCGCCGCTCCACGGACCCGGTGCCCGCCACCGCGGCCAGTTCGCTCACCGCGGTATCGACGTCGCGGACGGTCAGGGTGGGGTCGGCCGCCGGTTCGATCTCCTGGGCGAGCGTGCGCCAGCCGATGCCCGGGCGGCCCTGCGGGAGGCGCCCGGAGAGGTAGGAGATGACCAGGCCGGCCTCCTCGGGGGACGCGGCGGCGAAGAGCTCGGCGAGCAGGGCGCTCTTGCGGGACCGGGCGGAGGTGTCGGCGACCTCCCGGGACACGCGTGCGACGTCGGCCAGCAGCATGCGGCCATCCTCCCGCCCGCGGATGTGCCGCGCAGGTCGGGGCGAGGACTAGGCCGGGCCCCGCGTGTACCGCGGCTGCGGTACACGCGGGGCCCTGCCTAGTCCTCGAGAAGGTGGGCGGTTCCGCCTGTGGGTGCTCGGAGCCCGGGGAACGGGCCCTTAGGGTGCCCGTATGAAGCTCCGAATGCCCCGGCGCCGCCGAGACCGTCTGCTCGCGGGCGCCGCCGCGCTCGCGGTCGTGGCGGGGGCCGGTACGTGGACGGCCGCGTCCGCGACCGGTGACGAACCCGCCGTGCACCGCCAGGACCAGGTCGTGAACATGCCCGGCGCCGGGATCGACACCTCCTATTTCACCGCGGGCGGCGGTGTGGAAAGGCGTCCCGCCGTCCTGCTCGGGCACGGTTTCGGCGGCAGCAAGGACGATGTCCGCGAGCAGGCCGAGCGCCTCGCCCGGGACGGGTACGCCGTCCTGACCTGGTCGGCGCGCGGCTTCGGCCGCTCCGAGGGCCGGATCGGCCTGAACGACCCCGAGTACGAGGTCAAGGACGTCTCCCGGCTCATCGACTGGCTCGCTGCCCGGCCCGAGGTGCGGCTCGACGCGGCCGGCGATCCGCGCGTCGGCGTCTCCGGGGCCTCGTACGGCGGCGCGATCTCGCTGCTCGCGGCGGGTCACGACCCGCGGGTCGACGCGATCGCCCCGCAGATCACCTACTGGAACCTCGCGGACGCCCTCTTCCCGAACGGCGTCTTCAAGAAGCTCTGGTCCGGCATCTTCTTCACCAGCGGCTCGACCGACGGGATGCAGCAGGCCGTACCGGGACAGCGGCCCGGTACGGCGGCCGCGCCCGGCTGCGGACGGTTCCAGCCCGAGCTCTGCGCGATGTACGAGCGCGTCGCGGTGGCGGGCAAGCCCGATCCCGAGGCCCGCACCCTGCTGGAGCAGCGCAGTCCGTCGGCCGTCGGCGACCGGATCAAGGTCCCGACCCTGATCGTGCAGGGCCAGGACGACTCCCTCTTCCCGCTGGACCAGGCCGATGCCATGGCCAAGGCCATCGCGGCGAACGGTGCGCCCGTCTCCGTGGACTGGGCCGCCGGCGGGCACGACGGCGGGATGCGCGAGGCCGACCGGGTCGAGGCCCGGGTGGCCTCCTGGTTCGACCACCACCTCAAGGGGGACGAGGGCGCCGACACCGGCCCGGCGTTCCGGGTCACGCGCTCCGGAGGCATCGACTCCACCGACGGCGAGGTCACCCTGCGCGGCGCGACCGGTGACCGGTACCCCGGGCTGGCATCCGGCCCGCGGGAGTTCGCCCTGACGGGGCCGGAGCAGACCTTCGCCAATCCGGCGGGCGGCGCGCCTCCCGCCCTGTCCGCGCTCCCGGGCATCGGCGGGCAGCTCGCCGCCTTCGGAGCCGGGCTCTCGCTGGACTTCCCCGGGCAGAACGCCCGGTTCGAGTCGGCGCCGCTGGCCGAGGACGTGACGATCACCGGCACCCCGACTCTCACCCTGAAGGTGAGGTCGACAGCCGCGGACGGCTCGGCCGTTCTGTTCGGCAAGGTGTACGACGTGGGGCCCGACGGCCGTCAGCAGGTGCTGCCGAGCCAGCTGGTCGCCCCGGTACGGGTCGAGAGCGCGCAGCAGGGTGCGACCGTGCGGCTGCGGCTGCCCGCGATCGACCACTCCGTGGCGGCCGGACACCGGCTGCGGCTGGTGATCGCCGCGACCGACCTCGGCTATGCGACCCCGGCGGCGCCGGCCACCTACACCGTCGCCCTGGAGAGCCCGCTGGCCGTGCCGGTCGCCGCACAGGTGCGGACCGCCTCGGCGGGGCTGCCCGCCTGGACCTGGTGGCTGCCGCTGGCCGCGATCGCGCTGGCCGCGGCGCTGCTGGGCGTACGGCGGACCGGCCGGGGGGCTTCCGGGCCGGGGTCCGGGGCGGCACGGCCGGACGCGGCACTGGCCGACGTACCCCTGCAGATCACCGGACTGACGAAGCGCTACGCGAAGGCGCAGGACCGGTACGCGGTGAAGGACCTGTCCTTCCGCGTCGAGAAGGGGCAGGTACTGGGACTGCTCGGGCCCAACGGGGCCGGGAAGACCACCACCCTGCGGATGCTGATGGGGCTGATCTCGCCGGACGCCGGGGAGATCCGGGTGTTCGGGCACGCGGTACGGGCCGGAGCGCCCGTGCTGTCACGGGTCGGGGCCTTCGTGGAGGGCGCCGGATTCCTCCCGCACCTGACGGGCCGCGCCAATCTGGAGCTGTACTGGCAGGCCACCGGCCGCCCGGCCGAGGACTCGCACATGGCCGAGGCCCTGGAGATCGCCGGGCTCGGCGACGCGCTGAAGCGCGCGGTACGCACGTACTCACAGGGCATGCGCCAGCGCCTCGCGATCGCGCAGGCGATGCTCGGAATGCCGGACCTGCTGATCCTCGACGAGCCGACGAACGGTCTGGACCCGCCGCAGATCCGGGAGATGCGGGACGTGATGATCCGCTACGCCGCGGGCGGGCGGACGGTCATCGTCTCCAGTCACCTGCTGTCGGAGGTGGAACAGTCCTGTACGCACCTGGTCGTCATGGACCGCGGCCAGCGGGTCGCGGCGGGCGAGGTCTCCGAGATCACCGGCGGCGGGGACATGCTGCTGGTCACGCTGGCGGAGCCGGTGGACGAGGTGAGCGTCGAGAAGGTGGCGGCGCTGGAGGGAGTGGGTTCCGTGGTGGCCGCCGATGACGGGCTGCTCGTACGGCTCGAAGGCGCGACGGCCGCGGGGCTGATCGCCGAACTCGTACGGCTGGAGGTGCCGGTGAGCGGAGTGGGACCGCACCGGCGACTGGAGGACGCGTTCCTCACCCTGATCGGAGGTGCGGCGTGAGTACGGCGACGACGGTACGGGAGGTGGCTCCGGGCTACCGGGCGAGCCGTACGCTGCCGCTGCGCGTGGAGGCGCTGCGGCAGTGGCGCCGGCGGCGGACGCTGGTGATGGGCGGGGTGCTGGCCGCGCTGCCCTTCATCCTGATGATCGCGTTCGCGGTGGGCGGCGGGCCGGGCAGCCGGGGCGGCGGGAACGGCCGCATCACCCTGATCGACACGGCCACGGCCTCGGGTGCGAACTTCGCCGCGACCTGTCTGTTCGTCTCGGCCGGCTTCCTGCTGGTGGTGCCGGTGGCGCTGTTCTGCGGGGACACCGTGGCCTCGGAGGCCAGCTGGTCCTCGCTGCGCTACCTGCTGGCCTCGCCGGTGCCTCGGGCGCGGCTGCTGTGGAGCAAGCTGGTGGTGGCGCTGGGCTTCAGTCTGGCGGCGATGGTGCTGCTGCCGGTGGTGGCGCTGGCGGCGGGCACGGCCGCGTACGGGTGGGGGCCGCTGAAGCTCCCGGCGGGCGGGGCGCTGGCGGTCGGGGACACCGTGCCGCGGCTCGCGCTGGCGGTGGCCTTCGTCTTCGTGTCGCAGCTGGTGACGGCAGGTCTGGCGTTCTGGCTGTCGACGCGGACGGACGCGCCGCTGGGCGCGGTGGGCGGGGCGGTCGGGCTGACGATCGTCGGCAATGTGCTGGACGCGGTGACGGCCCTCGGGTCGTGGCGGGAGTTCCTGCCGGCGCACTGGCAGTTCGCGTGGGCGGACGCCCTGCAGCCGCAGCTGGAGTGGGGCGGGATGGTCAAGGGGGCGGTGGTGTCGGTGTCGTACGCGCTGGTGCTGTTCGCGCTCGCCTTCCGCGGGTTCTCCCGCAAGGACATCGTGTCCTGACCGGGCACGGACGGCCCGCGGCCCGCAGCCCGAGGTTCCCCGGGCCGTGGGCCGTGGGCCGTGGGCCGTCCGTGGCAATGCGGCCGCGCCCGAGTGTGGCTGCGGTCCGATCGCCCCGGCACGATGAACAATCGCTTCGGCGAGCAGCGGCCCGGTACCGGCGTGACCGTCGTCGGCATCCGGCCCATGGAACCCGCCGGGCAGGACAACCCCGCGTTCGTCGGCCCGGTGCCCGGCGCCACGCCGCCGCCCCTGACCCCCTGCCCCCCTGACCTCCTGACCTCCTGACCCCCTGACCCCCTGACCTCCTAGAGGAGGCGGGCGGCGCCCGGGGAGGGGGAGGCCGTCGTGACGCGGGGTGGTGTGAAGCCCGCGCGGCGGAAGGCGTCCGTCACCGCCTGGGTCACCGGCCGCTCGGCGTCCGCGTCGATCAGGGACAGCGCCGAGCCGCCGAAGCCGCCGCCCGTCATGCGGGAGCCGTACGCGCCCGCCGCGCCCGCCGTGGCGACCGCCAGGTCCAGCTCCGGGCAGGACACCTCGTAGTCGTCGCGCAGCGAGAGGTGGCCTTCCGTGAGCAGCGGGCCCGTCTCGCGCAGCCGGCCGGCCCGCAGCAACTCCTCGATCCGCAGCACCCGTTCGTTCTCGGTCACCACGTGCCGGACCCGCCTCCTCTGCACCGGGTCCGCCAGGCGTGCCAGGGCCTGCTCCAGCTCCCCGTACGGGAGGTCGCGCAGGGCGGGCAGGCCCAGGGCCTCGGACGCGCGGTGGCAGGAAGCCCGGCGCCGGCTGTAGGCCCCGTCGGCGAGTGCGTGCTTGACCCGGGTGTCGATGACGAGGAGGCGCAGGCCGGCCGCCGCGCAGTCGAAGGGGATGTGGCGCTGTTCGAGGCTGCGGGTGTCGAGGTGGAGTGCGTGTCCCTCGGTCGCGCAGGCCGAGGCCGTCTGGTCCATGATCCCGCACGGGACGCCGACGTACGCGTTCTCGGCGCGCCGCGCGAGTGCGGCGAGCTCGGGGCGGGTGAGCGGGATCCCGTACAGGTCGGTGAGGGCCAGCCCGGTGGCCACCTCCAGGGCGGCGGAGGAGGACAGACCGGCGCCGGTCGGTACGTCGGACCGTACGTGCAGATCGGCGCCGCCGACCGGGAGTCCGGCGTCCAGCAGGGCCCAGGCGACCCCGGCGGGGTACGCGGCCCAGCTCGCGGCGCCCTGCGGAGGGCGCGCGGGATCGAGGTCGGCGAGGTCGAGGGTGACCGCGCCGGATGGGGCGTCGGCGGAGTGCACCCGCAGGATCCGGTCGGTGCGCCGGGCCACGGCCACCTCGGTGCGCTGCGGGAGCGCGAAGGGCAGGACGAAGCCGTCGTTGTAGTCGGTGTGTTCGCCGATCAGGTTGACCCGGCCCGGGGCCGCCCAGACCCCCTCGGGCGGGTACCCGTACAGCTGCTGGAAATCGTCCGCCGCCGACCCGCTCACGCGCTCGCCACCTCCCGCAGTCGCGCGGCCGCGGCCTCGGGCCGGACGTCGTTCATGTAGGCCTCCATGCCGGATTCGGTCCCGGCCAGGTACTTCAGCTTGTCCGCGGTCCGGCGGATGGTGAAGAGCTCCAGGTGGAGCGCGAAGTCGGCCCGGCCCTCGCCCGCCGGGGCCTGGTGCCAGGCGGAGATGTACGGGGTCGGCTCGGGCCGGTCGAAGAGCCGGTCGAAGCGGCGCAGCAGCTCCAGGTAGACCCGGGGGAACTCGGCGCGGGCCTCGCCGCCGAGGGCGGGCAGGTCGGGGACCCGGTGGCGCGGGTAGAGGTGGACCTCGTACGGCCAGCGCGCCGCGTAGGGCACGAAGGCGGTCCAGTGCTCCGTTTCGAGGACCACGCGGGTGCCTTCGGCGCGCTCGGCGGCCAGGACCTCCTCGAAGAGGTTGCCGCCGGTGCGCTCGCGGTGGGCGGCGACGGTGGCGAGCATCCGTGTGGTGCGCGGGGTGACGAAGGAGAAGGCGTAGATCTGGCCGTGCGGATGCGCGAGGGTGACGCCGATCTCGGTGCCGCGGTTCTCGAAGCAGTAGACCTGCTGGACGCCCTCACGGGCGGAGAGTCCGGCGGTGCGGTCGCTCCAAGCGGCGAGGACGAGCGCGGCGCGCTCCTCGTCGAGGTCGGCGAAGGAGGTCAGGTGGTCGGGGGTGAAGCAGATGACCTCGCAGCGGCCGGTGTCGCCGGCGAGGGAGGGGAAGCGGTTCTCGAAGACGGCCACCTCGTAGTCGGGGGCCGGGATCTCGCTCGCGCGTTCCTCGGTGGAGGGGCACAGCGGGCAGGCGTCGGCGGGCGGATGGTAGGTGCGGGCCTGCCGGTGGGAGGCGATGACGACCCGGTCGCCGAGCAGCGGATCGCGCCGTACCTCGGAGCTGCCCGTGGTGGCGGGGGCGTCGAGCGGACGCGTGTCGGGGCAGGCGCGGGCGGCGCCGTCGCCGGTGTCGTAGTAGAAGATCTCGCGGCCGTCGGCGAGGCGGGTGCTCGTGCGCTTCACGGAAGGAACTCTCTCACTCCAGGGTGACGACCGTGGTGCGGCCGAGGTCGGGCCGGTCGCGCAGGGGCAGTTCGGTGCCGGGGCGCTCCGGTTCGAGAACGATGATCTCGCTCTCGTCCGTTCCGTCGCGCCGGAGGGGTCCGGGGGCTTGGAGCGGCAGCATGTGGGGGCTGCTCCCGCGCCTGCGGATCCGCTCCCGGAAGTCGTACCGGCGGTGGTGGCTCCGGCGAGCCCTGCATGGCAGCGGGACGTGGAGGCGGTGCTGGGGCAGAGCCGTCGCACCATGGAAGAAGTGGGGCTGATGGCGAGCCTCGGTACTGCCTGCGGCGCGGTTCGGGACGCGGTCGGCGCTGATGCCCGAGACGGGGAATACCTGGCCTCGCCGGTGTCGCGTTTCTTGTGGCGGTCCCCGTCGAACCCGGGCGGTCGTCCGCCGCGTGAGCCTTTGCCCAGACGGGCGGCCCGGCCGTCGCATCCGGGCAGAATCCCGTCGATCACCTGCCACACCGCCCGTTGCCGACCGGCGGGAACAGCCGCAGCCGTTCCCGCCGGTCGGCATCCGTCAGATCACCCCGCGGAGCGCGATCCGCACGCCCGGAGTCGGCTCCTGTTCACGAGGTCAGTCGGCCCAGACGTCCCACCATTGCTGCGACTGGAAGTTCTTCTGCCACAGCTGGACGCGGGCTCCGTTGCCCAGGACGTTCGCGTCGCGGTCCATGACGATGTTGCCGCCGCTGTAGAAGCGTGCGTTGTAGATCGCACGGTCGCCCGACGGGTGGGCCCAGCTCTGCTGCGGGGTGTTGTTGCAGTCCCAGATCTGTACCTTGGTGCCGTTGCGGCCACCGCCGTTGAGGTCGGCGTCCAGGCACTTGCCCGGGAAGCGGTAGCTCTCCAGCGCGCCGTTGTTCCAGAGGTACCAACGCTGCTGGGTGGTGCCGTTGCATTGCCAGATCTGGACGACCGTGCCGTTGCCGCCACCATTCGCGTCCACGTCCAGACACTGGGTCGTGGGGCGTTTGGCGAAGTCGTTGGTGATCCGCACGGGCTGGTTCAGCAATCGCTGCGGCGCGGCGACCGTCACGCCCTGCGGCGGTGCGGCCCAGGACACGGGCTGGGGTGCGGTCTGGGCCGGAGTTGCAGTCACACCAGTGGCATCGGCCCCGGCGGTTCCGGTCAGAGCTGCGGCGAAAGCGACGGCGGTGGCTGCGGTGACCGCCGCCGATCGGGTGATACGAGGCATGTTCCCTCCCAAGTCTGCGGGTGCATACGGGCGTTGCCGCTCCAGGCCGGCGACGCCCGGCAGGTGCCGGCAAGCAGCTGAACACAGCCCCGCCCCTCGGTGTCAGAACGCCGATTCGGCCATGGAGGCTTGGACCGTCCGGAGGCGGGCCGCAGAACGGATCGGGCGCCTGCGCGCCGAGGCGCGCCGACGGTCGCGAAGGCTCCTCGCGGGCGGCGGATCAGCCCTCGTAGTCGTACTTCACCCCGATGCCCAGGGTGCCCTGGGTGGGGAGGATCCCGGCGCCGACGATGTCGAGGACCGGCGGGAGGAGGACTTCCGCGAGCCGGGCCACTTCCTGCGGGGTCAGCGCCGACCACGGGCCCGAGGCGAGTTCGTCGGTGAGCTTTTCGACCCCGGTGCGCAGCGCCAGCCCTGCTTCGGTGGCCGCGCCGTCCTCGGCCAGCAGGCCCCGGGAGGCGAGCCGCTCGCGGGCGGCGTTCCACTCGCCGGCGGACCACCGGCGGCTCTCGAACCACTGGGCGCCCGCCGGTGGTGACGGCCTCGGCGGCGCGCCGGGCCAGCCGGGCGGCCTCGGCCAGGTCCGGGGAGGCGGTGCGCTCGCCGAGCAGGGCGTGCAGCGAGCGCTCGGCGGCGACGGCCCGGGCCGTGAGCACCCGGGCGGGCGGGGCGGTGTGCCAGGACTGTGCGAGGTAGTGGTCCACCATGCCGGGGCTGAAGCTGTAGAAGAGGGCGTTCACGAGCCCCGCACCGGCCGGGCCCAGGGGTGCGGCCCGGTAGGCGAAGTACATCGGCCACCGGTCGTCGGTGGCGTAGCCGAGCGCGCCGGCCTCCTCGTAGGCCTCGGGGGCGAAGTAGACGACGGCGTGGACCGGTTCGAGCAGTCGTGCCGGTCAGGCCGGTGGAAGCGCGGGCCAGAGCGTCACATAACGTGCTCTCCATGCATCAGATGTACTCGGCCGGGCCCGCCGCGGACGGCGAAGACGCAGGCAGGCGGCGGTTCCTCGCGATCGCGGCGGGGGCGGCCACGGCTGCGGGGCTCGGGACCCTGGCCGGTTGCGCGAACGGCGAGGGCGAGGCCGGATCCGGGTCGGGGCCTCGGTCCGCGACGGCGTCGGAGTCCGCCGCGCCGGGCGGGAAGCCGCCGGCGGCCGGGCCGCAGGGTCTCGACGTCAAGGCCGAGAACGCCCGCCCGGGCCACGCCGACTGGCCGGTGGACAAGGCCGGTCCGGCGCGTGCCATCGAGGGGTTCGCGGACAAGGTCAGCGTCCTGCCCGGCGAGTCCTTCGGGCTGCACGTGTCGACGACCGCGCCCCGGTTCACCGTCTCCGCCTACCGGATGGGCTGGTACGGCGGGGCCCGGGCGCGGCTCGTGTGGCGCTCCGAGGCACTGCCCGGGGCCCGGCAGCCCGAGCACACGGTGGACGCCGGGACCAGGACGGTCCGCACCCGGTGGACCCGTAGCGCCACGGTCGAGACGAAGGACTGGCCGGAGGGCAGCTACCTGCTGCGCCTGGACGCGCAGGGCGGCGAGGGCCGGCGGTTCGTGCCGATCACCGTCCGGTCCGCGGCGACCGCCGGCCGTACGGTCGTGGTCAACGCGGTGGCCACCTGGCAGGCGTACAACCGTTGGGGCGGATACGGCAGCTACGACGGCCCCGGCGGCGGCTTCGCCTCCCGCTCGCTCGCCGTGAGCTTCGACCGGCCGTACGAGTACGACGACGGCGCGGGCCTGTTCCTGGTGTACGAGGCTCCGCTGATCGCGCTGGCCGAGCGGCTCGGCATACCCCTCGCCTACACCACCACCACCGATGTGGCACGGGAGAAGCGGCTCCTGGAGGGGGCGGCGGCGGTGCTCTCCCTCGGGCACGACGAGTACTGGTCGCCGGAGCAGCGGGCCCACTTCACGGCCGCCCGCGACGCCGGTACCAACATCGCGATCCTGGGCGCGAACTGCTGCTACCGCCGGATCCGGCTGGAGCCCTCCGACCTGGGGCCGGACCGCACGCTGGTCTGCTACAAGTCGCCCTACGAGCAGGACCCGGGGTTCAAGCGCGGCCATCCCGCGACGGTGGACTTCCGCTCCGCGCCCGGCGCGGACCCGGAGAGCTCGCTGCTCGGCGTGATCTACGACGGCTATCCGGTGGACGCCCCGTACGTGGTGACCAACCCCGGGCACTGGCTCTTCGAGGGCACCGGCGCGAAGGCGGGCGACCGCTTCGAGCACCTGGTCGGCGTCGAGTACGACAAGGTCAACACGGGTTTCCCGACGCCCCGGCCGATCGAGATCCTGGCCCACTCCCCCGTGGTGTGCGAGGGGCGGCCCAGCCACCAGGACACGGCCTACTACACGGTGGCGAGCGGGGCGGGGGTGTTCGCGACCGGCACGATGCGGTGGGTGGAGGCCCTGGACGCGACCGGCGACGGCCGCAGCGGACGCAACCACGGTCTGGACGCGCGCTCGGGGGCGCTGACCACCCGGGTGACGGAGAATCTCCTGCGGGTGTTCGCGGCGGGCCCGGCCGGCCGGTCCCACCCGGCGCAGGACAACGTCAAGGCGGTGTACGGGAGTTCGTGAGCAGGTGCGGCGGCCGGGCCGGGAGGTGGGGTGCGGGTCGAAGAGGGTGGACTTCGCCCGAAGAGGGTGCTTAGGATCGTGATCACGGCATCGCGTGTCGGTCACCGTCCGGGTGAGGCATGGAGGTGCCCGTGACGTGCCTTTCGGAGGCATTCACCCATGTCCGTTCATCTGAACCACACGATCATCCACTCCCGTGACAACCGGGAGTCCGCCACCTTCCTGGCACATGTCCTCGGCCTGGAGGTCGGGACCGAGTGGGGGCCCTTCGTCCCCGTGGACACCGCGAACGGCGTCACCCTGGACTTCGCGACCGTCCCGGCCGGGTCCATCGTCCCGCAGCACTACGCGTTCCTCCTCTCGGAGGAGGAGTTCGACGTGGCGTTCGAGAAGATCCGGTCGGCGCGGGTCCCGTACTTCGCCGACCCGCACGGCCGGCACCCCGGCGAGATCAACCACAACGACGGGGGCCGCGGGGTGTACTTCACGGACCCGAGCGGCCACGGGATGGAGATCATCACGCGCCCGTACGGCTACCAGGAGCCGGGCGCCGAGTAGGCCTCGGCCGAGCATGCGCGCGGCGGGGGGGGGGGGGTTCTTCTTCCCCCCCCCCCCCCCCCGGCCCCCCGAACCAGAGCACCACCCCCAATCAGCAAAAAGAGAAGGACCTACCCCCCACAGCACTCCAC
>NZ_JBVIAH010000004.1:197435-554709 GCF_055574035.1 Streptomyces sp. NPDC030021
CGATCGGCAAGGGGGTGGAGACCCCCCCGCCCCCGTACGGCCCCAAGGGGCCGGGCTCCGGGGGGTCCTGGGCCGGGCGTACGTGGGGGGGGGGGGGGTCCCTCCCCCCCCCCCCCCGCCGCCGTCGGCCCCGCAGACTCGGATCATCACCCCGAGTCAGCAACAGGAGCCGGCCATGCCCTCGACGTCCGTCACGCCCGCCCGACCCGTCCCGCCGAACAACGCCCTCGTCGTGGCGTCCGTCCTGCTGTGGGCCCTCACCGGCATGTCCCTCGTCGTCGTCGGCTTCTTCGTCCTGATGATCGGCGTCTGGGGCATGGCGGCCGGCGAGGACGTGACTCCCCTGCTGCTCCAGGCGGCGGGCGCGGTCGTCGGGGCCGCCCTGGCGGGCGCCCTGGTGTACTTCGCCCCCGGCGTCCGGCGGCTGTCGCGCGAGGCCCGTCTCACCCTGCTGGGCGCCCTGACCTGCCCCGCGCCCCTCCTCCTGGCGGCCCACCTCATGACCCTGTGACGGTCATCCGCTCCATGACGGCCACCGGCAGCACCGGGTTCCGGGCGGCGGCCTCCGCCGTCCCCTCGTCGCCGAGCAGCGCGACGAGGACGGGTACGGGCAGCCGTGGATGCCGCGCCGCCATGGCGCGTACACCGCTGTCCGGGTCGTCGAGCATCCGTACCACCGAGCCCGGCGACAGCCGGGGGTCGGTGGCGGCGCGCAACCGCACCTCGGCGTCCTCGTCCCCGCTGAACCGTTCCACCAGACCGGGCGTCGAGCCCGGGTCGTCGAGGGCCAGTTGCCGCAGCCGCGGGTGCGGGTCGTCGGCGTGGCGGAGCAGGTCGCGCCGTGGGAAGTTCGGGTGCCCGTAGGGCCGGTCGGGAGTGGAGTAGCTCCCGTTCCACCACTGCCACACCTCCAGCAGCATGTCCGCCGGAGCGTCGTCGCACCGCTCGGCGAGGAAGAGCCGTACGACCCGGTCCTCGTCCCGGGCCAGCCGTTCCACCACGTCCGGCGGCAGCCGCCGGGCCGTCGCGACGCTGCTGCGCAGCAGGAGGTGCGGGGATGCCGCGAGGCGGCGCATGGCCTCCTCGTCCTCGTGCAGTGCCACCACCCACGCGACCGGCCGCCGCACCGTCCGCGGGTCGATGTCCACCGGTACGTCGGCCCGCCGCTCCTCCGTCAGCTCGGGACGCGTGGACACGGCGAGGCGTACGTCGTCCTCGGGGTCGGCGGCGAGTACGCCGACCAGGTCGGGGTCGAGGTAGGGGTTCCGGGCCAAGTTCCGGCGCAGCCAGGGGTCCGCGTCGGCGCAGAGCCGCAGGACGAGGTCCCGTTCCAGCCGGTGGCCCTCGACGAGGCGGCCCGCCCCGGGCTCGGCGTCGTAGAACTCCGCGGTGAGCGGCACCTCCTCGTGCCGGGCGAGGGTGACCGCGGTCCGCACGGCGGGGGCGGGATCCGCGGCCAGCCGGGCCCGGGTCCCTTCGCCGAGGTCCCGCCAGCCGGCCTCGCACGCGGCGGCCCGCACCCGCGGGAGCGGATCCGCCAGCAGGGCGAGGCGCAGCGGGAGGGGCAGTGCGGGCATCCGGGCCAGCTCCTCCCGGACCGGACCGAAGGGGTCCGCGGCCAGCGTCCCGTACGCCTCCCGCGTCAGCCCCCGCCCGGCCATGGCCGCGGCCTGGAGCATCAGCTCGCGCCGGGCACCGCCGGCTTCGCCGAGCACCAGCCGTGACCACTGGGCGGCGGTGAGCCCGAGGGATGCGGGTGCCTCGGCGAGCCTGCCGCGGACCCGCCGGTCCGGGTGGTCGACCGCGGCGTCGACGACGGCGGGCGACAGGTCGCGCCGTGCCAGGACGTACGGGGCCGTGCCCAGGTCCAGCAGTCGGATCCGAATGTGGTCCGGTGCGGCCGCGTTGAAGCTCAGCCCCTGGAACCAGGCCTGCCGAAGACTCGGCCCGGCTGCCGGCCCCCAGTCCCGATCCGGCCACCGGTCGTCGCAGCGTCGTACGTCTGTCCCCATCCGAAGGACGGTAGCCGGGGTGCCGGTAAGAAAGCCGTCACCAGCCGCAAACGGCGGTGATCAGTCCTATGGCCTGGAGGGTCGGGGCAGTTCTGCCGTGTTGGCCGACTCGGCGAGCGCGAGACGGCCGCCCTTCAGTTCGGGTACGTAGTTGTAGATGGTGTTGCGGGAGACCCTGAGGAGCTTCACGGAGGAGCTTCACGATGGAAGTGACGGTGTTCTCCGGACGGGCGAGCAGGTCGCGGTCGTGACGTACCTGTTCGTCGGTCATCGCCGGCGGGCGGCCGAGGCGAGCGCCTCGGGCGCGGGCGGCGTCCAGGCCCTCGTTGGTGCCCTGGACGATGAGTTTGCGGATGAACTCCGCCAGGGCCACGAAGACGTGGAAGACCAGGCGGCCGCCGGGCGTGGTCGTGTCGAGCGCCTCGTGCAGCGAGGTGAATCCGATGCCGCGCTTCCGTAGGCCGGAGACGATCGCGATGAGGTCCTGGATGGAGCGGCCGAGCCGGTCCAGTGACGGGACGACGAGGGTGTCGCCCTCGCGCAGGCAGTCGAGCGCCTTCCATAGTTCCTCGCATTCGGCGTTCTTTGCCGGACTTCTTGTCGGAGAAGATCCGAATGCACCCTGCCTCGGTGAGTGCGTGGATCTGCCGGTCGAGCAACTGCCCCTTGGCGGACACGCGTGCGTATCCCACGAGGCCGCCGGTCCGTACGGCCGGAACGGGGCAAGGAGATCTGCGGTGTCGTCGTCCTGGGGTGGCTGCACCTGCCAGATCGCACAGAAATGGCTGCTGCTCAAGTTCTCGAACACATCGACTTTCTGACACCGTTTTATGGACATGATCCGGCGTCGATCCGGTCGCGCGCCGCCACTTGTCGATCTTGCTCATCAATCGGTCGGTTGATGAGCAAGACCCGGTTCATCCTTCGAGGGGGTGTGCAAGGTGGAGCAAATCTGTCAGATATAGCACACGTCCGTCGTGGGGAACGTGGAACGGCTGGGTCCAGTGGGCGGGGATTGCATCCAGCCCGTAGTACGCCCCCGTGAGGTCTTTGCCCCGCGGCGACGGTGTCCGTGTCACCGCCGAGGTCGCTCGCCGCGCGTATCGCACCTTCGAAGCCGGCAGTAGAACGCAGGGCCCAGACGGCGGAGCGCAGGCAGGGCCAGACGGCCACCTCATGCCGTGGGCAGCCTGAACTGCCGGGTGGCAGCACACACATGCAACTTTTCAGCGTGGTATGCCGCTCGGCAGGACATCGGGCGGCTATGGCGGGCCAGCGGCTCCATCCGCGGCCGGCCCTTTCGAACATGACTTCAAGAATCACCACTTGAAGCAGGCGGCCCGGATCTAAACTCCCGCGCCGGGATGGCGACCTGGCGCGACCTAGTCATCGGTGCCCGCCGCCTGAGCGGCAAGACCAGCATCGCTTCCGCCCTTCGGCACAATGCCCGCGATGCCGCCGACCGCTCAGCCTGCTCGGACTCACGTGGTCACGAACCGAACATCGAGCAACTCTGTCGAAACCCTGCGGCGAGAGCCTGCACCGTCTTCGAGTCGAACTGGCCGGACGCGCCGAGCCGGGACGTGGCAGAGGGGCCTGAGCTCATGGAAACGAGGGCGTCGCCACGGGCGCGTTTGGCGTCGCCCTTTGCGGTGCCGGACCAAGCCGCCCCGGAGGTAGTGCGCGATCTTCAGGGGCGTTTCTGATCGCCGACACGACCCGGCGCGTCTATCGTTGGAGGAGGCGCCCATAGAGGGTTCAGTAATACCCCGGTGCCGATTAGCGCGGACCACCGCCCGGCCTCCGCTGAGGCCGCCCCGGAACTGACGTGTTCCCTGGACCTGCGTTTGCCAACGAAGTCTCAACGGAAGAGAAGTTCCGATGGACGTCGCCACCGTCACCGTCACCATGAAAGCCGCACAGGACATTACAGCTGGCCAAGTGGTCCGCATCACCGGAGCACCGGCCACCCATGCCGTCACCCCTGCCGTCACCCCTGCTGTCCAGCAGAGCGACAACCCCGACGACGAGACATTGCATACCCTTCCGCTCTTCGGGATTGCTCTGCGGAAGGCGTTGGCCACAAAGGACGTCGACGTTCAAATAGGCGGTGTTGTTTTCCAAATAGGCGGCGCCGCTTTCGGCGGCCTAGGCCCCGGAAAGCCTTGCGTGGTTGGCGTCAACAATGCGGGAAAACTCGTGCGCGCTAACGCAGTGAGCGGCGATCCGAAAGAAGTCTGCATCAGCGCTCCGAACTGGATCGGTGACTGTGACGCTTCGGGCATGGTGACAATCCGGCCCCGCCGCGACACGCGGCTGAACGTGCTCGACTTCGGAGCGGCAGGAGATGGAAAGGCCGACGACACGGACGCGCTCCAAGATGCCCTGGACTGCGCAATGCGACTCGAAAGGATGACGGATGCCCCGTTGTCCGACGGCAAAGTCGTCTACCTTCCACCGGGCGACTACCGGATTACGAAGCCCCTTGTCGTCTCGAACGGTTGCATTCTGGAGGGAGCCGGCTTCGGCTTCAGAGGAACTTCCCGAATAAAAGCGGATGTTGAAAGCGGCGACTTCAACCTTTCCACCAGGACTAATCCCCTTGACCCCCCTGCACACGTCCCTCCGATCCTTCCAGGTATCGGAGGCAGCATCGGTCAAGTCGGAGCAACAGGCGCCGGAGAGACCGTTTATTGCGCAATTGCCCTGACGGGCTATTCGACCGGGGCCGGATCGCCCGACCGCGGTCGTGCTGACTATGCTGTGCTTCGCCAGTTCACCCTCGAGTCGAAACCCCTACAAGGGAGGGATACCACCGACCTCCATCAGACCCCGGAGATGGATGGCGTACGAGTTCTGGCGGGCGGCACGTGGATCGAAAAGGTGCGGATCGCCGGCTACAGGCGTAACGGGATAACGATATACGCAAGCTACCCGAAGGCTGGCTTCACGCCGGAAGTTAATGCCAACCTCACACAGATACGTGATTGCCTTATCTATGGCAATGGCCAGCATGGGCTCGACATCGGCAGCAAGGGTAACGAAAATGCCAATGCCATGCTGGTCATGAATGTTTCCGCCACAGATAATGGGCGTGATGGAATTCATGACAATTCGTTTTTGGGCTGCACCTTCGTTTCGTGTCACACGGACGCAAACAAGCACCGAAACATCAGCTGCGAGCGCGGTAGTTCTCCGGCGTACTCTGTGTTCGTCGGCTGCTACGCCGAGGGGAATGCACCAGCGGTATTCAAGGGAGGGCATATCGCTGTAGTCGGAGGGGACATGGATATCACCCCGGACTCAACGTACTGGGGTTATGGCGCCGTCAGGGGAGGATCTGGACCCTCTGCCCTGAAAGTGCTCAATAACTTTTCCGAAGTGCAATTGTATCGGATCGTCTCCGGTGGGATCGACATCGACGAGGGCGAGCTGAGGACTGGCGGGCAAGGGTCTATAGCGCAAGGATACAAATATCTAGCGCAAAATGCCGGGCGTACACGCGGGGTGGTTCTTCCTGGCGACAGTGGTGAACCTAATTGGAACACAACGAAAGGGAGCCTGACACAAGACGGCACACCAGAGGGCGGTGTGAAGTGGCGGTGCTTGGGTGAACTGGAGCCCACGGTCGTAACGTCCAACACCCTCGGAAATAATGGAAATTCTCGGATCATTCAAGATTTTCAGTCTATGACGGTGGACGGCAAGTTGGAAGGCGCGGGGGATTCCCTCTTCCGTACCGAAGTCAATCCAGCTCCGGATCCTGACAACCCTCTCGAGCCTCGTAACCCTCTCAGGGGCAGGATTCAAACGTCCCTTCTCAGTAATGGGCAGTTCCATACGTACTATCAAACCGCATACGAAAACGGTCCGGTTCCCGGCGCGCTGATGCTTCCGGAAGCCTGGATTGGAAACTACATCTACGGTGAGCGGCGAATCTGTGTAGTTACTGGCGGAACTCCCTTCAATACCAAGGTGGGTAGCTGCAACTTCTACCTCCCGGGTGATCTGATCCTCAATGGCGTTAGAGATACAGGGCGCGATGGCCCGATCGGGTGGACGGTGAAGGCTGCGTGCGGACAGGGACGGCTGGCTCTTGCCTGGGTTCGCGGGAAGCACTACCCCATAGGGCAAACCGTCAGGCCGACGCACCCCAATGGATTCCTGTATCGGCTGACCGCCTACACCACCGGTGGCCCGTTGGACCCGAAGGACAATGTCTCCGGTCAGCAGGATCCCTGGAACAACCAACCCCAGAGTGCTGGAAGCCTGACTCACGACAAGCACCTAATTTGGCAGACGCTCAAGGACTTGGATGATCTGGATGATACCGCAAAACAAAAGTTCCTTGAACCGCTTCCGCAGCGCGCGGAAAAACAGACGAACTCGAATGCGGAGAACATTGACCAGCTGAAGGCTGATTTCAACGCACTTCTTGACAAGATGAGAAAGGCGCACCTGTTGGAATAGGCGGAGGCGGACGGAACTGATATCGGTGATGCCGCATCTCGTCGAATCCGTCAGTGGGTCAGCTGAGCGTGATGAACGTTGACGACACAGCGGGCCGGTGGCGCTTCGAAGGCGGCGAGTGTTCCAAGGATGACTCTCGTGTCGCCAAAGCCACGCCAACTCTGGGAGCACACAGCGCGTCGTGACGGTATGACACCGTGCAGGGAACGCGTGGCTTTTCCACGGATGAGCAGGCCGGCAGGGTCAGTTCGGCCTCTCGCGGCGTCGCTAATCGTATGGCGGGCGGCTGTGGGCAGGCCGCACAAGCACGACACGAGAAGACCCTCCGCATCAGGGGGCGGACGGGGTGTCGGTCGAGCGTTTGGTCCGGCCGAGGCGTTTGGGGAGAAGGTGGCTGCAACGCCCCAGGCTCCCGCGCCGTTCGAAAAGCCCGTGAGGCTACCGGCACCTGATGGGCTCCGTCGACCCCGATCTGGTCATCACGGCCGAGCACGCCCTGCGCGATGTCGACGCCCGCCCGAGACGTCGGACAGGTCCGCATGCGCGTGGATCGGCCACACACTGGGCGCCGAAGCCGACTTCGTCGTCGCCCCGCAGCTCACCGTGGTCCAGGCCCACGAACTCGCGGTCGCCGCCGAACACGCCTCATCCACGCCGTTCCCCGGCTGACTGCCAGCACCGTCCACCCCGTTTAGACCGAGGGCCACGGCAAACCAGACGCCGCGCTCGCCCACCACACCGAGGTCTGAACCCCGACAACCCTCCAGGTTCAGGAATCGGGCACTCACGGAGCCGTGCGGCTCAGCACCGGCTGCTCGACGGCCGCAGCGGTGCGAGGGCGGGGAACCGTCGAGCCCGCAGTGAGGTTCAGGCGGGTGTCCATGTCGAGGTTCACCTCCCCGTACGGGCGGATGTGGGACCAGAACAGCGGGGTCAGGCCACGTCGGTCGGCGGGTGTGAGAAGTGCGGCCCACCCCGGTTCGTCAAGGATGTCCTGGAGCATGAGGGTGTTCACGTAGACCAGAGCGGACTGGAGAATCCGCAGGCAGAGGACGAACATTTCCTGCTCGTCGCGCCGGTTCGAGGCGATCTCTCCGCCCTTGCCGTAGGCGATCACGGAGTTGGCGCCGTTGGAGGACTCCATGACGTTCAGACCTTCCTCGATCTCCCGCTGGAGGTCTCGCAACCTGAGGTAGCGGGCCACGAAGATGGTCTTCTGCGCACGGCCGACCTCCAGCATCGCCGCGTACGTGGGGTGGGAGGCGTTGCGGGTGAAGCGGCGCAGGATCGCCTCGGTGGACGCGGTCCGGGTCCGGATCGCGGTCGCGTACTTGATCATCTGGTCGTACTGCTGGGCGATGAGTTCCCAGCGGATCGGCCGGGTCAGCGCCGGGCTCAGCTGCGGGTAGGCGTCCGGTTCACCGGCCGCCGGCCGGTACAGCTTGACCTTGTTGATCCGCTTGATACGCGGCAGCAGGTCGAAGTTCAGCAGCCTCGTGATGCCGAACCCGATTTCCGACTGGCCGTGCGAGTCCGTGTAGTTCGCTTCCACGTCCATGGTGGTGCCGTGCCGCATGGCGCCCTCGATCATCGCGGCGACCTCGGAGGCGGTGCAGTTGATCAGCTGGCAGTGGATGGCCAGGGACTTCTTCTCCACGTGCCAGTAGATGAGCACCCCGCGGCCGCCGTAGCGCGAGTGCCACTCGGTGAACAGGTTCTGGTCGTACGCGCGCACGTGCGTGGAGTCGGAGGCGACCGCGGTCGAGCCCTGTCCCCACAACTCGGTGCTGCGGGCGGTGAAGGTGGCGTTCGCGATCTGGATGGCGATGGCGCGGGCGGCCTCGGCGGACAGATACCGGCGCCGCACGTACCGCAGCTCGTCCTCGGTGTGGCCGTGGCCGCCGGACGCCACGGCCTTGATCCCGGTGTTCGTGCCGTACGCGTAGATGACCAGCAGCATGCGCTCCGCCAGCACCTCCGGCGAGAGGCTGCCACCGCCGGAGACGGAGGTGACCGCGTCCAGGCAGCCGGTCCGCAGCACCGCTTCCTTGAGCATGTCGATCAGGGGCACGACGCCCCACCGGCGCTGTACCTCGCCCTTGATCCTGCGCAGGTTGCGCGGCTCGGGCTGGGCCTCGGCCGCCGTGAGCCGGATCGCCCCGGACTTCCGCTCGGCGATGTCCAGCCAGGACAGCTTCGGCATCCCGTCGTTGAGCAGGGTCAGCTCGGCCGTCATCTGCTCGCGCAGTTCGTTGACGAACACCGCCGGATCCAGCGGCTTGCGCAGCTCCCGGTAGTTCTCCACCCGCCGGGCCTCGAAGCCCTGCGACAGGTCCTCATCCGGGTTGCGCCACTTGTCGGCGCCGACCACCCAGAACTCCTTGCACTTGAGCTGATCGCGCAGGGCCTGGAAGGCCACGACCTCGTAGACCATGCGCACCACCCGGCGCCGGCCCCGCTTGTCGGTACGGTGCACGACCTCCGCCCAGTCCCCGCCCATCGCCTTGTGGACCGGCACCGTCTCGCCCAGCGGGTAGTACGTCGTGTTCCCCGCGCTCGCGTACCGGGCCACCAGCGCCAATGCCTCGATCACGGGGCGGTGGGCGTGGTTGGAGGAACGGAACTCCAGCACCTCCAGCAGCTTGACCAGTCCGCGCCGGTAGTGGTTGGTGTACGACGCCTTCAACGTCGTCTGCACCGTGCGCCGGTAGACCGGCCCCCGGGTCCTGAACTCGTGCACCAGCTCCCGCAGCGTCGCCTCGCCCCCGGACACCGCCGGGAACACGACCTGGCGGACCGTCCCCTCCGGGGCCCCCAGCGACGCCTCGGCGAGCTTGAAGAGGATGTTCTCCTTGCCCGACACCTTCTTGAACGCGTTGATGAGCTGCTCGGTGACCTTCTTCTCCGCCCGCGCCCCGATCCGGTGCACCGTGGAGATCAGCATCTCCACCAGCGTGTCGGTGATTTCCCGCTCCCGCTCGTGCAGCAGCGCGGCCAGCAAGGTCACCCGCAGCGGCACCGGGTGCGTCCGCAGGTGGGAAGGCGACTCCACCGCGGCTCGCGCCCGCCAGCCGGCCACCACCTTCGGCGCGACGTCGATGAACAGATCCGGCGGCAGCCCGATCGCCCGCACCGTCAGCAGCTTGTCGATCTCGGTGAGTATCGTCTCCAGGATCACGTTGCCCGGAGCCTCCTTGACCTTCGCCCGTACCGGTGGCGCGTCCTCACCCTCCGTACCGCCACCTGCGGGCCCGGCATCGTCCTGGTCGGCGCCGGCCACAAGAGCCACGATCCGCTCGATACTCTCCACGGTCAGCCGGGAGAAGATCAGGGCCGTCAGAGACTCCTCGGCCGCCCGCAGGGCAGCCGCCACGATCCGATCGCACCGGCCCGGCGTCGGCGGCTCGATGCTCTCCTCGCGACAGCGGGCCAACAGTTCCACCCGGACCTGCTCGGGCCTGCGTTCCTTGTGCGCGACGTGCTCGGCCAGATACGTCGTCAGCTTCTCCGCGTCCGCGACGCTGCACTCACGGAAGCCGAGGTGCTCCCGGATCTGCGCGCGGTGGTACCCGACCGTGCGGCCCGTCCAGTCGTAGGACTCCAGCTCCGAGGCGGGAACCTGCACCTGACGGGCGACGAACTCCACGGCCTCACCGGGCAGCTCTGTCCGGTTCCGGGGAAACCGGCCGTCCTGCGTATGGAACTTCAGCAGCACGGCGAAGCCCAGTCGCGCCGCTCCGCGCTTGCCGGACACGAGCGCCTGCTCGTCCTTCAGCAGCGCCCAGTGCTCGACGAGTTCATCCAGGTCCAATGGCGTACGGGCCACGATCGCCGATCGTCCTCGCAGAGCTTCACCCACCGCAGCCGTACGGCCCCGGACTCACCCACACGGGTGACGCCCCGCAAGATCACCGCCATTTGCGGCTGGTGACAGCGTTCTTACCGGAACCCCTAGACGATGTCCGGCGTGCCCGTGTCCGGGTGTACCTCGACATGGGCCCGTACCCCGGACGGCTGCAAGCGGGGGCGGGTCGCCGTATGCCTGACCGGTGAACGGGAGACGGTCCTCGCCGACCGGCGGACGGGCCGTCAGGAGAGCACCACAGCGGTCCGTTCCTGGTGGGAGACCTCGCCCGCGCCGTACTTCACCACGAGCGCCGAGGGCTGGCCGGCCGGCACGATCCCGATGATGCCGAGCTTCGCCCCGGCCGCCGTCTGACCGCGGCCGGTCCGGGGAAACAGCAACGCCCGGCCGGAAGATGTACTCCCGGCCGGGCGTCCTCGACAGCGTGCTGTCGGTGTCGCAGGGGCGGCAGGATTCGAACCTGCGGCCTTCGGTTTTGGAGACCGGCGCTCTGACCAGCTGAGCTACACCCCTTCGGTGGGACCAACCATGACACGAACGGGCCCGGAGATCCAATCAATTCCTGGGCCGACCGGGTGCGAGTCCCTCACCGGAGTACGTTCTGACGGTGGACAACCAGCCGATCACCGTCCAGGGGCGGGGCTGGTTGTCCATGGTGGCCCGAAGGCCGGCGCACAGCGTCGCCTTAGGCGCCGGGCCGTACGGGCACCGCCGACGGCTACGGCGCGCTCGTGGCCTTCCTGGCGCGCGATGACGCGCGCTGAATCACCGGGGACACCCGTCTCCGTCGGTGGCGGCATGCGCGGACGGCCGGGGGTCTGCGCCGTCGGCCCGAAGCCGACCGGAGGTGTTGCTCAAGGTCAGCGAGGGGTGAGGAGGCAGAACTCGTTGCTCTCCGGGTCGGCCAGAACCGTCCAGGAGATCGCGGACCGGTCGATACCGGGGTCGGTGGCGCCCAGGGCGCGCAGCCGGGCTTCCTCTGCTCCCATGTCGTCACCGGGGTAGGGACAGATGTCGAGGTGGACGCGGTTCCACACGCTCTTGGTGTCGGGGGTGCGGACGAACTCCAGATAGGGGCCGACGCCCTTGGCGGAACGCATGGCCGCGTGCTCGTCGGTGACCTCGTGGAGCGTCCAGTCCATCGCCTCCCCCCAGAACCGGGCCATCGCTCGTGGGTCGGTGCAGTCGACCACCACCGCGGCGATCGGCCCGGTGTCCTGGTAGATCGGACGGGGTTCCAGGACGCAGAACTCGTTGCCCTCCGGATCGGCCATGACCGTCCAGGGGACGTTGCCCTGACCCACGTCGGCGAGCGTCGCGCCCAGATCCTGCAGGCGCGCGACCAACTCCGCCTGATGGGCGGTCGAGGTGGTGGCCAGATCAAGGTGTACCCGGTTCTTCACCGTTTTGGGTTCCGGGCGGGTGATGATGTCGATGCAGACGGCCACAGGGTCGGGGTAGGTGAAGCCCACGGGTTCGAGGTTTGTCACGCCCGGTGCCTCACTGTCGACACCCCACCCGAGTGCCTCCGCCCAGAACCGGCCGAGCACGGAGTCGTCCTGGGCCTTCATATTGATCTGTACGAGTCTTGTTGCCATGCCGGAGATCCTAAAAGCTTCCTCGCCTGCTACCGCGGAATCGCCGCATGAGATGACCTCTTGGGGCGACGCGACCCGGCCGGCGTGGGGTGGCGGGACCACGGGGTGCGGAGGATCGTGGGTGGTGGGGACCGTGGAGCGGGAGGTTCCGTCATGCCCCGAGGCCGACGACGGGTGCGGGTGCGGGTGCGGGGCTCGCTCCTGGCGCTCGCGCTCCTCGCGCCCGCCCTGCTGGGCGCGGCCCCGGACGGCTCGGGCGAGACGATCTCCCTCACCGGGAACGGGCCGGGCCGGCGGCTCGACGTCACGTTGACGCAGGTGGTGGACCCGGCGAGCCCCGCAGGTCCCGAGCCCACCGGGACCGACCGGCTCGTCGCGACGCGGTTCCGCCTGGAGAACACCGGGACCGCCGTCTACCAGGACTCCCCCGCTCCGGCCGCGCATCTGCTGGACACCGCAGGGCAGCGGTTCACCGGCGACGACGTCCCCACCACCGCCGGGCCGGTCTTCGCCGAGACCGTCACGCTCGATCCCGGCGGCACGGCAGAGGGTTTCATCACCTTCCGGATCCCGGCGGACGCCGAGCCGGCCGCGGTCCAGTTCGCCCTCGACACCGGCCTCGCCGACGACGTCGGCCAGTGGAGCCTGCCGCTCCCGTAGCGGGCGAGTTTCGGCCGCACCCTTGACCGCTCTGGTCCAGACCAATAGTTTCCGGCATGCACAGCGCCCGCGCACACGCCCCGCTCCCCGCATCCGCACGAAGTACCGGGCCGAGGACAAGCAGAACTTCACCGCGCTCGTCAAGGAGTTCCGCACGCAGCTCGACGCGTACGCGCGGAGCCGGAAGGAGAAGACCTCGTACGAGCTGACCGCCTTCGTCCCCACCGCCCCCGCCAAGATCGACGCGGGCTTCGACGTCCGCCGGATCATGCGCGACCTCGACTTCGTGACCCTCCAGGGCTACGACTTCCACGTCTCCGGCGAGCCGAGGACCGCCCAGCAGTCCGCGCTCCGCGCCCGGGGCGACTTCAGCGTCGACGGCACCGTGGACGCCTGGCTCCGGCGCGGCGCGCCCGCGGACAAGCTGGTGATGGGCATGCCGTTCTACGGACAGGGCTGGACCGGCGTCACCGGTGGCGGGGACGGCATGGGGCAGCCGGCCACGGGCCCGGCACCGGCCACCTGGTCCGCCGGGTACGAGGACTACAAGGCGCTGAAGAAGCTGGCCGACTCCGGCACCTACACGATCCACCGGGACCGGCGCGGCGGCCACGCCTGGCTCTTCGACGGCACCACCCTGTGGACGTACGACGACCCGCAGGTGCTGCGCGCCAAGACCGGGTACATCCGCGAACACGGCCTCGGCGGTGCGATGTTCTGGTCGCTCGACGCGGACACCGCGGACGGCGAGCTGATGAGGGCCGTCGACCGGGGCCTGCGCGGCCGCTGACCGGCGCCGCCCGAGACCGGCGCCGCCGGGCCGCGGAATACCGTCCGGCCCGGCGGCGCCTCTCCATCTACGCTCCACCGCATGGAGAACGAGACGGTACGGGCGGCCAACCGCCTCACGACGCGCTGGGCCGCGCAGGCCCGCGCACAGGACCGGGGCACGGTCTTCGCCGCGGCCGGGGTCTGGCCGCTGCTCGCCCTGCTCGCCGACGGCGCGGGCGGTCCCGCCCGCGCCGAACTGGCGGAGGCGCTGGGCATACCCGCCGGGGCCGCGGCCGGGGCGGCACGGGAACTGCTGGCCGCACTGGGCGGCGTACGGGGTCTGCGGGCGGCGACGGGTCTGTGGGCCGGGGCCGGAGTCCCCCTGGAGGAAGTCTGGTCGGCGAAGCTGCCGCCGGGCGCCCGGGGCACGCTGACCGGTGTGCCGGCCGCCGACGCGAAGGTGCTGGACGCGTGGGCGGCGGAGCGGACGGGCGGGCTGATCGAGCACGTGCCGGTGTCGTGGACCGAGGACACCCGCCTGGTCCTGGCCTCCGCGCTCGCGCTCCGGGTGCGGTGGGCCGAGCCCTTCCGGGAAGCACCCGTCGCGGTGGCCGAAGGCCCTTGGGCGAGGCGGATCCTGCGACGGCTGTCCCGGACCACCCGTTCGCCGGACGAGGTACGGGTGGCCCACGGGAGCGCCGGGGCCGTCACCGTCCTGGAGGTGGCCGGCACCGAGGACGTGGACGTGCACCTGCTGCTCGGGGAGCCTGGGACACCGTCCCCCTCGGTGCTGGAGACCGGTGTCGCCGCCGTCACCGGCGCCGTCCCGTCCCTCCCCTGCAGCGAGCTCCCCGACGGAACCCCTGGCCCCGGGCTGACCACCCGCACCGAGGACTCGCCCTTCCCGGTGGACCTGCTGCACGTCCGTACCGTGGCCTTCTCCCTGCTCGCCGAACACGACCTGCTCGACCACGCCCGGACGTTCGGGCTGGACACCGCGAGCGACGACGACTTCGCGCACTTCCCCGGTATCAGTTCCGAGCCGCTGGCGATCGGTTCGGCCCGGCAGTCCGCGATGGCCCGGTTCCACGCGACGGGGTTCGAGGCAGCGGCCGTCACCGCCGTCGCGGCACGGCCGGGCGGAGCCGCGCCGCCCCGCGTGCGGCACCGGGTCCGCCGGGCGGATGTCCGGTTCGACCGGCCGTTCGGGTTCCTGGCCGTCCACCGGGCCTCGCGGCTGGTTCTGGCGGCGGGCTGGGTCACCGATCCGGAGACGGCGGTCGAGGCGGGCAGGTACGTCGGCGCGAGGCGGCCAGCGCCGCCGTCTCGCTGAAGGCGGGGACGCGCCCGGTGCCGCCGCGGCCGGAGACCGAGAGGGAGGCGGCGGCCGTGCCGTACGCCACCGCGTCCGCGAGGGTGTCCCCGAGGACGAGCCGGGCGGTGGCCGTGCCGGTGAAACAGTCCCCCGCCCCGGTCGCGTCCACGGGCTCCGGATTGGCGGGCACGGGGTGGTACGCCGCCCGCGTGCCGTCGTCCAGCAGCAGCCGGTCGGCGCCCGCGGTGACCGCGACCGTACGGGCGCCCAGTGCGCGGCAGCGGGCTGCGGCGGTGCGCGGGTCTGCGGTGTCCACGAGGGCCAGCGCGTCGGCCGGGCAGGAGGTCTTGAGCAGCCCGGTCAGCGGCGCGATCCGGGCCAGCAGCTCGCGTGCCTCGGCCCGGCCGGTCAGCCGGGAGCGGAAGTTCGGGTCGTAGGTCAGGTGCCCGCCCGCCCCGTGCACGAGGCGGGCGGCGGCCAGTACGGCGTCGCGGCTGCTCGGCGACAGGGCGCCGGTGATGCCGCTGGTGACGAGCGCTCCGCAGCGGGTGAGCAGCCCGCGCCAGGACGCGATGTGGCGGGGCGCGAGGGTGGAACCCGCGCTGTGGGTGCGCCAGTAGACGAACGCGCGGTCGCCGTCGGCGTCGGCGGAGAGCAGGTAGGCACCGTTGGGGTGCGGGGCGCGGCGGACGTGGGAGACGTCCACGCCGAGTTCGGCGGCCCGGTTCAGCAGCGGGACGCTGAGTTCGTCGTCGCCGACCACGGCGAGCAGTGCGGTACGGGCGCCGGCCGCGGCTGCGGCGGCTGCGGCGTTGAGGGCGTCCCCGGAGTAGGAGATACGGGCCGGGGTGCCGTCGGCGGCCTCGTGCAGGGCGGTGCCCGCGTGGATCTCGACCAGGACCTCGCCGAGTACGAGGACGTCGTAGCGCGTGTCGGCTCGTCCGGCCACGGTCAGTGCCCTGCGGCGGGGTCGCAGGGTGCGCAGCACGGCGTGGCGGTCCCGGCGAACACGGCGGCCAGTTCGCCCGGGTCGGACGGCAGGCCGCCGCCGATCCCGACGGCGGTCGCGCCAGCGGCGAGCCAGTCCGGGACCTCGGCGGGCCGGATGCCGCCGGTCGGGACGATCACCGCTCCGGGCAGGACGGCCCGGAGGGAGCGGACGAACCCGGGGCCGCCGACGTGTGCCGGGAAGACCTTGGCGGCTCCGGCGGCCCGGACGGCGGCGGCGATCTCGCCGGGGGTGAACCCGCCCTCGATGAAGACGGCTTCGCGGCGTACGGCCACCGCGCGGACCTCGGGGGCCGGGTAGGGGGAGATCAGGAAGGCGGCACCCGCGTCGAGGGCCGTCTCCGCTTGTGCGGTGGTGGTGACCGTGCCGACGCCGATGAGGGCCGGGCGGCCGTGGACGTCGCTCAGCTGGGTGGTGCGGGTGACGGCGGCGGCCCAGCCGGGGGTGGAGGTGGTGAGCTCGACCGCGCGGCAGCCGGCGGCGAGCAGGGCGGTGGTGTGGCGGACGGCCTCGTCGGCGCCGGTGTTGCGCAGGACGGGCAGCACGCGCTGGGCCGCCAGCACCGCGTAGAGGTGCCCCGACGGGTGGCCGGCCGGCCGACCGGACGGGGGGCTTGACGGGTGATCGGGCAACGGACCCTCCCCTTCGCTCCACACGTTTGTTCCACGTAGTGGAACGGCGTACCGTATGACGGAACCATGTGGTCTAGACCCTACCCATGCCGGGAGCGCTCGTGTCAATGGATGAAGCGGCAGCGGGCGGGCGCGCGGGGCGGACCTCCGCGGCCGGTTCCGCCGTGGAGAAGTCCCTGCGCGTCCTGGAGGCGGTGGCCGCGCCCGGCGGCCCGCACCGCCTCGCCGATGTGACGGTGGCGGCCGCGGTGCCCAAGTCGAGCACCTTCCGCATCCTGGCCTCGCTGATCGACCAGGGCTTCGTACGCCAGGAGGCCGACAGCCGGTACGGGGTGGGGCCGCGGCTGCGCGGGCTCTCCGCCCTGGTCGGCGCCGGAGAACCGGCCGGCATCGGGCACATCCTCGGCGAACTCCGGCGGGCCACCGGCCAGACGGTCCATCTGGCCCTGCACAGCGGGCGGACCATCACCTGCATCCGCAAGCTGGAGAACGAGGACCAGCCCTTCCGGACGGCCTCCCGCGTCGGCATGCGCATGCCGCTGCACACGACCGCGATCGGCAAGAGCATCCTGGCTCTGTTGCCCGCCGAGGAGGTACGGGAACTGATCGGCACGACCGGGCTGCCCCGGCGGACGCCGCGCACACTCACCACCGTACGGGCCCTGGACGCCCAACTGGCGGCAGTCCGCGCCCAGGGCTTCGCCCTCGACGACGAGGAGAACGAGCCCGCCATCCGCTGCATCGGCGCGGCGATCCCCGGTCCGGCGGGCCGGCCCGTCGGCGGGGTCAGCGTCACCACCGTCACCTTCCTGGTCTCCCGCGAGGAGATCGAGGCGTATGCGCCGACCGTTCGAGCGGCCGCCGAGGCCCTGGCTCCGCTGCTGTGACCCCCGGTGGAAGGCCCCGGAGAACTCTTCGGGAAAATTCTTCCGGATAACTGTTATCGACGCCCCCGTCGACGGTCTCCCATGTATCGGGCATCATCGACCGCCGGTACGGACAGGGAACATCACATGACTACTCAGCACACCGCAGCGCTTGTGGCAGCGGCCCGCGCGGGCGACCTGCGCGCGCAGGACGAGCTCGTCAGCACCCATCTCCCGCTCGTCTACAACATCGTCGGGCGGGCCCTCAACGGGTCCTGCGACGTGGACGACGTGGTGCAGGACACGATGCTGCGGGCGCTCGACGGGCTGGGCGGCCTGCGCGTGGACGAGAGCTTCCGGTCCTGGCTGGTGGCGATCGCGATGAACCGCGTGCGGGCGCACTGGCAGGCCCGGCAGAGTGGTTTCGGCGAGAGCACGCTGGAGGCCGCGAGCGATGTCGCCGACCCGGGTGCCGACTTCGTCGACCTGACCGTCACCCGCCTCCAGCTCGCCGGACAGCGGCGCGAGACGGCCCGGGCCACCCGCTGGCTGGAGCCGGAGGACCGGGCGCTGCTGTCCCTGTGGTGGCTGGAGTGCGCCGGGGAGCTGACCCGGGCCGAGGTGGCGAGTGCGCTGGAACTGTCCCCGCAGCACACGGCGGTCCGGGTGCAGCGGATGAAGGCGCAGCTGGAGTCGGCCCGCGTGGTGGAGCGCGCGCTGGACACCCATCCGGCGTGCGAGGAGCTGCGGACCGTGATGGCCGGCTGGGACGGGGAGCCCTCGGCGCTGTGGCGCAAGCGAATAGCCCGGCACGCCCGTGAATGCATACGTTGCTCCGGTCTGTGGAGCGGGCTGGTTCCGGCGGAGGGACTGCTGGCCGGTCTGGCCCTGGTACCGGTCTCGGCGGCCCTGCTGGCGGGGATGAAGACGGCGGGGGCGGCCGGCTTCGCCCCCGTGAGCGTCGCCTTCGCCGAAGGTGTCGACGGGGGCTTCGGCGGCGGCTTCGACGACGCGGCGACCCAGCTCACCCCGGTGGCCGACGTGGGCGGCGGTGGCCGCGGCGCGCTGCGCAAGCGCCGGCAGAGCCGCCGCCGGGTGGTCGGCGGTGCGGTGCTCGCCGCTTGCGTCGCGGGCGGCGGGCTCGTGTACCTCGGGGGGCTGCCCGGTTCCGGTGACACGAAGGAGGGCGCCGCCGCGGCCGCGACCCCGCTGGCCGCGCTCTCGGCGACCGAATCCGCCGCTCCGCCCTCGGAGTCGCCCTCCCCCTCCGCCTCGCCTTCCCCGTCGGCCTCCGCGTCGCCGAGTCCGTCGGCGAGCCCGAGCCCGACGCAGTCCAAGAGCAAGTCCCCGAGCCCGAAGGCCTCGGCGGCCAAGCCTGCGCCCGCCCCGCCGTCGGGCGTGGCCGGTCAGGTCGTGGCCCTGGTCAACAGCGAGCGGGCGGCGGCCGGATGCGGCCCCCTCAGGGAGGACCCGCAGCTGCGTGCGGCGGCTCAGGGGCACTCCGACGACATGGCGGCCCGGGACTTCTTCGATCACACCAGCCCCGACGGCAAGGACCCGGGCGACCGGACGACCGCGACCGGGTACCGCTGGTCGACGTACGGGGAGAACATCGCGCGGGGCCAGCAGACGGCCCAGTCGGTCATGGACTCCTGGATGAAGAGCCCGGGCCACAAGGCGAACATCCTCAACTGCTCCTTCAAGGACATCGGCGTGGGCATCCACCAGGGCTCGGGCGGCCCCTGGTGGACCCAGAACTTCGGCGCGCGCTAGGGGCGGAGCGGTCGCCCGGCCCTGCCGTCGGGGTCCCGTCAGGGCTGCAGGCCCCGCAGCTTCTCCGGGTTGACGGTGATGCGCAGTGCGGTGATCCGGCCGTCGGCGGCCTCGAAGGTCATGGCGCCGACGGTTGCGCCCTGGTGGACGAGCAGCAGGCCGGGCTCGCCGTTGATCTCCGCGAGGCGCATCGCCCCGTCGCGGGCCTCGGACTTGGCCAGGACGCCGAGCCACCAGCGGGCGACGTGGTCGGCGCCGTGCAGCGGGCGGCGGGCGGCGGTGACGATGCCGCCGCCGTCGGCCCAGGAGACGATGTCGGGGGCGAGGACCGTGAGCACCTCGCCGAGGTCCCCGCCGAGGCAGGCCTGCCGGAACTTCTCGACGATCTCGCGCTGCTCGGCCGCCTTGGCGGTGAAGCGGGGACGGCGGGCCCGGACGTGTTCGCGGGCGCGGTGCGCGGACTGGCGGACGCTCGCCTCGGACTTGCCGACGACCTCCGCGATCTCGGTGTGGGAGTACCCGAACACCTCGCGGAGCATGAAGACCGCGCGCTCGGTCGGGGTCAGGGTCTCCAGTACGACCAGGACCGCCATGGACACGGTGTCGGCCAGTTCGGCCTCCTCGGCAATGTCGGGCGAGGTGAGGAGGGGCTCGGGCAGCCAGGGCCCGACGTACGCCTCGCGGACGACCTGGGCCGACCTGAGCCGGTTGAGGCTGAGATTGGTGACGGTGCGCACGAGGTAGGCGCGGGGGTTCTCGACGGCCGCGCGGTCGGTGCGGTGCCAGGCGAGCCAGGCGTCCTGCACGATGTCCTCGGCGTCGGCGACGCTGCCCAGCATGCGGTAGGCCGTGCCGAACAGCAGGCGCCGGTGTTCCTCGAAATCCTCGCTCATGATCACCACGGTGTCATCCGCCGATCCGGAAGATCAAGGGGGGCGGCTGTCGACATCGATGCCGACAGCCCCCGGTCGGGTCAGTGGTGGAAGCCGGACCGCGGCGCGGCGGCCGGTACGGGCGGGGGCGTGGCCGTCAGGTGCTCCACGGCCACGCGCATGTCGGTGACGAGCAGGGCCATCTGGTCGCGGGTCACGCCGTGCCGGACGAGGACGCGTTGGATGACCGTGTCGTCGCGGTCGGCGGGCAGCGGGTACGAGGGCACCTGCCAGCCGCGCATGCGCAGCCGGTCGGAGAGGTCGTAGAGGCTGAACGGGGTGGAGTCCGGGTCGGTGAGTTCGTAGGAGACGGCGGGCAGGGCGCCCTGGCCGTCGTAGAGGAGGGTGAAGGGGCCCATGTCGGCGATCTGCCGGGCGAGGTACTGGGCGGTGTCGGCGCAGGCCTCCTGGACCCGCCGGTAGCCGGCCCGGCCCAGGCGCAGGAACAGGTAGTACTGCGCGATGATCTCGCCGCCGGGGCGGGAGAAGTTGAGGGCGAAGGTCGGCATGTCGCCGCCGAGGTAGTCCACCTTGAAGACGAGGTCGGCGGGGAGCAGGTCCGCGGTGCGCCAGATGATCCAGCCGACTCCCAGCGGCGCGAGTCCGTACTTGTGGCCGGAGGTGTTGACCGAGGCGACGCGCTCCAGCCGGAAGTCCCACACCACGTCGGGGTGGAGGAAGGGCGCCACGAACCCGCCGCTCGCGCCGTCCACGTGGATGGGGATGTCCCAGCCGTGCTCGGCCTGGATCCGGTCGAGCTCGGCGGCGATCTCGGCGACGGGCTCGTAGTCGCAGGTGTAGGTGACGCCGAGGATGGCGACGACGCCGATGGTGTTCTCGTCGACGTACTCGGCGAGCTGATGAGCCTGGAGGCCGGTGGCGTCGGCCTCGATCGGGACCTGACGCAGTTCGACGTCGAAGTAGCGGGCGAACTTCTCCCAGCAGATCTGCACCGGGCCGCACACCAGGTTGGGGCGGTCGGTCGGCAGCCCCGCGGCGCGGCGGCGCTCGCGCCAGCGCCATTTGAGGGCGAGTCCGCCGAGCATGGCGGCCTCGCTGGAGCCGGTGGTGGAGCAGCCGGCCGCCGGGGCGCCCGCGGGGGCGTTCCACAGATCGGCCAGGATGTTGACGCAGCGGGACTCGATCTCGGCGGTCTGCGGATACTCGTCCTTGTCGATCATGTTCTTGTCGAGGCAGACGTTCATCAGGCGGTGTACGCCCTCGTCCGACCAGGTGGTGCAGAAGGTGGCGAGGTTCTGGGCCGCGTTGCCGTCCAGGAGCAGCTCGTTGCGGAGCAGCTCGTAGACGACCTCGGTGGGTGAGTGGTCCTCAGGAATCTTGTACTTGGGGAGGATCTGGCCGCTCAGCGTGGACGCGAACACGTCCGTGTCGGCGTCCTGGGCGCGTGCGTCCTTCGTCTCATGAAGAGCCATATTGGGACTATAGGCACAAAGACGGGCATTATCGGTCAGTGCGACCTGGCGCCCCCCGTGATCCGAAGCGGCCGACGGTCGGTCAGTGGCCGGCGGGCGGCTCGAAGCAGCCACCCTCGGGGTACGGACCGTTGGTCTTCACCAGGTAGTTGGCCTTCTGCACGAAGGCGGTGACGCAGGCGTCGTCATGGACGCGGACACCGACCAACGCCCCCTCGTGCGTGACGTAGTGGTCCGTCTCGAAGCGCGACCCCATGGGCCGCACACCAAGGGTCCCGCCGAGCCACTCCCCCTTCGGCCCGAACCGCTCCTCCTGGAACCCCAGGTCGAGCAGGGCGGCACGCACGCTCTCATGAATGATCACTCCGGATACCGGGATCCGCTCCCGGCGGCCCGGACCGCCGCCGACACCCCGGTGCCCGAAGCGGTGCCCAACCTGGCCCTGGCGCTGCCACACCCCGAGACCTATCTGACGGGCCGTTGGGCGGAGCGGAACTGGCGCAACGTGCCCGGACCGTTCTACGCCGCGGACACCGACACCTGCTGGACCGGACGCATGGCAGCACCCGACCACGTCCTCTACGACGATGTGACCGGCCAGGAGTTCGTCTACCGCCAGCCCAGGAACCCCGTCGAGGTCGACCGCCTGCTCCACGCCGCCTGGACCGACCCGCTCAACGGCTACGGCTGGGACGGGGACCGGCGCTGGACCCCCGACTCCGTCCGCGCCTGGTGGCACGAGCGAGCTCGGCTGCGCGAATGGGCCACCGATCTCAGGGCCGCCTGGTCGGGCCACTCCGATCCGTATCGCCAGGAGGCGGCCACAGGGCTGAGCGACCTCCTCACCTATCTCGACGGCGGACTCGAAGCCGACTTGCGGCTCTACCTCCACCGGCTCGAAGAACGCCGCTCCCCGAACCCCACCGAGCGCCTGCCCGAGCTGTGACCGCGCGGCCGAGAATCTTCCGGACGTCACGGCCGAATCCACCCCGGAGTCACTCCGGAGTCACTTCGCGCCGCCTCGCACCGCACCAGGGCCGAGTCTGACGCTCTGCTTCCGGCCGACTCTGCAGTGTGATGTCGCACATAGCGACCCCCTCACCCAGAAGAAATTACTGTCGAGTAGGGCTCATTCTGCAGATCTTCCCGTTCGAGCCCCCGAAGCCGCGTCGAACGGGAAGATCATCCAACTTGTTCTACCGGAAACTTATCCGCGAATGTCCGGATACAGGCCAAGCCCCTCCCGAGCCCTGATACCTCTACGGCCATGAAGAAGATCACTCGCCGTCAGGCCTTGGGGGCAACAGCGGGCGCCCTCACCGCCCTTGGCCTGACCGCCGCTGCCGCGGGCGCCACGAACGCCGCCGCGACCCCCACCGAGCCCACCACCCCGGGCTCGGTCGACGAGGTCTACAAGGGCCGTCGTATCCAGATCACCGCCGGCGAAGGCGGCCACCACGGCGGCCACCACTCGCCCGGCCAGCCCACCGTCCGAATAGACGGCAGGGAACTGCACATCATGCGCAACGCCGATGGCACCTGGATCAGCGTCATCAACCACTACGAGACCTTCGCCGACCCGAAGCTCCTCGCCCGCGCCGCGGTGCGCGATCTCCAGGGCGCCGCCCTCGTCCCCTTCGGAGGTGCGGCATGACCGTCCGCAAGAACCAGGCCACGCTGACCCCGGCGGAGAAGCGCGCCTTCACCTCCGCGCTGCTGGAGCTCAAGCGCACCGGCAGCTACGACCGCTTCGTCACCACCCACAACGGCTTCATCATGAGCGACACCGACTCGGGCGACCGCGTCGGCCACCGCTCCCCCTCCTTCCTGCCGTGGCACCGGCGCTTCCTCCTGGAGTTCGAGGAGGCGCTGCAGAAAGTGGACGCGAGCGTGGCGCTCCCATACTGGGACTGGACCGCGGACCGGACCTCCCGCGCCTCCCTCTTCGCCGCCGACTTCCTCGGCGGCACCGGGCGGGCCCGCGACGGGCAGGTCATGGACGGTCCGTTCGCGTACGCGACGGGCAAGTGGAACATAAACGTCCGGGTGGACGGGCGCGCCTACCTGCGCCGCGATCTCGGCGCGGCCGTCGCCCAGCTGCCGACCAAGGCCGAGGTGGACTCCGTACTCGCCATGCCGGTCTACGACATGGCACCCTGGAACAGCTCCTCCAACGGCTTCCGCAACAACCTGGAGGGCTGGCGCGGCGCCAACCTGCACAACCGGGTGCACGTGTGGGTCGGCGGGCAGATGTCCACCGGGGTCTCCCCCAACGACCCGGTGTTCTGGATGCACCATGCCTTCATCGACAAGCTGTGGGCCGACTGGCAGGCCAAGCACCCCCAGTCCACGTACCTGCCGGGCGCGGGCACGCAGAACGTCGTCGACCTGAACGACACCATGCGGCCCTGGAACGACGTGACCCCGGCGGACATGCTGGATCACCGGAAGTTCTACACCTTCGACACCGAACCGGCCGTCGCCGCCGCCAGCCAGCGGTAGTGCAGTTCGGGGCGGCCGACCTGGCCGTACCGGGGGGTGCGGTCCGCGCGGCCGGTGTCCACCAGGTGCTCCAGGTAGCGGCGGGCGGTGATCCGGGAGATCCCGGCCGCCTCGGCCGCCCCTGCTGCGGTCAGCCCCTCGGGCGCCGACCGCAGCAGGGCGGCGACCCGGTCCAGGGTCGGCGCGCTCAGCCCCTTGGGGAGCTCGGCCGGGCGGGGTGCGCGCAGGGCGGCCATCGCCCGGTCGACGTCGTCCTGGCCGACCGCCTCCCCCGCCGTCTGGCGGAACTCGGCGTAGCGCAGGAGCCGTTCGCGCAGGGTGGGGAACGCGAACGGCTTCAGTACGTACTGGACCACGCCGAGCGAGACGCTCTCGCGGACCACGGCCAGGTCCCGCGCGGAGGTCACCACGATCACGTCGACGGGATGTCCGGCGGCGCGCAGCCCGCGCGCGAAGCGCAGGCCGTGCCCGTCGGGCAGGCCGAGGTCCAGCAGCAGCAGGTCGACGCGGGTCCGTTCCAGGAACCGGGTGGCCTCGGCGAGCGAGTGGACGGCGCCGACGGCGGTGAAGCCGGGCACCCGGCCGATGTAGAGCGCGTGTGCGTCGGCGGCCACCGGGTCGTCCTCGACGATCAGCACGCGCACCTCGCCCCCGCTCATCGCGGGCCCCCCGGGCCCGCGGCGGGTGCGGACGCGACCGGCAGGCGGACCGTGAACTCCGCGCCTCCGCCCGGGCCCTGCGCAGCGACCACCGTGCCGCCGTAGCGCTCCGCCACCTGCCGGACCAGGGCGAGGCCCAGGCCGCGGCCCTCGCCCTTGCCGGACCAGCCCCGGCGGAACACGTCCACCCCTTCGGGCAGCCCGGGTCCGTTGTCCGCGACCCGCAGCAGCAGCTCGTCCGGCTCGGGCCGCAGCGTCACCGCGATCCGGGCCCCCTGTACGGCGGTGAGCGCGTCGACCGCGTTGTCGATGAGATTGCCGAGCACGGTGACCAGGTCCCGGGCCGGCGGCAGCCCGCCCCCTTCGGCGAGACTGCGGCTGTCGGCGGTGACGACCAGCTCGACGCCCCGCTCGTGCGCCTGGGCGGCCTTGCCCAGCAGCAGCGCCACCAGCACCGGCTCCCCCACCGCGGTGACCACCTCGTCGGTGAGGGCCTGGGCGAGTTCCAGCTCGGCGGTGGCGAAGTCGACCGCCTCGTCCGCACGGCCGAGTTCGATGAGCGAGACCACGGTGTGCAGCCGGTTGGCCGCCTCGTGGGCCTGGGAGCGCAGTGCCTGGGTGAAGCCCCGCTCATGGTCCAGCTCGCCGGTCAGCGCCTGCAGTTCCGTGTGGTCGCGCAAGGTGACCACCGTGCCCCGGCGGCCTCCGCCCGCGACCGGCGAGCTGTTGACCACCAGCACCCGGTCCGCGGTCAGGTGCACCTCGTCCACCCGGGGCCGGTCCGCGAGCAGGGCCCCGGTGAGCGGGGCCGGCAGACCGAGGTCGGCCACCTGGCTGCCGGTGACCTCGCCCGGCAGACCCAGCAGTTCGCGGCCGGCGTCGTTGATCAAGGTGATCCGCCGCTGCCCGTCGAGCATCAGCAGCCCCTCGCGGACCCCGTGCAGGGCCGCCTGGTGGTAGTCGTACATCCGGCTGAGCTCTGCCGCGTTCATGCCATGAGTGTGACGGCGCAGCCTCGCGTTGACGACGTACGTGCCCACCCCGCCGAGGGCGAGCGCGCCGCCCGCGACCCAGGCGAGGGCGGAGAGCTGCGTCGCGAGCCGGTCGCTGATGGCGCGGACGGTGATCCCCGCGCTGACCAGGCCGATGATCCGGCCCTCGTCCTGGAGCGGGGTGACCACGCGGATGGAGGGGCCGAGGGTGCCGGTGTACGTCTCGCTGAAGGTCTCGCCGCGCAGCGCGGGGGCGGTGTTGCCCATGAAGGGCTCGCCGATCCGGCGCGGGTCGGGGTGGGTCCAGCGCCGCCCCTCGGGGGACATGATCGTCACGAAGGCCACTCCGGAGTCCGCGCGGACCCGCTGGGCGTAGGGCTGGAGCTCGGCGGACGGGTCGATCCCGCGCGCCGCTCCCCGTACGGCCTCACGTACGGACGGCGAGTCGGCCACCGCGTGGGCCACGGCCCCGGCCTGGCGCCGGGCGGCCTCCTCGGCCTGGCCCCGGGCCGTGGCGTACGCGAAAACGGCGCAGCCCGCGACGACCACGGCGACCAGCAGCACCTGCATGGCGAAGAGCTGGCCGGCGAGGCTGCGCGGGGGGCGGGGGAAGCGGAACATGGCGCTCAGTGTGCACCGGGTCGTGAACTCAATGAACGCAAGGGTGACCGGGGTCACAGGCCTGGGCGATGGTCTCCCCGAACGTAATCACCACCGGGAGGCATCGTGGCCGCCAGGCGCGACAGAACGCACTATCTCTACATCGCGGTGATCGGCGCGGTGCTGCTCGGCATCGCCGTCGGCTTCGCCGCCCCCGGCGTGGCCGTGGAGCTCAAACCGCTGGGCACCGGCTTCGTCAACCTCATCAAGATGATGATCTCGCCCGTGATCTTCTGCACGATCGTGCTGGGCATCGGATCCGTGCGCAAAGCCGCCAAGGTGGGTGCCGTGGGCGGGCTCGCCCTCGGCTACTTCATGGTCATGTCCACGGTGGCGCTGGCCATCGGTCTGCTGGTCGGCAACCTGCTGGAGCCCGGCAGCGGGCTGCACCTGACCGAGGCGGCGCGCAGTGCGGGCGAGGCGCAGGCCAAGGCGGGCGGGGCCGAGAGCACGCCGGAGTTCCTGCTCGGGATCATTCCGACCACGCTGGTGTCCGCCTTCACCGGGGGCGAGGTGCTCCAGACGCTGCTGGTGGCACTGCTCTGCGGGTTCGCGCTGCAGGCCATGGGCGCGGCGGGCGAGCCGGTGCTGCGGGGCATCGGGCACATCCAGAAGCTGGTGTTCCGGGTACTCGCGATGATCATGTGGGCGGCTCCGGTGGGCGCCTTCGGGGCGATCGCGGCGGTGGTCGGGGCCACCGGCATCGACGCGCTGAAGTCCCTCGCCGTCATCATGATCGGCTTCTACACGACCTGCCTGCTCTTCGTGTTCGTGGTCCTCGGCACGCTGCTGCGGGTGTGCACCGGGGTCAGCATCTTCGCCCTGCTGCGCTATCTGGGCCGGGAGTTCCTGCTGATCCTCTCGACCTCCTCGTCGGAGTCGGCGCTGCCGCGGCTGATCGCGAAGATGGAGCACCTGGGGGTCTCCCGGCCGGTCACCGGAATCACCGTGCCGACCGGCTACTCGTTCAACCTGGACGGGACGGCCATCTATCTGACGATGTCCTCGCTCTTCATCGCCGAGGCGATGGGCAAGCCGCTGGCGCTGGGCGAGCAGATCTCGCTCCTGCTGTTCATGGTCATCGCCTCGAAGGGCGCGGCCGGGGTGACCGGCGCGGGCCTGGCCACCCTCGCCGGCGGACTGCAGTCGCACCGGCCGGAACTGGTGGACGGCGTCGGCCTGATCGTGGGCATCGACCGATTCATGAGCGAGGCTCGGGCCCTGACGAACTTCGCGGGCAACGCGGTCGCGACGGTGCTCATCGGGACGTGGACGAAGGAGTTCGACCACGCGCGCGCCACCGAAGTGCTGGCGGGACGGCTGCCGTTCGACGAGAGCACGCTGGTGGACGACGGGCACGGCACGCAGCACCAGCAGGGCGAGCCCGCGCAGTCCGCCGAGCCCGCGCAGTCCGCCGAGGCCGCAGCATCCGCGGAGTCCGACGGAACCCCGAATTCCGTGCCGCAGCCCTCGGGCAGCCCCAAGGACGGGGTGCCGGTCTAGCCGGTACGCCCCTGCGGGCCGGCCGGGCAGGGCTCGCCCCCACGGTGCCCAGCCCGGCCGGCCCGCCGCATTCTCCGTACTTGCACCCATAGTCGGGATTCGGCCACCGATAAACGAACCTCCAGGCTGTAAAAGGTACTTCCGTAACAGGCTGTGTGCATGACATCTTGCGTCCACCACTTGTTTCGTTCGACCCGGCCTGACCACCGGGTCTTCGGAGGACGCATTGATACCCCACATATCCAGCCGACCTCGACGTACCCTCGTGCTGGCCGCCACGCTCGGCGCGGCACTCGCTTTCGGGGCCCCCGCCGCGCTCGCCGGCACCGCCCCCGTCTCTCCTTCCGGATCCTCGGCCCCCGCCCCCGCGGCGGCCCCCCAGGCTGCGGCCCCGACTTCCCAGAGTGCGACCTGGGTTGCCGGTACCCGTGCCTACCTCGTGATCACCGCTCCCGGTGACACCACGGCGGTGCGGGGCGCCGTCGCCGCCAACGGCGGCACGGTGTTCCAGTACTACGACGCGATCGGCGTGATCGTCGCCCACTCCGCGTCCGGCACCTTCGCCACCACCATGCGCGGTGTCAGCGGTGTCCAGCAGGTCGGCGCCACCCGCACCTCGGACGTGCCGGCGGACGCCTACAACCCGGCGCTGCCCGCCAACCCGGCGCAGGCCACGACGCCTTCGGGCGAGCCGGTCCGCGCCGACATGACCCAGATCAAGGCCGACCAGGCCTGGGCCGTCACCACCGGTTCGTCCTCCGTCAAGGTCGGCATCCTGGACACCGGTGTGGACGACCAGCACCAGGACCTGGCCCCGAACTTCAACGCGGCGGACTCCGCGTCCTGCGCCTACGGAAAGCCGGACACCCGTACGGGCGCCTGGCGGGACGTCGGCACCCACGGCACGCACGTGGCCGGTACGGTCGCGGCCGCCAAGAACGGCAAGGGCGTCATCGGCGTGGCCCCGGGCGTGAAGATCTCCTCGGTGCGCATCGCCGAGCCGGGCTCCTCGCTCTTCTTCGCCGAGAACACCGTCTGCGGCTTCATGTGGGCCGGTGACCACGGCTTCAAGGTCACCAACAACAGCTACTACACGGACCCGTGGCAGTTCAACTGCCCGGACAACGCCGACCAGGCCGCGATCATCGAGGGCGTCAAGCGCGCCCAGGAGTACGCGGAGGGCAAGGGCTCGCTGCAGGTCGCGGCGGCCGGCAACTCCAACATCGACCTGGCCAACAAGACGACCGACACCGAGAGCCCGAACGACTCGACGCCGGTCACCCGCACCATCACCAACGCCTGCCTGGACATCCCGACCGAGCTCCCGGGCGTGGTCACGGTCTCGGCGATGGGCACCACCGCGAAGGCCTCGTACTCCAACTACGGTCTGAACGTCGTCGACGTGACGGCCCCCGGCGGCGACACCACCGGCATCTACAGCACCCAGCCGGGCGGCAAGTACGGCACCATGAGCGGCACGTCGATGGCGTCCCCGCACGTCGCCGGTGTGGCGGCCCTGCTGGCCAGCACCAACCCGGGCATCACCCCGGCGCAGCTGCGCGACAAGCTGGCCACCCAGGCCAACGACGTCGCCTGCCCGTCGGACAGCCGCTGCAAGGGCACCACGGCGAAGAACGGCTTCTTCGGCGAGGGCCAGGTCGACGCGCTGAAGGCCGTCGGCAGCACCCCGCCGCCCGGCAAGTACTTCGAGAACACCGGTGACTTCGCCATCGGCGACAACACCACGGTGGAGAGCCCGATCACCGTCGGCGGTGTCACCGGCAACGCCCCGGCCACCCTCAAGGTGGGCGTGAACATCGTGCACACCTACATCGGTGACCTGAAGGTCGACCTGGTCGCGCCGGACGGCACCGTCTACACCGTGCACAACCGCTCCGGCGGCAGCACCGACAACATCAACCAGGTCTACACCGTGAACGCCTCCTCCGAGGTCGCGAACGGCACCTGGAAGCTGCGGGTCAACGACAACGCCGGCGGCGACACCGGCAAGGTCGACTCCTGGAACCTGACCTTCTAGGAGGTCCTCCAGACGTTCCGCTAGCGCTGGAGCACGTCGGCGAGCCAGTCGAAGACGACGTCGCAGTGCTGCTGCGGGGCCATCGGGGAGCAGTGCAACTGCGCCCCGGTGGCCTCCGTCAGTTTCACGTACTCACGGCGCGTGCGCAGGAGGTCGTACATCTGCTGCGGCTGGCCCGGGTAGAACAGCTCGAAGTCGTAGTCCAGGACGAGCGTCGGGGCCTTGATCCTCCCGACCACCTTGGTGATGTCGAGGCCCATGGCCACCTGCGCCGGGGTCCAGAGGTCCGTGAGCACGACGCCCTCGCGGGCCTGGCGCAGTGCCTGCCGGTCGAAGATCTCGAAGCGCTTCTTGACGGTGAAGGCGAGCTCCGGCGTCAGCTCCGGGACGACCTCCTCGTTCCAGACCCGGTTCGTCTCCTCCTTGTCGGGCGTGACGATGGCGCGCAGCTCCGCGTCGAATCCCAGCCAGGGGTTGACGCAGCCCGGCTGGCAGGCGACGGCGGCGAGCCGGTGCTCGAAGGCGGCGGCGCGGGCGACCAGGTTGCCGCCCATGCTCAGGCCGGTGAGCGCGATCCGGCCGCTGTCCACGTCCTTACGGCGATCCAGCCAGTCGACGAGCGGGCCGACCACCTTCTCCCAGCGGGTGGTGAAGGGGATCTCCTCAACGAACAGGAGTTGCCCCTGGCCGGGTCCGTCGTAGACGAGGGCGTTCCAGCCCCGGCCGAGGGCGGCGGCCACGCCGTAGGTCCACATGTCGAGGTTCTGGCCGTCGCTGCCGTTGGTGAGGATCACGGTGGGGCGCGGTTCGGCGGGACCGTCCGGGCGGAAGAACCAGACCGGCAGGTGGGTCTTGCCGTACGGGACCTTCGCGCGGACGGCGGCCGGTGAGCAGAGCCTGGCGAAGGTGTCCCAGGCCCCCCGCCCGGCCTGGTAGACCGCCTCCTCATCACCGGGGTGATCGGTGCCGAGCACGTAGAACAGCGCCTGCGCGTAGTACTGGGCGGCGCGCAGGGACCGGAAGCGGCGGGTCTGCGAGGGAGCGTCGTGGCCGTGGCGGGCCGCGGCCGGGGGCGCGGCGAGCCGGTCCCCCCAGGCGCGGAAGGTGTCGCTGAACGTCTGCTCGGACAGACCGGCCGCGTTGATGGCGTTGACCGCGGTCAGCACCTCGCCCACCTCGGAGGCACGCATGCCGGCCGCGCCGAGTGCGAGCAGGCCCGCGAAGTTGAAGCCGGGATCGTCGAAGAGCTTCATCGCTCCCGGGGTGGGATCCACGGCCCTGGCGGACGGCTTGGGCGCGGCGGCCGCGGTGCAGGCCCCGCCCCCGACGGCGAGCGCCCCGGCCCCCGCGGCGAGCCCGGTCAGGGCCGCGCGGCGGGTGAGTGCGGAGGGCTGGTGCGGTGTACGAGCGGTCATGCAGCGGACCGTACGCCGGGCCCTTGGCGGGTCGGGGCGCGGCGCGCCCTCCCTTGCTCCGAACGGCGTCGCGCCTCCACGAGGGGGGTGTCTTGTCGGTCGGGCCGGATCAGGGAGCGGTGTCCGGTGCGTGCGATCGCAAGGCCGAGGAGGGAGTCGACGCGGAGCGTCGGCGACCGACGAGAACGCGGCGAGCGTGCGTGCCGGACACCGCGAGCCCGGCCTGACCGGCAAGACACCCCCCACGGGTGTCAGCCCGTCCGCCGCCCGGCCCGCAGCACGCAGTCGCCGCAGAGCCCGCCTCCGGGCACCTGGTAGTAGAGACAGCAGCTGCGCCGTACGAACGCGACCCCGAGCCCCTCCTCATGGATGAAGGTGCCGGTGCCCGCCAGCGCTCCGCCGTCGGCCAGCAGGGCGCCCGCCAGCTCCACGGCCGTGCCTCCCGGCACCCGGTCGATCAGCACGCGCAGCGCCCCGACGAGTCCGGACGCCGCGTTCCCGCGCAGGACCTTCGGCGAGACCCCGAAGCGCTCGCGCAGGCCCTCGTCGAGCACGGCCAGGTTCGCCAGGACGTTCGCCCCGAGCGCCTCGGCCGGCAGGCCGGGGGCGGGCTCGGGCAGCCACAGCTGGAGCGATCCCGTGTCCGGCAGCCGCCACCACACCCGGTCGGCGGCCAGGTCCGGCACTCGGCCCGCCAGTGCCGCGCACCCGAGCCCCAGCGACCAGAGCCGGGAGACGATCCCGAACTGTGCGGTCGAGGCGGCCACCCGGCCCGGTCCGGTGCCGATCCGCCGGCCCACCTCGGCCACGTACGGCCCGAGCTGCTCCCCGTACAGCGCGGTGAGCGGCCGGAAGCCGGGGCCGGGCGGTTCCTTCCCGCTGGGGACCGTGAAGAAGGGTCCTACGGCGGCCAGTCGCCGCAGTACGTCGTCCATACCCGGAATGATCTCAGCGGCGCGGGACCGGGGTCAGGCCGGGTCCGGGGTCGCCCCTTCGAGGACCTCCAGGTAGTGCGGGTTGCGCATGATGCCGAGCACATTGCCGAAGGGGTCGGTGACGGCCGCGGTGACGAAGCCGCCGTCGCCGTGCGCGGTCACCGGCTGGTACTCCGTCGCCCCCAGGTCCAGGAGCCGCGCGTGGACCGCGGGAAGATCGTCGACGGCCCAGTAGGCCACCGCGCCGCCCGGGTCCTTTGCCGCGCCCGGCGGGGCGTGGCGGCGGTCGACGATGCCCAGCTCGTGCTGGTAGTCGCCGATGCGGAACTCGGCGTAACCGGGCCGCTCGAAGTACGGGGCGATCCCGAGGAGCTCGGTGTACCAGGCCTTCGCGGCCTCCAGGTCGTCGGCCCAGAAGTTGATCGTCGCAATCCCTCGCAGCATGAACACCCTCCTCGACGCAGACATCGTCCCGGCTCGTCCCGACTGTACGGTGGCCGCCGCTGCCCCGCTCAGAGCCCGGCGAGGAAGTCCAGCAGCGCCCGGTTGAAGGCCTCCGGCTGCTCCAGCCCCGGCAGGTGGCCGGCCCCCTCGATGACGGCGAGTACCGAGTGCGGCAGCAGCGCGTGCAGGGCCTCTGCTTCCGCGACCGGGGTGTAGACGTCGTCCGCGCCGACGAGGACCAGGCAGGGCTCGGCGGCCGCGGCCAGCACGGGCCGGTAGTCGGGACGCTCGGCCCGGCCGCGCAGCGCCGCCGCGGCGCCCTCGGGGTCGGTCGCGCACATCATGGCGCTCACCCGGGCGGCGGTCCCGGGCATGGCGGTCACGTTGTATGCCGCCAGCATCTTGTCGATGACCTCTTCGGCGTACGGCCGCATGCCCTCGGCGATGAGCCGTTCGGCGGTCTCCCGGCGGAACTTCGCACCGTCCGGGGTCTCCGGAACGGGCGAGGTGTCGGACAGGACCAGGGCCCGTACCAGACCCGGGTGGCGCAGTCGTACCTCCATCGCGATCTGGCCGCCCATGGACACACCGCCGACGACCACTTGTTCGATGTCCAGGCGGGCGAGCAGCTCGGCCAGATCGTCTGCGAGATCCGCCAGCAGTGCCTTGCCCGCCACGACCGGGCTTTCCCCGTATCCCCGCAGGTCAGGGGTGATCACACGGTATCCGGCGGCGGTCAGCGCAGCCGTCTGGGGGGACCACATCGTGCGGTTGAAGGGATGTCCGTGGATCAGGATTACGGGCGCTCCGCCGCGGGGACCAAAGTCATCGAAAATCAGTGGCACGCCATTGCCAAATTGGGGGTTCATGAGAGGACTTTAAGGGGCTACATTGAGCCACTCGCGTTCACCTGACAGCCGGTTGCCTTTCACTCGTGTTTTGCACGGGGGGCGACGTCATGGACGCAGACTGTGCAACCACCCCACCGCCCAGAAGGACCGAAGGCTCCGTGCCCGTACCCGTACACCTCGCGGGCCGCACCGTGCGGCTCGAGCCCCTCGCCCCCCACCACACCGAGGCTCTGGCCGTGGCCGGGGCCGAGGATCGTACGACTTACGCCTTCACTCCCGTGCCCCACGGGGTGCAGGCGTCACACGAGTACATCGAACGTGCCCTCGCCGATCAGGCAGCGGGTCGATCGCTCCCGTTCGCGGTGGTCAGAGCCACCGACGGGCGGGTCGTCGGTTCGACCCGGTTCCTGGAACTCGACTACTGGCAGGGGCCTCTGATCTGGCCCGCCGTGCCCGGAGTCCCGTTCGGCGATCCGGCGACGGCGATCCCCGATGCCGCCGAGATCGGCAATACCTGGCTGTCCCCGGGCGCCCAGGGAACCGGCATCAACACCGAGGCGAAGCTGCTCATGCTCCGCCATGCCTTCGAGACCTGGGGGGTACGGCGCATCTCGCTGCGCGCAGACGCGCGCAACGGCCGTTCGAGAGCCGCGATGGAACGGCTGGGCTTCACCTGTGAGGGGGTCCGCCGGGCCCATTCGCGGGGGCTGGACGGTGCCGTCCGCAGTACGGCCTTCTACTCGATCCTCGACGAGGAGTGGCCGGCCGTGCGGTCGATCATCGAGCTGAGGCTGTCGGCGGGCGCGCAGCGCAAGCGGCGCCGCAAGACCCTGATCCCCGCGTAACCGCCCCGGCCGGACGGAAAAGCGGAAAAACGGTCCTGCCCCGGCTCTCGGCCCGGCTCTCGCGCTGCCTCCTCACCCGAGGAAGGCCGGGGCGAGGGCCGAGTCCATGAGCCGGGCGGGAGCGCCGCTCCCGTCGGCCGGTACGGCGTACAGGTCGGCGCCGAAGTCCCCCGGCAAGGCGTAGACGACGGTCCGGTCGTCGGTCCACACCACCTGGTCGTCCACGCTGCGTTCCTCGGCGAGCGGGATCTCGGCTCCGGAGGCCAGGTCCAGGGCGTACAGCCGCCACGGCGCCTCGGCCGGCAGGCCCGGCACGCGCTTCTTGAAGACCACCCGGGTCCCGTCCGGTGACAGCGACGGGCACTCCACGTTCTCGCGCAGAGTGGTCACGGTGCGCTCGCCCAGGTCCCCGCGGACCAGGTGGGTCCGGCCGCCGGTGGCGAGGGTCGCGTAGAAGGTCCGCTCGTCGGCGGCGAAGGTGACCCCCCAGAAGTTGACGTCGGCGCTGCGGTACGGCTTGCCGTCCTTCAGGATCGTGAAGTCCTCCAGCGAGGCGTCGAGCGTGCCGGTGCGCAGGTCGAGCACCGAGGTCCGCGTCGAGAAATTCGTACCCGCGTACGAGTCCCCGCCGACGAAGACGGTCCAGGCGGCGAGGTGCCCGCCCGGCGAGACCCGGGCCCGGGTGGGGAGGCCGCCCAGCGGGTGTGCGGAGACCTCCTTCAGGCGGGCGTCGAGGACGACGGCCCGATAGCCCTCCTGGACGCCGCCGCGGTCCGCCTGCAGGCAGATCCCGGTGCCCTGGGCCGCGTGGAAGCGCAGGCAGCTCACCCCGGACGCGGTACGGGCCCCCTCCGGCGCGCCGGCCGCGACCGTGGCGAGCTCGTCCCGGTGCGGCCCCCAGGCCATGTTGCGGAACACGATCCGCCTGCCGCCGTCGCCCGGCGCCAGCGAGACCGCGCCCGGAGCGACCTGCGGGCCGCCCGCCCGGGCGTGGTCCTTCTCGTCGGCGCGGGAGGAGGCCCGCACGACGGCGAGTACGCCCACGGCCGCGAGCAGGGCCACGGCGGTGGCGAGGATCAGGATCCGGCGCTGGAGCGTCATGGGATGACTCCGGGGCGGGGTGGGGTTCCGGGGGCGGCGCGGGGGCACCATACCCAGCGGCCCGTACAAGAGCCAGGCATGGACGGGGGCGGGTCCGTGAACTCCACCGGGCGTACGGGCACCAGGCAATGGCCTCCCCCAGGGCACCCCAAGAGTAGGAAAAATGCGGAACCCTGACATGCTTTCGTTCATCCTTCGAACGGAAGGACCCAGCAGTCAGACCATCCCGCCCCTCTGGGGGCAGCAGCAGCCGGAGAGCCACCGCAGATGTCGTACGCACCCGACGGGCAGCAGTACCAGCCGTACCGGCCGGAAGGACAGATACCGCAGCCGCCCCAAGGCGACCAGTACGGCCGGCCGTACGGACAGCAGCCGCCGCCCGGCCGCCCCCAGCAGCAGTACGGGCAGCAGGACCGGTACGGACAGCAGCCGCAGTACGCAACGCAGGACGGGTACGGGCAGCAGCCGGAGTACGGGCAGCAGGGCCAGTACCAGGAGCCCGAGCCGCCGCGGCGCAGGTCGCGGGGGCGCCGCTGGCTGATCGCGGGCGCCTCGGTGCTCGCGCTCGCCGGTATAGCCGCGCTCGTGCTGAACCACTACGAGATACCCCCGTTCACCGACAAGGGCTCCTCGGTGTCCTTCGGGCAGGCGCCCGCCGGGGGCGCCAAGAAGAACGACGCTCCGCCGCCGAACTCCAAGATGCTCATGCCGACCGGGCCGGCCTCCGAGTTCAAGAACACGATGACCCTCCCCGACGGCACGCACGTGGCCGTCACCACGCTGGACGGCAAGAAGTCCGGCTTCAAGGGCAAGGTCTGGGTCTGGGCCCCCAAGGAGTACAACGACCCGAAGTTCGCCAAGAGCGGCTTCCCGGTCATGATCGCCCTGCCGGGCGGCGCCGGTTACCCGAGCAACTACTGGATGGGCACCGACCTCGGCCTCCAGAGCAGCATCAGCAAGTGGTACGCGGAGGGCAAGAGCAAGCCCTTCATCCTGGCCATGCCGGTCCTCAACCCGGGGCCCGACGACAAGGGCGTCTACTGGGACGGCTCCGACATCCCCGGCCAGCCCAAGATGGGCACCTGGCTGACCGAGGACGTCCCGGACCTGATGAAGGCGAACTTCCGCACCGTCAAGTCCCGTGACGGCTGGGCCTTCATGGGCTCCTCCACCGGCGGTTTCGCGGGTCTGAAGGCCGTGCTGAAGCACCCGGACAAGTTCAAGGCCGTGATCGCCTCCGGCCCGGACATCGTCCCGGACTCCTCCCTGTGGAAGGGCCACGACAAGGAGAAGGCCGAGAACAACCCGGAGCTGCTGGCGAAGCAGCTCATCGACACCAAGGGTCCGGACGTCTACCTCGCCTTCCAGGTCGGCGACAACGAGAGCAACAAGAAGACGCTGCCCGACGTGCAGAAGTTCGTCGCCACCTACGGCAACAAGGGCCCCGTCCACGCCGAGTTGAAGGTCATCAAGGGCGGCCAGCACAACGCCAAGACCTATGTGCCGAACATGGGCGAGGGGCCGGTCCAGTTCATCAGCAAGGTCATGGAAGGGCCCGTCGAGTAACCACCGGCTCCCCCGCACCATCGAGCTCCGGCCCGCCGAACACCTTCGGCGGGCCGTCGCCGTTCCAGGCCGACCAGCCCGGATCGCCCGTCACCGCGAACCGCACCCAGGCCGCGTGCATCTCGTCCGCCAGCGCCTGCGGGGTGTGCGGCCCGGCCAGCCAGGCGGCCTCCGGCACCGCGAGCGTGTCGAACACGAAGCCCAGCTCCAGGGCGTGGCAGGAGCCGAGGCCCGGAACGCCGGAAGGCCAGGCGAACTCGTACAGGAAGCTCGGCGCCGCCCGCCGCGCCCCGGCGAGCCTGCGCAGCGGGTCGCGCAGCAACCGGTCGGTGAGCAGCTGTCCGGCGAGTTCGGCAGGGCCCGCAGCGGGCAGCGCGGCGCGCAGCGACCGTACGGCCGCCCGGTCCTTGCCGGAGCGGGCGCGGGCCAGCGCCACGGCGAGCGGGCCGAGCCGGTCCAGCAGCCGCATCCCGCCGGTGGGGGCGAGCCACAGCCGGTACTCGTCACGGGTCCAGCCGAGGAGCAGCGGCACCTCGGCGGAGGCGGCCTGGGCGCAGAGGGTGTCGAGGGGGTCGGCCGGGACCGTGTCCGGGTCGGTGACCAGGCCGAAGGCGGGTCCGCCGACGAGCGGGCCCGATCGGCGCAGGACGGCCGTCTGGGCCGCGAGCAGGTCGGGCAGCGCGGTGGCCGTGAAGGCGGAGGCGGTGGCGTCCACCTTGAGCAGCGAGGCCATCCGCCGGACCATGGCGCGGACCCTGGGACGCGCCAGGACCTCGGGGGCTCCGCTCTGCAGGACGGCCCGGGTGAAGAGCCCGGCGGCGTGCGGGACGGCCAGGAGGGCGCCGATGCTGATGGCCCCGGCGGATTCGCCGAAGACAGTGACCCGGTCGGGGTCCCCTCCGAAGGCCCCGATGTTGTCGCGGACCCATTCCAGGGCGGCGATCTGGTCCAGCAGGCCGCGGTTGGCGGGGGCGTCGGGGAAGAGTCCGTAACCGAGGACGCCGAGGCGGAAGTTGAAGGAGACGAGCACGACCCCGTCGCGGGCGAAGGCGGAGCCGTCGTACACGGGTACGGCCGAGGAGCCGCGGGTATGGGCCCCGCCGTGGATCCAGACCATGACGGGCAGCCGGGCTCCGGGCGCCGGGTCGGGGGTCCACACGTTCACGTTCAGGCAGTCGTCCCCGGGGATCACCGGGTCGGGGAGCAGGGCGGCGAAGGGGTCCGCGTAGGGCACCTTGGGCGCGGTCGGTCCGTGGGCGGCGGCTTCGCGTAGGCCGTCCCAGGCGGCCGGCGGCGCGGGCGCCGCGAAGCGCAGGGCTCCGACGGGCGGGGCCGCGTACGGGATGCCCAGGAAGACGGCGGTCCCCCCGGGCCCGGACCGGCCCTCGACGACGCCGGCCGCCGTCCTGACCCGCGGGCGGCGGCCGTCGGCTGCGTCTTCTGCACTCATCTCGTCCTCCTGCGATGACGGTGCCGGTCGCATCGTCGCACCGTCGCACAGCCGTCCAACGGGTGACAAGGCGTGACCGGGTCCGGGCCCAGCCCGGTTGGACGGGCATGCGATTCCTGCGTATCCACCATGCCGTGCCCGTCGCCCTGCTGCTCGCGGGGGCCACGCTCGTGTCCGGCCCGGCCCTGGCCGCCGGCCCGGACTTCCAGTACGTCGGCCAGGACGACCGGGTCCACGGCCTCGCCGCGCCGAGGGGGTGCGTCGAGGCGGAGGGCGGCGGCGCCCGGGCGGTCACCAACGGGACCCGGAGCTCGGCGACCCTCTACGAGGGCCCCGGGTGCTCCGGCCGGGCCCTGCGGGTCCTGCGGCCCGGAGAGGTCGGCCAGGTGCGGCCGTATTTCGCCTCCGTCCGGTTTTCCGTCACCAGGTAGGCGCACAGGCCGTGACCCCTTGGCCTCCCCCGCGTTGTATGCCATGTCAAATGCCACAGGTTCTGTGGCGCCCCACATATCTCAAGAGGAGATCTTGATGTCGCGTATCGCGAAGGCACTGGCCATCACCGCTGTCACCGGTAGCGCCGTGGTCGCCGGTGCGGGTCTGGCTGTCGCCGATGCCGGAGCGCACGGTGCGGCGGTCGGCTCCCCCGGTGTCCTGTCGGGCAACCTGCTCCAGGTTCCGGTGCACGTCCCGGTCAACGTCTGCGGCAACACCGTGAACGTGATCGCCCTGCTGAACCCGGCCTTCGGCAACACCTGCGTCAACGCCTCCGGCCACGGCGACCACCACACCGAGGGTGGCGACTACGGCCACTGATCGCCTGATCGCGTGATCGGCTGATCGACGGAAGGGCCCCCGCCACCCGGCGGGGGCCCTTCCTCCTGTTTCCCCGCGTCCCGGATCCGCGCCCACGGCGGGTACGCACGGACCGCGCGCGTCATTCGTAGCGGTACAGGCCCTGGTGGCCGGACATCTCGCGCGGGGTGACGTTCCACGGCGGCATCGGCTCGTCGAGGGCGATCACCCGGCCGCGCTGGAGGTCGCCGACGGCGAGCGGGGCGGCGGGCAGATAGCCGGAACCGGGGTGCTGCTGCTGCCAGCGGTCCCAGATCAGGTCGACGAAGGCGTGGTGCAGCCAGAACGCCGGGTCGTTGGGCGCCGTACCGCCGGTCATGTGGCCACCGATCCACTGGTGGACCTTGTTGTGGTTGCGCCAGCGCTCGCTCTTGGGGGCCGACCAGCCCTCCAGCTTGTTGCGGAAGCCGCCCGCGGTGGCCGTGGAGTCCCAGGGGGAGACGTCGTACGTCGGGTCGTCGACCGCCCACTGGAGTTCGGCCGCGGTGGGCAGGGTGATCGGATTCTGCGGCCGGCCGAGGTTGCGGGTCAGGAAGGCGGATTCGGTGATGCCCACGGTCACGGTCCAGTTGCCCGTGTCGTAGGCGAACGGCCCGGTCATCACCTTGCGGTCGCTCGCCCGGCCGGTGCCGCCGAGGAAGTCGCCGGCCCAGAGGGAGGAGACCGGGCTGGTGTCGGTGGTCCAGTCCCAGTACGGGACGCTCACGCCCGGGTCGATCTCCTGCAACTGCCGCTCGAACTCCAGCAGATAGCGCCGGTGCCACGGGAAGAACGACGGGGACATGTGCCCGACGCGCAGCTTGCGGTCGCGGTCGGGCACGAAGTACTTGTCATGGGTGCGCACGAGGGCGTCGTAGGCGCCGTCGCGCTTGAGCTCCAGCACCGCCGCGGTGAACCGCTTCTTCTGGGCGCTGGTGAGGTTCTTCTGGTTCTGCCGGGTGTGCAATGCGGGGCTCCTCCCGTTCCCGTGCGTCAGTCAGCCGTGGTGCGGGGCCGCGAAGGCGAGCTGGGCGGTGCCCAGTTCGTCGACGGCGGCCCGGGCCAGTTCCAGTGGCGTGGAATAGGACTGGAAGTGGTTGATCCCGCTCAGGTAGCTGCCGTCGGCCCGGCGCATGACGTGCAGCGGGCGGCCGTCGATCCGGACCCCGGCGACGTCGACGGCGATGTGCCGGCCGCGGTAGGTCTCCTCCTCCGCGAGCGGCGCCGGGGTGAGGGTCTGCCGGGGACGGCGGGCGCGCAGTACGGGGGCCAGGGCCGCGGCCGTGCCGGCGAGCACGGCCGCGGTGAAGGCCGTACGCAGGACCGCGCGGCGGGTCAGTGGTGCGGCGGGCGATGCTGCGGACATACGGTCTCCCTCGCTCGGTGGCCGGCGGCTACGGGTCTAACGCCGCGCGGCGGGCGAGGTCACCCGTGGGCGCCGCGGAGCTGCTTGTAGAAGAGCGTCGTGGGGTGGAGCCGGCCCGCCGGGTCGGTGGCGTAGTCGGGGATGGTGCCCGCCTCCGTCCAGCCCGCGGAGCGGTAGACGCGCTCGGCTCCGCTGCCGGTCTCGGTGTCCAGGAACAGCAGCACCACCCCGGCCCGGGCGGCGGCCGACTCGGCCTCTGCGAGCAGGGCGCGGGCGGTGCCCCGGCCCCGGGCGGCCGGGTGGACCATGAGTTTGCGCAGCTCGGCGCGGTGGCGGCCGTTCGCCTTGGTCTCCCGGAACCAGCTGATGGTGCCGTCGATCCGGCCGTTGCCGCCGGTGCGGGAGACCCACAGCGCGAGGGAGCCGTCGTCGACGGCGGGCAGCAGGGAGTCCCACCAGGCGGCGGCGCCCTGGTGGTCGAGGCCGGCGAGGAAGCCGAGGGACGATCCACCGTCGACCACGGCGAGCAGCAGGGCGGCGAGTTCTTCGCGGTGGGCGCGGAGTCCGGTGGCGGAGAGCGCGGTGATGGTGGCCGTCATGGGGCGAGGATAAGGATCACCGCGCGGCCCGCCGGAGGCGGGGCAGGTGCCGGCCGGCGAAGACCGCGGCCGGCCGGAGCGCGAAGACCGGGGCCGTTCGGCCATGTCCCCGGCCGGCCCGGGGTGGGGGCGGGGCCGGCCGGGACCGGGGCTACGGCGCGGGGAGTTCCGCGAAGTCCGCGACCAGGCCGCGGTGGTGACCCGCCGTGCCGAGGGCCAGGGAGTCGGCCTTGGCCCGCTTGAGGTAGAGGTGGGCCGGGTGTTCCCAGGTCATGCCGATGCCGCCGTGCAGCTGTACGCACTCCTCGGCGGCACGGACGGCCACGCCCGAGCAGTAGGCCTGGGCCACGGCGACCGTCAGCGGGGCGTCGGGGGCCGCGGTGGCCAGGGCATCGGCCGCGGCCCTCGCCGCCGCGCGCGCGGACGCCACGTCGAGCCAGAGCCGGGCGAGGCGGTGCTTGAGGGCCTGGAAGGAGCCGACGGGCCGGTTGAACTGGTGCCGGCCCCGGACGTGGCCGACCGTCTCCGTCAGGCACCACTCGGCGAGACCGAGCTGCTCGGAGGCGAGCAGTCCGGCGCCGGAGAGCAGGGCTCCGGCGACGGCCGCCCGGGCCGTTCCGGCATCGGCGAGACGGGTGCCGGCCGCGGCCTCCAGGGTGACGGTGGCGAGCGGGCGGGTCAGGTCCAGCGGGACCTGCGGGGTCAGCCGGGCCGAGGCGGCCGGGACGGCGTAGAGCCCGGTGTCGGCCAGGACCAGCAGGACGTCGGCGGCCACCGCGTCCGCCACGGAGGTGACCGTGCCGGTCAGGCTCCCGTCGCCGAGATCCCGGACGGGGGCCGGCAGGGGCGCGCCCGGGGCGAGGGTCAGCGGCACGGCCGCGACGCACACCGTCCCGCCCGAGGCCAGCTCCCGCAGCAGCGGGGCGGCTTCCGCGGTGTCGCAGGCGAGCAGGATCTCCGTGGCGAGCACGGCGCTCGTCAGGTACGGGACGGGCGCCACGGCCCGGCCCAGCTCCTCCAGGACCACGGCCGCCTCGCGGTGGCTCGCGCCCTGTCCGCCGAGCTTCTCGGGCACGAGGAGACCGGCCGCGCCGATCTCGACGGCGAGGGTGTGCCAGAGCGCCGGGTCGTGCGGCCGGCCCGTCTCGGCCCGGTCGAGGACGCTCTTCGCGTCGCAGCGGTCGGTGAGGAGCGCGCGTACGGCGGAGCGGAGCTCCTCCTCGGTCCCGGAGTAGAGCAGGTCGGCCGGTGCCGCCGTGGTGGTCATCGGTTGAGGTCCTTCCAGGCGAGGTCCTTGTCGTCGCGCGGCTCGGGGGGCAGGCCGAGGACGCGTTCGGCGACGATGTTGAGGAGGATTTCGCTGGTGCCGCCCTCGATGCTGTTGCCCTTGGCGCGCAGATAGCGGTAGCCGGCCTCGCGGCCGGTGAAGTCGACGCCTTCGGGCCGGCGCATGGTCCAGTCGTCGTACAGCAGGCCCTCCTCCGCGAGGAGTTCGACCTCCAGCGCACTGATCTCCTGGTTGAGCCGGGCGAAGGTGAGCTTCATGCCCGATCCTTCGGGGCCGGGCTGTCCGGCGACGAGCTGCTGGCGCAGCCGTTCCCCGGTGAGGCGGGCGACCTCGGCCTCGACCCACAGTTCCAGGAGCCGCTGGTGGAGGGCGTGGGTGCGCAGCTCGGGGCGTTCGCGCCAGGCGGCGGCGACGGGGGCGATCATGCCGCCCTCGCGCGGGATGCGCATGCCGCCGATGGAGACCCGCTCGTTCATCAGGGTGGTGCGGGCGACCGCCCAGCCCTCGCCGACGGCGCCGAGGCGGTGGGAGTCGGGGATGCGGACGCCGGTGAGGAAGACCTCGTTGAACTCGGCCTCGCCGGTGATCTGGCGCAGCGGCCGGACCTCGACGCCCGGGGCGTGCATGTCGCAGAGGAAGTAGGTGATGCCCTGGTGCTTGGGGAGCCCGGGGTCGGTGCGGGCGATCAGGATGGCCCACCGGGCGGTGTGGGCACTGGAGGTCCACACCTTCTGGCCGTCCACGATCCAGTCGCCGGAGCCCGTCTCGCGGACCGCGCGGGTGCCGAGCGCGGCGAGGTCCGATCCGGCGCCGGGCTCGCTGAAGAGCTGGCACCAGACCTCCTCGCCGGCCCACAGGGGTCGCAGGAAGCGCTGCTTCTGCTCCTCGGTGCCGTACGCGAGGATCGTGGGCGCGGCCATGCCGAGGCCGATGCCGATCCGGCGCGGGTCGTTGTCGGGTGCGCCGGCGGCTTCCAGTTCGGCGTCGACGACGGCCTGGAGGGAGCGGGCCGCGCCGAGGCCGCCGAGGCCCTCGGGGTAGTGGACCCAGGCGAGTCCGGCGTCGAAGCGGGCGCGCAGGAATGCGGCGCGGTCGGTGCCGGCGGGCGGGTGGGCGCGGAGCAGGTCCCGTACGCGCGCCACCAGTTCCTCAGTGGTGGTCATCGCGGGTCTCCTCCGTCCAGGGCCGGTACGACGACCAGCCGGCCGGTGGTGGTGCCGTCGGCGAGGCGCTGTACGGCGTCGGCGACGGCGGCCAGCGGGATGCGCTCGCTGATCAGTGGTCTGATGGCGCCTTCGGCGGCGAGCCGGGTGAGTTCGGTGTGGCAGGCGGCGATGGCGGCGGGGTCCTTGGTGGCGTACAGGCCCCAGTGCAGACCGAGTACGGCGTAGTTCTTGACGAGGGCGTGGTTGAGGGCGGGCGCGGGGATGGTGCCGCTCGCGAAGCCGACGACGACGATCCTGCCCTCGAAGGCCACGCACTTGGCGGAGGCGGTGTACGAGTCACCGCCGACGGGGTCGTAGACCACGTCGGCCCCGCGCCCGCCGGTGAACTCCTTCACCCGGGTGACGACGTCCTCGGTCGTCCGGTCGATCACCAGGTCGCAGCCGAGTTCCTCGGCGGTGCGCGCCTTGGCCTTGCCTCCGACGACCCCGATGACGGTGGCCCCGGCGGCCTTGCCGAGCTGGACGGCGGCGCTGCCGACCCCGCCGGCGGCGGCGTGCACGAGCAGGGTCTCGCCCGGCTGGAGGCGCGCTCGACGGTGCAGGCCGAACCAGCCGGTCTGGTAGCCGATGTGCAGGGCCGCGGCCTCGGCGTCGTCGAGGCTCTCGGGGGCCGGGAGCAGGGCCCGCCCGGACGCGACCACGTACTCGGCGAAGCCGCCGTGGGGCAGGCTCGGGGTGGCGATGACGCGGCGGCCGTCGTCGGTGAGGCCGCAGATCTCGACACCGGGGGTGAAGGGCAGCGGCGGGCGGATCTGGTACTGGCCGCGGACGAGCAGCGCGTCGGGGAAGTTGAGGTTGGCCGCGAGGACCCGCAGCCGCACCTCGCCCTCGCCGGGTACCGGTTCGGGAATCTCTTCGAGGCGAAGGGCCTCTCGGGGTTCGCCGGGGGTATGTACTCGCCATGCCTGCATCCGGGGCCTCCAGCCGCCGTCGAGGAACCACGCTCCGCGGGCATACTAAGCAGTCGCTTGCCTCTCTGGGAACCACCGGTCAGGGTGGAGAACCCTCCGGCACGGATCAACACGCGTCATTCAGGCCACATCCGCACCAAGATCAGGCAACATGTGGCGTGCACGTGTCATGACTCAACGGGGAACAGCACCTGTCCAGGGGGGACAACCACATGAGAAGAAGCATGTCCGCGGCCGGAGCCGCGATCGTTCTGGCCGGCCTGATCACCGCGGCCGGCCCGGCCGCGGCGGCGGGCACGGCGGCCTCCTGCACCCCGGGGATCGAGATCCTCCCCGCGCCGGCGGGGTCGACGGGCTCCACGGCGGTGGGCTTCGGCACCGGCGGGCTCGTGGTCGGCGACAGTGCCGGCCTGCCCGTCTACTGGACCGGCGCCGAGCACACGGTCCACGCCGTCCCGCTCCCCGCCGGCTTCGACCGGGGCAGCGTCAAGGCGGTCAGCGCCAAGGGCCTGATGGTGGGCACGGCCACCCGTGACTCGGACCGTGCCCGGGTCGCCTTCACCCACCAGCTGGGCTCCCCGGCCTCCGAGCCGCTCACCGCGCCCGTCGCGGAGGGGGGCGCGGTCGACGTCGACGTCAACGAGTCGGGGCGGGTCGTCTACGCCGACGGGGGCGTCGCCAAGGAGCGGGTGAACGGGAAGGTCGTGCGCGAACTGCCGGTCCCGGCCGACGCGATCGCCGGCAGCAAGGTCGTCTCGCTGAACGGCATCAACAAGCGCGGGGACATCGTCGGCACGGTCTCCGGCTCCTACTTCGACGCCGAGAACGACATCATGGTCACCAAGACCTTCCCGGTGGTCTGGCCGGCCGGGGGCGGCTACCCGCCCTACAGCCTCCAGGTGTGGAACGGCTACCACTACTCGTACGCGACGGTCGGCCGGGACATCGACGACCGCGGCCGGGTGGTGGGCCTGGAGGACTACTACTACCGCAACGACCCGAAGCTGACCCCGGCCGTCTGGAAGAAGCCGTACGACGCCCTGCCCACCGACCCGGGCCGGGCCAAGGGCTACCACGACCTGGAGTTCAACGGCAGCAGCCCGACCACGAACGTGGCCGTCGGCACGGCCACCAACTTCGAGGAGAGCTGGCCCAGCTTCTTCCAGGCCGTCTACTGGCCCGGCAAGGGGGAGCCGCTGGTGCTGCCCTTCCCCGCCGGGACGCCGGGCGTGCCGCTGAGCCGGGCCTTCGCGGCCACCGACGACGACCGCGTCGGCGGCATGGTCATCGACCGGGAGACGCGGGAGAGCAGGGCCGTGATCTGGACCTGCGCGAGCAAGCAGGCGTACGCCCCGAAGGGCTGACCGAAGGGCCGGACCCGGGGCCCGCTCCCGAGCCGATCCTGTCCGGGGGATGGTGATCTCGGCGCCCGCGCGCTATCGATGCCCCATGACGGACGAGATCCGGCGCGGGCTGCCCGCGCCACCGGCGCTCGGCGCCGCCGCCCTGCCTCCCGGGACCTACGCGGGGCAGGTGGTCCTCGTGACCGGCGGCGGCACCGGGCTGGGCAAGGCCATCGCCGCCGAGTTCGCCCGGCTCGGCGCCGATCTGGTGATCGCGAGCCGGCGCGCCGAGCAGCTCAAGGCGGCGCGGGAGGAGTTGGCGGCCGTCCCCGGCGCGGGCCGGGTGACGGCCGCCGTCTGCGACATCAGGGATCCCGAGCGGGTCGCCGAGGTCTTCGACGCCGCCCAGGCGGCCTTCGGTCTGCCGGACGTGCTGGTCAACAACGCGGCCGCGAACTTCCCCTCCCCCGCGGAGGACCTCTCCCCGAACGCCTGGCGGGCGGTCGTCGACATCACGCTGACGGGCACCTGGCTGATGACCCGCGAGTTCGGCCGCCGCCACCTCGGCGCGGGGACCGGCGGCTCGATCGTGAACATCGGTGCCTCGTACGCCTGGACGGGCGGTCCGGGCTTCGCCCACAGCGCCGCGGCCAAGGCCGGGGTGAAGAGCCTGGTGGAGACGCTCGCCGTCGAGTGGGGCCCGTACGGCATCCAGATCAACGGGCTCGTCCCCGGGCTGTTCCCGCACGCCGACATGACCGAGGACATCCGGGGCGGCCTGGAGCGCGCCGCACCCGGCGCGAAGGACGCCCGGCAGCCCGCCCTGCGGGTCGGCGCGCCGCGCGAACTGGGCTGGGCCGCCACCTTCCTGGCCTCGCCCTACGCCCGGTTCATCACGGGGCACACCCTGGTGGTGGACGGCGCGAACTGGCAGCGCCGGTCGGTGGTCAGCCCCGAGGTGGTCCCGGTCCGCACCCAGCTGGGCCGCGGCCCCTTCACCCCCTCCCCCTGAACGCCGGTTGTCGGTGGGTGGTGCGAGGATCGGAGCATGTCTCTCGCCGATCTGACCCTTGACCGCTGGCGCTCGCTCGACCCGGCCGCCGCCGGACGCCTCGCCCACGAGGCCGCCGCCCAGGTGGGCGGCCGGGTGGTGCTGCTCGATGTCGTCGGGCACCTGGGCGGACCGCTGCACCGCGTGCGCATCGAGCGCGAGGGGCGGGAGTTCGCTCTCGTACCGGGCGGCACGGTGCGGCTGGGGTTCGACCTGGACGCCTGGGAGCCGACGCCCGCACAGGCCGCCGACTTCGCGGCCGGCGTGGACGAGGGGTACGGCTACGGGCACGAGGACCTCAAGGCCTATCTCGCCGACGTGCTCAGCCCGCCGCGCACCGCGACGCTGGCCACCGTGTTTATGGCCGTGGAGGACGAGGCCCTGACCGAGCCGGCGGCCGACATGCCGGCCGCGCTCGCGGCGCGCGGGCTGCGGATACCCGGCGCCGACGAGTGGGAGCACGCGTGCGGCGCCGGGGCGGGCACCCTGTTCCGGTGGGGGAACGAATGCCCCCTGGACGAGCCGTCGTACGGGAGCGGCCGCCTGCGCCACGAGCCGAACGCCTTCGGGCTGCACATCGCCTACGACAGCTACGGCACGGAGCTGAGCGACGACCCGGCCGCGGTGCACGGCGGTGACGGCGGGGAGGCCGTCTGCGGCGGGTACGGGGATCTGCTCGGCTGGCTGCCGCTGGCCACCGCCAACCGCAACCCGTACGCGGCCGAGTTCACGTACGGCCCGGACGGCGAGGGCATGTACGAGGAGTTCTCGACCCGGCCGGTGCTCAGCCTCCGCTGAAGCGCGGGGGCCTGCGGGCCGCCTTGGCGGTGTAACCCTCCCGGCAGTCCTCCGAGGTGAGGGTGAGGGCGGCGGTCATCGCCACCCGGTCGAGGGCTGCGGGGAGGGCGGCATCGGCGTAGCCGTCGATCGCGCGCTTGATGCCCTGGACGGCGAGCGGCGCGTTGGCGGCGATCTCCTGCGCCACGGCGCGGGCGGCGGCCTCCAGGTCCTCGCCCGGGACGACCAGCTGGACGAGGTTGAGCCGCTGCGCCGTCGCGGCGTCGACGCGCCGGCCCGTCAGGGCCAGGTATTTGGCCCAGCCCGCACCCGCCTCGCGGGCGATGCGCAGGTCGCCGCCCGCGTCCACCGCCACACCCAGCCCGGCTTCCGGGAGCGCGAAGACGGCGTCCTCGGCCGCCACCCGGACATCGGCCATCAGCGCCAGCTCGAAGCCGAAGCCGAGGCAGTAGCCCTGGACGGCGGCCACCACCGGCTGGGGGAGGCGGGCGAGGACCGCGAACCGCTCGTGCACCCAGCGGATGCCCTCGTAGTAGTTGCGGGTCCGCTCGGCCGGGGTGTCGCCCGTGACGGCGCCGCCCGGGGCGGTCACGTCGATGCCCGCGCAGAAGGCCCGGCCCTCGGCCCGCAGCAGCACTGCCCGTACGGACGCATCGAAGCGGATCCGGTCCGCGAGCAGGCCGAGCTGTCGGGTGGACTCCCAGCTCCAGCCGTTGAGCTTGTCCGGGCGGCACAGGGTGAGGACGGCGAGGCCGTCCGCGACCTCCAGCCTGATCCGCTCCTCACCCTCCGCGATCTCCGTGGAGATGGTGTCGATCACCGTGTCCCGCACCCCCGGCCCGATGGCTGACGACCCGCCGAACTGACGGATCGTCAGACTAGAGGCGGCGGGTCAGCGGGGGAAGACCTCGAACGCCACGGCCGGACGCCCGCCGAACCGGGCCGCGGCCTGCTGGGCGTTCCCGGTGAGGAAGGTGCGGACGTACTCCTCGGGGTCCTGGTCCGTGAGCACCTCGATGTACGCCTTGTGCTCCAGGAGGGATGCGATCGAACGCTCCAGCCCGGGGCCGGCGTCGACCGCGTGCGTCGGGGTGGCGGATCCGGCCACCGCGACCCAGCGCACGCCGTTCCACGGCTCCAGGCCCTGCTCGATCAGCTCGGGGAAGATCCAGCGGTTCCCGGCGTCACCGGCCGCGTCCAGCACGGCCCGGCCGACGGCCTTGTGGTCGGGGGTGTTCCAGTAGCCGCCGCCCTGCGCACCGCCCCACGTGTCACGGTGGTTGAGGGTGACGATCAGCTCGGGCCGGTGCCGCCTGATGGCGGCGGCGATGTCCCGGCGCAGGCCGAGGCCGTACTCGACGACGCCGTCGCGGTAGTCCAGGAACTCCACCTCGGACACGCCGACGACCGCGGCGCTCGCCCGCTGCTCCGCCTCGCGCAGGGGACCGCAGTCGGCGGGGGCGATGCTGTCGATGCCCGCCTCGCCGCGCGTGGCGAGCAGGTAGACGAACTCCCGGCCCGCGTCCGTCCAGTGCGCGATGGCCGCGGCGCACCCGTACTCGAGGTCGTCGGGGTGCGCGACCACCGCGAGGGCGCGCGTCCAGTCGGTGGGCATGGGCTGCAAGGCGGGCTGCTTATCAGGCTGTTCGGTCATGTCTCGCACAATAGGCGAATGGACCGACACGGGCAGGTGGTGGCGCTGCTCGACGCCACGGGGATCTTCTTCGAGCCGGCCCGTACCGCCTTCCCGGGGGCGAGCGAGGCCGCATGGGAGCGGGCCGGCCGGCTGGATCCGGGCGCGATCGGGCCGGACGGGACCTGGGCCCTCGACTTCCGGTGCTTCGCGATCGCCCGGCCCGGCGGCAGCTGGGTGCTGGTGGACGCCGGGGTCGGGCCGGCGGGGTCCCCCGCCGCCGCCTGGGCGCCGGTGCCGGGGCGGCTGCCGGACGCCCTCGCGTCGGCCGGCATCGCTCCGGCCGACGTGGAGGCGGTGGTCCTGACCCACCTTCACGAGGACCACGCGGGCTGGTCGTCGGGGTCCGACGGGGAGCCGTTCTTCCCGGCGGCCCGGTACGTGGTGCAGCGCGCGGAGGTGGCCGGGCTGGACCGGGCGGACCCGGTGTGGGACTGGACGGTGGCTCCGCTGCGGGCGAGCGGGCAGCTGCACGAGGTGGACGGGACCCATCGGATGGCCCCGGCATCACTCTGCTGCCGACGCCCGGGCACACCGCGGGGCACCAGTCGGTGCTGGTGGACCAGGGCGCCGGGGCCCGGGACGTGGTGGTCACCGGGGACGTACTGGTGCACGCGGTGCAGCTGGGCGACCCGGCGGTGCCGTACTCCCACGAGCGCGACCGGGAGACGGCCCGGGCCTCCCGGGAGGACCTGCTGGCGCGGGCCCGGCGGCGCGGCGCCCTGCTGGCCACCGCGCACCTGACCCGCGCGTTCGTGGAGCCGCCGCCGGAGACGACAGCGGGCCGGCGCCCCTGAACGGGGCGCCGGCCCGGCGGGTCGAGGTGGGATCAGCCGACCGGCCGCGGAGTCGCGTCGATCCCGGTCGCCGTCGCCCGGAACCAGACGGCCTTGCCGTCGGCGCCGACGGCGGCCAGGTCGGCCCGACCGTCACGGTCGAAGTCGCCCGCCGAGACCAGGGTCGGGTACGCAGTCCGGCCGAGGCCCGAGCCGATCTTGACGCGCTGCGCCGTGCCCCAGCTCGCGGGGTCGAGGTGCCCGGCGGCGTTCTTGGCCCCCTTCACGGCGAACAGGTCGCCCGAGGCGTCGTCGCGCACCCACAGGTCCGCCGCGCCGTCTCCGTCGGTGTCACCCGGGACGATGACCGAGACGGTGTCCCAGCCGCCGTTGCCGACGAGGACCGGGCCGCCGTTCATGTCCAGGTGGCCCATGAAGCTGCCCGCGTACGCCCAGAGCTTCGTACCCTGCTTCACCAGCAGGTCGGGCTCGCCGTCGCCGTTGAAGTCACCCGCGCCGGCGATGTCCTCGGCATGGGACCAGTGGTCGTCTCCGGTCCACGCCGGGTCGTCGTTGACACACCCCGCGTCCGGGTCCGCGACCGGGCAGGAGACGTCCAGAACGATGTTGCCGCTCGGACGAATGCCCCCGAGGCCGTTGCCCGGCACACGCCGGAGCAGGTTCCTGTGGAGCCCGGCGTGGGGCTCGAGGACCAGCAGGTCGTTGTAGCCGTCGTCGCTCCAGTCCCCGCTGGTGACGATCCTGGTTCCGGGGGCGAAGGACGCCCCGGCGTCGACGGCCGGCGCGAAGGTGCCGTCGGCCCGGCCGGCCGAGAAGCGGAGCCTGCCGGCGGGGTCCAGGGTCCACAGGTCGCGCAGACCGTCGCCGTTCAGGTCGCCGGCTGCGTCGGCTACCCCGTCGTTCCCGAGGGCCCAGAAGTGGTAGACGGCCTGGTCCGAACGCCGACCGGCCTTGTCGACGCTGTACGCGTAGATCATGTGGGGACCGGATCCGGTGGGCGTGATCACGGCGCTGGCGCCCGGCGCCACGGTGACCTCCCGCGGCTCGAAGTCCGACCAGTAGACGGTCTTCTCCAGGTTGGCGGCGCCGCCGGTGCCGAAGGTGAAGGTGCCCGGGGTGCGGGCCTTGCCGGTTCCGGCGGGGGCGCCGTTCGAGGCGTCGGGGAACTCGGGGGAGCTGATCACCGGCGGCACGGGGCGGCCGACGGTGGTCTCCAGCTTCGCGCTCGCCGGGGCGAAGCGCTTCCAGGCCGAGGCGTCGGACTCGTCCGCGGCGAACAGACCGACGGTGACGGAGGCCTGGGACCTGGCCGCCGCCTCCTTCACCAAGGCGGTGGCGTCGAATTCGAGGTCGCCCGCCGCGCAGCCCTCACGGCCCCTGGCGTCCGTCACCGTCGCCAGCCGGACGCCCTTGACGGGCTGGTCCTTCCACGTGGTCTTCGCCGAGACGGCGCCGACGCTCCACAGCTCCACCGGACGGCCCGTGCAGGACGCGGCCCCCGTGTTGGTGATCCGGAAGGTCGCCTTGGAGACCGTGGCGCCCCCCAGCGCGGTGGTGTCCAGGCGGAGGTAGGCGCGGGACAGGCCCTCGGCACCGCCCTCGTTGCCGACGCGCAGGTCGTCGGCGGTGTTCCAGTAGGAACGGTTGGGGTTCTTCTTGGACACGCGCGTCCAGGCCTGCGCGCCGGCGGGGGTCTCCCCCGCCCCCGCGGCGCTGACGGCGGGCGCAGCGACGGCGGTCGTCGCCGTTCCCGACACCACACCGGTCACGGCCAGTCCGCCGGCCAGGGCCAGCGAGACGGCGCTCGACATCTTTCTCAGCATGCACGCTCCACACATCGGTCGGTTCCCCGGGTACGAGGCCCCACCCTAACCGTGTGATCAACTTCTGCCGGAACGATTTATCGATGCCCCCATCACATCCCTGACCTGCGCGGACACCGGTTACGCCGCGTCGCGGACCAGGGCCAGCAGCCGGTCCAGGACGCGGGTGCCGCCGGCGCGGACGCCGTCGTGCTCGAACTCGTCCGTCACCCAGGTCCGCAGGCTCCGGACGGACCGGGCCGTCTCCAGCGAGTGCGCGGTGTCCACGTACATGTCGTCGTGGTAGACGGCGGCGGCCACCGGCACCTCGTTGGCGGCCAGGCGTGCGGGGTCGTAGAGCGGCTGCCAGCCGGTACGGGCGGCCAGGAGTTCGGCGGTCTCGCGCAGCGGCGCGAGGGACGGGTCGGTGGTGAAGTGCCAGGGGTGGATGGTCTCGCCGGTGAAGAGCAGCGGCTCGTCGCCCGCGAGCGTCTTGCCGGCGTCGAATCGGGGGTGGCCGGCGCGCACCCGTTCGGCGGCCCAGCCGGTGGGCGTGGCGGGGTCCTGGGCGTAGATCGCCTCGTGGACCAGCGCATAGAGGGGGTGCCCCGCGAAGGAGAGCTGGGCCCGGACGCCCTCCAGGAAGGCGTCGGAGAGGGCGGGTCCCGCGGGGGTCGGCACGAAGGCGTCCTCCAGCAGGTAGTGGAGCTGGTGGCTGCCGTCGCCCCCGCCGAGGAGGATGCCGAGCGACTGGAAGCCCTCGACGGTGAGGCTGTGGCCGCCGGGGAGTTCGGCCGGGTGCTCCGCGAGGTGGGCGGCGATCCGGCGGGCGCGCTCGACGTCCATCGGGTACCGGGCGTAGTGGGCCAGGTTCTTGCGCTCGATGCGGGGGTACGCGGCCTCGTACACCTCGTCGGCGGTGGCGGTCAGCGACGGGAGGCCGCCGGTGATAAGGGCGGCGGTGAGGCCTTCGGGCGCGGTGGAGAGGTAGTGGGTGGCGCAGAAGCCGCCGAAGCTCTGGCCGAGCACGGTCCAGGGCGCGCCGCCGGTCAGGCCGGGGCGGATGGCCTCGGCGTCGCGCACGATGGAGTCGGCGCGGAAGTGGGCGAGGTACTCCGCCTGCTGCGCGGGGGTGCCGCGCAGGGGCAGGGTCTGCCGGTTCACCGGGGTGGAGCGGCCGGTTCCGCGCTGGTCGAGGAGCAGCACCCGGTACTCGGTCAGCGCGCGCTCCAGCCAGGCCTGGCGGCCGATGAAGCGGCGGGCGCCGAAGCCGGGACCGCCCTCCAGGTAGAGCAGCCACGGCAGCGCCTCGGGGTCCTTGCCGGCGGCCACGACCTCCCGGGCGTACAGCTCGATCCGCTCCCCGTCCGGGCGCGCGTGGTCCAGGGGGACGGAGAACCGGTGGTCGGTGAGGACCGTGCCGGGCTGGCGGTAGCTGTGTGCGATGGTCACGGACGGCCCCCAGGGGTACGAGGAGATGAAGGACCGCGCCCCGGCCGGGTGGCGGCGGGGGCGCGGGGGTTGTGGCGGTCCGAGTCTAGGCAGGGCCTGACCGGACCGGCCGGACCGGCCTGGCGTGACGGGCAGGCCGGGCCGGACGGGGTGTCAGAACTCGACGACCGAGCGGAGGACCTCGCCGCGTTCCATCCGGGCGAAGGCGTCCTCGACGCCGTCGAGCGGGATGGTCTCGGAGACGAAGGCGTCCAGGTCGAGCCGGCCTTGCAGGTAGAGATCGATGAGCAGCGGGAAGTCGCGCTCGGGCAGGCAGTCCCCGTACCAGGAGGACTTCAGGGCGCCGCCGCGGCCGAAGACGTCGAGGAGCGGGAGTTCGAGCTTCATCTCCGGGGTCGGTACGCCCACCAGGACCACCGTCCCGGCCAGGTCGCGCGCGTAGAAGGCCTGCTGGTAGGTCTCGGGGCGGCCCACGGCGTCGATGACCACGTCCGCGCCGTTGCCTCCGGTCAGGGCCTGGACGGCCTTGACCACGTCCTCCGTACGCCCGTTAACGGTGTGGGTCGCGCCCAGGCCCCGGGCCCACTCCAGCTTCCGGTCGTCCAGGTCCACCGCGATGATCCGCGAGGCGCCGGCGAGGCGGGCCCCGGCCACGGCCGCGTTGCCCACTCCACCGCAGCCGATGACGGCGACGGAGTCGCCCCGCCCGACGTTGCCGGTGTTCAGGGCGGCGCCGAGACCGGCCATCACGCCGCAGCCGAGGAGTCCGGCGGCGGCCGGGGCGGCCGCCGGGTCCACCTTGGTGCACTGGCCCGCCGCGACCAGGGTCTTCTCGGCGAAGGCGCCGATACCGAGGGCCGGGGAGAGCGGGGTGCCGTCCTCCAGGGTCATGGGCTGGGTGGCGTTGTGCGTGGCGAAGCAGTACCAGGGGCGTCCGCGCCTGCAGGCGCGACAGGTGCCGCACACCGCACGCCAGTTCAGGATCACGAAGTCCCCGGGAGCCACGGAGGTGACGTCAGGGCCGACCGATTCGACGACTCCGGCGGCCTCGTGGCCGAGCAGGAAGGGGAATTCGTCGTTGATGCCGCCCTCACGGTAGTGCAGGTCGGTGTGGCAGACCCCGCAGGCCTGCACCCGGACGAGGGCCTCGCCGGGTCCCGGGTCGGGCACGAGGATCGTCGTCGTCTCCACCGGTGCGCCCTTGCTCCGGGCGATGACCCCTCGTACGCGATGTGTCACGTCGTACCCCGCTCTGATCGAATCCGTCTGGATCAACGAACGTACACGGACGGCACGCGGTAAGGGAGTTGTGTCACGTTCCGGCGCGCGACCCGGCCAGATCCGGTGGTACGGCGGCCCGAAGTGCCGCGCCGAAGACCGCCACGGCCGGGTGCGCGCCGGCTCCGCTGCGGAAGGCGAGGTTGGTACGGCGCTCCATGAGCAGGCGGGTGAGGCGTACGGCCGGATCGGCCGGTCCCGTGACCCCGAGCTGCGGTACGACGGCCACCCCCTGGCCCGCCGCGACGAGGGCGAGCACGGTGGCGAACTCGTCGACCTGGTGGCGGACCCGCGGGGTGAAACCGGCGGCCTGGCAGGCCCGGACCGTCATGGCATGGCAGAGGGTGCCGGGGGTGGCGGTGATCCAGGGCGCCCGGGCGTGCGTGCGCAGGACCGCGCCCTGGTCGGATTCACCGGAGGGGGCCGGGCCTCCGGAGGGGGCCGGGCCTCCGGAGGGGGCGGGAGCCCCGGCGGCGGGCGCGGCCAGATACATCGCCTCGCCGTAGAGCGGCTCGGTGGCCAGTCCCGGCTCGGGCTCGGCGGGTACGAAGTCGTACTCGTGCACCAGCGCCACGTCCAGGTCCCCGGCCCGCAGGGCGTGTGCCACCGCGGCCGGGTCCGTCTCCGAGACCATCGGCTCCAGCCCCGGATGGCGCCGGGCGAGGGCGATCAGCGCGGCCGGGACGATGGCCCGGGTGGCGGTGGGGAAGGCGCCGATCCGCAGGGCCCCGGCCAGACCCCCGCGCGCTCCGGCGAGGTCGGCGTCGGCCTGTTCCAGCCGTTCGAGGACCGCCTCGGCGTGTCCGACCAGGGTCTGGCCGGCCGGGGTGAGGCGGACCCCGCGGCCGGTGCGCTCCAGCAGGGGCAGGCCGGCCTCCCGTTCGAGGACGCTCAGCTGCTGGGAGACCGCCGAAGGGCTGAAGCTGAGGGCCTCGGCGACGGCGGCGATGGTGCCGCGCCGGGCGAGTTCGCGCAGCAGGCGCAGGCGTCGTACGTCGAGCATCGGCTCAGCTTACGGGTTGGGTAAGGAACGCGAACTGGATTTGATCCTTTGGACGGGCAAGGCTCTTGGGCATGGCACAGGACATCGCAGAGAACCTCCCGTTGCACGGGATCCACGTACCGCTCGTCACTCCCTTCACCCGCACCGGGGACGTCGCCGCCGAGGCGCTGGAGGCACTCGCCCACGAGGTGCTGGACGCCGGCGCCACCGGCATCGTCGCGCTCGGCACCACCGCGGAGGCGGCCGGTCTCGACGAGGCGGAGCGCGACCTCGTCACCGGGGTGTGCGCCCGGGTCTGCGGGGAGCGGGGCGCGCCGCTTGTCGTCGGCGCGGGGGCCGGTGGCACCCGGGCCGCCGAGGCCTCGCTGGCCCGGCTGACCCGGTGGCCCGAGGTCCGGGCGGCGCTGGTGACCGTGCCGCCGTTCGTCCGGCCCTCGGCGGCCGGGGTGCTGGCGCACTTCGCGCGGCTGGCCGAGGTGAGCCCGGTCCCGCTGATCGTCTATCACATCCCGTACCGGACCGGGCAGCCCCTGGACGCGGCCGCGCTGGGGGCGCTCGGGGCGCTGCCGGGGGTCGCCGGCATGAAGTACGCGGGCGGTGGCATCGGCGAGGACGCGGTGGCGCTGCTCGGTGACCTGCCGGCCGGGTTCGAGGTGCTGGCCGGTGACGACGCCTACCTGTCCCCGCTGCTGGCGCTGGGTGCGGTGGGCGGGATCCTGGCCTCGGCGCATCTGGCGACGGACCGCTTCGCGGAGCTCGCCGAGGCCTGGCGGGCGGGCGACGTGGCCCGGGCGCGGCCGCTGGGGCACGCGCTGGCCCGGATGTCGGCGGCGGCCTTCGCCGAGCCCAATCCGGCGGTGCTCAAGGGCGTCCTGCACGCCCAGGGGCGGATCCCGACCCCGGACGTCCGGCTGCCTCTGCTGCCGGCCTCGCAGGGGGCGGTGACGGCCTTGACGGCCGCCCTGGAGCGGCTGACGTGACCGTGGGGGCGCACCGGTCGACGATCCGCCGGAAAGAGTCCTGAATGGGCGATTCGCCGCCTACAGGTAAGTCGCCCTGATGAGGCACCCGGAGAGCGGACTTGCCCGTATTGGCCATCCGGTCGGCGACCCGTGATGTGAGCCACACCGAACACCTCAACATCATTTCCACACAACGGTCGATTCCCTTTTCCCGGAAAGGGAATCGACTATTGCGCGGATACCCCTTCAAGGTCATTTACCCGGCCGATAGCGAGATGTCGATCTATCGGTGGAATTCGGGTCTTGTTCCCGCGTGGCGCGCTCGCCTACGGTCACCTCGTTCCTGGTGGTCAGCTGCCGAATACGGCCGCCGCCCGGGATCTCCCGTCCCCCCACGTGAGGAATTCCGCCATGCCTGCAAAGGGTAAGCACCGTCGGCCGAAGCACTACCGGATCACCCGCAAGCTGGCCCTCGCCGGCACCGGTGGCGCGGCCCTCACTCTCCCGCTGATCAGTGCCACCACCGCCGGGGCGGCGGAGACGGCCGCCGCCCCCACCACGTATTCCGTGGTCGCGGGCGACACCCTTTCGGAGATCGCGGCGGATCATTCCCTGAGCGGCGGCTGGCAGCAGCTCTACGCGGCGAACCGGAGCGTCATCGGCGACAACCCGTCGATCATCCGGCCCGGCATCAAACTGAAGCTCGGCACCCAGGCGGAGACCGAACGTGCGAGCAGGTCCGCCGCCCGGACCGCCCTCAAGCCTGCTGCCACGACTGCCGCCAAGCCCGCCGCCAAGCCGGCCACCGCCTACCCGAACAATCTCGACGGGTGGATCCGCGAGTCCCTCGCCGTCATGGCCAAGCACGGTATTCCCGGCTCCTACAACGGAATTCACCGCAATGTGATGCGGGAGTCCTCGGGCAATCCGCTGGCGATCAACAACTGGGACATCAACGCCCGCAACGGAATCCCGTCCAAGGGGCTGCTCCAGGTCATCGATCCGACCTTCCGCGCCTACCACGTGCCCGGCACCTCGCAGAACTCCTACGACCCGGTCGCCAACATCACCGCCGCCTGCAACTACGCGGCCGCGCGCTACGGCTCGATCGACAACGTCAACGGGGCCTACTAGAAACCGGGAAACTCCCCGCGCCGGTTCACACCGGACGACGCCGGGCGGCGCGGACGAGGATCCGCAGGGGCGCCGCCAGGCCGTAGCCGATGTCCCGGCGCAGGGCGGCGGCTCCCGCCCGCTCCACGGCGGTCAGCTGGTGCGCCATCAGCTCCGCCATCGTCGCGATGACGGGACGCAGTCCGGGTTCGGCGAGGTCGAGGATGCCGTGGGTGGCGTCCAGGGCCGTACGGGCACGCCGGCACTCGGCGGCCAGCAGAGCGCGCACGGCCGGGGTGTCGCGGGCCTGTTCCAGGTCGGCGCAGGTCACGGAGTGCTCGTCGAGCCGGGCGCGCGGGATGCAGAGCCGGCCGGCCGCGAGGTCCCCGCAGAGGTCGGCGAGGAAGTCCACGCGCTGGGCGGCGTCGACGAACCGCCGCCAGCCCGCGGCCTGTTCCGGGTCGGGGCCGCCCTCGTACTGCAGTCCGGTGAAGACCAGCACCCCGGGCCACGCGTAGGCGTCGAGGTAGGCCTGGAAGTCCTCCTCCGCGGCGAAGCCGTCGAAGCCCACCTCGGCGGTGGCGGCGCCCTCCAGGAAGCGGGAGACCCAGTGCGGGGGCAGGCCTCGGACATCCACCGCGTGCGCGTAGGCCCGCAGGACGGGGTCGGGGCTGTCCCCGGACTTCAGGGACGCCTCCACCCGCTCGGACAACGCGGCCAGACCGGCGGCCCGTTGCCGCGGGGTACCGGTCTCGGCGACGTCGTCGACCAGGTTCATGAAGGCGAGACCCGCGGCGAGGGCGGGCACCAGCGGCGGCGCGGCCAGCAGCCGCAGCGCCAGGTACGGGGCGGACTCGCGGCGCAGGACCCGGCGCGCGGCGTGCGTGTAGTCCTCCCGCAGCCGGGTGCCGGAGATGCCGGCCGCCGTGAGGGTGGTGCGCCAGCTGGGCATCGTGGTCGTGCTCCTGAACCTGTCGGACCGCAGGTGTGTACGGGTGGACGATGTCAGAACTTGGTGACCTTCTTGACCTTGCCGTCGATACCCGCGAGCAGATAGCCGCCGCGACCGTACTCGTCGGTGACGTAGGGCCGCATGCAGGGGACCTGATCCATCATCCAGGGGTCGATGATCACATAGGTCGAGGCCGGCTTCTCGATGCCGAACTCCTTCTTGGACTGCTCCAGGAGGCCGGGCACCGCGTCCCAGTTGACGGTCGCCATGTCGATGAGCGGCTCGCCCTCCTCCACGGTGCCGTCCGGGCCCGTGCGCTGGGCGGCGCCGTCGCGGTACTGCCAGGCGTCGACGGTGTCGGCGCCGGGGGCGGTGGGGATCGAGGCGAGGACGTAGCCCTCGTAGACGGTGAGGTCCACGAAGGTGGTGGTGCCGGTCTTCTCCTTGAGCGCGTCCACGGCGATCCGGATGTTCTGCGGGGTGAGCATGCTGCCGCGGGCGGCGACGCTCTTGGACGTGCTCGCCTTCGCGCCCGGGGTGAAAGCCGGGGTGCCGGCCGGGGTGGCGACGGCGGGCCGGGTGGCACGGGAATCGGCCGCGTCGTCGTCGCCGGAGTTCCCGTCGGGCATCCACCGGACGATCCCGACGACGGCGGCCGCCAGCACCACCGTGAGGGCCGCGCCGATCAGGGCCGGGCGCCTGCGCGGTGCGTTCGTCAGCGGGACGGGCGTGGTGGGAGCCCCGTAGGGGGAGCCACCCTGGCCGAACGGCGGCGGGGTGGGCGGCCCGTACGGGCCGCCGTACGGGCCGTACTGACCCGGGGCGATGGGAGCGGCGGGTGCGGCCGGCACGGAGACGGCCGGCGCGGCGGCGACCGGCACGGCGCCCGCCCCGTAGCCGGATCCGAGAGCGGCGCTCGCGTCCCGGAGCAGTTGTTCGAGCTGCGCCCCGTCGGGCCGCGCGGCCGGGTCCCGTACGAGCAGCCGGTCCAGTACGGGCGCCAGCGGGCCGGAGCGCACGGGCGCCGGGATCGGCTCGTCGAGCACCGCGACGACCGTGGCCAGGCTGGTGGCCCGGCGCAGCGGGTGGACCCCCTCCGCTGCCACGTAGAGCAGCATGCCCAGCGACCACAGGTCGGAGGCGGCCAGCCCCTCCTCCCCGCGGACACGTTCGGGTGCGATGTACTCCGGGGAGCCGATCAGCACGCCGGTCGCGGTGAGTCCGGTGGAGTCGTGCAGCGCGGCGATGCCGAAGTCGGTCAGCACGGCCGACCCGTCGGGGCGCAGCAACACGTTGGCGGGCTTCACGTCACGGTGGAGGATCCCCTCGGCGTGCGCGGCGCGCAGCGCGGACAGCACGTCGAGGCCGAGCCGCACCGCCTCGGCGGGCGGCACGGGGCCGGACTCCAGACGGTCGTGCAGGGAGCCGCCCCGGACCATCTCCATGACGATCCACGGGTGCCCCTCCGTGCCCTCCGCGGGCTCGACGATGTGGTGGATCGTCACGACGTGGGGGTGGGCGAGACGGGCGAGGGCGCGGGCCTCTCGGACGGCGCGTTCACGCATCTGGTCCGCGAGGCCGGGCTGGGCGGCAGCGGTCGCCGGGTCCGGCGGGCGCACCTCCTTGAGCGCGACCTCGCGGTGCAGGGCGATGTCGCGGGCGCGCCACACCGTACCCATGCCCCCGCTGCCCAGGGGGGCGACCAGCTCGAAACGGCCGTCGATCAGCTGTCTGCCGGCCTCACTCGTATCCATGGCCGCTCATCGTAGGGGGCGGCCGGATCAGCAGTGTCGGCGGTCCACCGTGAGCGTGCCCTGAGCGGTGGCGACCGTTCGGTCGTAACAGCCGCCGGGTGCTGCGGACCCGTACAACCGGTAGCGGGCGGACGTGGTGGCGACCGCGTGCCGCTGGTCGCGCGGGACGTTCGCGGTGTAGGTGGCGTCGCCCGTGTACCGGTCGTCGAGCCGGGAGCTGTCGACGGCCCTGCCGCCGCGCAGGGTGACGGTGTCGGCGCGGTCGCCGAGCGAGAGGACGGTACGCAGCCGGTCGCCGGCGCCGAGGGTGGTCTCGCCGTCCATCGTGTAGGTGCGGTCGGTGCGGGTGGTGGCCGGCCCGCGCGTCACGCTCTCCTCGTCGGTCCAGGTGCCGGTGAGCGCGTCCTGGTTCTCGCCGTCGGTCCAGCGGTGCACGGAGGTGCCCCGCACGGCGCGGGTGACGGTGGTGGCCACGCGGCCGTGGGAGGTGTTCAGGTGCCCGGCGACGGTCAGCCGGCGGCCGCCCTCGGTGTCCAGGCGGTGCTGTCCACCGGGGGCCGCGGGCGTCCAGCGGGAGTGGCCGGCCGGATCGCTTCGCTCGTACCGGGTCAGGGCGCCGGTGACGACCTCCCGGCCCTCGTCCTGCCAGAGCAGCAGGTTGGTGGGGGTGCTCCAGCCGCTCTGTCCGGCGGGAACCCCGGCGACGGAGACCTCGATCCGGTGCGGACGGCCGTCGTTGAGGAGGGCGGCGTAGGGGGTGAGGTCGTAGCGGATCGGCTGGACGTCGAAGGCGCGCGGGCCGGGGGTGACGTACCAGAGGAAGGGGTTGGACCAGCCGCCGGTCCAGACGGTGGGGAAGGGCGCGGCGATGCCGGCGAGCTGTCCGTCGACGGAGACCCGGACCTCGCGGTACGGGCCGTCGGCGGCCTTGCAGGAGTACGGGGCCGCGTCCGGGGTGGTCATGTACCAGTACTCCTCGCAGCCGCCGCCCGAGCCGGTGGCGTACACCTCGGCGAGGAGGCGCTCCGTGTTGCGCGGGGTGGTGACCGAGGGGGTGGTGAGGGGCAGGACGCGGTCGGGGGTGTCCGGAGCCGGGTTGCGGCCGTCGGCGGCGTAGAAGGTCAGGGTCACCTTGACGTCGATGACACCGGTGTAGGTGTCGTCGACGACGTTGCCGATGAGCATCTCGACGGGCTGCGGGCGGGCGAGGGTGTCGCGGTAGCGGGTGACGTCCTTCTCGACGGACCAGGCGATGCCGTCGGGCGAGGGCTGCGGGGTGGAGGTGCGCAGGATCTCGACCCCGCCGAGGGAGAGGTGGCCGAGGCGGTCGTACTGGCGGCCCTTGACCTTGCCGTCGAGGCGCAGGACCACCTTGGCCCAGCCGGCCGCACCGCAGGCGGCGGGCGGTGCGTAGCTGCCGCGGTAGGGCGTGAAGTCGCGGAACTGCGCCTCCGCGAGGGTCACCTGGCAGGACCGGGTCGTGGGCCGGGCGACGGGCGGGGCCGCGGTGAGCGGGTCGTGCCAGTCGGTGCCGAACTCGGCGGGCGGCGGGTCCGCGGCCGGGGTCCCGGCGGCGGACGCGGGTCCCGCGGCGGCCAGGGTGGCGGCGGTCAGCGCGATCGCGCCGAGCAGGCCGGTGATCCGGTGTCGTCGTCTCATGGGCCCGCAGTGAAACCCGGCCCGCCGGGGCCGTGCCAGGGCCCGAGCCCGGGCCCTGGCCGGTTCTCAACCGCCCCGGTCCCGCCGGCTCCGGACCGGACGTCAGCGGTCCGCACGTCAGCGGGGCAGGACGACCACGCCGTCGTCGTCCGCGTGGACGGTGTCCCCGGCGCGGAAGGTGACGTCGCCGATGGTGACGGGCTCGTCGACCGCGCCGTCGCCGGTCTTGCCGCTCTTGCGGGGGACCGTGCCGAGCGCCTTGATGCCGAGGTCGAGCCCGCCGAGGGCGACGCTGTCGCGGACCGAGCCGTTGATGATCAGGCCGGCCCAGCCGTTGGCCTCGGCCGCGCCCGCGATGAGGTCGCCGACGAGGGCGGTACGCGGTGAGCCGCCGCCGTCCACGACGAGCACCGCGCCCTCGCCCGGCGTGTGGAGGAGGGTGCGCAGCAGCGCGTTGTCCTCGTGGCAGCGCGCGGTCCGTACGGGGCCGGCGAACAGCCGGCGGCCGCCGAACTGGCGGAACCCGGTGGCACAGATGGCCAGGGACTCGCCGTACTCGTCGTACAGGTCGGCTGTGGGGACGGGGGTGACACTCATCTGGCTACCGGTTTCCTCGCTGCTCGTGCGCGTACGTCGCGGTGGTGCGGCCAGCGTAATCGGCCGAACCTGCGGCGCCGCAGGGCGGTTCACCGAGGCGGCTCGTCCCGTGAGGGGGGCGGCTGCCCGGGCGGGCGAGGTGCTTGTCGCCGGTGGCGGTCCTGAGGCCCGAGCCGGACATCGGCCGGAATCCGACGGGCGGCCTCGCGTACGCGGGCCAGGTTCGAGGCGGCGCGAGACGCGACCGGGGCCGGGGCGTGGGCCGCGTGGGGCCGGCCCGGACCGCGTGGGGCCGGCCCGGACCGCGTGGGGCCGGCCCGGACCGCGTGGGGCCGGGTCAGTTGCGGGAGTTGCCGAACAGGATGCGGTAACCGATCAGCAGGACCAGTGAGCCCGCGATGGCGGAGCCCCAGGTGGCGAGGTCGAAGAACTCGGTCTGGATGGGCTTGTCCAGGACCTTCGCCGACAGCCAGCCGCCGATGAAGGCTCCGGCGACGCCGATGAGGGTGGTCCCGATCAGGCCGCCGGGATCACGGCCGGGCAGCAGGACCTTGGCGATGCCCCCTGCCAGCAGTCCCAGGATGATCCAGCTGACGATCCCCATGTCCGGTCACTCCGCTTCGGTCGTTTCGTCGTTCGGGCGTTCTCCTCGGAGGACGCGCCCGGGGGCGGATCGGTTCTCCGCCGCTCAGACCGCCACGCGGCCGGCGGGTACGGGGAGCTCGGCGCCCGTGACGGGGCCGGCGCCCGGACCCGCGCCGGTGGAGGGCGTCCGGGTGAGCAGGACCACCCCGCGCGCGGCCAGGAAGGCCCCGGCGCCGGCCAGCAGCAGCCCCGGCACTCCGCCCTGGAGTCGTTCGCCGAGCAGGACCATGCCGATGGCGGCCGCGGCCAGCGGGTTGGCGAGGTTCACCACGGCCAGCGGGGCGCCCAGTCCGCCGCGGTAGGCCCGCTGCGACAGCAGCATCCCGCCGACGGCGAACACCATGACGAGCAGGGCCACGGAGACGACCCGGACGCTGAGCAGGGCTCCGCCGCGACCGGCCGCCACGGCGACCGTCTGGGTCAGGGCGGAGGCCGCCGCGGAGGCCAGCCCGGAGGCAGTCGCGTGGCGCAGGCCCGAGCGCGGGTCCTTGTCCGCGGTCAGCATCAGGATCACGGCGATGGTCGCGCCGGAGACGGCCAGCGCCTCGATCAGCGTGAGGGTGTCGTCGGGGGCCGGCCCGGAGGCCGGGAGCAGCAGCAGGCCGAGCCCGGTGACGGTGGCCAGGGTGCCCCGCCATTCGGTGGCCGCCACCCGGCGGCCGGACCTGCGCGCCCCCAGCGGGACGGCGGCCACCAGGGTGAGCGCGCCGAGCGGCTGCACCAGGGTGAGGGGGCCGTACCGCAGGGCCGCCGCGTGCAGCAGCGCGGCGGCGGCGTTCAGCCCGGCCGACCACCACCAGGCACCGGAGCCCAGCAGGGCCTTGGCGGTGCGCGCGACGGCGGCCCGGGCGAGCCGTTCCTGGGCGACGGCGGCAGCCGCGTAGGCCACGGCCGAAGCCAGGCAGAGTCCGACGGCGAGGGTGGTGTCGTTCATTGTCCGGCTCCTACGGCCGCGTCCGCGCTCCGCGGGCGCGGCAGGCTTCGTACGGGGATGTCCTGGCCGGACTCCGAGCCCGTTCCCCGGTCCGGGCCCGGGCGCGCGCCCCGGTCCGGATCCGGCTCGCTCGTTCGCGGCTTCGGGATGAGCAGCACGGCCGCCCACAGCAGGGCGGCGGCCACGGCGGCGTCGAGCCAGTAGTGGTTGGCGGTGCCGACTATCACGAGCAGGGTCAGCAGCGGGTGCAGCAGCCACAGGAAGCGCCACCGCGAGGAGGTGGCGGCGATCATGCCGAGCGCGAGCATCAGCGCCCACCCGAAGTGCAGTGAGGGCATGGCGGCGAACTGGTTCGCCAGGGTGTCCTCGGCCGGTGCGGCCTTGTAGACGGTGGGTCCGTAGACCTGTGCGGTGTCGATGAGCCGCGCGGCGTCGAGCAGGCGCGGGGGCGCGAGCGGGAAGGCCAGGTGCAGGGCGAGGGCGGCTCCGGTGAGTCCGGCGAGCACGCGGCGCGTCCACAGGTAGTGGGCGGGGCGCCGGACGTAGAGCCAGATCAGGAAGAGCGCGGTCGCGGGGAAGTGGACGCCCGCGTAGTAGGTGTTCGCGGTGGTGACGAGGGCGTCCCCGTGCAGCAGCAGCCGCTGTATCGCGCCCTCGCCCGGCAGGTGCAGGAAGCGCTCGGCGTCCCATATGCGCGCCGCGTTGCGGAAGGCCTCGTCGGTGCGGTCGGTCGAGAGCAGCCGGCCCGCCTTGTAGACGGTGAAGAAGCCCGCGACGAGCAGCAGCTCGCGTATGAGGCGGCGGCGCGCGGCTCTCGGCCCGGCTGCCGGCCCGGCAGGTGTGGTGTGGGAGCTCATCCCCCGGTCTCTCTTCCTGTTTACGCGCACAGCGACACGCCAGTGTATCGATACATTGGCGTATCGATACGCGGGTGTACCGATACGGTCGCGTTCCCGTACACTTCCGTAGTGGAACCTGCCGCCGAGGCGCCCCCGAGGAGAGCCGCATCCATGACGTCCACACCGTCCCCCGCGCGCCGCTCCAAGATCACCCCGGAGCGTGAGCAGGAGTTCTACGACGCCGTCCTGGAGCAGCTGCGCGAGTGCGGCTACGAGGCCCTGACCATGGAGGGCGTCGCCGCCCGGGCCAGCTGCGGCAAGTCGACGCTCTACCGGCAGTGGAAGACCAAGCCCCAGCTCGTGGCCGCGGCCCTGCGCGCGGGCCGCCGCGGCACCCTCGTCGCGGTGGACACCGGGTCGCTGGCCGGCGATCTGCGCGAGGCGGCCCGGATCGCGGCCGGGACCTCCGGCAGGGACACCCGGCTGACGCAGGCCCTCGGGCACGCCGTGCTCAGTGACGAGGAACTCCAGGCCGCCCTGCGCGAGGCGCTGGTCGAGCCGGAGCTGGCCGCGTTCGCCGAGATGGTCGGACGGGCCGTGGCGCGCGGCGAGATCGCCGCGGACCATCCGGCCGTGGAGTTCCTGCCCGCCCAGCTGATGGGCGTGCTCCGGATCCGGCCGGTGCTGGAGGGGCGGTACGCGGACGCCGACTACCTGGTCCGGTTCGTCGACGCCGTGATGCTCCCGTCCCTGGGTCTCACGCCTTCCCGTCCCACCGGACCCCCGGCCGGTCAGGCCCCCTGAACCGGTGGGCCGCCGTCCTGATGACCTGACGGCGACCCGCCCGCGCTGCCTCGTGGGGACGGCGGCAGCGCGCCACCCGGACGGGGCGGCGACCACTCACCCCAGGAGTGGCCGCCGCCCGGTCCGCGCGGCTCCGCACCGGCCCGGACAGCCCCGCACCGACCCGGCAGGCCTCAGCGGAGCGCGCCCATGGTCCGGGCGAACACCTCCGGGTCGGCTTCGAACCCGTGCAGCCGCAGGTCGAAGGACCAGGGGCCGGACGCATCGCGGGTGAACTCGGCGACGGTGGCCGCGGTGGCGGCGGTCAGCGCCGCGAAGTCACCCTGGGCGAGGTCGGTGTGGCCCTCGCGGATCCGGAATCCGGCGCCGCCGATGTCGGCAAAGGTCTTCGTACGGTCGGCGACGCCGGCGTCGGTGTTCTGGATGACCACGCCGACCAGTACCCGGCTCGACTCCGGTGCCATCCGGTCCAGCTCGATGGTCATCACCTCGTCGAAGCCGAAGCCCTGGCCGGTGTGGCTGTCCCGGTTCAAGGTGATGGTTCCGTCGGGCGACCGACTGCCGAAGTGCACGAGCTGGACGGGCGTCCCGTGGAGGTCCGTGGCGCCGTACACCGCGGCGACTATGTCGAGGTCGTTCGCGGGCGTGCCCGTCGGGCTGGGGTCCCACCGCAGCGCGAACTCCACCCTGGCCAGCCCCTTGCGTACACCGGTCACCGAACTCCCCCTTCACTCACGGGCATTGCGCATCCATGATCCCACGCACCCGCCGGCCCGGCCCGAACGATCGTGCGTTTCCGGCCATTTCGGCCGGTTGGGCCACCCGGCCCGGTCGTCGCCGTCCGCCCGGTGAGCGCCGTACCGGCACGCGGGCGACCTCACGATACGGACAAAACGGATTTACGCCCATTCGCCCGAGAGGGTCATATTTCCGTCCCATCGCGCCGGACCCGCTCCCGCGCCCGCCCCTATCCCCCGCTCCGACCTGCGCCAACCGCACGATCTGCGGCTGACCGGATCGTTATCCTCAAGTTTTGCTCAAATCTAGTGACGGTAAGCCGTTCCGCTTCCTAGCTTCCTCGTACACGCGTCCCGACGTCCCCCATATTCGCGCGGTTCCACACGCCCCCGGCGATCCCGGTGACGCGTCCCGCGTTCGCCCAGGAAAGAGTGCAGCATGAAGGTTCCCCAGGCCGGTGCGGTCGCCGCAGTGATCGCGATCGCCCTGACCGCCTCCGGGTGCGGCGTCTTCGACGATGGGAACCAGGGGGACGGGACCCTCGCCATCGGCATCAAGTTCGACCAGCCCGGCATAGGCATGCGGGAGACCGACGGCACCTTCTCCGGATTTGACGTCGACGTCGCCACCTACGTGGCCAAGGAACTCGGCTACAAGTCGGACAAGATCGAATTCAAGCAGGTCTACAGCAACGACCGCGAGCTGCTGCTCCAGTACAACGAGGTCAAGTTCGTCGTCGCGAGCTATTCGATCAACGACAAGCGCAAGGAGAAGGTCGACTTCGCCGGACCGTACTTCGTCGCGCACCAGGACCTGCTGACGCGCGCCGGCGACGCTTCGATCACCAAGGCCGAGGACCTCAATTCGAAGAGCCTGTGCTCGGTCTCCGGCTCCACCTCGGCCGAGAACCTCCGCAAGAACCTCGCCCCCAAGGCGGGCCTGCTGGAGATGGCCGGCTACGCGGACTGCGTCGTCGCGCTCCAGGAGAGCCGGGTCGACGCCATGACCACCGACAACTCCATCCTGGCCGGATACGCCGCCCGGAAGGGCAACGAGAACAAGTTCAAGCTGCTCGGCCAGAACCTGAGCAACGAGAACTACGGCATCGGCGTCAAGAAGGGCAACAAGGAGCTCCAGCGCAAGATCAACGACGCGCTGAAGAAGATGGTCGCGGACGGCTCCTGGGAGACGGCCGTGAAGAAGAACTTCGGCGAGAACTACAGGTACGAGCCGGCTCCGGCCATCACTCCCGTCAGCTGACCTCCGCCGCGGCGGTGGCCGCGCCCGTTCCGCGGTCGGCCGCACCCCGGCTCCTGGGCGGTGGCCCGCCCCCCGTCCGGCCCGGAAGCGCCGCCCGACGGCACGACCCGACGGCCGTGACCCCTCGCACGGGGGTCACGGCCGCCTGTGTGATCCGCGATCCGTGATCCCGCTCAGGCCACCGGGGCCTTGCCGCGCAGCACCGTCAGGAACTCCCGCATCCAGCGCGAGTGGTCCGGCCAGGCCCGGGCCGAGACCAGGGTGCCGTCGACCACGGTCTCGGAGTCCTCGAACTCGGCCCCGGCCGCCTTCATGTCCAGCTCCAGCGCCGGGTATGCCGTCACCCGCCGGCCGGTCAGGCCCCCGGCCGCGGCCGTGATGAGCGGGCCGTGGCAGATCTGGGCGATCGGCTTGTCGGATTCCGCGAAGGCGGCCAGGATCCGGCGCACTTCGGGGTCGTTGCGCAGGTATTCCGGCGCCCGGCCGCCCGGGACGACCAGGGCCGCGTAGTCCTCGGTGACGACGTCCGCGAAGGCCAGGTCGGCGGGCCAGGTGTAGCCGGGCTTCTCGGTGTAGGTGTCGAAGCCCTCCTCGAAGTCGTGGACCACGAACCGCAGTTTCTTCACCTGCGGCGCCGCGATGTGGACCTCGTACCCCTCCTCGCGCAGGCGCTGGTACGGATACAGGACCTCCAGCGACTCGGCCGCGTCGCCGGTCACGATGAGGATCTTCACTGCCATGGGTTTCTCCAGATCGGGCTGGTCATGGTCGCTCCGGCCCCACCGGGGGCCACCGCTACCCTGCCCGCGGCGCGCGACCGGCACACACGAAGATCCCCCACTCCCGACACGTGGTTTTCACCTGTTCGGCACATGACAATGTGACCCTCGCTCTGCCACTGACACTCCGCCAATTCCCCGGGCGGGGACGGTGCGTATGGAGAGGTACCCCCCACCCGATGAGAATCTCGCGCCTGACCCCCTGGGCGGCCGGCCTCGCCGCCGCCGCCGCCCTGTTCGCCGTACCGGCGGCCGCGTCCGCCGGCCAGCAGCGCCCGACCGCCGCGCAGAACCCGGCGGCCGCCGCTGCGGACCCGTACGCGGACTACTACGCGAGCGCCCAGGGCAAGACCGGGCCCGCCCTGAAGACCGCCCTGCACGACATCATCAAGAACCAGTCGAAGGTGACCTACGAGGGTGTGTGGAACGCCCTGAAGGTGACCGACCAGGACCCGGCGAACCCCAACAACGTCATCCTGGTCTACTCCGGCCGCTCCCAGTCCAAGGCGACGAACGGCGGCGGGGTCAACGACTGGAACCGCGAGCACGTCTGGGCCAAGAGCCACGGCGACTTCGGCACCGCCACCGGCCCGGGCACCGACCTGCACCACCTGCGCCCGGAGGACGTCACCGTCAACAGCACCCGCGGCAACAAGGACTTCGACAAGGGCGGCAGCCCGGTGAGCGAGGCACCGGGCAGCCTGACCGACGCCGACTCCTTCGAGCCGCGTGACGCCGTCAAGGGCGACGTGGCGCGGATGCTGCTGTACATGGCCGTCCGCTACGACGGTGGTGACGGCTTCGCGGACCTGGAGCTGAACGACAAGGTCAACAACGGTTCCGCGCCCCTCTTCGGCAGGATCAGCCTGCTGAAGCAGTGGAACCAGATGGACCCGCCGGACGCCTTCGAGCAGCGCCGGAACCAGGTCATATTCGACCAGTTCCAGCACAACCGCAACCCGTTCATCGACCACCCGGAGTGGGTCAACTCCATCTGGTGACCGGGGCCCGCAGTCACGGCTTCCTCCGGGGGTTGGGCGGCGTCAGGCAGGGTATTCCCAGGCCAGAGGCTGCGACCCGCGCCCGACGGCAGCAGCCGGCGGAGGTACGTCGTGATGGACGGAGCCGGACTCTCCGATCGCGAGCAGCGCGCCCTCTCCGCGATCGAGGCCGAACTCAAGGGTGACCGTTCCCTCGACCGGATCCTGCGGTCGACGTCGCACCGGCGTCACCGCACCGTGGCCGCCTGGCTGCTCGGTGTGGTGGCGGCGGTGCTGTTCGTGGCGGCCTCGATCACCGTCTCGCGGCTCCTGATCTGGGTTTTCGCCGCCGTCTGGACGTCGGCGGTGGTCCTGGCGCTGCCGCTGGTCGGCCAGTGGCTCCAGCGTCGCCGGCAGCGCGTCGACCGTACGGGGCGGCCCTAAGGGCTGTCCCGTAATCCCCGGCGGGCGCACGACGCCAGCTACGGCACCTCGCCGCGTTGTCGGAGCACCCGAATACGCCCAGTATGCGGGCGCCCCTCCGCCTTGCGATGCACCGCATCTGACGCCGTGCGCTGATCCACCGGGGATTACGGGACAGCCCTTAGGGGGCAGAGCCCCGCGGAGATCGGGGGAACGCGGAGACCGGGGGCCGGTCAGAGCCGGTCTGCGAGGGCCTTGAAGTCGGTCCAGGGCAGCTGGGGCGTGCGGGCGTCCCACACCTTCTGGGAGAGCGCGGCCAGCGGAGCCTGGATGCCCGCGGCCACCTGGGCCTGGGTCTGGGCGCCGGCCAGGTCACTCCAGATCGCGAGGCGCCCGCCCAGGATCTGCGGCCCGTACGAGGCCGGGACGGGGGTCGTGCCGCGCAGGACGAGCGGGGTCCACTGTTCGTAGATCCGCTTCCCGGTGGGGTACGTGAACTGGTTGGGCTCCCCCAGCACGTAGTAGAGGAACTCGTCGTTGAGGTTGACGAGCTTGCGGCCCTCGCGGAGGTACTCCAGCGGCGGCCGGGCGCCGTTCTCCTTGCCGGTCCAGTACTCGACCTGGATGTCCTTGGCGGCGCTCGTCACCCCGCCCGCGAAGAACCCGTCGTTCCACGCCTTGAGTGCCTTCCCCGACGGCCGGACCACGTCGGCGCGGTCGTTCAGCCAGCCCGTCGCCAGGTCCTGGACCCGCGCCGAGGGCCCGTACCGCTGCTGGGCGGCACGGGCGAGCTGGGGGAAGGAGGCCTGCGGGTCGCGGTAGACCAGTGCCTGGTACTCGTCGGCGCCCAGGTGCCAGGCCCCGCCGGGGAAGAGCGGGATGTACTCGCGCAGCAGCTCGTCCACGAGCTTGGCGGACGCCGGGTTCGATATGTCCACGGCCCCCTTGACCGCCCGCCCCTGCGTGTCGCGCAGCTGCAGGTCGGGGTGGGCGCGCAGGACAGCGCCGAGGTGGCCGGGCGAGTCGATCTCGGGAACGACCGTGATGTGCAGCCGGGCGGCGAGCGCGTTGATCTCGCGGACCTGGGCCTTGGTGAGGTGCGGGGTGGAGACGATCTCGGGGTGCGTGTCGGACTGGATGCGGAAGGCCTGGTCGTCGGAGAAGTGCAGGCCGAGCTGGTTGAGCTTGAGGTCGGCCATCTCGCGCAGCCGGTCCTCGATCCAGTCCGGGGAGAAGTACTTGCGGGCTATGTCGAGGTTGAGGCCGCGCTGCGGTTTGGCGGGGGCGTCGCGCACGGTGCCCTCGGGGGCCGAACCGCCGCTCTTCACCGCCTGCTTGAGGGTGCGCGTGCCGTAGAAGACCCCGGCCTGGTCGGGGCCGTTGATCCGGACGCGGCCGTCCTTGACGTCGAGGGTGTACGACTCGGGCCCTCCCGCGGCCCCCGCGTCCAGGGACAGCTCCACGTCCCCGGCCCGCGGCGCCGCCGACTCCCCGTATCCGATGCGCAGTTCACCGGCGAGCAGCTTGGCCTCGTCGGCGAGCGCGGCGGTGTCGTCCGGGGCGACGACCACGCGGGCGTCGGCGGTGGGCTTCCAGCCGGGGCCGCGGGCGGGTACGTGCTCCCGTACCGCCGGGATGGTGCGCGGGGCGGTGGACAGGGGGTAGGAGGGGGTCGGTGTGGGGGTGGGGGTGGGGGCGGCTTCGGCCGGGCGCGCCGCCGTCGCGGAGGCGGCGGTGGAGGAGTCGGCGGGGCCGCGGGCGCGCGCCTCGTCCGAGGCGGCCGTGCAGCCTGGGAGGGCAAGGGTGACCAGCGCGGCGACCGTTGCCGTCGCGATGGTGCGGACCCTCGTGTGCCGTCTCGGTGTGCTCATCATGTGCCCGTGTCCCCCGTACCAACGTGGCACGGGGGACACGGGCGCGCTACCCGGCGGTCCCGGGCGGTCTCAGACGAGGGCGTCCCGCGCGGCGGCGGCGAAGCCGTGGTCCTGGTCGGGGGCGCCGCCGCCGACGCCGATGGCGCCGATGAGGCGGCCGTCGCGGTGGACGGGCAGCCCGCCCGCGATGAACAGCAGGGGCCGGTCGAGGGCCGTGGGCAGGGTGTGGAAGGGCCCGCCGGGCCGGACGGCTTCGACCAGGTCGGCGGTGGGCGCGTTCAGCTGGAGCGCGGTGTAGGCCTTGCGGGTGCTGGTCTCGCCGGAGATCAGCACGGCGCGGTCGTCGCGTCGGAAGGCGAGCAGGTGGCCGCCGGCGTCGAGGACGGTGACGCTGACCGCGGCCCCGGCCGCTTCGGCGGCGGCCTGGGCGGTGGCGACGAGCAGCTCGGCATCCTCGGTGGTCAGGGGGGCGACGGCGGTGCGGGTGGGGGTGGACATGCGGTGTTTCTCCTTGCTGGGCGGGGGTGCGTGCGTACGGGGGAAGGGGGGTGGATCAGTGGTGGGCGGGGACGGCCACGGCGGCCTCGGGTGCGTCGGCAGCCACCACGGCCGTGCCCCGGTCGCCGCGGGCCGCGCGCCGCGTCGTACGGCGTTCCAGCGCGCCGGAGACGAGGGCGAGCACCAGGGCGGAGGCGGCCAGCGCCGCGCCGACCCAGTTGGGGGCGGTCCAGCCGAGTCCGGCGGCGATCACCAGCCCGCCGAGCCAGGCGGCGAGGGCGTTGCCGAGGTTGAAGGCGCCGATGTTGACGGCCGAGGCCAGGGTGGGCGCCCCGGCGGCCTGGTCCAGGACGCGCTTCTGGAGCGGCGGCACCGTGGCGAAGCCGAGGGCGCCGATCAGTACGAGGGTGACGGCCGCGCCGGCCTTGGTGTGGGCGGTGAGGGTGAAGACGGCGAGGGTGACAGCCAGGGCGCCCAGGGCCACGTACAGCATCGGCATCAGCGCGCGGTCGGCGTAGCGGCCGCCGAGGAGGTTGCCGGCCACCATGCCCAGGCCGAAGAGGACGAGGAGCCAGGTGACGGAGGTGTCGGCGAAGCCCGCGACGTTCGTCATCATCGGGGTGACGTAGGTGATCGCGGCGAAGACGCCGCCGAAGCCGAGCACGGTCATCGCCATGGCGAGCAGCACCTGGACGTTGCGGAAGGCGGCGAGCTCGCGGCGGATCCGTACGCCGCCCTCGGGCCGGGGCAGCTCGGGTACCAGCCGGGCGATGCCGAGCAGGCCGGCGACGCCGAGCGCGGCGACGATCAGGAAGGTGACGCGCCAGCCGAGGGTCTGGCCGACGAACGTGCCGAGGGGGACGCCGACGACGTTGGCGACCGTCAGTCCGGTGAACATCATGGCGATCGCGCCGGCCTTCTTCTCGGGGGCGACGAGTCCGGCGGCGACGACCGCGCCGATGCCGAAGAAGGCGCCGTGGGCGAGTGAGGCGACGACGCGGCCGGCGAGCATGACGCCGAAGGCGGGGGCGAGGGCGGAGAGCACGTTGCCCGCGATGAAGAGGCCCATGAGCAGCATCAGCATGCGCTTGCGGGGAATGCGGGTGCCGAGCACGGTCATGAGGGGCGCGCCGAGGACGACGCCGAGGGCGTAGCCGGTGACCAGGAAGCCCGCGGTGGGGATCGAGACCCCGTACGTGCCGGCGACCTCGGGAAGCAGGCCCATGATCACGAATTCGGTGGTGCCGATCCCGAAGGCCCCGACGGCGAGGGCGAGGAGTGCGAGAGGCATGGGGGAGGTGTCCTTCAGGGGAGGGGGTGGTGCGGGCTGCGCGGGGCGACGGCGTGATCGCGATCTAGGGCGATGGAGAGCGTTCGAGGGCGATCCGGGGCGATTGATTGCGATCGCCGCTTGCATGCGTCCACATTAATTGCAGACGCGGGATATTTGCAAGCGCGGGCTATTGCGCGTGTGGACTATCCTGGTGGTCACACACCCCAGCCCGGGACGCTTCGACGGAGGAGCCCATGACGGCCACGGACAGCGCGCTGACCGCCCTCTCCCAGGGCTGGTGCGCCCTCTCCCTCCTGCACGGACGGATCGAGGCGCACATCGAACGGGCCCTGCAGGCCGGCCACGGCCTCAGCGTGCGCGAGTACTCGCTGCTCGACGTCCTCAGCCGCCAGCACAACGGCCCGGGCGGGCACCTGCGGATGCACCAGGTCGCCGACTCGGTGGTGCTCAGCCAGAGCGCGACGACCCGGCTGGTGAGCAGGCTGGAGGACCGCGGCCTGCTGAACCGCTACATCTGCGACACCGACCGGCGGGGCATCTACACCGACGTCAGCGAGGCGGGCCTGGCCCTCCTGGCCGCGGCCCGCCCCACCAATGACACCGCCCTGCGCGAGGCCTTGGACGAGGCCTCGCGCACACCTGAACTCGCCCCGCTGGTCACGGCGGTGGAGAACCTCCGGGGCTGACCGGGCGGCCCCGCTAGCGCGGGGCGAAGCTCGACGACGGCGAGGACGTGACGATGCCTCCGCGCGCGGCGGACGGGCTCGCCGACGGGGTCTGTGACCCCGATGCCCTGGGTGAGACCGGGACCGACGGGCTGACCAAACCGGTGGGGGGCGAGGACACGGACGGGGTCGGGCGCCCGGATCCGGAGGGGCTCGGGGCGGGTGACGTCGGGTCCTGCGGGGACGGGCCGGGGGCCGTGATCCGCGGTGGGGTGGCCGGCAGCCCCGGGCCGGGCGACGGATCCGGGGCGAGCAGCAGGTAGCCGATCCCGGCGGCCGCCGCTGCCGCCGCCAGGCCCGCCAGCGGCAGCGCGAACCGCCGCAGCCCGGCCATCGGCAGCCGTCCCAGGTGCGCCCCCGGCGGTTCCGCGGGCCGCAGCCGGCGGACGTCGATGCTGTCCGCGCGCGCGTCGAGGGCCTGCCGCAGCCGGCGCTCGACGGGGCGCTCGGTGAGGCGTTCGCCGTCACGCGTCATATCCGTCCCTCCAGAATCCGTTCCAGGGCGTCCAGGCCGCGGCTCGCGTTGGACTTCACCGCTCCCCGGCTGATCCCGAGGGTGGCCGCGATCTCCGCCTCGCTGAGATCGGCCCAGTACCGCAGCACCAGCACCTGGCGGCGGCGCGGCGTGAGCCGGCCGAGCGCGGCGAGCACCTCGCGGTGCGCCTCGTCCAGGACCACGTGGTCCTCGGCGGACGGTATGTCGGCCGCCACGGGCGGGGTCCAGGCCCGGACGGTACGCCGGCGGCGCAGCACCGAGCGCGAGGTGTTGACCACCGCGGTGCGCAGGTAGCCCAGGGCGTTGTCGACCTCGGTGATCTGCTCCCCGTGCCGCCGGTAGAGGGCGGTGAAGGCGTCCTGGACCACGTCCTCGGCGGTGGCCAGGTCGTCGACGAGCAGCACCGCGAGGCGGACCATCCGCAGCCGGTGCGCGTGGTAGAGCTCGCTGACGGTGGGTGGCCGCTGGTCGCCGTGAGCCGTGGGGTCGTACGGGGACCAGGAGCCGTACGGGGATCCGTACGAGGAGCCGTACGAGGAGCCGTACGACCGCGGGGAGACGGGCGGGGCGGAACGGTCCCCGCGCAGCAACGACCAAAGGCCCCGCCACGCCCGGCCGAAGCCGGGCGTGAGGGGGCCGACGGGTGATGCGAGTCGGAGCACGGGATTCCTCAGCTGTTCGCGCGGCGCCGTACGGCGTACAGGGCTCCCGCGCCGGCGAGGACCAGACCCGTGGCCCCCGCCCCCATGGCGATGGTCGTCGCCGAGGAGCCAGTATGCGCGAGCTCCGCCGCGCCGGGAGCGGCGGAGGGCTCGGAGGGCGACGCACTGGGCCTGGTGCTCGAACCGGGGGCCGGCGTGACGACGCCGGGGGCCGCGCTCGGGGACGCGCCGGGGGCCGCGCTCGGGGACGCGCTCGGCGGGGTGCCCATCGACGGGGTGGGCTTGGGCCCGCCCGCCGTGGGGGAGGCGCCGGCGGGCACGCTGACCGACGGGGAGGGCGTGGCCGAGCTGCCGCTCGCGGCGAAGGCGGGACCGGCGAGGGCGACGGCCACTCCGGCGGCGGCAGCGGTGAAGGCCGTCCGGCGGAAGGCCAGGGGGACACGCTTCAGGTTCTTCACGGTGGTTCTCCACGGTCGGGTCGAGGACGCGGGACTGCGCCCTTCACCCCCGCACGACGCGCGACCCCCCGGGAGGTTGCCGCCGTTCCGGAAAAACTTTCCGACCGGTTTCCGGGCGCCCGCCGGCGACCCTCCCCAGGGCCGTGGCCAGGGTGGCGATGCCCTCCTCGATCTCTCCGGCCGAGCCGGCCGCGTAGCCGAGGATCAGGCCTGGCGGGCCCGGCCGGACGCGGTGCCAGGACAGCGGGTGGGTCTTGACCCCCAGGGCCAGGGCCGCCGAGGCCAGGGCCGTGTCGTCGAAGCCGGCGCCGTCGAAGGTGACCATCAGGTGCAGCCCGGCCGCCGCGCCGTGCACCCGGGCGCCGGGCAGCAGCTCGGCGACGGCCCGGAGCATGGCGTCGCGGCGGCGGCGGTGGCGGCGCCGGACGTAGCGCAGGTGCCGTTCCAGTTCGCCCGAGTCCATCAGCCGGGCGAGGACCAGCTGGGCGAGGACCGGATTGCCGAGGTCGGCGTAGCGCTTGGCGGCGGTCACGGCGTCGCGCAGGCGCGGCGGGACCAGCAGCCAGCCCAGGCGCAGGGCGGGGGCGAGGAGCTTGGACACGCTGCCGGCGTAGCAGACCGCCTCGGGCAGCAGGGCGCGCAGGGCGGGGACGGGGGCCCGGTCGTAGCGGTGCTCGGCGTCGTAGTCGTCCTCGACGACCAGTCCCCCGGCGGCCGCCCAGCCGAGCAGGTCGCGGCGGCGCTCGCCGTCGAGGACGACCCCGGTCGGGAACTGGTGCGCCGGGGTGAGCAGGACGGCACCGGCCCCGCTCGCCCGCAGCGCGGCCACGTCCAGCCCGGCCTCGTCCACCCGTACGGGTACCGGCTCCAGCCGCCCGTACTCCAGTTGCTGCCGGGCGCCCAGCGAGCCCGGGTCCTCCACCGCGATCCGGTGGACGCCTTCCTCCCGCAGGACGTGCGCCAGCAGCGCCAGCGCCTGGGCGACACCCGCGACGACGACCACCTCGTCGGGGTCGGCCCGGATCCCCCGGTTCCGGGCCAGCCAGCCGACGACCGCCTCGCGCAGTGCGGGGGCGCCCTGGGGGTTGCCGTAGCCGAAGTCGGCCGGGGTGAGCGAGGCGAGGACCCGGCGCTCGGCCTGCAGCCAGGCCGTACGCGGGAACGCGGTGAGGTCGGGCACCCCGGGCGAGAGGTCGATCCGGCACGGCACGGCACGCAGGGCGTCCACGAGCCCGCCGCGCTCCGGTGGGCGGGAGCCGGTGGCCACCGGTGGTGGCGCGGCGACGACCACGGTGCCGCCCCGGCCCCGGCCGCTGACCTGGCCGGTCTCGGCGAGGCGCTGGTAGGCCTCGGTGACGAGCCCCCGGGAGACGCGCAGTTCGGCGGCGAGGACACGACTGGCCGGGAGCCGGCTGCCGACCGGGAGGGTGCCGTCGGCGATGGCTGCGCGGAGCCGACCCGCCAGCCATTCGGTGCGGCCGCCCGGTGGGGCCTGGCCGACGTCGAGCTGGAGGAAGTCCGAGCCGCTCGGGCTTTTGGACCCCTCGGTGGCACCTTCATTGGACCTGCTCATGGGGCCATTGTGCGGCCACGCTGGCTCCCATGCAGACACAGCCCGCCTCCACCCCCACATCCGCCACGTCCGCCACGTCCGCCACGTCCCCTTCTTCCTCCGCCACTCCCGCCGACTCCACCGCGTTCCGTGACCTGCTTCCGGGGATCGCCGGAATGGCGCTGGTCGGCAGCAGCGTCACGGTCTCGCGGGCGCTCGTCGACGCCCCGCTGTTCGCCACCCAGGCCGTCCGGTACGCGGCCGCCGCGCTGCTGCTGTTCGGCCTGGCCCGGGCCGCCCGGGTGGCCCTCCACCGGCCGCGGGGCCGGGAGTGGCTGTGGCTGGCCGGGATCGCGGCGACCGGGCTGGTGCTGTTCAACGTGGCCGTGGTGCGCGGCGTCGCGCACGCCGAACCGGCCGTCATCGCCGTCGCGGTGGCCTCCGTACCGATCCTGCTGGGTCTGCTCGGTCCCTTCCTGGAAGGGCGGCGGCCCAGCCGTCGGGTGCTGCTGGCGGCTCCGGTGGTGGTGGCCGGGGCGGTCCTGGTCGAGGGGACGGGCCGGACGGACGCCGCGGGGGTGGCCTGGGCGGCCCTCGCGCTGGGCTGCGAGGCCGCCTTCACCCTGCTCGCGGTCCCGGTGCTGCGCCGGCACGGGGCGTGGGGGGTGTCCGTGCACGCGGTGTGGCTGGGCGCGCTGATGCTCGCGGGCCTCGCGGTCGCCTTCGACAGCCCGGCCGGGCTGTCGTCGCTGGGGCGGGCCCAGTGGGCGGCCGCCGGCTACCTCGCCGTCATGGTGACGGCGGTGGCCTTCCTGCTCTGGTACCGGACGGTGGCCGCTGTGGGCGCCGGCCGCGCGGGCCTGCTGGCCGGGATCGCGCCCCTGGCCGCGACCGGTGCGGGTGTCCTCACGGGCAGCGGGGTCCCGGGCCCGGCGGTGTGGCTGGGCCTGCTGGTGGTGATCGCGGGGCTGGCCGCGGGCCTGCGTCCGGACCGTGCCCCGCGGGAGGGCGCACGGGCGCCACGGGCCGGGCGGGACTTCGCCGACAGGCCCTGAGCCCGACGCCACGATGCAGGCCCGTCTGACGGCGCCCCGGGCGCAACTGCTCCGCCGGCGTGAAGTCTGCGGTCAGCCGCTCCAGCTCGCGTACCGCCGCGTGGACGTCGCAGGTCCGCAGGACGGGCTTGCGCAACCGGTCCTGCGGCCGGACGTCCCGGATCCAGTACTCCGGTCTGCGGTACGGGGCCTTGAAGTCGTCGTAGCAGTGGCACGATGCAAGGGCCCGCGCGCGCGGCGGTCGCGCTCGCCCGGGGCAGCGGCACACTCGCCGGCCCGGTCCGACGACCCCTCACACGCTCCGGCGCGCGTAGCAGAAGAGGTGCTCCTCCGGGCCCGCCCGGTCGTCGGCGGGCTGGAAGTGCGCGGTGTGGTGGTGCAGCACCTCCAGGCCCAGGCCGGCGAACCTGGCCAGGTGGTCCGCCGTGGAGAGGCTGCTGACGGTGACCTCGTGGCCCATCCACTCGATGTCCAGGCCCCGGATGTCCCCCGGCACCGTGGCCATCACGAAGTACCCGCCCGGCGCGACCCAGGACGCCATGCGGTCCAGCGCCCCCGCGACCTCCGGCTGGTCCATCACCAGCAGCGGGAAGAAGGAGCACACCGCGTCGAAGCCGGCCCGCTCGGGCGTGTAGGTCCGTACGTCGGCCTGCTCGAAGCGGGCCTGCGGGACTCTGGCGCGGGCCAGTTCGACCATGGCCGCCGAGACGTCGATGCCGGTGACGGCGCAGCCGGCCCGGACCAGCGTCTCGGCGGTGGGCCGTCCGGTGCCGCTGCCCACGTCCAACACCCTTGCTCCGGCGGGCAGTCGGCCGGTGAGCCAGTCCAGGGCCGCCAGTTGGCCGGGAACCCGCCCGAACACCTCCTCGTAGCGCTCCCCCAGATCGTCGAACACCTCTGCCGCCGACTTGCGTTGACTCATCGGGCCGCCCCTTCGCCTCCGGAGCACCACCGTACCGGCGCGGTGCCGTGGCAGGCGACGGTCCCCGTTAGGATCGGAGGTCAGTGATCATCAAGGGGGAGCCCATGTCCAACACCGACGACGCCGTACTGAGACCGCTCGGTCCGGAGGATCCGCAGGAGATCGCCGGCTACCGGCTGCTCGCGAAGATCGGCGAAGGCGGTATGGGCTCCGTCTACCTCTCGCGGACCCGCGGGAACCAGCCGGTGGCCCTGAAGGTCATCCGCCGCGAGTTCGCCCAGGAGCAGGACTTTCGGGTCCGCTTCGAACGCGAGGTGCAGGCAGCCCGCCGCGTGCAGGGGTACCACATCGTGCCGGTGCTCGACCACGACACCAGTGGTGAACAGCCCTGGCTGGCCACCGCGTTCGTGCCGGGTCTGGCGCTCGACGACGCCCTCGCCACACACGGCCCGCTGCCGCTGCCCGCGGTGTTCCAGCTGATCGGCTGCACGGCGCAGGCCCTGCACTCGATCCACGCCGCCTCGGTGGTGCACCGCGACCTCAAGCCGAGCAACATCCTGCTCGGTTCGAACGGCCCGTGGGTGATCGACTTCGGTATCGCGCGGGCCACCGACACCACCCAGCTGACGCGCAGCGGCGGGTTCATCGGGACGCCGCAGTACATGTCCCCCGAGCACGCGCTCGGCCGGACGGTCACCGCGGCGACCGACGTCTTCGCGCTGGGTCTGATCGCGGCGGTCACGGCCACCGGCCGCCACCCGTACGGCGACGGCGGGGGCCTCTCGATCGCCGCCGCGATAGCCAACACCCCGCAGCAGGCGCCGGACCTGAGCGGCTACCCGGAGCCGCTGCGCCAGCTGCTGGAGCGCTGCCTGCACTCCGATGCCGCGCAGCGGCCCACCCCGGCCGAGCTCGCCGAGTGGTGCGGCCGGGCGGCGGGCCGGGAACTGCGGGACTTCGACGGCTGGCTGCCCGCGCCGCTGGCCGCGGAGATCGCCCGGCGCGAGCGGTCCGCGCAGGCACAGGCCCAGGCGCCGGTCCCGGCCCCGACGCACGTCCCGGCACCTGCGCACGCCCCGGCCCCGCCCGCGTACGCGCCCACGCAGGCCTCCGGGCCGGTCCCCCCGGCGTACGCGCCGACGCAGGGCCCGGGCGGCCCGGGCCCGGCGGGCGGCCCGCACCCGCCGTTGTACGGCGCCCCCACCGCCGCTCCCGCCTACGCCGCCCCGGCCTACGGCGCACCGGCCGGACCGGCCGCCCCCGCCCCGGCGGCGCGGCGCAGCCGTGTGCCGCTGGTCGTCGGCGCGGGTGTCCTGGCCGTCGCCCTCGCCGCGGGCGGCACCTGGTACCTCACGCGCGGGGACGACAGCGGCGCGAAGCAGACCGCGGGCGACAGCAAGGAGAAGACGGCGGACGCCCCGAAGGACGCGGCGCCGGCGGCGCAGACCGGCGGCTCGACACCCTCCGCCTCGTCGTCGTCCTCGTCCTCGCCCAACGCCTCGCCCTCCGGGCGCACCTACACCGCGGTGTTCAAGGACAAGCCGTTGAAGCTCCTGGCGCCCAGGGAGTTCGGCAAGTACAACGACGTCGACCTGGACTTCCCCAAGGTGGCCACGACCGGCGAGATCAGCTCGTCGGACCAGGAGCTGACGATGGGTTACGACGGGATCCGGACCTCGACCTCCTTCGGCAAGAGCAAGGGTCCCACCCCCGAACAGTGCGAGACCGGGGCCGCCACCGACCCCATCCCCAACCGGCTGCGGGAGGCGGACGTCACCGGCGCGGACAGCACCATCGTCCAGGGCGACCTGTTGTGCACCGTCACGTCGAAGGGCAACCTGGCCATGGTGAAGATCGTCAGTCTCGAGCCCTCGACCGAGAAGAACTACACGGTCCCGACGTACCTCACCGAAGTGACGCTCTGGAAGCGGTAGGCCCGGCCGTGGGCAGGGCGTGAGCCCGACGGGCCGGACCGGCTCACCTGCAGCGGCGTGTTCCCCTCACACGGAACGTTCCATGCAGACCAGCCGGTCCCGCTCGTCCCACGACCCGGTGACGGTGAATCCGAGCCGTTCGTACAGGGCGATCGCGCCTGCCCGCCACTGCCACACCGAGAGCCGGACCGCATCGAGGCCGCTCGCCTCGGCATGCGTCAGCGCGGCGCCGACGAGACGGCGCGCGATGCCCAGCCCGCGGAACTCCGGGTCCGTCCAGAGCCTCTTGACCTCGGACCGCCCGTCCACGGGGGCGGCCACCACCAGGCAGCCCACCGCGGTGTCGCCGATCGATGCCAGCAGCACGTCATCGCGGGCGAAGGCCAGCTGCGGATCCGCGATCTCCGCGCGGTAGCGGTCGGGCAGTGCGTCCGCGCCGGAGACGGCCTCGCCCTTCTCCTCCTGCGTCCTCAGGTGGTAGGCGGTCAGCAGTCCCGCCAACCCGTCCTGGGCACAAAGGTCACGACCCGGCCGGCGGACGACGACAACCTCACGTGGTTCGCTCACGGAGGGAGCATCGCATCCCGGTGCGCGCCCTCGGGGGCCGGGGCCGGGAGCGGGGGCGGGGCCGGGGGGCGGGGTCAGGCGGAGGCGGGGACAAGGACGACGGCCGTCCCGTACGCGCACACCTCGGTCCCGACGTCCTGGGCGTCGGTGACGTCGAAGCGCATCATCAGCACGGCGTTGCCGCCGCGCGCCTTCGCCTGCTCGATGAGCCGGTCCATGGCCTGGTTCCGGGTCTCCACCAGGGTCTTGGTCAGGCCCTTCAGTTCGCCGCCGATCATCGACTTCAGGCCCGCGCCGATCTGGCTGCCCAGGTGGCGGGAGCGGACGGTGAGGCCGAAGACCTCGCCGATGACGCGCTCCACCCGGTAGCCGGGGACGTCGTTGGTCGTCACGACGAGGACGCCGCTCTCGTGTGCGCCGGCGCCGCCGCCGTAGTCATCGATACCCATGGCACCCACTCTCGCGCGGGCCGCCACCGCCCGCACCCCGGGGCGGACACGGCCCCGCACTCCGGCGGGGCAAATTGGTCATATCGGGTTAAACGACGGTGAGCCACCGGGGCTACACGCCCCGCCCTCGTCATAGTCGTCCCTGGCGACCGCCTGGTTGCCGCCCCGTGCCGCGCGTCGCGGCCGGGTGGATGTCTTCGTAGAGGAGCCGGCTCATGCTGAAGCCCACCAGAACCACCCTCGCTCTCGCCACCGGCAGCCTGGTTCTCGGTCTGGTCGGAGCGGGCGCCGCCGTCGCCGACGACGGTCCGGAGAACCTGCCCCCGCGGGAGATCGTCGTCGGCGGAGGGTCCGCGGAGCCCGGCGTGTATCCCGAGAAGTACGTCATCGGCAAGGTCGTGTCGAAGGGCCCGCTGACGGTCCGCAGCAAGCCGAGCACCCACGCGCAGTCCCTCGGCCACGTGTACCCGCACAGCAAGGTCGAGATCGAGTGCAAGAAGTACGGTGACAAGGTCGACGGCAACCGCATCTGGTACCGCCTGGCCGAGAAGAACGGCGACTGGGAGCACGACGCCCAGGCGCCCAAGCGCGCCTACGACAAGGAGCGCTGGGTCTCCGCCCGCTACGTCAAGAACCTCTCCGAGGTCAAGTACTGCCGCTGACCCGGTCCCGGCCGGCCGACGGGTAGCCAGGCAGGCCGGCAGCCAAGCGGGTCAGCAGTCAGTCCACCGGGCGTACGGCACGCGGACCCACACACTCCACGCCGTACGCCCGGACCCGTTCCCGCAGTTCACGGTCGGCCGTGACCACGACGCAGCCGCGCTCCGCATACGCGGCGGCCAGCTCCACGATCCGGTCGTCACCGCTCCCCGGCGCCGAGTCCACCCGTACACCGGGAACGGACTCGACGCCCCGGGCGGCGCCTTCGACGACGAGGACGATCTCCTCGTCCCCGCCCCGGCCGGCCAGCAGGTCGCGCAGCCGGACGGCCGCGCCCCGCCGGTCCCGCCACCAGCCGTCCGGCACCGAGCCGACGACGTTCGCGCCGTCCACGATCAGCACCTTGCGCATGGCGTTCACTGCGTTCACGGCGGCCGGGCCCTCAGAAGTCGCCGTAGTTGACCTGCCAGGTGGGCAGGCCCATCCGGCGCCAGATCGCGACCACCCGGTCCCGGTCGTCGAGCGAGACCCGTACCGCGTACCGGTGGCGCACATGCGTGTCGAAGAGCTCCGCCTTCACCACGTCGTCGCGGCGCGTGTCGCCCGCCGCGCGCATCCACAGCTCGTCGTACGGCACCTCGTGGCGCCGCAGCCAGGACTCCGTCTGCGGACGGTGCTCCTCGCCGCGCCCCGACAGCAGCACGATCACGTCGCCGTCGGCGCGCCGGAAGGCGTCGAGCGCGTGCCGTACCGACTCGTTGAGCAGGTCGAGCTCGCAGCGCGAGAAGTCGTACGGGCCCCGGTCACCGGTCAGGGCCAGCGTGCCGTCGATGTCGCACATCACCGCCGCCGGCAGGGCCGGGTCGGGGACGTACTCCGTCACGGGCGGCGCGGCCACCCCGCTCGCCCCGCCGTTCATCCACTCCGACGTCAGCCGCCAGCCTCCCCGCCGGGCCTTCTCGTGCTTCTCGGCCAGGATGCGGATGATTTCCTCGCCGACCTGGCGCTCGCGCGCGGCGTCCCGGCGCAGGCACTCCTCCAGCGGGACGTCGGTGAAGTCGTGCACGACGAAGGTCGCGAGACCGCCGACCGCCGCCTTGAGCCGCTTGGGGATGTTCTTGGTCAGGTGGGTGTTGTCGACGACCACGTCGAAACCGCCGTCGACCGCCGCGCGGACCGCCGCGTCCTGGACGGCCAGCACGGTCTGCTCGTGCTTGAAGCTGCGGCCCCGCTCGGGGTCCGGGAGGTCGAGCATGAGCCGCAGGTCGTCGAGGTTGACACGGCGCATGCGGCCACCGGCCGCGGCCTGCAGGGCGCGCGCGGCCGTCGTCTTGCCGGAGGCCGGCAGGCCCGTCATGACGTGCACGACGGGCAGCGGGGCCTCCTCGGCGGCGGCCACGGCCGCGTTCGCCTCCTCGGTCGCGTCTGCGGTCACCTCCGCGGTCACGGCCGTGTTCTCGGGTGTCTCCTGGGACACGGGTCAGTTCTCCTCGTCGTTCGTGAAGGGGTCGGACGTCTCCGGCCGCACGTTGCGCCATACGGCCAGTTCCGTGGACCGCCCGTCCAGGCGCAGGAACATGGCGGCCCGGACCTCCCGGTCGGGCAGTGTCTTCACGGCCCGGGCGAAGGCCCCCCGGTCGGCCGCCAGGTGCGCGAGTCCCGCGTACGCCTCGTCGTTGGCGCGCTCGCGCCGCGCGGCCTCGCTCTCGATCCGCTCGATCACCTCGCGCACCCACGCGTCGAACTCGTCGGGCACCTGGTCCAGCAGCACGTCGAGCGGCTTGCCGCCCGAGGCCTCGATCTCGGCGACCGTGGTGCCGAGCCCCTGGGCGAGCTGCTTGACGGGCAGGCCGGCGAACCGCTGGATGCCGTGGGCGCGCCAGATGTCCCGCTCGGTGACCTTGGTGAGCACGCGGTGGAGCCGTACGTACTCGGCCAGCTTGGCCTTCGCGCGCACACCGGAGGCGAAGCGCAGCACGAAGCCCTCCGCCTGGGTGCCGGTCGCCGGGGCGCCGCCGGGCAGGGTGTTGGACTCGGTGAGCGCGATCAGCTCGGCGATGGGCATGGCGGGCCAGACCGTGACGACGGAGCCGATCCCCTCCCAGTGGGACGCGGCCTCGGCGAGCGGGACCTCGGTCCCGTCCTGGCCGAAGGCCGCGAGGAGGACGAGGTCCCGGCGGTCGCCGTAGTCGACGACGATGCGGTTCTGCGGGTACAGGATCTCGGCGAGGTAGGTGGTGCCGGGGCGCAGGGCCGCGGTGTCCCGGCCGTCGAGCAGGCGCTGCGCCCAGGTCGCCTGGGCGCTGATGAAGGACCCCTTGGAGGCGACCCGCCAGCGGCCCGCGTAGTGGAAGACGACGGCGAGGCTGCCGTCGACCTTGTCGTAGACCTCGAACGGCTCGTCCGGGAGGGCGGGGGCGTACGGCTGTCCCGACTCGTGCTCGCCGACGTTGAAGAACTTCGGCAGCGGCAGAGCGACGATCGCACCGGTGTCGTCGTCGGCGACGAGTCCGCGGCAGCGTGTGGTGACGTCGTTCCAGACGCGTTCGTACTGGGCCGTCCGTGTGTAGGTGTAGATGGACAGCGGCAGTTCGGGGTGCGACTTGCGGGTCACGTACCCGGCGTCGATCGAGTCCGCCAGCGCCTGTGCGGGCAGCAGGTCATGCAGAGTCAGGGTCTCCTGGCTCATGGGGTCCTCCCGGTTTGAGATGGCTCATTCTCACCTGCGGGAGGGTGTGCCCGGTAGTCAATTATGCCTGGTCGGCGCCGTGCCCAGGCGGTTGATGTCGGCCGGCCGCAGGATGTGGCCGGGGATCTCGGTGCCGGGCGTGGCGACCGCGATCATGGCGCGGCCGAAGGCCTCGGAGGTGATGACGAGGTTCGGGGCGACCCGCCGCACGAGGGGGACCAGGGGGCCGAGGACGGCGTAGAACACCCGGGACAGGCGGGCCTTGGAGGGCACGCCGCGCACCGGCTGGACGATGCCGGGGCGGAACATGTAGGCGCGGAAGGGGAGTTCCAGCAGGTCGTTCTCGGTCTTCCCCTTGACCCGGGCCCACATGGAACGGCCCTGCTCGGTGCTGTCCGTGCCCTCGCCGGAGACGTAGACGAAGGTCATGCCGGGATTGGCGGCGGCCAGCGGCCGGGCCACGGCTAGTGTCAGGTCGTAGGTGACGCGCCGGTACGCCTCCTCCTTCATGCCGACGGAGGAGACCCCGAGGCAGAAGAAGCAGGCGTCGTACGCGGCCGGGTCGATGCCGGCGGCGGCCAGGTCGGACGGATCGCTCTGGACGCACTCGCGCAGCTTGGGGTGGCTGACGCCGAGCGGGGTGCGTCCGACGGCGACGACGCTCTCGACCGCGTCGTCGCGCAGGCATTCGCGCAGGACGCTCCGGCCGAGCATGCCGGTCGCGCCGAAGAGGATGACGTTCACGGAGGGCAGCCTAAGGGCTGTCCCGTAATCCCCGGTGGATCAGCGCACGGCGTCAGATGCGGTGCATCGCAAGGCGGAGGGGCGTCCTCATACTGGGCGTATTCGGGCGTTCCGACAACGCGGCGAGGTGCCGTAGCTGACGTCGTGCGCCCGCCGGGGATTGCGGGACAGCCCTTAGTGGTGCTTTGTCAGGTGCGGGCTAGTGCGAGACACAGAGCTCGTTGCCCTCCGGGTCGGCGAGTGTCGTCCATACGCTGGGGCCCTGGTTGCCTTCGTGGAGGTGCGTGGCGCCGTTGGCGAGGAGGCGTTCGACCAGCGCCTTCGGGTCGTCGGAGCCGGTACGGACGTCGAAGTGGGCCCGGTTCTTGACCGTCTTGGGTTCGGGGACGAACTGGAAGAGGACGCGGGGTGCGCGCTCCAGGCCCTCCGGGTGGCGGATCGCGGCGCCCGCCTTCCAGACGAGGGTGCCCCGGTGGGTCTTGGTGTCGTCCTCGCTCGCGTGGCCCGCCTCGATCAGGCCGCGGATGAACTGCTCGTCGCTCGGCTCCACTTCCCAGCCGAGGGCCTCGGCCCACCAGTCGGCCAGTGTGTGCGGGTCGGTCGAGTCGATGGTCACCTGGAATGTGTACGCCATGCCGGGACCCTACTGAGGTGTCGGCGCCGTCGCCACACGGCGCAAGGGGCCACGGGACGCGGGCCGCGCGGCGCGCCGCGCCGCGCCGCGGGCGTCAGCGGCCCGTCGCCCCGCTCCCGGCGGTGAGGTGCGAGGCGACCAGCACGGCGAAGGTCAGCAGCCAGGCCCCGACGGCGATCCAGAGCAGAACCTCGCCCAGCGGGCGCAGCCAGGCGACGCCGGCCGGGTCCGCCACGGAGAGGCAGGCGGTGGCCGTCATGCCGAGCGGGAAGACGGTGGCCCAGCGCCGGATGTCGTAGCGCGGCCGCGGGTGGCGCAGTTCGGCGGCGAGGAGGACGACGTACCAGGCGAGGGACAGGGCGAGCAGGGCCAGAGTGACGGTACGCAGGGCGGTGTGTGCCGAACCGGTCCATACGGGTGACGCGGTGAGTTTGGATCCGGCCAGGGCGGAGATGGAGAGCGCACCGCCCGCCACCCAGTGGTCACCCGCCCCGCCCACCACCTCGCCCAGGTCGAAGCGGAACAGGGCCGCCAGGTAGAGCAGCAGGCCGAGGCAGAAGGCGGCCATCGCCGCCCGTGCCAGCGGGTCCTGGTGGCCGGCGTCGGCGAGGGACGCGGCGAGGAGGGAGAGGCCCTGGGTCGCCACACACCCGAGGAAGGCCGCTCCCGGCATGCGCCGCCGCCAGTGCCGCAGGACGTTGAACAGCAACCCGGGCCAGAGCACCGCCGCCACCACGAGCAGCACGGCGGCCGCCGTCTGCCAGCCCTGCTGCGAGAGCCGGGCCCCGATGACGGTGGTGGCGGCGACGGCCGTCAGCGCGGCCGGTGTGTCGGCCTCGGCGCGGAACCGCCCGCGGTCGCCCAGCAGCCGGGAGGTGAAGTCGGCGGCGAGTACGAGCCACAGCGCCCCGGCGGCGACCAGCGCGGCCAGTGACGCCGCCTCCTGTCCGGTCAGGTGCAGGCCGACGGAGATGATGCCGGTGGCCATGACGGCGGCTCCCGCCGCGGGCGGGAGCCCGGTCCACCAGTCACGGCCGGGGAGGATGCTCACGCGTCCAGCGGACCCCACGGGTCGGCCGGCCACCCGCGGACGGGGCCGACGCGCCGCGGGAACCACACGGCCGGACGCGAAACTTCTTGCCCGCAAGATCAAGCAAACCTGTGCACGATGCACAGGCCGGGATGCGGGCCGGTCCTAGGGGGTGTCTTGGCTCGGACTCAGACGCGGACCTGCCGGTCCGTCACAGGGGAGCGGACCGGCGGGTCCCCGATCGCTCGCGCGGGCACGCCGATCCGCGCGCCACCGGCGCGGCCCTCCGGGTGCGGGGTAGCGTCGGACCCCCTCGGCGGGTGGCCGGAACTCGCGCTTGCCAGCCCGGTTAGGCCTACCTAACCTATGGCTCGCCCACGATCGAGAACGCCGGCACGACTTCGGGACCCGTCCCCGACCGAAGGAGCCTCCCCCCATGAACGCACGTCTCGACCATGCCCAGCCTTACGCCGTCGGCCTGTTCCGGATCGTCACCGGACTGCTCTTCGCGTCGCACGGCGCCGCTTCCCTCTTCGGTGTCCTCGGCGGTGCGCACGGTGGCGGAACCGTCGCCGCCGGCACCTGGCCCGGCTGGTACGCCGCCGCCATCCAGCTCGTCGCGGGCGCCCTGATCCTGCTGGGTCTCGGCACCCGGGCGGCCGCCTTCGTCGCCTCCGGTTCGATGGCGTACGCGTACTTCACCGTGCACCAGCCCGGTGCGCTGTGGCCGCTGCAGAACGGCGGCGAGGCCTCGGCGATGTTCTGCTGGGCCTTCCTCCTGCTGGTGTTCACCGGCCCCGGCGCCCTGGCGGTGGACGGGCTGTTCTCCTCGCGTTCGGCGGCCTCCCCCGGGCGGCGGGACGAGAACCGCCCTGAGGCCGTCACCGCCTGAGGAATCGATTCAGCGCCACACTCGTCGGCCCCTCAGCGGGGCGGTGCGACCAGCCCCATCTCGTAGGCCATGATGACGAGGTGGACCCGGTCCCGGGCGCCGAGCTTGGTGAACAGACGCGAGACGTGCGATTTGGCCGTGGCCGCCGAGATGAACAGCTCCTCGGCTATCTCGCCGTTCGAACGGCCCCGCCCCACCAGGGTCAGCACCTCCCGTTCGCGCTCGGTGATCCCCGCTACGGGCCGCGGCGCCCGCGCCTCGACCGCCTCCGGCGCCGCCGGCCCGGGCGCCCGGACGAAGTCCGCGATCAGCCTGCGGGTGACGCCCGGCGCGATCAGGGCGTCCCCCGCGGCGATCACCCGGATCGCGGCGAGGATCTCCTCCACGGCCATGTCCTTCACGGCGAATCCGCTCGCGCCGGCGCGCAGCGCCCCGTAGACGTGGTCGTCCTCGTCGAAGGTGGTCAGCACGAGCACCTTGACGGCCTCCGTCCCCGCGGTGATCAGCCCGGTGGCCTCGATGCCGTCCATGCCCGGCATCCGGATGTCCATCACCACCACGTCGGGGCGCAGTTCGGCGGCGAGACGGACCCCGTCGGTGCCCGTACCGGCCTCGCCGACGACCTCCAGGTCGGCGGTGTCGGCCATCAGCACCCGCAGGCCGGACCTGACCAGCGGCTGGTCGTCCACGAGCAGGACGCGGATCGCCCGCGCGGGAGCGACGTCGGTCATCGGAGCCCGTCCACGGCCGCCGCGGCGACGGGCAGCGGCAGCGCCGCCTCGACCCGGAAGCCGCCCCCGGCCCGGGGACCGGCGCTGAAGCGGCCGTGCAGCAGGCTGACCCGCTCGCGCATGCCCGTGATGCCGAATCCCGTACTTCCGATGCCGTCGGGCGCGCCGCGCCCGTCGTCGACGACCTCCACGGTCAGCTCCTGTTCCCCGTAGCCGATGGTCACCCGGCAGTGTCCGGTGCCCGCGTGGCGCACCACGTTGGTCAGCGCCTCCTGCACGATGCGGTACGCCGACAGGTCCACCTCGGGCGGCAGTTGACCGCGCTCCCCCACCCACCGTACGTCGACCCGCACTCCGGCGTCGGCGGTGGTGGCCACCAGCCCGTCGAGGTCCGCGAGCCCGGGGGCGGGCCCGAGCGGCGCCTGCTCCCGGGGGCCGTCCGGCTGGGCCCGGCGCAGCGCGACCAGCGTACGGCGAAGGCCGGACAGGGTCTCGCGGCTGGTGGCCTCGATGGCCTGGAGGGCGGCGCGGGCCTCCGCCGGCTGGGTGTCGATGACCCGGCTGCCGACACCGGCCTGGATGGCGATCACGCCGATGCTGTGGGCGACCATGTCGTGCAACTCGCGTGCGATGCGCAGCCGTTCGGCGGTCACGGCCTCGGCCACCTGCTGCGCGCGCAGTTCGGCCGTGTGCTCCCGGCGTTCACGGAAGCGCAGGCCGGTCATGTAGACGGCACCCAGGGACAGGAAGGCGATCAGGCTCGTGCTCATCAGGTCGTACGGTCCGGAGGCGACCAACGCGACCGCCGGAAGCTCCACGACGAACACCATGACGAGAGCCATGACCGCGTCCCGCCGGGGGCGCGTGGCGACGACGAGTCCGAGGACGAGGTCCGAGGCGAGGAAGACGAGGAACCGGCCCGGGCTGTGGTTTTGGGCGGCCCCCGCGACGAGCGTACCGCCGAGGAGGGTCAGGGCCAGTGCCGCCAGGGGCCGGTGCCGCAGCAGGGGGACGAGCGGGGTCACGGCCAGCAGCGTCACGACCCCGAGGAGCGGCCCGATGGCGTACGGGACTCCGCCGATCAGCAGGCCCAGGACGAGGACGTAGAGGGCCGCGCCGCCCCAGGCCGTGCGGGCCGCACCGGGCCTCGGTGTCGAACTCCGCGCGGTCTTCGTGATCTTCGGGGTCTTCGGGGTCTTCGCGCTCTTCGGTGGGTTGTCCATGGCGTGACCGTAGCCAGCCGTCCCCGGGCCGGGCATCGGCCCACGGGCTTACACCCCCGGGCCGAGGCCGCCGGAAGTTTTCCGCCGGCGGTGCGATGTCCGCGGGCCGGGTGCCCCGGCAGGGTGGCGCGGGTGATCGAGGTCAAGGAACTCACCAGGACGCACGGCGACCGGACCGCCGTGGACCGGCTCTCCCTCACGGCCCGGCCCGGCGCGGTCACCGCGTTCCTCGGCGCCGCCGGGGCCGGCAAGACCAGCGCGCTCCGCGTGATCCTGGGGCTGGACTCCCCCACCGCGGGCACGGTCGCGGTGTGTGGGGTCCCGCTGCGCGGCCGCCCGCGCAGCCCCCACCAGATCGGGGCCCTGCCCGATCCGGCCGGGTTGCCCGGCCGGCGGACCGCCGGGGCGGTGCTGGGGGCACTGGCCCGCGCGCACGGCATCGGGGCGGCCCGGGTGGCCGAGGTGCTGGCGGAGACCGGCCTGCTGCAGGAGCCGCGGCGGCGCGTGGGTACGTACTCCCCCGCCATGCTGCAGCGGCTGCGCATCGCGGTGGCGCTGCTCGGGGATCCGCCCGTGCTGCTGCTGGACGAACCGCTGGCCGGGCTGGACGCCGAGGGGGTGCGGTGGGCCCGCCGGCTGCTGCGCGCACTGGCCGCGCAGGGGCGTACGGTCGCGATCACCGGTGACCGCGCGGCGGAGCTGGCCGGGACGGCCGACCGGATCGTGGTCCTCGACCGGGGCCGGACGGTGCTCGCGCAGTCGGCGGCCGAGTTCACCGCCCGGAGCGCCGTGGCCCGGGTCGTCGTGGGCACTCCGCACCGCGCCGAGCTGGCCGCCGTACTGACGGACGGGGGCGCGACGGTGGTCCGGGCCGGCCTGTCGGGGCCGGGCCGGCTCGCCGTGACCGGTATGCCGGCGGAACGCGTCGGCGCCCTGGCCACCGAGCACGGGATCGTGATCCTCGAACTCGACACCCGCAGGCCCACGTTGGAGGAGGTGCTGGACGAACTGTGCGCCGCTTCCCGGACCGTGTCGGCCGAGGCCGGCCCGGAGGGCGGGCGATAGCGTGGGCGTATGGAGGAACTGGGCGGGGTGGAGATCGTCGGCTTCGCGGACGCCGAGGCGTTCGAGAGCTGGCTGGCCGAGCACCACACGCGCCGCGAGGGCGTGTGGATCAAGGTGGCCAAGAGGAAGTCCGGGATCGCGTCGGTCACCGATGACGAGCTGGTCGACATCGGGCTGTGCTACGGCTGGATCTCCGGGCAGCGGCGCGGCCTCGACGAGCGGTACTACCTGCAGAAGTACGTGCCGCGCCGGCCCAAGAGCCTGTGGTCACAGGTGAACGTGGACAAGGTCGCGGAGCTGAGCGTCGCGGGGCGGATGCGTGAGCCCGGGCTCGCCGAGGTGCGCAGGGCGCAGGCGGACGGGCGGTGGACGCACGCCTACGAGTCGCAGCGGACGGCGGCGGTGCCACCGGACCTCGCGGCGGCCTTCGCGGCGGACCCGGCGGCCGCGGAGGCGTTCGAGGCACTCGACCGCACCGGGCGCTACCAGGTGATCCTGCCGTTGCTGCAGGCGCTCACGCCGGAGACCAGGCGGGCCCGGCTCGACCGGGCGGTGCGGCTGCTGGGGGGAGGCGGGGCTGCCTCCGCAAGCGCGGGGAGCACAGGAGCGTAGGGGCCCAGCGGGCCGGGAGAAGGCGTCAGGCCTGGCCTCCCCACGGGGAGAACAGGCCTGACGGAAGGCGGAGTCGCAGGTCAGGAGCGCTGGTCGCGGGCCTTCTCGGCCTTCTCGGCCTGCTTCTCCTTGATGCGGACCGTTTCCTTGCGGACCTCGGCCTGGGTGGCGCGCTCACGCTGGAGCCATTCGGGGGCTTCCTGCTTCAGCGCTTCGATCTGCTCCGTGGTGAGGGGCTCGGTGACCCCGCCGCGGGCGAGACCGGCGATGGACACGCCGAGCTTGGCCGCCACCACCGGTCGGGGGTGCGGACCGTTGGCGCGCAGCTCCTTCAGCCACTGGGGCGGATCGGCCTGGAGCGCACTCAATTCGCTGCGCGAGACGACACCCTCCTGGAACTCTGCGGGGGTGGCCTCGAGGTACACGCCCAGCTTCTTCGCCGCGGTCGCGGGCTTCATCGTCTGGGTGTTCTGGTGCGACGTCATGGTGTCAAGAGTATCGAGCGTGTGCGCTACCTCCGACCACGACCGGTAACCTTGCGGGGTGACAGGCTCGGAAGTACCCCATTCGTTCCGGCTCGCTTATGTCCCGGGGGTGACACCCAGCAAGTGGGTGCGTATCTGGAACGAGCGGCTGCCCGACGTCCCGCTGACCCTGGTCGCGGTGTCCCCGATCGAGGCGTGCGGTGTGCTGCGGGCGGGCGGCGCGGACGCCGGTTTCGTGCGGCTGCCGGTCGACCGTGACGACCTCAGCGCGATCCCCCTCTACACCGAGACGACGGTGGTCGTGGTCCCCAAGGATCACCTCGTGGCCGCTGCGGAAGAGGTGTCCACCGAGGATCTCGCCGACGAGGTCGTGTTCCACCCGCTCGACGACACCCTGGACTGGGAGCAGCTGCCGGGCAAGCCCGCAATCGAGCGCCCCGAGACGACGGCGGACGCGATCGAGCTGGTGGCCGCCGGGGTGGGCGTACTCGTCGTCCCGCAGTCGCTGGCCCGCCTGCACCACCGCAAGGACCTGACCTACCGGCCGGTCTCCGACGCGCCCGCCTCGCGGGTCGCGCTGTCGTGGCCGCAGGAGGAGACCACCGATCTGGTGGAGGAGTTCATCGGGATCGTCCGCGGCCGGACCGTGAACAGCACGCGGGGGCGCGCACCGACCCCGCCGCAGCCCAAGGCGAAGCGCAAGCGCCCGGAAACGGGTGCGGGTGGCGGCGGTGGCGGCGCGCAGCGGAAGTCGGGGGCCGGGAAGTCCTCGTCCGGGAAGCCGGCGGGCAAGAACCCCCGCGGGGCCTCCGGCGGCCCCAAGGGCGGAAAGGGTGCGAAGGGCGGGAAGGGCGGCAGGCCCGGCCGACGCCCGTAGGGACCGCCGTCGCCCATTGGACCGGCCGACGCCCGTAGGACCGGCCGACGTCCGCAGGACCGGCAGGTCCGTCTGCGACGGCCGGGCTTCGGGGATCCGGCTCACCTCGCGGTGTATGCAGGAGGAATGGATCTCCGGCCGCCGTCGCACCCTCGTCACCACCGGTCCCCCAGGGTGAGCCGCGCGCAGCTGGCGGTCCCGTTCGCGCTGATCGCCCTCGTGACGCTGATCGACGTGCTCGCTCCTCCCGAGGTGCACCTAGGACCGTTCCTGGCTGCCGCTCCGGCCGTGACCGCGTCGTTCGCGGGGCCGCGGATGACGGCCTTCGTCGGGCTGGTCGCCGTACTGGCCCAGGTGGTGGTCGCGACGGCGCGCACCACCCTGACCGACCTGAACCACACCTTCCAGATCATCGCGCTCGTGATGATCTCGGTGTTCGTGACCTTCTTCGCCCACCTGCGCGAGGTGCACGAGAAGGAGGTGACCCAGCTGCGCTCGGTGGCGGAGACCGCCCAGGAGGTGGTCCTGCGGCCGCTGCCCGACCGGATCGGCCCGCTGAACGTCGCTTCCGTGTACCTGGCCGCCGCGGCCGAGGCCCAGATCGGCGGCGACCTGTACGCCGCCGCCCGGACCGCCACCGGCACGCGGCTGATCATCGGTGATGTCCGGGGCAAGGGCCTGGAGGCGGTCGGGGACGCCGCGCTCGTACTGGGCGCCTTCCGGGCCTCCGCCCACCAGGAGGCCGGGCTGCCGGGCCTGGTGGACTACCTGGAGGCGGCGGTCTCCGCGGACCTGGACGGTGCCGGGGACGAGGGCGAGAGCTTCGTGACCGCGGCCGTCCTGGACATCCCCGACGCCGAGCCGGTGCTGCACCTCGTCAGCTGCGGCCATCCGCCGCCGCTGCTCGTGCTGCGCGACGGCGGCGCCGAGCAGTTGGAGGTGGACCGGCCCGCGCCGCCGCTGGGGCTCGCCGGGCTCGTGGCGTCGGCGGTCACCGCGCAGACCTTCGCCTTCGCCGAGGGTGACGTCCTGCTCCTGTACACGGACGGTGTCCTGGAGGCACGCGACCGGGCGGGCGCGTTCTACCCGCTGGCGCGGCGCGTGACCGCATGGTCGGGGCTGCGTCCGCAGGCGCTGCTGGACCGGCTGTGCGAGGACCTGCTGAGGCACGCGGCCGGCAACACCCTGGACGACGACGCGGCGATGGTCGCGATCGAGCGGCCCGTGGCACCGTAGGCCGGTCCCGGTTTGCCAGAATCGGATCATGCTGACCCTCGGAACGATCGTCATGGGAGCCGCGGACGTGCGGCGGGCCGCGGAATTCTGGAGTCGGGCGCTGGGGTACGTACCCCGTGACGGCCAGGTGGACGACGGCTGGACGGTCCTGGTCCCGGCCGACGGCGGCGGGCCGGGCCTGGCGCTCGGCCGCAGTGTCACGCCCGTACAGGAACGGCCGCGCGTCCACCTCGACCTGTACGCGGCGAACGCGGCGGAGCAGGCGGCGGAGGTGGAGCGGCTGGTCCTGCTGGGTGCCCGGCACGTCGACTGGGACTCCTACCCGGAGGACCCGGATTTCGTGGTGCTGGCCGACCCCGAGGGCAACCGCTTCTGCGTCATCGACGCCACGCACGGCTGAGCCCGTCGGCCGGAACAGGAGGCCCGTAAGCGGAATGCATGGATCAATAGGCGCTCCTGCACGGATCCGCGCAGATGAGGTTCACCGGGTCGGTGAACCGTCTTGTGCTTATGGCCGATGAGTGATGCCGCTACTGGAAGCGGGAGACGAAGCGGCGCTGCCAGGGGGTCTCGACGGCGCGCGGAGCGTAGTGCTCCCGGACGTAGGCGACGGCCTCACTGTTGGGTACCCCGTCAAGCACGGCGAGGCTTGCCAGTGCGGTGCCGGTCCGCCCGTGTCCACCGGCGCAGGCGATCTCGACGCGTTCTGCCTCGGCGCGTGTCCATGCCTCGCGCAACGCGTCGGCGGTTGTGGCACGGTCGGACGGCAGCCAGAAGTCGGGCCAGCGGAGCCAGCGGCTTTCCCAGGCGACCGGCGGTGGCCGGTGGCCCAGCAGGTACAGCGCGAAGGCGGGCTGCGGGCCATGAGGGAGTGGCCGGCTCAGCCCCCGGCCGCGTACGAGCCGGCCTGAGGGAAGTCGCAGCATGCCCGCGATCGTGGGTTCCCATGTGGCGGTCACGGTGCGAGCGTAGCCCCCGTTCGGTGGACGGTCAGGCGGCTTTCATCTCCGGTGCTCGTCGACCACCATGACCCGTGCGCCCATCCCACCCGGCCCCCAACGCCGGCCGCTACCGCCCCGGCAAGCCACACGCTTGTTCGACGCCGCTCACAAGGTCTGGAAGATGCGGACCGTGCCCAGCGGCCAGACGAGCGCCTCGCGGAGCACGCACTTGGAGGCCGGCTGGATCGACAACGCCTGCTTCGAGGTCTGCAAGATCGGCGCCAGCAGCGGCGCGATCGCGAGCTGCGAGGCCTCGGGCGTGATGAACAACCCGTTCGACGACTCCTCCATGCAGGGCGCACGACGAGGGGGTGTCACCCGCATGCGGGCGACACCCCCTTTCGTCTGCCTCCGACCGTCGGCACGCAGACCCGGCCGTTGCCGACCTCGGTCTTCGACGTCGCAGCCGGGGTCGTAAAGCCCCTTGGCGAGCGCGATCCGGCCGTGGAGCGCACCGGTCTTGGCGTCGATCGAGAAGAGCTCGGGGCGAACGGGCCCGGCAAGCCCGCTTCCTGATCTCCCGCTTTCCCCTGCCTTAAGCGGAACCTAAGACTCATCAGGGCCGCACCGAAACGAACGAATGTCCGTTTCGGTGCGGCTAGCGTGCTTCCGGATCCCCAACTCCCCAGTAACACAGAGGCAGGCACGCGATGGGCAGCACAGTCGGGCACCGGCGCAGGACGAGCCGTACGGCGAAGGTCACGGGCGCGATCGTGACGGCGGCGGTGATCGGTGGGGTGGCCTTCGCCTTCACCGGGATCGCGCAGGCGACCTCCGTCGGAGCCGTCTACACCAAGTCCAGCTCCTGGAGCGGCGGTTACACCGGCCAGTACGTCATCACCAACAGCACCGGCACGGCACAGTCGGACTGGACCCTCCAGTTCGACCTGCCGGCGGGCACGAAGATCGACTCGCTCTGGAACGGCACCCACACGGTCTCCGGTCGCCGCGTGACCGTGAAGCCCGCGAGCTGGAACGGACAGCTGGCGGCCGGGGCCTCCGTCACCGTCGGCTTCGTCGCGAGCGGGACCGGCACCCTCGGCGACCCCACCGGGTGCCTGATCAACGGGGTGAAGTGCTCGGTGGACCAGGGCGCCACGGCTCAGCCCAGCGGGCGCCCCACCGCCCGGCCCACGGTCACGGCCAGCCCGGCCCCGACCGCGTCCGCCACCTCCGCCGCGCCCACCGGGACCAAGTCGCCTTCCCCCACGGCGACCACCCCCACCGGCACTCCCGCCCCCGGGGGCGGCGGCGCGCGCTTCGCCCCGTACGTCGACACCTCCCTGTACCCCGCCTACGACCTGCTCGACACCGCGACGAAGACCGGGGTGAAGGAGTTCCACCTCGCCTTCATCACCTCCGGCGGCGGCTGTGCACCGCTGTGGGGCGGCGTCACGGATCTCGCGAACGACAAGGTCGCCGCCCAGGTCGGTGCGCTGCGCGCCAAGGGCGGCGACGTACGGGTGTCGTTCGGCGGGGCCGCAGGTCACGAACTGGCACTGAACTGCGCCACCGTGGACGAGCTGGCCGCCGCGTACGGCAAGGTCGTCGACCAGTACCGGCTCACCAAGGTCGACTTCGACATCGAGGGCGCGGCCCTGCCGGACACGGCGGCCAACGCGCGCCGTGCGCAGGCCATCGCCCGGCTGCAGAAGTTCCACCCGGGCCTGGACGTGGCCTTCACCCTGCCCGTGATGCCCGAGGGCCTGACCCAGCCGGGTGTGGCGCTGCTGGCCGACGCCAAGAAGAACGGTGTGCGGGTCGACGCCGTCAACATCATGGCGATGGACTACGGGCCGGCGTACAGCGGGGACATGGGGCAGTACGCGATCCAGGCCGCCACGGCCACGCAGGCGCAGATCAAGGGTGTGCTCGGGCTGTCCGACGCGGCGGCTTGGAAGGCCGTGGCCGTCACGCCGATGATCGGCGTGAACGATGTCGCGAGCGAGATCTTCACGGTGGAGGACGCGACGCAGCTCGTGGAGTTCGCCGCGTCGAAGGGGATCGGCCGGCTGGCCATGTGGTCCTCCACGCGGGACAAGCAGTGCGCGGCCGGGGCCGTCAACCACGCCGACGCGACGTGCAGTTCGATCCTCCAGCAGCCGCTGGCCTTCACCAAGGCGTTCTCCGCGCTCAAGTAGCCGCGCGGGGCCCGGACGGGGCCGCAGCCGATGGGCCCGCCTCACGTCATGTGCGGCGGGCCCGTCGGCCGTGGCCCCGCGCCCCTACGCGTGGATGCCCGCGCGGATGGCGAAGTCGAGTGCCGCGTCGAGGCGCGGGGCCGGGCGGCCTTCGGTGTGGGCCGCCGCCAGCAGCGCCGCCACGGCGTCCGCGTCGGCCTTGCGTTCGCGCGCCAGCGCCGCGAACCGGGTGACGGCCCCGGTCAGGCTCCGCTCCAGCGCGTACGGGGCGTCGAACGAGGACACGGTGAGTCCGAGGAACTCCTCCTCGTCCGGGCCCACCCAGGCCGCGGCCCCCTCCAGCCCGTCCTCCCGCACCTCGTCCGGGTACGGGATGCGGTGCCACGCGCCGTTCTCCCACCAGTAGACGAAGCCGAAGAGATTGCCGGCGGCGTCGTCGCGCAGGAGGTCCCAGGGCAGCCAGTCGGGGCCGCCCGCGAGGAAGTCGATCTGCTCTCCGCCGACATGGGTGTGGCTGCCGTCGGGGTCCTGGCCGCAGAACACCGCGCGGCCGCCGTCCAGTACGGTCAGGCGCCACCAGCCGCCCGCGCCGGTGGAGTGACACCACAGGCCGTCGTCGTCGAGGGCGAACTCGGTCCTCGTCGAGCACGCGGTGTCGACCATGGCCATGGTCACCGCCCTGGCCCAGAGCAGTTCGGGGTGTTCGAGGTCTTCGGGCCGGCTCGGCGTGTGCATCATGTGGTCTCCTCCCGGGTGCCGGGCAAGCCTCGCACGCGGGCCCGGTTCGGCCGAATTGCCGATGGCCGGACGGGCGACGCTGCGGCTGGGAGGCTGGTGTTCGGCCCTGCGGCCCGCTTTCCACCGTTCCCTCCTGAGCGGGAGCCTCTTGCCATGCTCGTCCTCGACTCCTCCCGTACGAACACCGCGCTGGCCCGGCGCGCCGCCCGGCGATTCGTGCGGGCCAGGTGTCCGTGGGCCGACGTGAACGACGTGACTCTCGTGGTCAGCGAGCTGCTGGGCAATGCCGTCCGCCACCCGGAGGGCGCCTGGCTGCTGCGGATGTCCTGCCGGCGGGAGGCCCTCGTGGTCGAGGTCCACGACAGCAGCACCCTCCCGGTTCCGCGGGCCGGGGACCCGAGAATGGGGCGGATTCGGCTGGGGCATCGTGCAGCGGCCGGCCTCGTCCGTGACCGTACGGCCCCACCGGGCCGGGAAGGCCGTCCAGGCCGTGTGGCGCCCGGCTCCGCAGGCACAGGCACAGGCGGCCTGACCCGCCTGACCCGCCTGACCGGGGACGGCGAGGTAGCGCTCGGCGCGGAGGCGCGGCGGATGGCAGCGGGCGAGCAGGCCGCCGTCCGGCGGCTCGCCGCCCGGCCGGCCGCCCGCGAAGCCCCTCCGGCACGACCCGCGGGCGCGACAGACACCCCGTGAACCGACCGCTCACACGCTGCCCGCATGCTGAGAAGATCCCGGCCCCATCAAGCCTGCCCCCGTGCGGATCCCGCCATTGTGGCCGCCGGGCCAACTCCCTTAGCGGAATGGCGGGTTACGGTCCGGCCATGTCTTCGAACATACGAACCCTCCCTGCTCCGCACAGCCGCCGCGCCCTGCTGCGCACCGCCGTCGCGGGCACGGCGGCGGCCGCCGGAGCGGGCCTGACCCTTGGTGCGGCCTTTCCCGCCTTCGCCGCCCCGTGGGATCCGGAGAGCGCCGAGCCCGTGACCACCCCCGCGCAGGCCCTGCGCCGGCTGGCGGCCGGCAACCAGCGGTGGCGGGCCCAGGACCAGGAGCACCCGCACGAGTCCGCGGCCGTGCGCCGCCGGCTCGTCCAGGGCCAGCAGCCCTTCGCGATCGTGCTGGGCTGCGTCGATTCACGCGTTCCGCCCGAGCTGGTCTTCGACCAGGGGCTGGGTGACCTGCTGACCGTACGGTCGGCGGGCGAGGTGCTGGACGAGGCGGTTCTGGGGAGCATCGCGTACGGGGTTCTGGAGCTGCGCATACCGCTCGTACTGGTCCTGGCCCATCAGTCGTGCGGAGCGGTCGCCGCGGCGGTCCACGCCGACGAGTCGGGCGAGCCGCTTCCCGCTCACATCCAGTACCTGGCCGATCAGATACGGCCTTCCATCGACCACAGCCAGCACGGCCAGGCCCGCGTCGACGCGACGATCAACACACACGTGCGCAACGCCCGCAGACGGCTCGCGGCCGAGCCCGACCTCGCCGGAAAGGTGGCGACGGGCGAACTGGCCGTGCTCGCCGCCCGCTACGAGCTGCGCGACCAGCACGTACGCACCCTGTCCTGACGGCGGCGGCGCGTGCGGGCCCGTCCCGGTCGAGCCTCCGAGCGGGACGGGCCACGGTTCACGACCTTCAGGCGTTAACGCAGACGTTGCCGCCGGCCGGGTTGAGCGCGCCGATCACGTTGACGCTGTTGCCGCACAGGTTGATCGGAACGTGGACCGGGATCTGGATCAGGTTGCCCGAAAGCAGACCGGGCGAGCCGGCCGCGATGCCCTCCGCGGTGGCGTCCGCCGACGCCGAGGACGCACCGCCGATGACCGCCAGCCCGAGCACCAGGGCAAGACCCGCACTCTTCAGAACACGCGACACGTGACATCTCCTTGTAACCGCACAGCGGCGCCGGAGCACCGCACGGCCCCGAGCGGGGCCGTCGCCCTTTCCTTCGGCAGCTGACGGCCTCCCGGCCTGGTTCCGGCCGCCCGGTTCCCTCGAATAGGTGGACCCTCACCTCCGTTCGGAGGTACGGGAGCCCCGTAGGACCCTATCGACCCGACCCGCTTGTCAGACTGTCCGACCGTCGGACCGGCTGAGAGGTGATGCTGGTGATCCACCTTCCCCGTCGGCCGGCCGGAGGCCCGAGGCCCGTCGGTAGCCTGAACCGATGCGCTTCCCAGACTCTTTGTCCCAGGCCCTGCATGCTCCTGCCGATCCGCCGCTCCGGCCGCTCCCGGACCCGGTGGTGGACCTGCTCCGGTCCCTCGACGCACCGCCGCGGCTGGCCGCCCATCTGCGTGCCGTCCACGACGTGGCGGTCCAACTGGTCGCATGGATGGACCATCGCCATCCGCGGATCGCCGTCGACCGCGCGGCCGTGCTCTTCGGGGCGGCGACCCACGACATCGGCAAGACCGTGCACACGGCCGAACTGTCCGAGCCCGGCTCCTCGCACGAAGAGGCGGGCCGCGCGCTGCTGTCGGCCCACGGATTCGGCCCGGACCTGGCCCGCTTCGCCGGAACCCACGCCTCGTGGACGGCTCCCGGTACGACGCTGGAGGACCTGCTGGTGAGCGTGGCCGACAAGGTCTGGAAGAACAAGCGCCTGCCTGAACTCGAAGACCTCGTGGTCGCGCGCCTGGCCCGGGCGACGGGCGGTCAGCACTGGGAGGAGTACCTCGCGTTCGACGATCTGCTCACGCGCATCGGTGACGGAGCCGACGGCCGGCTCGCCTTCCAGGCGTCCTTCCCGGTGCACGCGCAGCCCTGACGGCATTTCTTAGCATCAGAGGTCAACTATTCGTCCGGTCGCCGCCAGGACGACTACAAAGGTCGGGACCGGACCGGACCGGACCGGCGACGGGGATGATGCCCCGGCGACGACCGGAATGACGTCTAAGGCGGTGGATGCGCGTGCGTAGATGCGGCAGAATCGAATTGATAGCGGTCAGATTACTTCCGGAGAGACCGAGTTCCGACTCCTACACCTGACGTGGTCGGCCCCGCCGCAGCCTGTGCCGATAGGCGGGTGCAGGGCTGACCTGGACGCAGGGAGGAGGGATTCCCCGACCTCCTCCCTGCGTATGCGGCCGTGTGTTTCCTGCACGCATTCCGGCCGCTTGGCGCAGGCGCCGATGCGGCCCGGTGCAAGCCGTCGACGTGCGGCGTTCGGGGATCCCACCGTGGGCCACATCCTGGCCGACACGATGATCCGACTGCGGCGTGGCCGCGTTCCGGCGTGCACCGCACACGGTATTGCGCCGGTTCCCGAAAGGCCCTGTGAGGCTGCCTTGTTTCCGCGCCCTGGCCGACGTGACGTCACGCAGTCGCAGTAGTCGAACACGTCCCAACAAACTCACCTGAAACTTTTTCATATGGGCACCCATCCGCAGGCGTTGGGGCACCGAATGAGAAACGAGACCCTCCCCAAGGCCTCGTTCACAACCCGTACGATCTGCGATTCCCGTCCTGGGGATCCACGGAACAGGAGCGAATGTGATAGTCAAGCGCGCCGGTCGCCACGTGGCTCTCGCCGCCATACCCGCCGCCGTGGCCCTGACCCTCGGCCTTTCCGGACCAGCTCTCGCGGAGGGCGGAAAGGCGTACCAGATCGACCTGGCGCAGCTGAACAACTCGGGCTCCAGCGGTACGGTCATGCTCACCCTCAAGGGCAGGCAACTCACCGTGCAGATCGAGTCCAAGGGCATGGTGCCCGGACAGCCGTCGGCCCAGCACCTGCACGGCTCGACGAAGGGGCACGACTTCCACTGCCCGGACGCGACCGACGACAAGGACGGCGACGGGGTCCTCAGCAACACCGAGGCCACGCACGACTACGGCGACATCAACATCTCGCTCACCACGGGCGGGGACACCAAGCCCACCAGCGGCCTCGACGTGCTGCGCATGCCCGTCGCCGACGCGCAGGGCACGATCCGCTACAAGCGGACGATCGAGGTCGGCCAGGACGTCGTCGACCACATCAAGGACCTGCACGTCGTGCAGCACGGCATCGACCGCAACAAGAACAAGAAGTACGACTTCGAGGGGGCCGGCAAGAGCGAGCTCGACCCGAAGCTGCCCCAGGAGGCCACGGCTCCGACCAACTGCGGAGAGGTCAAGGGCGCGGCCGTGGGGTCGATCCCCGTCGGCGGCATCGAGACCGGCGGCGGTACCGAGGGGCACACGGCGGTACCGGTGACGGTGCGCGACGGTGTGGCGATCACCGTACTCGCGGTGGTGGCGGGTGCGGTGATCATCGGCCGGAAGCGGGCCGGTGTCGGCCCCGTCCGCAGGCAGACCACCGGGGGCGGCGCGTGAAGCCGGCCCCCACGCGGCTCCGCCGCCGCACCGCTGGCCCGCTGGCGGCCGCCCTCCTCGCCGGACTCCTCCTCTCCGGGTGCGGCGGCGGCCAGGACGCGGCGCAGCCCGCCGCCCCGGCGGGGCAGAACCTCCCGGGCGGGGCGCCGGCTGGCGCCGACGCCTCGCCCACCGGGAAGGCGCCCACCGCGAAGGCGCCTGCAGAGGGATCGAAGGGCGGCGCAGGGGCGGATGCCGGTGCGGGCCAGGCCGAGCAGGCCCTGGCCCGGTCGGCGCCGCAGAAGATCACGATCCCCTCCCTCAATCTGTCCAGTTCCCTGGAGACGCTGCAACAGAACCCGGACGGCACCATGCAGACCCCGAAGGACCCCGCGCTCGCGGGCTGGTACGAGCCGGGGCCGACCCCCGGCTCCCAGGGGCCGGCCGTGATCGCCGGGCACGTCACGTGGAACGGAGCATCCGCGGTGTTCGAGAAGCTGAAGACGATGAAGGGCGGTGACACCATCAAGGTCACCCGGCAGGACGGCAAGACGGTCACGTTCACGGTGGACCGGGTCGCCGAGTACCCGAAGGCCGAGTTCCCCACGCTGGAGGTCTACAAGAACATCGACCACGCGGGCCTGCGCCTGGTCACCTGCGGCGGCACCTTCGACCCCAAGAAGCACTATTACGACAGCAACGTGGTGGTGTTCGCCCGCATGACGGGCGCCGCGTAGCCGGACGACGGATCCGGGAACACGCCCGTCGGCCGCAGGGCCCCACTGCGGCTGACGGGCCCGGTCACCGCCCGACCGACTGACACGCCCCCACGTACGGCGGCACCCGACCCGTCGCCGGGTCGGGTGCCGCCGTACGTGGGGGCGTGTCAGTCGGTGGCGTGCGTCCAGCTGGTGCACAGGGCCCAGATGATGAACACGTCGATCGCGATGATGATGATCGACCACCAGGGCTGGTACGGCAGCCACATGAAGTTGAGGATCACGCTGATGCCGGCCAGTGCGATACCGGCGCCCCTGGCCAGGTTCGAGCCGGCGAACAGGCCCACCCCGGTGAGGATGACGATGATCCCGACGATGAGATGGATCCAGCCCCACGCCGTGAGGTCGAATTCGAAGACGTAGTGTCCGATGCGCGCGTAGACGTCGTCGTTGGCGATGGCCGCGATGCCCTGGAACACCGCGAGACAACCGGTGATCAGGAGGAGGACCGCGGCCAACAACGTGCCCACGCTCCCCGCGCCCTGGCTGTCGCCGCTTGGGAACGGCGTAGTGCCCGGCGCAGGGCCGGTGTTCCAGTTTCCCCCGGTCGGTGTCGGCTGGCCCATGGAATTCACCTCACAGTTGGCGGTACAGCGCAGGACCGTCCTGCTCCGGCTCGTCGGTCACAGGCTTCGGTGCCCACATCGCAGTGTCGTCCGGCGGTCCGGTCCCTGTGATCACCCGAAGCGGGTGGTCTTCGCCCGGGCACGCCCCGCGGCTCCGGCTCAGGCGGGCAGCCGGCGCATTTCGAGCACCCGCAGGCCCAGGGACTGGAAGCGGGTGAGGAGCCCGTACAGATGGGCCTCGTCCGCCACGCTGCCGAACAGGACCGTCTGCTCCGGTACGGGGATCCGGTCGAGCTCGGGAAAGCTCGCGGCGAGCCTGTCCGGTACGACCCCCGAGATGCGGAATTCGTAGCGCATGAGAGCACTCACTCCTCTCGGAACGAAGGCTTCGGAGCCCGGCCGGTGCGAGGGCCCGGGCCGCTTCCGGCCTTCACCCACCATCGTCGGCCCCCTGCCCGGCGCTCGGCATCGCCCGGTGCGGGCGAGACACGCGTCCGCGGCGGCCCGCTCGCGGCTCAGAGCATCCCGAGGTCGCGTGCCCGGCGGACGGCCTCGCTGCGCCGGGTGACGCAGAGCTTGCGGTAGATGCTCTTCAGGTGGGTCTTGACCGTGTTGGCCGACACGTACAGCTCGGCCGCGATCTCCTCGGTGGACAGCAGCTCCGCGGCCTTGCGCAGCACCTCGGTCTCCCGCGCGCTCAGCGGCTCCACCACCGGCGGCTGCCCGTCGCCCTGCGGCGCGCGCGCCGTACGGGCCGGGGCGCGGGGGGTCAGCCAGCCGTGCGACCGCGCCAGTCGCGGGTCCCCGCGCAGGGTCCGGCGCACCCAGGGACCGCTCTCGGCGAACATCCGGCGCAGTTGCTCGGGGCGGGCGAGGGTCAGGGCCTCGCCGAGGCGCCGGTGCGCCTCCTGGGAGTCGCCGTCCGCCGCGGCGATCCGGGCGTGGAGCAGGCACGCGTGGGCCCGTACCGCGGTGGCGACCGCGTCGTCTCCCGGTACGTCCGCCAGCGCCCCCGCCGCGCACGCGCCCCGGCCGGCGGCCAGCAGGGCCCGGGCCCTGGCCACCGCGTGCTCCGGCCGGTCGCCGTCCGGGGCCTCCACCGCGTCCAGGACCCGCAGGGCCGCGTCGGCGTCGTCGCGTGCGAGGTGTACGCCCGACTCGGCCACGGCCAGCTCGTCCGCCGCCCAGGCGGGCATTCCCTCCGGGTCCACCGCGCGCAGGACGGCGAGCGCGGCGTCCCCGTCGCCCTCGGCCGCCGCGATCCGGGCTGCGATGACGGCGGTCCGGACGGCGGTCGCGGGATCCGGGTGCGGGCCCGGCGCCGCGGTGGCCAGGTCGAGGTGGCGGCGGGCGGCCGGCAGATCGTCCTGCTCGACGGCCACGCCTGCCAAGACGAGGTGGTCGGTCCCGGCGCGGCGCTCGGGCGGCAGGGCGGACCGCTCGGCGACGGCGAGCGAGGTGCGGGCGTGTTCTGCCGCCTGCCGCAACCGGCCGCGCAGCAGTTCGGCCAGGGCCAGTGAGCCGAGCGCGCTGCAGAGCGGGGACTCCGTGCCCGGCGGCCCGCACGCGGCGACGGCGGCCGTGAGGGTGGATTCGGCCCGGTCCAGTCGGCCCGCGCCCAGCTCGACGGCGCCGAGGTGCGCCAGCAGCATGGCGCGGAGCTCGGGGCGTTCGGCGAGCAGGTGCGGCGGCAGCTCCCGCAGCAGCCGGTCGGCCTCGGCGGCGGCCCGTTCGGTGGCCGTCACGTTGCCGGCCGGGCGTCCGGCGAGTACGCCGAGGAAGGCGCGGCCGAACCGCGCCGCCGGGCCGCGGGACTCCGCGAGGGAGGCGTCCGCAGGGGATGCGTCCGCCAGGACGGCGTCCGCCCGCCGCAGTCCGGCCTCACATCCGGGCAGGTCCCCTTCGGCCAGCCGGCAGGCCGCGCCGACCAGTGCGGGCGCCACTCCGGTCGTCCCGGCCGGCATCCCGGCGAAGGCCCGGCCCAGCTGGTCCGCCTCCAGGCCCGTGAGGAGGCGGCCGATCGCCAGGTTGTCGACCAGTTGCGCCGCCGCGAACTGCCAGTCCCCGGCGGCGGCGCCCTGGAGCACCGCTTCCGTGATCCGCCCGGTCCGGGCGAGCCAGCGCGCCGCACGGCCGTGCAGTTGCGGTTCCAGCCCGGGGCAGCGTTGCCGCAGGTGCGCGCGCAGGACCTCGGCGAACAGCGGGTGCAGCCGGTACCAGGCCGAGGCGTCGATCTGCTCCAGGAACGCGTTGTCGCGGGCCAGCCCCGCCAGGGTCCGTGCGCCGTCGTCCCGGCCGGTCAGCGCGTCCGCGAGAGCCGGGTGGACGCGGTCCGTGACGCAGACGCGCAGCAGCAGGTCCTGGGTGGGCGGCGGCTGTGCGTCGAGGACCTCGGTGAGGAGGTAGTCGGCGATCGTGGTGCGGTCGGCCGCGAACTGGCGCAGGAAGGCCTCCGGGTCGGCGCTGCGCTGCATCGCCAGGGCGCACAGGCGTACTCCGGCCGCCCATCCCTCGGTCCGTTCCATCAGCAGGCGGATTCCGGCGGGTGAGATGTCCAGCCGGTGCTCGCCCAGCAGCGCCTCGGCGTCCGCGTCGGTGAATCGGAGGTCGGCGTGCCGGATCTCCGTGATCTCGCCGGCCGCCCGGTAGCGGTGCAGGGGCAGCAGGGTGTCCGACCGGCTGGTGAGCACGATGCGCAGGCCGCCGGCCGCGTGCCGGAGCACGAAGTCCAGTCCCTCGGTCGTCGCGGGCGGCTGGGCGGTGTCGAACTGGTCGAGCACGAGGACCGCGGGCTGCGCGGACGCGGCCAGCCCGTCCGCCAGGCGCACCAGGAACGACCGGGTCACCCCTTCGGCGCGGGTCGGCCTGCCCACCGCGGTCGGCAGTGCCACCCCGCCCCGCTGGAGGGCCTCCAGGACGTACGCCCAGAAGGCGCCGGGGGCGTCGTCGGGTTCGACGGTGAGCCACATGGGGGGACGCGGCGCGCTTCCGTCGGCCGCCCAGTGGGCGGTGAGCACCGTCTTGCCCGATCCGGCCGGACCGTTGACGAGGGTGAGCGGCCCCTGCGCCCCGGCCGTCAGGCGCCCCAGCAGCTCGGGCCGGCGGACCAGCAGCTTCGGCACGGCCGGAGGCGCGAACCTGGCCGTGAGCATGGGGTCGCCGGTCGGGGCGCGGTGGTCCATGGAGGTCACCGGGGTTCCCGTGGCGGTACGGACTGTGATCGGCCCACGGTCACCACTGAACCGGCGATCGGTGGTGATCACCAGTTGGGTCACCTGGTCCGGGGGATGTCGGGGCGCACGGGGGCCCGGAGCATGGGCACGGGTCGCCTCCCCCACGCGGGACGGCCGTCCAGGAGGTCCGATGAACGCTCTCGCGGCGGCCGGATGGGGTGCTCTCGCGGCATTCTCCCTGGTCATCGGTGCCTGGCTGGCACTGCGCTACCGTCCGTCGCCAAAGGTGACCGGACTGGTCCTGGGTTTCGGCGCGGGAGCGCTGATCGCGGCCGTGGCGTACGAGCTCGTGCCCAGGGAGCGCTTCGAGAGCGCGTGGGACTTCCTGGCCGTCGGCGTCGGCGCGCTGACCTTCTTCCTCCTCGACGGAGCCCTCGCGCAGAAGGCCACGGCGCAGCGGTCGGCCGGGAGCGCGCACAACGCGAACCGCTCCATCGTGCTCGGTGCCCTGCTCGACGGGATACCCGAGTCGCTGGTGCTGGGGATGGGCCTGGCCGCAGGCGGCTCGATCAGCGTCCCTTTCCTTGCGGCGGTGTTCCTGTCGAACCTCCCCGAGAGCCTCGGCGCCACCGCGGGCATGCGGGAGGAGGGCCGGCAGCCGGGTGTGGTGTACCGGATCTGGTGGGGCATCACCGCGATCTCGGGCGCGTGCGCGGCGCTGGGGTACGGGCTGGTGGGGTTCGTTCCCGGCACCGAGGGCCGGCTGGTGCAGGCGTTCGCGGCCGGGGCGGTCCTGACCATGCTCGCGAATTCGATGATGCCGGAGGCCTTCGAGCTGGGCGGCAGGCTCGCGGGCCTGTCGACCGTGCTCGGCTTCGCGGCCGCCGGTGCGCTCTCCCTCCTGGAGTGACGCGCCGCCGGCGGCCGCCCGCTCAGGCCTCGGGGGCCGGGGAAAGGCTGATCCGGCGCCGGTCCAGGTCCAGGTCCACGGCGAGCAGGGTGACGCGTACGTCGTCCCCCGTCTCGAAGGTCCTGCCGGAGAACTCGGTCTCGTGGACCAGGCCCTCGACGCCCGGTGCGATGCGCACGAACACACCGAACGGAATGATCTTGGTGACGGTGCCGGGGAAGGTGTCGCCGACCCGGAGTGCTTCGGCGAAGGGGCGCCAGGGGTCCGGGCGCAGTGCTTTGACGGACAGGCCCACGCGCTCCCACTCCAGGTCGACGTGGAGGACCTCGGCGCGGATCCGCCGTCCGATCGGGGCCACCTCGTCCACGTCCTCGAAGTACTCCCAGGACATTTCGGGGACGCGCAGGAAGCCCAGGGGCCATCCCCGCTCGTGTTCCAGGTCCAGGTGCACGTGCACACCGACGTCGTCCAGGCCGCTCGCGACGGTGCCTGTCACCACGTCTCCGGTCCGCAGCGAACCGAGCAGGGTCCGCCGCTCGTCGGCCGGGGTGCGGTTGGTACGCCAGCGCGCCCGTACGACGCCGTCGGCGTCGGGCAGCACTCCGGCGAGCAGGGGGTGGCGATCGGCCGGTGCCAGCGGGACCAGCCCGGCCCGGTGCCCCGGACCACCCCCGATCATCGGGTAGGCGATGTCGGTGCGGCCCATCCACGGCTCGGCGAGGCGCGCCCGGGGGATCCCGTCGGGATGCTGCTGGACCAGGAGTTCGAGCCGTTCCGAGTGCAGGACGGCGGTGCGGACCGCCTCGATGTCGTCGGTCAGGTCCGGCCACACCGCCAGCCGGGCCCGCGGGGTCAGCAGCTCCCGTACCCGGGTGATCTCGGCGGCTGTGGCCGGCCGGTGCCAGCGATGGGCGCCGGCGACGTACCGCTCCTCGACCAGCACGCCCGCCGCGCTCGGCGACCAGACGGTGGAGCGCCGTCCAGAAGGCTGCGTCCGCGGGCGGCTGGGGGTCGGTCTCGTCGAGGGCGGGGTCGTACGGGGAGCGTTCGACCGGTTCGACGGTCAGCCCCGATCGGCGGGCGTGCGCCGCGGCCTCCGCGTACGGCCCCGCACCCCCGACGTAGACGTCGTGCCGTTCCCCGACGTGGAGGAAGAAACCTCCCTCGGTGTGCAGCCGGCACCAGGGGCCCTCGCGCAGCAGCATGGCCCGCAGCAGCTCCAGGCCGGTGTCGAGCGGTATGGGCGCGCCGTCGTGGTAACCGGACGGTGGGAGCGGGCCGGACGAGCCCGGCCGGTCGCTGGGGAACAGCCCCGCCATCTCCGGGGCGCTCGGGGCCGAACGGGATCGGAAGGAGAAGAACCCCCGGGCCATCGGATTGTCGATCGTCAGCCGGTCGATGCCGGCCTCCGTGGCGAAGCGGCGCGCGGCGGCGACGAAGGTCTCGGCCGCCTGTTCCCGGACGGCGAAGGGGACGGCCGCACCCGGGGTGAGCCGGTAGGTGAAGGGCGGCATCTCAGTGCCCCCGGCGGCTCGAAGTCGCCCTGAGGGCCGGTCGCGGACGGACAGAAAGTTGGATCATGTGGCCCAGCGTAAGGTACCGGGATGATCGAGACACCAGAGGGCGTTCACGGACTGCACCGTCGAACGCGAGGGAGCGGCCGGAGCCGCATGGCTCGCCGAACTGCCTTCCATCGTGGACGAGTTACTCGCACGCTGGGAGTGCGTACCGGACGGCGAGGTCATGCACGGGGGTGTCGGAATCATCGTTCCGGTGCTGCGGCGGGACGCGGTACCGGCCGTACTGAAGGCCTCCTTCCCGCATCCCGGCAACGTCCACGAGCCGGACGCGTTCGAGGCGTGGGGCGGGCGTGGAGCCGTCCTGCTGCATGAGCGCGACGACGAGCGTTTCGCGATGCTGCTGGAGCGGGTCCGGACATCGACGCTGGAGGGGGTCGAGGACGGCGACGAGGTGGTGACGGTGGCGGGGCGGCTCAGCCGCCGGCTGGCCGTCCCGGCGCCGGCCGGCCTGCCCCGGCTGCGGGAGCAGGCCGACTCCTGGGAGGAGCAGCTCCGCCGGGACGAGAAGGAGTTGACGCACGCGATGCCGCGGTACGCGGTGGACGCGGCGGTGGCGACCGTCCGCGAGCTGGGGCGCACCCAGCCGGACGTCCTGATCCACGGCGACCTCCACGCCCGGAACATCCTGCGGGCGGACCGCGAGCCGTGGCTCGCGGTCGATCCCAAGGGCTACGTGGGCGATCCCGCCTACGACGGCGGCACGCTGCTCAAGACGCGTGCGTTGTCCCTCCTCGGAGCCGAGGACCTCGGCAAGGCGGTCCACCGCACGCTGGACATCTTCGTCGAGGCTGCGGAACTCGATCGCGAGCGCGTTCGGCGCTGGGCTCAACTGCATGCCGTTCAGGCCGCGTTCTGGGGCCGTCGGCACGGCTTCCGGGTCGCCCGCAGCGGCCCCCTGCTCGACTGGATCACGGAATTCGCCGACAACCTGGCGCAGTTGCTGACGCGGCCCGCCTGACCTCGGCCGCCGAGCCCCTCGCCCCGTGCCCTCGCCCCGTGCCCTTGCTCCCGTACGCGGTGCGGCGCGGGTGCGGCGACACCACTCGCCCCACCCGCGCCGTTCCCGTGCGTCTCCGGCGCACCCTCTGCCCTGGAGACCGCCGGGGCCCCTCAGCCCCGGCCGTATGTGTGGAACCCGCGGCCGCTCTTGCGGCCGAGCAGACCCGCCTGCACCATCCGCTGCAGCAGCGGGGGCGGCGCGTACAGGGGCTCCTTGAACTCCTCGTAGAGGGATTCCGCGATGGCCGCGACGGTGTCCAGGCCGATCAGGTCGGCGAGTTTGAGCGGGCCCATCGGGTGGGCGCAGCCCAGTTCCATTCCGGCGTCCACGTCCTCGGGGGCGGCGAACCCGGATTCGGCCATGCGGATGGCCGAGAGGAGGTAGGGGATCAGCAGCGCGTTGACCACGAAGCCGGCCCGGTCCTGGGAGCGGACGGTGGTCTTGCCCAGGGCGCCGCGGGCGAAGGCCTCCACGGCGTCGAGGGTGTCGCGCGAGGTGTGGAGGGAGGAGACGACCTCCACGAGCGGCAGGACGGGGACGGGGTTGAAGAAGTGCAGGCCCACGACCCGGTCGGCGCGGCCGGTGGCCATGCCCAGGCGCATGATCGGGATGGCCGAGGTGTTCGTGGCGAGGATCGCCTCCGGGTCCGCCACGATCTTGTCGAGGCCGGCGAAGACCTCGATCTTGGCCTCGGGGTTCTCGGTGACGGCCTCGATGACGAGCTGCCGGTCGGCGAGGTCCTCCAGGTCGCCGGTGAAGACGAGCCGCGCCAGGGAGTCCTCGGCGGAGATCCGGTCCAGTTTGCCGCGCTGCACGGCCCGTTCGAGGGAGACGGCGACGCGCTCCCGGGCGGCCCGGGCGGCGGTGGCGTCCGACTCGGCGACGACGGTGTCGAGGCCGGCGCGGGCGCACACCTCGGCGATGCCGGCGCCCATCTGGCCGCCGCCGACGATACCGACCCGGTGGATCGACGCGATCGACGTGGTCATCAGTGGTTCTCCGTCCGGCGGACGAGGTGGCGGGTGTAGGCCTCGGGGGTGAAGAAGGCGGGCAGGCGGGGGGTGAGCGCGGTGTTCACGAAGACCTCCCGGGCCTCGGTGACCCGGGCCCGCGGGTTCTCCTCCTCCAGTGCCGCGCATTCGGCGTCGAGGAGGTCGAGGACCGCCGCCCGGTCGGCCTGGTCGTGGCGCAGCCACTGCCAGATCTGGACGCGGGCGATCTCGGCGGTCGCGGCGTCCTCCATCAGGCCGTACAGGGCCACGGCGCCGCTGCCGCGCAGCCAGGCGTCGAAGTAGCGCAGAGCCACGGCGACGTTGGAGCGGATGCCCTCCCGTGTGGGGGGCGCGGCGATCCGGCGTACGGACAGCAGGTCGGCGGCCGTGATCTCGACGTCCTCCCGGGTCCGGTCCAGCTGGTTCGGCCGTTCCCCCAGAACGCCGTCGAAGACCTCGCGGCAGACGGGGACCAGTCCGGGGTGGGCCACCCAGGAGCCGTCGAAGCCGTCCTCGGCCTCCCGCTCCTTGTCGAGGCGGACCTTGGCGAGGGCGGCGGCGTTCGCCTCCGCGTCCCGGCTGGGGACGTGGGCGGCCATCCCGCCGATGGCCTGGGCGCCGCGCCGGTGGCAGGTACGGACGAGCAGCTCGGTGTAGGCCCGCATGAAGGGGGCGGTCATGGTGACCCTGGCCCGGTCGGGCAGCTGGAAGTCGGTGCGGTGGCCGAAGGTCTTGATCAGGCTGAAGAGGTAGTCCCAGCGGCCCGCGTTCAGTCCCGCGCTGTGCTCGCGCACCTCGTGGAGGATCTCCTCCATCTCGAAGGCGGCGGTGATCGTCTCGATGAGGACGGTGGCGCGGACGGTGCCGCGGGGGATGCCGAGGAGTTCCTGGGCGAGGAGGAAGACGTCGTTCCACAGGCGCGCCTCGTACCGGTTCTCCAGCTTGGGCAGGTAGAAGTACGGGCCGTGGCCCGCGTCGATCTGCCGCTGGGCGCAGTGGTAGAAGTACAGGCCGAAGTCGACGAGGGACGCGGACAGGGGCCGGCCGTCGATCTCCAGGTGCTCTTCGAGGAGGTGCCAGCCGCGCGGCCGGACCATGATGGTCGCGAGCTGCTCGCCGAGGCGGTACTCCTTGCCCTCCGGGGTGGTGAAGTCGATGCGCCGTTCGATGGCGTCGAGCAGGGTCAGCTGGCCGCCGATGACGTTGGTCCAGGTCGGGGCCGTGGCGTCCTCGAAGTCGGCCATCCAGACCTTGGCGCCGGAGTTCAGGGCGTTGACGGCCATCCGCCGCTCGGGCGGGCCGGTGATCTCGACGCGGCGGTCGGTGAGGCCGGGCGGCGGCGGGGCGACGCGCCAGTGCGGGTCCTCGCGGAGGGCGCGGGTGGCGAGCGGGAAGTCGAGCGGGGTGCCGCCGCCCAGGTGGCCCGAGCGGCGGTGGCGCTCCTTGAGGACCTCCAGGCGGCGGTCCGCGAACGCGGTGTCGAGCCGGCCGATGAACTCCAGGGCCTCGGGGGTCAGGATCTCCTCGTGGCGCTCACCCGGCGCACCGAGGACCTGGACGCTGCTGGTCAGAGGCGATAGGGGCATGCGGTTCTCCTCAGCGGGGGCGGTGGGTGGGTGCCCGGGGGAGGTCCCTCGGGCACCCGTCGGAAGGACTCGGCGCAGCGACGGCCTAGTGGAACTGCTCTTCCTCGGTGGAGCCGGAGAGCGCGGTGGTGGAGGAGGCCGGGTTGACGGCGGTGGAGACGAGGTCGAAGTAGCCGGTGCCGACCTCGCGCTGGTGCTTGACCGCGGTGAACCCCTGGGCCTGGGCGGCGAACTCGCGCTCCTGGAGGTCGACGTAGGCGGTCATGCCGTGCTCGGCGTAGCCGCGGGCCAGGTCGAACATGCCGTGGTTGAGGGAGTGGAAGCCGGCCAGGGTGATGAACTGGAAGCGGTAGCCCATCGCGCCGAGCTCCCGCTGGAACTTGGCGATCTGGTCGTCGTCCAGCGCGGCCTTCCAGTTGAAGGACGGCGAGCAGTTGTAGGCCAGCATCTGGTCGGGGTACTGCGCGTGGATCGCCTCGGCGAACTCGCGGGCCTGCTCCAGGTCCGGGGTGCCGGTCTCCACCCAGATCAGGTCGGCGTACGGGGCGTAGGCGAGGCCGCGGGCGATGACCGGGGCCATGCCGCCCCGCACGTGGTAGAAGCCTTCGGCGGTGCGCTCGCCCGTGCAGAACTCCGCGTCGCGCTCGTCGACGTCGCTGGTCAGGAGGGTGGCGGCGAGGGCGTCCGTACGGGCGATGATCAGGGTCGGGGTGTCGGCGATGTCGGCCGCCAGGCGGGCCGCGTTGAGGGTGCGGACGTGCTGCGAGGTCGGGACGAGGACCTTGCCGCCGAGGTGGCCGCACTTCTTCTCGGAGGCCAGCTGGTCCTCGTAGTGGATGCCGGCCGCGCCCGCCGCGATCATCGCCTTGGTGAGCTCGAAGGCGTTCAGCGGGCCGCCGAAGCCGGCCTCGGCGTCCGCGACGATCGGCGCGAGCCAGTCCGTCGTGTCGGTGCCGCCCTCGGCGGTGGCGATCTGGTCGGCGCGCAGCAGCGCGTTGTTGATCCGGCGCACCACCTGCGGGACCGAGTTGACGGGGTACAGGCTCTGGTCCGGGTAGGTGTGCCCGGCCTGGTTGGCGTCGGCGGCCACCTGCCAGCCGGAGAGGTAGATCGCCTGGAGTCCGGCCCGCACCTGCTGGACCGCCTGGCCGCCGGTGAGCGCGCCGAGGGCGTGGATGTAGTCCTGCTCGTGGAGCTGTCGCCACAGCCGCTCGGCGCCGCGCCGGGCCAGGGTGTGCTCCTCGCGGACGCTGCCCGAGAGCCGCACCACGTCCTCGGCCGTGTAGGTGCGCTCGATGCCCGCCCAGCGAGGGTCGTCGGCCCACCGCTGCTTGAGCTGCTCGGCCGCCGCCGTCGTGTTCGCCTCTGCCATGACCGTCACCGTTTCCATCCGTCGCTTGTCTTGCCAATGAGCCGGGACGTGGACCCGATTCATTGGCACTCTGTGCCTGTCGATGAGATGCGGCCGCCGAACCCGACCATGGGCCGAAGCTGAGCAATGCTGCCGAGCCGCCGGGACGAACTGTCTGAACGGCCGAAATCAGGGCGTGAATCGGGCCAGTCGGCTCTTCCCGGCCACCGTGTCCGGCGGGCCGCAGCACCGACTCTGACACTGACACCGAGTGCCATCAAGGAAGTACATCTGCCAAGCTCTGCGAATCTTCGACCCCGGAATTGCCAAGGTTGCGAAGCTCGGCGGCCGCGAAGATCCCCGTATCCTGGCGGCGCGTGTACGGCGGCGTGCAGGGCGGCGTGCACGGCCCGGAAGACGGCGAGGGAGTGCGGTGAGCAAGACGTACGCGGGAGCGCGGCTGCGACGGCTGCGCGAGGAGCGGCGGATGACCCAGGCCGACCTGGCCCGGGTGCTCGCCATCTCCCCCAGCTACCTCAACCAGATGGAGCACGACTCCCGGCCGCTCACCGTTCCGGTCCTGCTGCGGCTCACCGAGGCCTTCGGTGTGGATCCGGGGTTCTTCTCCGAGCGCGACACCAGCCGGCTGGTCGCCGACCTGCGCGAGGCGCTCGCGAACGAGGTGGCGCAGGCCCGCGTCTCCCCCTCCGACCTGGCCGAACTGGCCACCCGCATGCCCGCGGTCGCCTCGGTCCTGCTGGACCTGGGCCGGCGCAGCCAGCTCCTGGCCGAGCGGCTCGCCGACGCCGCCGACGGCCGGGACGCGGCCACCGACAGTCCGCGCTCGCCCCACGAGGAGATCCGCGAGTTCTTCTACCGGCGGCAGAACTACCTCCACGACACCGATCTCGCCGCCGAGGGTCTCGCCGCCGAGATCGGCATCCACCCGGGGGACGTCATCCGCGCGCTGACCCGCCGGCTCTCCGACCGGCACGGGATCCGGACGGCCACGGACTCCGACCGACTGCACCACTACGACCCCGCCGCCCGGGTGCTGCACCTGTCGAACCGGCTCCGGCCGGGGCAGCAGGCGTTCCGGATGGCCACCCAGCTGGCGCTGATCGAGTACGGGGACGAGCTGGACCGGCTGGCCGCCGAGGACTTCCCGCCCGGCTCCCCTGTCCACGCCCTCGCGCGGATCGGCATCGCCAACCACTTCGCGGGCGCGCTCATCCTCCCGTACCGCGCCTTCCACGCGGCTGCTGAGGAGTTCCGCTACGACATCGAGCGGCTCACCGACCACTTCGGGATCGGCTACGAGACGGTCTGCCACCGGCTGAGCACCCTGCAGCGGCCCAGGCTGCGCGGGGTGCCCTTCTCCTTCGTCCGGGTGGACCGGGCCGGGAACATGTCCAAGCGGCAGTCGGCGACCGGATTCCACTTCTCCCGCGCGGGCGGCACCTGCCCGCTGTGGAACGTGTACGAGGCCTTCGCCGCGCCCGGCCGCATCCACGTCCAGGTGGCCGCCATGCCCGACGGGCAGCGGTACCTGTGGACCGCCCGGGCCGTCACCCGTCACCGCGGCGGCTGGGGCGAGCCCGGCAAGACCTTCGCGATCGGGCTCGGCTGCGAGATCCGGCACGCCTCGCGGCTCGTGTACGCCGACGGGCTGGACCTCGACAACACGGCGGCCGCCACCCCGATCGGCATGGGCTGCCGCCTCTGCGAACGCCTCGACTGCCCGCAGCGGGCCGTGCCGCCGCTCGGGCGGGCGCTGGCCGTGGACGAGAACAGCAGCACCTTCATCCCGTACCCAGTGACCAGGAACGCGGCCCCGGCGCGGGACTGAGCGGGCGTCAACCGCGGACTCGGGTCGCGGGCGGGGCGACGCGGCCGGATGGCGAAGGCGCGCGGCGGCGGCTCTGGACTTACTAGGACGTCCAACTATATGTTCGTGGCACAAGGTCCGCGGTGCAGGGAAGCCGGTGAGAAACCGGCACGGTCCCGCCACTGTGACCGGGGAGTGTGCTGCCATCAACACGCCACTGACGAGGCCTGTCGGGAAGGCGGGCGGCACGCGGGGATCCGGGAGTCAGGATACCGGCCGCGGATGTTCCGTGTTGTCCACGAGGATGGAGCAGACACGCATGGCACCGGTTTGTACCCACGACCCTGGTGATCCGGCGGAGCGCACACACACGTTCGCGCGCTCATAGGTCGTCTCTTTCGACCAGTCCCACGACCCTCCCCAGCGGCGCGCCCCATCGGGTGCGGTCCGCCGGTCGGCCGTGCCATCCCCGGATCCAACCTGACGAGAGCAGGCACCCATGGTCCGTGAACTCACCCATTTCATCGGCGGCAAGCACACCACCGGATCCTCCGGCCTCTTCACCGACGTGTACGAACCCAACACCGGTGCCGTCCAGGCCCGGGTACCGCTCGCGGGGCGGGCCGACACCGAGGCCGCCATCGCGAACGCCGAGGAGGCGCAGGCCGACTGGGGGCAGTGGAACCCGCAGCGCCGCTCGCGCGTACTGCTGCGCTTCCTCCAGCTGGTCGAGGGCGAACGGGACTCCCTCGCCCGGCTGTTGTCCTCCGAGCACGGCAAGACCGTCGCCGACGCCCACGGAGACCTGCAACGCGGCCTGGAGGTGGTCGAGTTCGCCGCCGGTGTCCCGCACCTGCTCAAGGGCGAGTTCACCGACAACGCGGGTACCGGGATCGACGTGCATTCCCTGCGCTCACCGCTGGGCGTGGTCGCCGGGATCACCCCCTTCAACTTCCCCGCGATGATCCCCCTGTGGCAGGCCGCACCCGCCCTGGCCTGCGGCAACTCCTTCATCCTGAAGCCCTCCGAGCGCGCCCCCTCCGTACCGCTGCGCCTCGCCGAGCTGTTCCTGGAGGCCGGTCTGCCGCCCGGCGTGCTCAATGTGGTCAACGGCGGCAAGGAGGCCGTCGACACCCTCCTCGAAGACCCGCGCGTGCAGGCCCTCGGCTTCGTCGGCTCCACTCCGATCGCCGCGCACATCTACGCCACCGCCGCGGCCCACGGCAAGCGCGCCCAGTGCTTCGGCGGCGCCAAGAACCACATGATCGTGATGCCCGACGCCGACCTCGACCAGGCCGTGGAGGCCCTCATCGGCGCCGGCTACGGCTCCGCGGGCGAGCGCTGCATGGCCATCGCCGTCGCCGTACCCGTCGGCGAGGAGACCGCGAACGCCCTCGTGGCCAAGTTGACGGAGCGCATCGCCACCCTGCACGTGGGCCGCTCCGACGACCCCGAGGCCGACTTCGGGCCGCTGGTCAGCCAGGACGCGCTCGACCGGGTGAACCGCTACGTCGGCATCGGAGCCACCGAGGGCGCCGAACTCGTCGTGGACGGGCGCGGGTTCACCCTGCCCGGGCACGAGGACGGCTTCTTCGCCGGAGCGACCCTCTTCGACCGCGTGACCCCGCAGATGCGGATCTACCGCGAGGAGATCTTCGGCCCGGTGCTGTCCGTCGTACGGGCCGCCGACTACGAGGAGGCCCTGCGCCTGCCCACCGAGCACCCGTACGGCAACGGCGTCGCGATCTTCACCCGTGACGGGGACACGGCGCGCGACTTCACCCGCCGGGTGGGCGCCGGCATGGTCGGCGTCAACGTGCCGATCCCCGTCCCAGTGGCGTACCACACCTTCGGCGGCTGGAAGCGGTCCGGCTTCGGCGACCTGAACCAGCACGGCCCCGACTCGTTCCGCTTCTACACCCGTACCAAGACCGTCACCTCGCGCTGGCCCTCCGGGGCCAAGGAGGGCGCGAGCTTCACCATCCCGACGATGGGATGAGCCCGGTGACCCTCACCCTCAGCCCCGATCAGCTCGCCCTCGCCGAGGTCACCCTCGACTTCGCCCAGGAGCAGCTCGGCCCGTACGCCGTCACCTGGGACCAGGACAAGCACTTCCCGCTGGACGTGATCCGCAAGGCGGCGGACCTCGGGCTCGGCGGCGTCTACGTCCGCGAGGAGCACGGCGGTTCCGGGCTCAGCCGCAGCGACGGCGTCCTCGTCTTCGAGACCCTCGCCACCGGTTGCCCCTCCATCGCCGGGTACCTCTCCATCCACAACATGGTCGCCTGGATGGTCGACCGGTACGGGGACGCGGACCAGTGGGCCCGCTGGCTCCCCGACCTGTGCTCCGCCCGGTCGCTGGGCAGCTATTGTCTGACCGAACCCGGCGCCGGCTCCGACGCGGCCAGGCTGCGCACCCGGGCCGAGCGCACGGACGACGGCTATGTGCTGACCGGTGTCAAGCAGTTCATCTCCGGCGCCGGCACCTCCGAGGTCTACATCGTCATGGCGCGCACCGGCGGCGAGGGCGCGGGCGGCGTCTCCGCGTTCGTCGTCGAACGCGCGGACGCCGGGGTCTCCTTCGGCCCGGACGAGCGCAAGATGGGCTGGAACGCCCAGCCCACCCGCCAGGTGATCCTCGACGGGGTCCGCGTCCCCGCCGACCGGCGTCTCGGCGCCGAGGGCGACGGCTTCCGCATCGCCATGAACGGCCTCAACGGCGGCCGCCTCGGCATCGCCGCCTGCTCGCTGGGCGGTGCGCAGAGCGCGCTGGACCGCAGCCTCGCGTACCTGGCCGACCGGGAGGCGTTCGGGGCCCGGCTGCTGGACGCCCAGGCCCTGCAGTTCCGGCTCGCGGACATGGCCACCGAGCTGGCCGCGGCCCGCGCCCTGGTCCGCCAGGCCGCCGACGCGCTGGACCGGGGCGACCCCCTGGCCCCGCAGCTGTGCGCGATGGCCAAGCGGTTCGCCACCGACACCGGCTACGCGGTCGCCGACCGGGCCCTCCAACTCCACGGAGGTTACGGCTACTTGAGCGAGTACGGCATCGAGAAGATCGTCCGCGACCTTCGGGTCCACCAGATCCTGGAAGGCACCAACGAGGTCATGCGCATCATCGTCGCCCGCGGGCTCACGGAGGCCCTGCGATGAACCACGGATCCCCCGGGGCCCACGACCAGGACCACGGCCAGGACCAGGACCACGTGCTCCTGCGGACCGAGGGCCACACCGCCTACATCACCCTCAACCGCCCCAAGGCCCTCAACGCCCTCACCCACGCCATGGTGCTGCGCATCGACGGGGCGCTCGCCGACTGGCAGCACGACCCGGACGTCGCGGCCGTCGTCATCGAGGGGGCCGGTGAACGCGGCCTGTGCGCGGGCGGTGACATCCGCGCGATCTACGAGGACGCCCGCACGGGCGGCACGGCCTCGGCCGGCTTCTGGCGCGACGAGTACCGGCTCAACGCCCGCATCGCCCGCTACCCCAAGCCGTACGTCGCCCTCATGGACGGCATCGTCATGGGCGGCGGCGTCGGGATCTCGGCCCACGGCACCGTACGGATCGTCACCGAACGCTCCCGCGTGGCCATGCCGGAAACGGGCATCGGCTTCGTCCCGGATGTCGGTGGCACGTACCTGCTGGCGCTGGCGCCCGGAGAACTCGGCACCCACCTGGCCCTGACGGGGGCGCCCGCCGGAGCGGCGGACGCGCTGCTCTGCGGGCTCGCCGATCATTTCGTGCCCTCGGAGCTGCTGCCGCGGCTGGCCGCGGACCTGGCACGGGCCTCCGTGCACGAGGTGCTGGAACGGTACGTCGGTCCGGCGCCCGCCGGCGCGCTCGACGGTGACCGCGAGTGGATCGACCACTGCTACGCGGCGGACACGGTGGAGGACATCGTGGAGCGTCTGCTCGGCAGCGGTGTCCCGGCGGCGAAGGAGGCCGCGGCCACCCTTGCGGCCAAGTCGCCCACGTCCCTCAAGGTGACCCTGGCCGCCCTGCGCCGGGTGCGCGAACTCGGCCCGCTGGAGCGGGCTCTGGAGCAGGAGTACCGGATCTCCTGCGCGGCGCTGTCCTCCCCCGACCTGGTGGAGGGGATCCGCGCGCAGGTGATCGACAAGGACCGCAGCCCCCGGTGGTCACCGCCCTCCCTGGCGGAGGTCCTTCCTGCGGACGTGGAACGGTTCTTCGCCCCGCTCGGCGCGCGCGAACTGCAGCTGACCCGGACGGATTCGACTCAGGAGGTGCCCTGGTGAGCAGGACCGTGGCGTTCGTCGGACTGGGCCGCATGGGTGGTCCGATGGCGGCCAACCTGGTGGAGGCCGGACACCGTGTCCTCGGCTTCGACCTGGTGCCGGAGCTGCTGGCCACCGCCGCCGTGACGGGGGTGGAGCCGGCGGTGTCGGCCGCCGCGGCGGCCGCCGAGGCCGATGTGGTGATCACCATGCTGCCGGCGGGCGGGCACGTCCTCGCCCTGTACGGGGACGGCGGGCTGCTGGCCGCCGCACGGCCCGGCACCCTGTTCGTCGACTGCTCCACCATCGACGTGGCCGACGCGCGGGCCGCCCACGAGGCCGCTGCGGCGGCCGGCCACCGGTCCCTCGACGCGCCCGTCTCGGGCGGGGTGGTCGGCGCGCAGGCGGCGGGCCTCACCTTCATGGCGGGCGGCGGCGCCGAGGAGTTCGCGGCGGCCGGGCCGCTGCTCGGCGCGATGGGCAGGAAGGCCGTGCACTGCGGGACGGCGGGCGCCGGACAGGCCGCGAAGATCTGCAACAACATGATCCTCGCGGTCTCGATGATCGGGGTGAGCGAGGCCTTCGTCCTCGCCGAGAGCCTCGGCCTGGACCACCAGGCCCTCTTCGACGTGGCCTCCACCGCCTCCGGCCAGTGCTGGGCCCTCACCGTCAACTGCCCCGTGCCCGGACCGGTTCCGGGCAGTCCCGCCAACCGTGACTACCTTCCCGGCTTCGCCGCACCCCTCATGGCCAAGGACCTCGCCCTGGCGGCGAACGCCCTGCGGGCCGGCGGGGTGGAGGCGCCGCTGGGCCTGAAAGCCGCCGAGCTGTACGCCGACTTCGCCGCGGGCGAGGGCGCCGGCCTCGACTTCTCGGCGATCGTCCACACGCTGCGACCCCGGAACGGAACCCCCGCATGACCTACGAAACCATCCTGCTGGAGCGCAAGGGCCGGGTGGCCGTCCTCACCCTCCACCGGCCGGAGGCCCTCAACGCCCTCAACCTCCAGGTCATGACCGAGGTGGTGGCCGCCGCGGAGGAACTGGACCGGGATCCGGAGGTGGGCTGCATCGTGCTGACCGGCTCCGCGAAGGCCTTCGCGGCCGGCGCCGACATCAAGGAGATGCGGCCGCGCGGCTATATGGACATGTACCTCTCGGACTGGTTCACGGCGTGGGACCGGCTCGGCCAGGTCCGTACGCCCACCCTCGCGGCGGTCTCCGGCTACGCCCTGGGCGGCGGCTGCGAGCTCGCCATGATGTGCGACATCCTGCTCGCCGCGGACACCGCGAAGTTCGGGCAGCCCGAGATCAGGCTCGGGGTGATCCCGGGGATCGGCGGATCCCAGCGGCTCACCCGGGCCGTCGGCAAGGCCAAGGCCATGGAACTGTGCCTGACGGGCCGCACCATGGACGCGGTCGAGGCCGAACGGGCCGGCCTGGTCTCCCGGATCGTCCCGGCCGGCGAACTGCTGTCCGAGGCCCTCGCGGTCGCCGAGACCGTCGCCGGGATGTCGAAGCCGGTCGCGATGATGGCCAAGGAGGCCGTGAACCGGGCCTTCGAGACCACCCTCACCGAGGGCGTCCGCTTCGAACGCCGGCTGTTCCACGCGGTCTTCGCCACGGCCGACCAGAAAGAGGGCATGTCCGCCTTCGTGGACAAGCGCCCGCCCCGCTTCAGCCACGGCTGAGGCAGTGCGCGGGCCGGGTGCGGCGCGCGACTGCGCTGCACCCGGCCTGCGGCCCGCCGGCGTGCGGGCCGCGACGGTGGCGGCCTCGTCCCGGAGCGCGGCCGTCGCATTGTTCGGGGAATGTACGGATGGCGGCGCGCCCACCGGAAGGGCCGGTCGGCGCGGTTAGCATCGATGCTGCCAACCGCGGCTGAAAGGCAGTGATGACGGAGTCCAGGGGCCTCGTACTGATCGTCGAGGACGAGCGCCACATCTCCGACGTGCAACGCCTCTACCTGACCCGCGAAGGCTTCGGGGTCCACGTCGAGGCCGACGGGGCCGCCGGTCTCGCGGCGGCGAGGCGCATGCACCCGGTGGCGATCGTCCTGGACATCGGCCTGCCGGGCATGGACGGCATCGCCTTCTGCCGCGCCCTGCGGGACGCCGGCGACTGGACGCCGGTGCTGCTGGTCACCGCCCGCGGCGAGGAGGCCGACCGGATCCTCGGCCTCGAACTCGGCGCGGACGACTATCTGACCAAGCCGTTCTCGCCCCGCGAGCTGGTCGCCCGGGTCAAGACCGTGCTGCGCCGGGCGGCGGGCCCGCCCGGACCGCCGCCCGGGAGCACCGCCCGGCTCAGCGTGGACCCGGTCAGCCGCACCGTACGCCGCGACGGCGAGCCGGTCGAACTCACCGCCACCGAGTTCAATCTGCTCTTCCACCTCCTCCAGCACGTGGGCCAGGTCTTCACCCGCGAGCAACTGCTCGCCCAGGTGTGGGGGTACCCCGCCTACCGCGACACCCGCATGGTCGACGTCTTCGTCTCGCAGGTCCGCGCCAAGCTCGGCGACGCGAGCCCGATCCGTACGGTCCGGGGCGTCGGGTACAGCGCGACGGCGCCCGGCCCGTGAACCGCCACCCCCGCACCGGTCCGCACCGCGGCTCCCTCGCCCGCAAGATCGTGGTCCTGACCACCGTGGTGGCGGCGCTCGCGGTGGCCCTGACCGGGCTGATCGCCTGGCAGACCGCCGCGCACGGCGCCGAACAGCGTGAACGCGACCAGCTGACCCGCCAGGCGACGGTGCTCAGCCGGCTGCCGATCCTGTCCGAGGCGCTCTTCACCGGCGCCCAGGCCCTGGCGGGGCCGAACGGGGTGCAGCTCGCGGTCATCGCCCGGGACGGCACCATGAGCGGAACGGCCGGCCCGGCCGTCGACCGTACGTCCAGATCGGCCCTGCTGGCAGGGGACCCGGTCTCCACCACCGGCATCCTCGGTGGCCAGGAGGTACTGCTGGTGGGGCAGCCCGGCGTACGCGGCGGCGCCGTCGTGCTGACCGAGCCGTACACGGTCGTCACCGAGAACACGAACCAGATCCGCCGCAACGTGATCGTCCCGCTGGTCTTCGGCATGCTCGGCGCGGCCCTGGCGGGAGCGCTCCTCGCCCGCCGGATCGCCCGTCCGCTCGTGACGGCCGCGCAGATCGCACACCGGCTGGCCGACGGCGAACGCGGCGTACCGGCCCCGGTCGACGGCCCGCGGGAGACCGCGGACATCGGGCGCGCCCTCAATGTCCTGGACGAGGCGCTGGCCCACAGCGAGAACCGGCAGCGGGAGTTCCTGCTCTCCGTCTCCCACGACCTGCGCACCCCGCTGACCGCGCTGCAGGGCTACGCCGAGGCGCTCGCCGACGGCCTCATCGAGCCGGAGCGGGTGCCCGAGGTCGGCTCCATCCTGGCCGGCGAGACCCGGCGCCTGGACCGGTTCCTCGGGGACCTGCTGGACCTGGCCCGGCTGGAGGCCGACGACTTCCGCCTGGACGTGGCCCCGGCCGATCTCCGCGCACTGGTCTGCGAGGCCGCCGCGTTCTGGACCGGCCTGTGCGCACGCCACGGCGTCGACCTCCGGCTCGAACGGCCGGAGCTGCCCGTCGTCGTCGCGACGGACGCCTTCCGGGTCCGGCAGCTGATCGACGGCCTGGTGCAGAACGCGCTGCGCGTCACGCCCGCGGGCGCACCCCTGGTCCTCGCCGTCCGCCCGGCCGCCACGGGCGGCGGGGCCGAGCTGCAGGTCCGGGACGGCGGGCCCGGCCTCACCGACGACGACGTACGCATCGCCTTCGACCACGGCGCCCTCCACGAGCGCTACCGGGACACCCGCCCGGTCGGCAGCGGCCTGGGGCTGGCCATCGCCCACCGCCTGACCGGCCGTCTCGGCGCCGGCATCCGCGTCGAGGGGCACGGTCCGGAAGGCGGCGCCTGCTTCACCGTCACCCTCCCGCCGGCGCCCGCCGTCTGAGCACCCGGGTGCCGCGGCGGCCCCCTTGCATTCCCCGAACAATGCGCCCACGCCCCCCTTACACACACCGCGCACAGTGGCCCCCATGAACACTGAATCGGCCCGGCGGCCGGGGCTCCTCCACCGGAGCGGGCGCTGGTGCGCCCGGCACGCCTGGCGGGTCGTCGCCCTGTGGGTACTGGCACTGGTCGGCCTCGGGCTCGCCAACCACACCTGGGGCGGCACCTACGCGGACAGCTTCTCCCTCCCCGGCACCAGCACCCAGACCGGTGCCGACCTGCTGACGGCCCACACCACCGGGTCCGGCGGCACGGCCTCCGCCATCGTGATCACCACCGACGAGGGCGCGGTCACCGATCACCGGGCGGCGATCGACGCGGCCGTCGCCCATCTGGGCCGGCTCCCGGACGTCCTGTCCGTGGCCGACCCGCTCACCACCCCCGGGGCGGTCTCGGCGGACGGCGGGACCGCCCAGGTGACCGTCCGCTTCGACGGCAACCCGGCGAGCTTCGACCCCGCCTACCTCGCCCGGATGGACACCGCCGTCGAACCGCTGCGCGCCGACGACGTCACCGTCGAGTACGGGGCCCCGCTCGGCCAGCTGGCCAGCCCCAAGTCCGCCGACCGCGCCTCCGAGGCGATCGGTCTGGCCGTCGCCGTGCTCGTCCTGCTGGTCGGCTTCGGCAGCGTCGCCGCCACCGGCCTGCCCCTGGTGACGGCCGTGACCGGCCTGTCCGCGAGCCTGGCCGGGCTCGGACTGCTCGCCGGGCACTTCAGCTTCGCCCAGGCGGCCCCGACCCTGGCCGCGATGATGGGCCTCGGCGTCGGCATCGACTACGCGCTCTTCCTGGCCACCCGCTACCGGGCCCTGCTGCACGCCGGAACCGAACCCGCCGAGGCGGTCGGCCGTACGGTCGCCACCAGCGGCCGGGCCGTGCTGGTGGCCGCCGCCACGGTGGCCATGGCCCTGGGCGGGCTGTGCGCCTCCGGCGTGGGCTTCATCGGCGCCCTCGGTGTCGCCGCCGGACTCAGCGTCCTCGTGGCCGCCGCCGCGTCCGTGACCCTGACTCCCGCCCTGCTGGGTCTGCTCGGCCGCCGCATCGACCGCTTCCACGTCCGCGAGCCCGTCGCGGAACCCACCGGTGAGGCGGACGTCTGGCACCGCTGGGCCGTCAGGGTGAGCCGCCGCCCGTGGCTCTTCCTGGTCGGCGGCCTGCTCGTACTCGGCGTACTCGCGGTCCCCGTCGCGTCCATGCAGCTCGGGCATGTCGACGCCGGAGCCCAGTCCACCAGCAGGACCGACCGCCGCGCCTACGATCTGATCACGGAGGGCTTCGGCCCCGGCGCCAACGGCCCGCTCACCGTCGTCACCCACCTCGACAGCCGGCACGTCGAGAGCGAGAGCCTGCGCCAGGACCTCGCGGCCTCGCTCCGGCGCGAGCTGGCCGCCGTACCGGGCGTCGCCTCCGTCACTCCTCCGGTGCCCAGCCCCGACCACGCCCTGCTCATCACCACGGTCGTGCCGACCACCGGCCCGCAGGACGCGGCCACCGCGGACCTGATCCACACCTTGCAGGACGAGACCGTGCCGCGGACCCTCTCGGGCACCGGGGCCACGGGCTACCTCACGGGCACGGCCACCGCCGCCCAGACCTTCACCGACACCCTCTCCGCCAAACTGCCCCTGATCATCGCCGTGGTCGTCGCCGCCGCGTTCCTGCTGCTGCTCACCGTCTTCCGCAGCCCGCTGGTGGCGCTCAAGGCCGCCGTGCTCAACCTCTTCTCCATCGCCGCCGCCTGCGGCGTGGTCGTCGCGGTCTTCCAGTGGGGCTGGGGCGGCGCGCTGTTCGGCGTCACCGAGAAGGTGCCCGTCGAGTCCTACGTACCGATGATGATGTTCGCGATCGTCTTCGGGCTCTCCATGGACTACGAGGTCTTCCTGCTCTCCCGGATCCGCGAGAGCTGGCTGCAGCACGAGGACAACCACCTGGCCGTCGCCACCGGCCTCGCCGCCACCGCCCGCGTCATCACCTGCGCGGCGCTGATCATGACCAGCGTGTTCCTGGCCTTCCTGCTCTCGACGAACGTCGCCGTCAAGATGCTCGCGCTGGGCCTCGGCGTCAGCGTCATCATCGACGCCACCGTGGTCCGCCTGCTCCTGGTGCCCGCGTCCATGTACCTCTTCGGGCGCGCCAACTGGTGGCTCCCCGGCTGGCTGGACCGGCTCCTGCCGCACCTCGACCCGGAAGGGCCCGCCGCCGGGCCGGAGCCCCTGGCCGGATCGGATCCCGCATCGGATCCCGCCACCACACCCGATCTCGCACCCGCCCGAGGAGAACGGCGATGAAGCGCCCCCTGACGAGGACCTGGGCCGCCCTGCGCCGCCGTACCGTCCTCACGATCACAGTCGCCGTGGTCCTGTCGGCCGTCGTCGCCACCGGCGCGGCCGAGTACACGGTCCGCCACCACATCCAAAGCCGTGTCGCGAAGGCGGCTCCGGGCCTCGGCGACGACGTGGCGGTCGGTGTCGCCGGCGGCTGGGCCCTGTGGGACCTGGCGCACGAGAGCATCCCCCGGCTCGACATCAGCAGCGACGACGCCCGGGTCGGGCGGCTCTCCCAGGTCCGCGTCCGGGCCCGGCTGGACGACGTCCGCCTCGGCGGAACGACCACGGTCGGCGGCACCCACGCGGACGTGACGGTCTCCACGCAGTCCCTCGCCGCCGCGATCCGCGAGGCAGTACCGTCCGTGGCGGTGGCCGCGGTCACCACCGACCCCGCGAAGGGGACGGTCCTCGCGGACGTCGGCCCGGGCGGGCTCGGGCGGCTGACGCTGCGTCCGGTCCTCGCGGACGGCAAGGTCACCCTCGCCGTCGACGGGCTCACCCTGTTCGGCCGCTCCGTCCCCACCGACCGGCTGGGAATCGGTGCCGGCGGCTTCGGCCCGCAGGCGGGCGCGCCGAAGGAGTACCCGCTCGGGCTCGCGGCCACCTCCGCCGAGATCCGGCCGAACGGGCTGCACGTCTCCCTCACGGGCGGCCCCAGCGCCCTGTCCGACCTCTGACGCCCACCGCTCGACCGCATTCGCCCGGAACGTTCCGTACCCGCCCGGTGGCCGGATCACACCGCATGACCAGGGCGTTCGAAAGACCGGACGCACGGCCGCAGTTGCCGGCGGGTACGGTTCCGGCATGGATGTTTCCGCAATCAGTTCGACCGAGGACGACGACATCACCCTGGCGGTGGTGATCAAGGACATCGCGCGTCAGCAGCTGGTGAAGCTGGGCGCCGCCGGACTGTCCCTGGACGGCGTGGCGCGCGACAGCGGCCTTCCCGTCGCCGATGTCGAAGCCGCCTTCCCGCACCGCGACGATCTGCTGACCGCCCTGGTCATCGACGCGTACGACGCGTCGGGCGAGGCGATGGAACAGGCCGACGGCGCCGCCACGGCGGCCGGCGGGTCCGGGGGCGCACGGCTCCTGGCGGTCACCCGCGCGCTGCGGCGGTGGTCCTTCGACAACCCGGCCGAGTTCACCCTGATCTACGGCTCTCCCGTACCCGGCTACCACGCCCCGCAGGACACGGTCCCGGCGGCCTCGCGCACCCCCGCGGTCCTCGCCGGAATCGTGCGCTCCGCGCTGGAGGCCGGTGAACTCACCCCGCCCCGGCGGCCGGTGCCCGGCCCGCCGCTGCTCCTGCCGGAGGCCGTGCAGCTCTTCGGCGGCACGCCCGAGGCCCCGTTCTCGGACATCATCGAGCGCGGCATCGTCCTGTGGAGCAACCTGATCGGCCTCCTGGTGTTCCAGGTCTTCAGCCGTACCCACGACAGCGTCCGGGACGAGGCCGCGTTCTTCGACTACGCCATCGCCGTGGCCGCCGAGAGCATCGGCCTCGTGGTCCCCCCGGCCGAGAACACCGACTGACCCGCCCGCCGCCCGCGCGGCACCGGCAGAAAACCAGGACGTGAACACCACCAGAACCCTCTGCTTCGTCATAGCGGCGCTCTCCTCGTACGCGGCGCTCGTCTACCGGCTGTGCCAGGCCCGGCGCAGTTGGAAGGACGGCGCGTACCGCACGCTGATCGCCACTCTGCTTCTCCAGTGCCTCACCTTCACCATGGGAGCCCTGGCCATGGGGGGCGGGCCCCTGCTGGGAGTCGGCAACCTCGCCGTCCTCCTCATGCACCTGTCGGCGGTCGCCTTCTGCGTCAGCGCGCAGATCATCCTGCTGCGGTGGGCCGCGGCGGACGAGGAGGCCGCGCGCAAGACCCGCTACTGGCTGATCACCGGTATCGCCCTCGACGTGCTGCTGACGGCCCTGTTCCTCCTCGCGGACGGCACCGGCCGGCCTGCCTCGGACTTCGACGGCACCAGCGAGCCGCTGCTGCTCACCTATCTCCTGGCGTTCATCGTCTCGCAGGCGATTCCGTGCGTCACGATCTACCTCCAGTGCGGGCCGTACGCCCGGATGACCGACAACGCCTCGCTGCGACAGGCCCTGCGGCTGCTCTCGGTCACCGCGGTGGTCCTGTTCCTCTACTGCCTCGCCAGGACGGTCAACATCCTCACGGCGGCGGGCGGGGTCGACATCGGCGTCTGGAAGGTCGCCGCCTCGGTATTCAGCGCGGCGGGCATCGTCATGCTGTCGCTCAGCCTGACCAACTCCTCCTGGGGCCCGGCGGCGACCCGGCTCCTGGAGTGGGCCCGCACGTACCGCTCGTACCGGGCGCTCTACCCGTTGTGGCGGGACCTGTACGAGTCCTCCCCGGACATCGCTCTGGAGCCGCCCGGCGCCTCGGTGTCCGACCTCGACTACCGCCTTCACCGCCGGGTCGTCGAAATACGGGACGGGTGGCGGGACTTGCGTCCGTACATCGACCGGACCGCGGGAGAGGGTCACGATCCGGCCAAGGAGGGGAGTGCGGAATCACGGCAGGCCTTCACGGAAGCTGCACAGATCAAGCGCGCCTTGCAGGCAAAACTGACCCACACGGTGCCCCGGAACAACAAGGACGCCGGCGACTTCGACGACCGTGATACGAACAACTTCGCGGCAGAGCTGGCATGGCTCACCCAAGTGGCAGCCGCCTACAGTAAGCTCGGCAACGCGAGTTGAGAACTCCCGCCCGGTTTGCATCCCCCGTCAAACCGGGCGGGTATCCCGTTTCCCCCGCTGTTCTGGCGGCCGGACGGGTGACTCCCGCCCGGACTGGCCCGGCCCATCCCCCGAGGGCCGGGCCAGTCCGATGTCCGGCGACCAACGTGCGTCCCCCGTGAGCGCAAGTTAGCTGCCAGCTATCGGCCGGACCCCACGTTCGCCGAGTCCTGGCCAATTGTCAACTGACAGCTAATCTGTGAAACTGACGTATAGCTGAGGGCTATACCGACAGGCGACGGGAGGATGGTTCACCATGACCGGGACCGAGAACGACACCGAGAACGGGAGTGAGGAACGCCCCCTGCTCGCGAAGCGCCTCGACGACCTGTTCCGAACGGTCCGCCCCAAGGGCAAGCACTGGACCAACGCCGAGGTCGCGGACGAGCTGAAGCGGGTCAACCCCGAACTCAAGGTCGGGGGTGTGTATCTGTCGCAGCTGCGCACGGGGAAGCGCTCCAACCCGTCACCCGACCTGCTGTCCGCCCTGGCCCGTTTCTTCGGGGTCTCGGTCGCCTACTTCTTCGACGACAAGGTCGCCGAGTCCGTGCTCGGCGAGCTCGCCGCCATCGAGGCGCTGCGCCAGTCCGGGGTGCGCGCCGTGGCGATGCGGGCGGCCGGGATGAAGAAGGAGAACCTCCAGGCCATCACGGCCATCATGGACCAGTACCGGCAGATGCAAGGCCTGCCGCCCGTCGCCGACCCCTCCGAGTCGCAATGAGGGGCGCCCGCAAGGAACGGGCGGCCGATCACGAACGCCGCAGCCGGCTCAAGAAGCTCCGGAAGGCCGGCGCGCAGCGGATCGCCGAACTCGATCTGCCGGCGGCGGCCGACGTGGCCGAACTGTGCCGCCATCTCGGCGAGGTGCGCGACCGTCCGATCACGCTGGTCCCGATGCAGATGCCCTCGTCGCATCCGTGCGGCATGTGGGTGGCCGCTCGTGACGAGGACCTCATCTTCTACGACGCCAACACCACCGGCGCGCATCAGGAGCACATCATCTTGCACGAGCTGGGCCACATCATCTGCTGCCATCGCGGTGCAGGCGGGCTGGACGAGGCGGCCGCGCGCCTCCTCTTCCCCAACCTCGACCCCGAACTCGTACGCGACATGCTCCTGCGGGCGACCTACGACGACGTCCAGGAGCAGGAGGCGGAGATCATCGCCTACCTCCTGTCCCAGCGGCTCGGCGACGCCGATCAGCGGCATGCCGCAGCGGCGGGCGAGGACGGCGATCCCGCCAGGAACGCCACGCTCAGCCGCATCGAACGCACCCTGATCTGAGATGGATCACTTATCGCCCGGCAGCGGCTGCCGCCACCTCTTCGGCCAGGATCGGCACGGCCCGTCGGATGTCCTCCGCGCGGTGTTCACTGGTGATGAAGAACCGCAGTCTCGACAGCCCCTCCTCCACGGCGGGGTGGAAGATCGGGTCCGCGACGACGCCCCGGGCGAACAGCCCGTCCGCGACGCGCAGGGTTCTCGCCGAGTCGCCGAGGATGCACGGCACGATGGGGGTGCCGGCGCTGGAGCCCGTCGCCAGGCCGGCCTCGGTGGCGAGCCGGAGGAAGAGCTCGGAGTTCCGTCTGAGGTCACGCACCCGCTGCGGCTCCGCGGTGAGCAGCTCGGTGGCGGCCAGCGCCGCGGCCGCGTTGGCCGGGGTCAGGCCGACGCTGTAGACGAAGCCGGGGAGGGTGTGACGCAGCCAGCGCACCATCCGGGCCGAGCCGCCGAGGTAACCGCCGCAGCTGGCGAAGGACTTGGAGAGGGTGCCCATCCACAGGTCCACGTCGGACCGGTCGACGCCGTAGAACTCGCCCACTCCCCTGCCGTGTTCGCCGACGGTGCCGATGCTGTGGGCCTCGTCGACCATCAGCAGGGCGCCGTAGCGCTTCTTCAGCTCGATTACGGCCGGCAGGTCCACGAGGTCGCCGTCCATGCTGTAGGCGCCCTCGACGGCGATCAGCACCCGCCGGAACCGGGACCTGTTGAGCCGCAGCATGTGCTCCAGCTGCCCCATGTCGTTGTGGGCGAAGGGGCGTCGCGCCGCCCCGGACAGGGCGCAGCCCTGGAGGATGCTGTCGTGGGCGAGCGCGTCGTGCAGAACAAGGTCCTCGGGGCCGACGAGGTGCCCTATCGCGGTGACGTTCGTGGCGTGGCCGCTCACCAGGGTCAGGCAGTCGCCGACGCCGAGGAAGTCCGTCAGCGCCCGCTCCAGCCGTACGGTCAGGTCCCGTTCGCCGGAGAGCACGCGGCTCGCGGAGACCGAGGTGCCGTACCGGTCCACCGCCCGGTGCACGGCTTCGTCGACCGCCGGATGGCCGGAGAGCCCCAGGTAGTTGTAGCTGCCGAAGGACAGCAGGGTGCGGCCCCCGATGACGGTCGTGTCGCGGATGTTTCCCTCATGGACCCGGAAGTACGGGTTGGCCGCTCCGCTGTAGGTGATCCGGCCGAGGCGCTGCTCGAACTCGCCCACTTCCGGGAACGCGTCGACGGCTGCCGTCCTGGCGTCCCATACGGGCTCCTGCTGCGGGGCCGGTCCGGCGGGGGCCGCCGCCGGCGTGCGGTCCGCAGCGGTGTGCGGATCCGTGTCAGGATCCACGAGTTCGATCAGCCGGCCGACGGTGAGTTCGGGCGAGAACAGCTCCTCGGACCGGAAGCCGGGTATCCGCTTGGCGATGTTGATTTCGAGCTCCTGCAGCATCAGGGAGTCGAATCCGAGATCGGTCACCAGGGTCAGGTGCCCGCTCAGCTCGGAGAGCGGGAAGACACCGGTCCGCGAGACCTCTTCGAGCACGAGGGAGGCGGCGGACGCGGCCCGCGCGGCGGCCGTGGCGGGCACGCCGCCGGGGCGTGGCACGGCGGGTGCCGCGCGTGCCGTGGGTGTGGCCTCGGCGGGTTCCGGGACCTCGCGCGCCGAGTCGTCCACGACCCAGTGGCGGCGCGGGGCCAGCGGGCTCGGCGGCAGGGTGCACGGGGGTGTCCGCACCGTCGCGGGCGGCCCGGGCACGGTGCCGGTGGCCGTGTGCCGCGCGAGCTCATCCGTACGGCCCGCCTCAAGGGCGGCGGCCGCCGCCGTCAGCCGGGCGGTGGCGTCGGCGGCGTCCTGGGCCACCAGGGTGAGGTGCTGTGTGAGGGGGGTGCGGCGGGCGAGGGTGTCCGCCACCGCGGCCAGCGGGGGCCGGTCGTCGGTGAGGGTGTCCGCGAGCTCCCGGGCGTAGCGGGCCAGTCCGTCCCGGTCGCGCGCGCTGAGGGCCAGTACGTACGGTCCGCCGGCCGGCGCCGCGGGTGCTGCCGGGCCGGCCGGCGCCGTGGTGCATTCCTCCACCACCAGGTGGACGCCGGTACCGCCGAAGCCGAAGGCGCTGACCCCCGCCCGGCGCGGCCCGGCGCGGTCCGGCCACGGCGTCGGGGCCGTCGCCACGGTCAGCCGAGCGGCGTCGAGCCCGGAGCGATCGGCCAGGTCGCACTCCGGCTGCGGGGGTATCACGCCCCGCTGCACGGCCAGGACCGACTTGATGAGCCCGGCGATCCCCGCGGAGTTCAGCGAGTGTCCGACCACCGCCTTCACGGCGCCGAGGTAGGCGGGTTCGGCGCGCTCACCGCGCAGTTCGCGCAGGACACCGAGCTCGACGGGGTCGCCGACCGTGGTTCCGGTGCCGTGCGCCTCCAGGTAGGCCACCGCGTCCGGGGCGAGTCCCGCGTCCCGGTAGGCCCGGCGCAGTGTGCGGAGCTGACCGGCCGCCTGGGGATGCATGCCGCCGTGCACGGTCCCGTCGTTGGCCGTGCCCACACCGCGGATCACGGCGTAGACCCGGTCGCCCGCCGCCAGCGCGTCGGTCAGGGGCCGCAGCACCAGGACCCCGGCTCCCTCGCCCAGGACGAAGCCGTCGGCCTGCGCGCCGAAGGGCAGGCAGCGGCCGCTGCGCGAGATGGCGCCGATCCGGCACAGCCCGACCAGCAGGTCGGGGGTGAGTATCAGTTGGGCGCCGCCCGCGAGGGCGATGCGGGAACGGCCCGCGCGCAGTGCGTGCACGGCGTTGGCCACGGCCATGAGTCCGCCCGAGCAGGCCGAGTCCAGGGCGTAGCTCTCGCCGTGCAGGTCGAAGACCGAGCTGATGGTGTTGGGGCCCATGTTGAGCAGGAGCCCGGCCACGGAGGTGCCGTTGAGTCCGTCGACGGCCCGGACCGACTCCAGCAGGCGGGGGTGGCCGAGCCGCGCGCCGAACTCGCCACCGGCCAGCTGGCGCATCCGGATCTGCAGGGTGCTGAGTTCGCGGTAGCCGCCCTCGGTGAGCGCCGTGATCACCGAGGTCTCCTCGCGGTCGAAGCCGTCGACCTCCCACCCCGCGTCCTGGATGGCCTCGCGGGCAAGGTCGATCAGCAGCCGGGCCTGCGGGTCCATCGCCCGGGCCCGCCGCGGCGGGATGCCGTAGTGGGCCGCGTCGAAGTGGCCCACGTCCGGCAGCAGTGCCATCGTGTCCGTGTATGCCGACGAGGCGTCACGGAAGTTGTCGCTCCTGAAGGCCGCGGTGCGCCACCGCGAGTCCGGGATCGCCCCGAACTGTGCCTGCGGGGCCGTCAGCAACCGCCAGTACTGGTTCACATTGCGTGCTCCCGGGAACCGGCACGCCATCCCCACGACGGCGATGTCCTCCCGCCGCGGTCTCCTGGCGTCCTCCATGTGCTCCATCCCTGTCCTGTCACCCCTCTCACCCCTGTCGGTCGCTGGTCGCGAGCCGTTCGCGCCACCAGTCCAAGGTCGCCTTGACCTGCTCGTCGACGGGGGTGGACCGTACCGCGAACGCCGCCTCGTAGGCGCTCGAATTTACGACGAACGGACCGTCGAACTGGTAGCGGATCTCCTTGAGTTCGCGGATCAGCGGGGAGAAGAGCGATGCCACGCCGACCACGGCCGACGGGAGCCCGCGCACGGCGACCGGTCCCGTTCCCGCCTGGGCGCAGAGCCGCCCGACCATCTCCCGTACGGACAGCGCCGGCTGGGTCGGGACGTGCCAGGCGCGTCCCCAGGCACGCTCCTCGTCCGCGACCTCGGCCAGCGTCCGTGCGACATCGGGGAGATAGGTCCAGCTGTGCGGGGCGTCCGGGTCCCCCAGCGTGGTGACCGGCCTGCCGCGCAGCAGCGGCGGCACGACCCGTGCGGCCAGGTGGCCGCCATCGGTGACGCCGGGTCCGAAGAAGTCCGACGCGCGTACCTCGACCGCCCTGATCCGGCCCTGCTCGTGCAGTGTCCGCGCCTGTTCCCAGACCGCGGCGCGGACCCGCCCCTTGGTACCGGTGGCCGCGAGCGGCAGTTCCTCGGTCATGGGGCCGTCCACGGGGCCGTAGCCGTAGAGGTTCCCCAGCATGACCAGTACGGCCCCGGTCGCCTCGGCCGCGGCGCAGAGCGACGAGGCCAGCGGCGGCCAGTCGCCCGCCCAGCGGTGGTAGGGGGGTGCGGCGCAGCTGTGGATCGCCGCCGCGCCCCGCGCGGCTTCGGTCAGTTGCCGGGTGTCCGTCGCGTCGAGGGCGACGTGTTCGATCCCGGGTTCCGGGCTTCGGCCCGATCTGGTGACCACCCTTACGGTACGGCCCTGTTCGGCGAGGAGCCGGGCGGTGGCGGCGCCGGCGGGTCCAAAACCTATGACGACATGAAAGCTCACGCGCGCACACTAGCGCGAGCGACCGGCGCCCCCTGCCGCGGAGAACGTCTCCCGGCCAGCGCCGGGGCGCGAACCGCCGGACACTGGGGACATGAGCGGCAACCCCACCGACGCCCCCGCCGGTGTCCCCACCGGCGGACCGGCGAACGGGCCCGCCGTCTCCCGCCAGGAGTTCGACGCCCTGTTCGCGTCGGTCCGTACGTGGGGCCGGTGGGCGGCGGCCGACCGCGGGGCCTGGAACCGGGTGACGGCCGAGCACGCGCGCAGGGCCACCGCCACGGTCCGGGACGGGACGGTCGTCCCGATGGCACGGCCCTGGGACACCCGCCCCGGCCCGGACAACGCGAAGCCCGCGCTGCACTACATGTCCGACCTCGGCGACGTGCAGGCCCCCGAGCCGTCCGTCCACAAGGACTTCCTGGCCGCGGACTACCACGGCAAGAGCGTGACGCACCTCGACGCACTGTCGCACGTCGCCTACCGAGGGCAACTGTACGACGGGCGCGCGGCGCGCGAGTGCGTCGATGCGGCGGGGGCCCGCTTCGGCGCGGTGTCGGCGCTCGGCCCCCTGGTCACGCGGGGCGTCCTGGTCGACCTGCCCGCCGTCCTCGGGGTCGAATGGCTCGAACCGGGCCGTGCGGTGCACGCCCGGGACATCGTCGCCGCGGAGGAGGCGCTCGGGGTGACCGTCGGGGACGGCGACGCCGTGCTGCTGCGCTCCGGGGCCCTGCGCCGGCGCCGGGAGCTCGGCCCCTGGAACCCCGACGCGGCGAGCGCGGGCTGGCACGTGCACGCCGTACCGCTGCTGGCCGAGCGCGCCGTCGCGCTGCTGGGCGGCGACGGGGACAGCGACGTACGGCCTTCGCCGGTCGAGGGGCTGCACTCCCCCGTCCACACGCTCGCCGTCACGGCGATGGGGGTGCCGCTGCTGGACAACCTCGACCTCGAACCGCTCTCGGCCGCGTGCGCCGAGGCGGGCCGTTACGCGTTCCTGCTCGTCGTGGCCCCGCTGAACGTCCCCGGCGGAACCGGCTCACCCGTCAATCCGGTCGCGATCCTGTGACGCGGGCACCCGCTGATCACTTCGCTCCCGTACCTCATTGCCGAAATGTGAGGAATATACTCAAATCTGGCGATCGAGGGTGCTCCGGTGAGGGGAAGTGATGCACATGGGGGTCGTCGGAGACCGCATCGGCCCCGTGCGATTCCGTGACCGATTCCTGCAGGGCGAGTCGGTCGAGGGAAGCGTGAGAAGTCCGATCCTGAGCTCGTGGCAGCGCAGTCGGCTGCTGGGGCTGTCGCCGGAGCAGTCCGAGCTCCCGTTCCAGGAGGGCTTCGACCCGGACGGTCCGCTGCTGCGCGCCGCCGAGCCCGTACTCGACCGGCTCCAGAGCATCTTCGCGGGCAGCCGTACCAACATCTGCCTCGCCGACGGTCACGGCATGGTGCTCGCCCGCCGCTTCGGCGAGAAATCCATGCTCAGGCAGCTCGCCCCGATCCAGATCCTTCCCGGGTTCGTGTTCGCCGAGCAGGTGGCCGGTACGAACGGCATCGGCCTCACCCTCGCGGAGAGGCGGCTGTGCCAGGTCTACGGTGCCGAGCACTTCGCCGAGCGGTCCCAGTCGAGCGCCTGCACCGCGATCCCCCTGCGCGACCAGCTCAGCGGGCACATCCAGGGCGTCCTGTGCCTCGGCTATCCCTACACCGACGCGGACCCGGCGCTGATCCCCGTGGTGCGCAAGGCGGCCGAAGCCATCGAACGACGGCTGATGGACCAGAGTTCGGCGCGCGAGCACGGTCTGCTGCAGGCCTATCTCGACACCGCGAGCCTGGCCCTGAGCAGCGAGCACGGCCTCGACGGGCACCCGGTCGCGATGTCCGACTTCCTCCAGAGCGAGCTGGAGCAGAGCGACCAGGCGACCCTCAAGGAGAAGGCCACGGAGCTGATGTCCGGGGACCGGCGGGCCGCCGCCGAAGTGCCCCTGTCCCGCGGCCGGTGGGTCACGCTGGTCAGCCACCCCGTGACGAGCGCCGCCGGGGTGGAGGGGGTCGTCGTCGAGGCACTGCTCCCCGAGGACTCGGAGCGGCACGCCCCCGCCCCCTCGCACGCCCAGCCGCATGCCCCCGCTGTGGCGGGTCCCGCGCTCCGTCCTCACGTCACCCCCGGTCCCGGACCGGCGACGGTCCGCGCACGCGGCGCACCGGGCGCCGAAGGCCCCGCCGGGGAGGCCGTCGCGGCGCCCGCCGCCGGCCCCGCCCAGGGCCGTGTCAGAGGGCTGGTGCTGGTGGGCGAGCCCGAGGTGGGCAAGTACGCCGTCGCTGCACGCCGGCGCCTGGAGTTGCTGGCCGAGGCCAGCAACCGCATAGGCACCACGCTGGACGTGAGCCGCACCGCCTGGGAGCTCGCCGAGACGGCCGTCCCGAGGTTGGCCGATTTCGTCACCATCGACCTGCCGGGGAGCGTACTGCTCGGGGAGGAGTCCCCCCATCCCACCACCGAGATGCAGCGCACGGTGGTCCACGGCATCCGCGAGGACTGCCCCTTCTACCCGGTCGGCGCGCGGATCAGCCTGCGGCCCACCACGCCCCACATGCGCTGCATCGCCACCCGGCAGCCGGTGCTCGAACCGGATCTGCGGGCTGCCTTCGGCTGGATCGCCCAGGAACCCCGGCACGCCGAACGGCTCCTCGCCCACAACATCCACTCCCTCATCACGGTCCCGCTGCTCGCCCGTGGCGCCGTGCTCGGCGTCGCGAGCTTCTACCGCTCGCAGGACCCGGCCCCCTACGGGGACGACGACCGCTCGCTGGCCCAGGAGCTCGCCGCCCGCGCCTCCCTCTGCATCGACAACGCCCGCCGCTACACCCGCGAACACACCCTCGCCCTGTCCCTGCAGCGCAGCCTGCTCCCCCGCGACCTCCCCGAGCAGAGCGCCGTCGAGGTCGCCCACCGCTATCTGCCCGCCGAGTCGGGCGTGGGCGGCGACTGGTTCGACGTCATCCCCCTGTCCGGGGCCCGGGTCGCCCTCCTCGTCGGCGATGTCGTCGGCCACGGACTGCACGCCGCCGCCACCATGGGCCGGCTGCGCACCGCCGCCCGCAACTTCGCCGAGCTGGAGCTGGCCCCCGACGAGCTCCTCACCCACCTGGACAACCTGATGGTGCGCCTCGACCGGGAGGAGGGCGGGGACGGTCCCGGCTCCGGCAGCACCGGCATCGTCGGCGCCACCTGCCTGTACGCCATCTACGACCCCACCTCCCAGCAGTGCACGATGGCCCGCGCCGGACACCCTCCGCCCGCGCTGGTGCGACCCGACGGCACCGTGTCCCTCCTCGACCTGCCCGCCGGTCCCCCGCTCGGCCTCGGCGGCCTGCCCTTCGAGTCGGCCGAGATCCGGCTCCCCGAGCACAGCCAGCTCGTCCTCTACACCGACGGGCTCATCGAGGACCGCCACCGCGACATCGACGTGGCCCTCGACGCCCTGAACCGGGCGCTGGCCCACCCGGACCGGGCCCCGGAGGAAACCTGCCAGGCCGTCCTCGACGCCGTGGCACCCGAGCACCCCGACGACGACATCGCGCTCCTCGTCGCCCGCACCCACGCCATACCCGCGGACCGGATCGCCACCTGGGAGCTGGCCGCCGATCCGGCCCTCGTCTCCGAGGTCCGCGCCGCTTCCGTGAGCCAGCTGAACCGGTGGGGGCTGGAGGAGTCCGCGTTCGCCACCGAACTCCTGCTCAGCGAGCTGGTCACGAACGCCGTCCGGTACGGGAACGCACCCATCCGGGTCCGTCTCATCCACGACCGCAACCTGATCTGCGAGGTGCACGACGCCAGCAGCAGCGCCCCGCGCATGCGTCAGTCGGCGACCACCGACGAGGGCGGCCGCGGCCTGTTCCTCGTCGCGCAGCTCGCCCAGTCCTGGGGCACCCGCTACACCACCGACGGCAAGGTCATCTGGGCCGAGTGCACCCTGGCCGCCGCCTGACCCGCGAACCCCCGGCCGTTCGGCCATTGGGGTCAGACAGCACGGCGACATACCGGGAATGAGCCGTGATATCCCCGTAGAGTGCCCCGTACCGTCGGGAAGAACTCGGAGGCCGACCCCCGGAGAAGTCTGTGCATGACGCTCCCGACACCTGGGCGAGCCCACCCTCGCAGTCCGGTGCCGCACCACTCGTCCGCCTGCGCGGCCTGAGCAAGCGGTTCGGCGGCACGCTCGCGCTGGACTCGGTCGACCTCGACATCCGGCGCGGCAGCGTCCTCGCCCTGCTCGGCCCCAACGGAGCCGGAAAGTCGACCCTCATCAAGGTGCTCGCCGGGGTGCACCAGGCCGACACGGGCGAGGTCACGGTGGCGGGCCATCCCCTCGGCAGCCACGCCGCGACCCGGAACATGTCCTTCATCCACCAGGATCTCGGGCTCGTCCCGTGGATGACGGTGGCGGAGAACATCGCCCTGGGCGCCGGCTTCCCCCGCCGCTGCGGACTGATCTCCTGGCGGCGGACCCGGAAGCGCTGCGACGAGGCCCTGCGGATCGTCGCCGGGCACCTGGACGCCGACGCCCGAATCGCCCGCCTCGGCCCCGCCGAGCGCTCGCTCGTCGCCATCGCCCGCGCCCTCGCCACCCGGGCCGAGCTCATCGTGCTCGACGAGCCGACCGCCACCCTCCCCGCCGCCGACTGCGCGCGGCTCTTCGACGTACTGCACACCCTGCGCGACCGCGGTCACGGCATCCTCTACGTCAGCCACCGGCTCGACGAGGTCTACCGGGTCGCCGACACCTTCGCCGTCCTGCGGGACGGCCGGCTGGTCGACCGGGGCCCGCTCGCCGGTCACAGCCCGGACCGACTGGTTCACGCGATCGTGGGCCACGCACCGGCCGGACGGGCGCCGGGCACTGCCCCGGCCGCCGGCGCGCCCCTGCTGAGCCTCGCGAGGGTGCGGACCGTGTCCACCGGAGAGGTCAGCCTGGACCTGCGCGCCGGTGAGATCCTCGGCATGGTGGGCCTGACCGGCGCCGGCCACATGGAGCTGGGCCGCGCCCTCGCCGGCGCCCGGCCGATCCTCGGCGGGCAGGTGCTCCTCGACGGCCGGCCCTACCACCCGCGTACGGTCCACTCCGCACTCGACTCCGGTGTCGGCTTCGTGGCGGCCAACCGCCAGGAGGAGGGCTGCGCCGCCGACCTGACCGTGCGGGAGAACTTCCTGGCGAACCCGCGCGCGGCCGGCGCCCCCGCAGCGCACTGGATCAGCCCCCGCCGCGAGCGCGCCGAGGCCACGGCCCTCATCGACCGGTTCTCGGTGCACCCCCGCGACAGCGAGGTGCCGATCGCCACCCTGTCCGGCGGCAACCAGCAGAAGGTCATGGTCGGCCGCTGGCTCCGGGGACACCTGCGTCTGCTCGTCCTGGAGGAGCCGACCGCCGGGGTGGACGTCGGGGCCAAGGCGACCATCCACCGGCTGCTCGCCGACGCACTGGCCTCGGGCCTGGCGGTCCTGCTCATCTCCACCGATTTCGAAGAGGTCGCGGACGTGTGCCATCGCGCTCTGGTGTTCGCCCGCGGGAGCGTGAGCACCGAGCTGAGCGGTGCGGCCCTCACCGTCGCCGAACTCACCCGAACCGCCTCGGCCATGCCCGCGATCACCGGACCCACGACGGACCGATGACCATGCCTCCTTCCCCTTCCCCTTCCCCTTCGCCCTCGTCCTCGTCCCCGTCCCCGCCCTCGTCCTCGTCCTCGCCTCCGCCGCGCTCCCCGCTGGACCACCTGCGGGGTCACCACATCGGCGCCTACGGCCTGCTTGCCCTCGCCGTCCTGCTCTTCCTGGTCTTCTCCCTCGTCCTGCCGGACACCTTCCCCACCCGGGACAACGTCTCCTCGATCCTGTCCAACCAGTCGATCCCGGCCATCCTGGCCCTCGGCGCGACCATCCCCATCGCCACCGGCAAGTTCGACCTGTCCATGGGCTACGGCCTCGGCCTGGCCCATGTGATGGTGATGCAGCTCATCGTCAACACGGGCTGGCCCTGGCCGCTCGCCTGTCTCACCGTGGTCCTCGGCGGGGCACTGGTCGGCGTCCTCAACGGCGCCATCGTCGAGTACGTGCGGATCGACTCCTTCATCGCGACGCTCGGCACCGGCAGCATGATGTACGCCGTCACCGGCTGGATCACCGACGGCTCCCGGATCGTCCCCGGCCCGGACGGTCTGCCCGCCGCCTTCACCGGCCTCTACGACTCCCGCTTCCTCGGCCTGCCGCTGCCCGCCTACTACGTCCTGGCCCTCGCGGCCGCGCTCTGGGTGGTCCTGGAACGGCTGCCGCTCGGCCGGTACATGTACGTCATCGGCTCCAGCCGGCGCACCGCCGACATCATCGGCATCCCCAGCCACCGGTACTCCGTCTACGCCTTCGCCGGATCGGGCCTGGTCACCGGCCTCGCCGGGGTCCTCCTCGCCGCCCAGCAGCAGACCGGCAACCCGAGCGTCGGGCTGGACTACCTGCTGCCCGCTTTCGTCGGCGCCCTGCTCGGGTCCACGACGATCAAACCCGGCCGCGTCAACGCCCTCGGCACCGTCGTGGCGGTCGCCGTCCTCGCCATCGGCCTCGCCGGCATCGGCCAGCTCGGCGCCGACTTCTGGGCCACGCCGCTGTTCAACGGGGCCACCCTGCTCATCGCCGTCGGCCTGGCCGGCTACTCCGCCCGCCGCCGGCTGCGCACCCCCTAGAAAAGTTCGTACGCGCACCGCGTCAGGAGCACCGTGTACCCGAAGGACTCGCACTCGCACCGCAGGACCACCCGTACGACCGCGGCCCTGCTGGCAGCGGCCGCCGCCCTCGTCTCCGGCTGCGGGAGCGGCGGCCCCTCCACCGGCGCCGCGCCGCCCGAGGCAGGTTGCCCCACCGCCCTCGCGAGCGCCGCGGCGGCCGTCTCGCGGGCCGAGAAGGCCGACACCGCCTGGCACGGCCCCACCACCGGCCCTGCGGCGGTCCCCGGCAAGTCGATCGTCTACGTCGCGCAGACCATGACCAACCCCGGTGTCGCGAGCGTCGCGAAGGGCGTCGAGGAGGCCGCGAAGGCCATCGGCTGGCAGGTCCGGGTGATCGACGGGGACGGCACCCCGGCCGGCATCCAGGCGGCGCTCAGCCAGGCCATCACCCTGCGGCCCTCGGGCATCGTCATCGGCGGCTTCGATCCCCAGCTGACCTCGCAGCAGATGGCGCGGGCCGAAGCGGCGCACATCCCGGTGATCGGCTGGCACGCGGTGGGCTCCCCCGGCCCGAGCGAGAGGCCGAAGCTGTTCACCAACGTCACCACCAAGGTGGAGGACGTGGCGAGGATCAGCGCGGACTGGATCATCGCCCGGTCCGCGGGTGATGCCGGGGTCGTCCTCTTCACCGACGACTCGATCCCGTTCGCGAAGAACAAGGCCGAGCTGATCCGCAAGGAGCTCGCCACCTGCTCCGGCGTACGGCTCCTGAGCTACGAGAACATCCCCATTCCCGACGCGGCGAGCCGCACGCCGCAGGCGGTCTCCTCGCTGCTCTCCCGCTTCCAGGACGACTGGACGTACTCCGCCGCCATCAACGACCTCTACTTCGCGGACGCGGCCCCGGCCCTGCGCGCGGGGGGCAGGCCCGGCTCCGGGCCGCCCTTCAACATCGGCGCGGGCGACGGCGACCCCTCCGCCTTCCAGCGGATCAACAGCAAACAGTTCCAGGCCGCCACCGTGCCCGAGCCGCTGAACCAGCAGGGCTGGCAGATCATCGACGAGTTCAACCGCGCCTTCGCCGACCGGCCGGCCAGCGGCTACGTGGCCCCCGTGCACATCGCCACGGCCGGCAACAGCGACGGCGCCACGTCCTGGGACCCGTCCGGTTACCGCGAGGGGTACCGCCGGATCTGGGCGGGCTGACGACACGGCGCGGCGGGCACCGGCCCCGCTCGGTGCGGGGCCGGTGCCCGTGGCGTGCCGGGTTCCGGGTTCCGGGTTCCGGGTGTTACTGGTACGGGTCGAAGGGGATGCCCGCCGGCTTGGCCTCCGCCAGGTGGGAGGCGAAGGAGCCGTCCTTCAGCCCGAAGTGCGCGCTGCCGAAATCGGCCTGGGTGAGCTTGTCCCGCACCGTCGCCGGGTAGCCCGACCACCCGACGAGGGTGGGGAACTGCCAGGCGCGGCGGTGGTTCTCGGGCGGTTCGTCGTTGGTGTTCGCGGCGCGGAAGCAGTGCGTTCCGATGCCGTCCTTGTGGTAGACGATCTTGGGGTGGTTGCCGTCCCAGCGGATCTGGTCACGGGAGTGGATGTTGAAGTCCCCGTGCGCGGAGGTCGCGACGTACTTGGCCTCGTTGCCCTGGATCCACACGACCACGTGCTCCCAGTCGTGGCGGTGCCCGCCGAGCTCGATGCCGGCCAGGGCCTGGTCCTTCTCGAAGTAGAGCGCGTACATGACGGCGCACCAGCCGTTGTTGCAGGCCCAGCGGGAGTAGCCGTTGGTGTTGTCGAGGTCCGAGGCGTCCCGGCAGTTGCCGTTGAGGGCGCCGGTGGGTTTGAGTCCGCCGTTCAGAACCCCGCTCGAACTGATGGCGGGTGTCGGGTAGCAGCCGTCGGTGTCGTAGTCGTAGGCGGGCTGGTAGGTCAGCTCGATCGCTTCGGCTCTGCCGGGAAGCGCCGGGGGCGGCGCCGCGAAGGCCACGTGGGGAACAGCGATGACCACCGCAAGGGCAGCACCGACGACCACCATCGACGTCCGGATGTGACGGTTCGTCCGCAAAACGGGCCTCCTGGCCGACCGGGTGCGAAGGGGGCGGACGCGTCACGACGGAACACCGCCGACCGACACGCCGCGAGCATCATTCGCGAACCGGGGCGACACGGCAAGAGGCCGGGAAGACTCCGTTCCTTGCGTACCGAGAAGCCGGATACACCTTGCAGACAAGAAAATTGACGGAATGTCAGATATGTTCGCTCACGAGCCGGGCGCAGCCCGTCTCCCGCCCGCCGGAAGGCCGCTGCGGGAAGCTCGACGGAATGAGATCACCGAAGTCGCATTCCGGCCCGCGGCGTCGCTGCCGCCTTCTAAAGTGGCCGCATGGATGACGAGTCGCCCAAGACGGTGCGGGACCTGATGTTCGTGGAGCGTCCGGCCGAGACTCATTTCCCGGAGTCGAGCACCCCTGGGGCCCTTCGTGGTCTTGCGCTGGATGACGACAATGCGCTGGTCACGCACGCCGATCTGTTTCCGGCCAACGTGGCTGCGATCACGGCGGCCGTCGCCCTCCTGGGCGCGGGCGCCGCCCTGGGCGTCGCCTCCCTCAAGGCCGCACCGCATGTCAAGAGCAAGCTGAACGACCTCAGGTCGAAGCTGAACCGCAAGGCGAACGACACCACCGAGGCCACCGTCCTGGAGGCCGAGCCCGAGCAGGCCGACGTCATCCGACTTCGCCCCCGCACGCTCCCCTCGGCGGGCTCCGGCTCAGCCGCGCGAAGGAAGGATGACGCTGCGGGCTGACATGGCGCTCGCGGGCCAGGCCGACGATGCACCAGCCGCCCCGTCCCAGGTGCGCAGCGCATTGGTCTCCGTTGACCAGCCCGGGACCTAGGCCATCTCTTCTGGATCTTTCCGGCCCGCGATGCCCGACATCGCTGAATGGTGACAGCCGGGGCGGTGGATACTGTGGTGTTGCATGTGAAGTTCATTGACGGCCGGGGGACTTGAGCGCAATGGCAGCACAGGGTCAGACAGGGGCAACGCCTCCTCCACCACCTCCATATCCTCCGTCACACTCGCCATCGACGCCTGGCTCAGTGCCTCCCCGATGGGCATGGTGGGTCGGGGGGATCGCGATTCCGCTGCTGGGCATCGTGGTCAGTGTGATCGTGAGCGGCGGCCGTGATGCCGCAGCCCCCGCACCCATATCCGCCACCGGTTCGCAGACGGCCGTCCCCACACCGACCCCTACGGACCCAGCGCCTCCCGCTCCGAGCCCGACCTTGACCGCCGGCCTGACTCCCGGGCCGAGCGGAAGCACCACACCATCGGCCGACACCGACCTCACGCCCCCGGCCGGACACGGCCCGGCGCGCAAGGCGACATGGGGTCTGGCGCCTGCCCCGTGCACGCAGCACGAGCAGCAGCTGGTGGACCTCGACACCGGCGAGAGCCGCGTCGAGCAGGAAGACAACGGGGCAGTGGCGAACCCTGGCGGCGCCGAACTGCTGTACTGGCCGGACACCTGCACGGGGATCGGGGACTACGTGCTACGGGCTCTGCCGAATACCCGGGCGGGTCTCCTGCGGGCAGATGCTCCCCGTACCGCCGAGGCCTGCAAAGCGGCCGCGGGCACCGGCTTCGCCGCGCTGCCCCTGTACGAACGGCGGGACACCAAGGAGCGAGGCTTCACCGTCGGTGCCGCCCTGTGCGCAGTGACCGCCGACGGCGCGGTCGCCATGGCGTTGATCGACCACATGAGCGGAGGAGCAACGACGGACGTGTCGGTCAGCGGCAATTTGTACGTGTGGCCACAGACCTCGAACTAGGGCAACTTTCGGGCCATATTGCTGACTGGTGTCGGCCAGCTCGCCAGCCGGGGTCCCCTTTGACGGGCCCGGCGGCGCGCTGAACGGCCTGGCGGGACTCGGCTAGGCCGTTTCCTTCGGATTACCTGGCTGACCAGATGAAAATGGCGGCGAGGTGGAGTCCGGCGAGGTAGATGGTGGCGGTCTTGTCGTAGCGAGTGGCCAGGCCGCGCCACTGCTTGAGCTTGTTGATGCAGCGTTCGACGGTGTTCCGCTGTTTGTAGGCCTCGCGGTCGAAGGCAGGTGGGCGGCCGCCGAGTCGGCCGAGCCGTTTGCGGTTGGCGGCCTGGTCGGCCGGCTGCGGGATCACCGCCCTGATTCCGCGGCGCCGCAGATGGCGGCGGATCGCCCGGGACGAATAGGCCTTGTCCGCCAGGACCACGTCCGGGGTGATCCTGGGACGGCCGACCGGCCGGGGCACTCGTAAGCGGGTCATGACCTGCACGAACGCTGGTGCGTCACCGGCCTGGCCCGGCGTGAGAACGAACGCCAGTGGCCTGCAGCGGCTGTCTGCGGCCAGGTGGATCTTGGTGGTCAGTCCGCCGCGGGACCGTCCGAGGGCATGGTCGGGCGGCTCGCCGGACGGGGCCCCTTTTGACGGGCCCCGGCGGCGTGCTGGTGGGCACGGACGACGGTGGAGTCGACGGCGACGACCCAGTCGAGGTCGCCTTCGGCGTCGGCCTGCGAGAGCAGGGCGGTGAAGACCTTCTCCCAGGTCCCGTCGGCGGCCCACTTGCGTAGTCGGTTGTGGGCGCCCTTCCACGACCCGAAGTGCTCGGGCAGGTCCATCCACGGCGTCCCGGTGCGGTACTTGAACGCGATGGCGTCGATCACCTGCCGGTGATCCCGCCACCGCCCGCCCCGCCGAGGTGTCCGGTCCGGCAGCAGCGGCTCGATGCGGGCCCACTGGGCGTCAGTCAACGACACACATCAACCAACGATCCGATGATCTGAAGGAAACGCCCTAGCTCGGGCGGATCGCGGCCTCGATGTCGGCGAGTTGGGCGGCGAGGATCTCTTCGAAGGCGGCGCGGCGCTCCGCACCGAGGGGGCGGACGTCGCGGGCGAAGTGGGCCAGGGCCGGGAAGCGTTCGGGATCGGCGCCGAGTACCGCGACGCGGAACAGCTCCATGCCTTGTTCGTGCTCTTCGGGGGTGACGGCGCTGACTCCGGCCTCGGAGGCGATCAGCGCTGCGACGAGGACCGCCAGCCGGTGGTAGCGCAGCGGGATCTCCTCATCGGGCAGCCCCGACGCGCGCAGGGCCTGCAGCACCTCTTCCACGACCAGCCGGGAACCGGCGCCGCCTGACGCGTACCGCCCCCAGACCGCGGCGAGCTGGGGCTGTCGGCCGAACGCCTCTCTGAGGCGCAGGGCCAGGGCGGTGATGCGCTGCTTCCAGTCACCCTCGGGGCGGTAGCCGTCCATCGCGGCCAGGAGAATCCGGTCGGCGACCGCACGCAGCAGTTCGGTCTTGCTGCGGAAGTGCCGGTAGAGGCTGGAGGAATCGGTCCCGAGGGCCGCGGCCAGCTTGCGCACGCTGAACGAATCCGCATCGCTCGTGCGCAGCAGCTCGGCCGCCGCATCCAGGATCTCTTCGGTTGACCAACGCCTTCGGCCTGCCATTTTGCTCCTCTCGCCGAGTCTCACCCTACCTGTGCACTCGGTGTTGCACGCACCGCGTGCATAATGAGGACATGAGCGTGCCGGGCGGGCCGGCATGCCACTCGTGCCCTGTTGTCCGGGTCAGGCAACCGATGCGGAGCCCACCCCGGGGAAGACGAAAGGACGCATGACGTGAAGAACCCACTGGATGGCGCTGCGCTGGACGCAGCCCTCGAAAACGTCCACCGAGCCGGAATGCCTGGCCTGTTCGCCGAGGTGCGGGACGGCGACCAGGTCTGGCGCGGTGCCGCCGGGGTCGCCGACCTCGCCACCGGCCGCCCCGTCACCGCCGACATGCGCCACCGCGTCGGCAGCATCACCAAGACCTTCACCGCCGCCGCGGTCCTGCAACAGGTCGAGAGCGGCCGGATCGGTCTCGACACACCGATCGGCCGGTACCTGCCGAAACTGGTTCCCGGAGCACTCGGTGACGCGATCACGGTCCGGATGCTGATCAACCACACCAGCGGCCTCGCCGAGTTCCTCCCTTACGCCTACCCCTCCCTCAAGGGGATGCCCGTCGTCGCGGACACCCGGCCCCAGAGCCTGGACGACCACCGGTTCACACGGTTCGACCCCGTTGAACTGATAGAGATGGGGGTCACCGCGCCTGCCGTCGGCGCCCCGGGCGGTGCTCCGGGGGTGTACTCCAACACCAACTACTTGCTCCTCGCCCAACTCCTGGAAGAGGTGACGGGCACTGCGGCCGAGCGGTACATCACCCGCAACGTCATCGAGCGCGCCGGGCTCCGGGACACCGAACTCCCCGCCGGACCGTACGTCGACGGACCGCACTCGCAGCTCTACGAGGCGTGGTTCGGCATGATCGACCCACCGCGCGACTACAGCGTCTACGACATGTCATATGCGGGGCCAGCGGGCTCCCTGATATCGACCGTCGCGGACCTCAACCGCTTCTACCGCCTGCTGCTGGCCGGAGAGATCGTCAGCCCGTCGTCGCTGGCGCAGATGCAACGCACGGTCCCGGTCGTCTCCCAAGAGGGAAGGACGATCGACTACGGCCTCGGCCTGCACCCGATGGAGGGTCCCGGTCAGGGCGTCTTCTGGGGCCATGGCGGCACAGTCTGGGGAGGTGGAGCGCTGGCCATGATCCGTGCCGACGGCAAGCGGCAGATGGCGGTCGCGGTGAACCTGCAGAGGTGGAACCGGCTCGACTCCTCCGGCACGCCGCAGCCCCATCCCATCGACGACGCGCTCGCGACTCTGTACCGCCTGGCGATGTACGGCTGACCGGGACCGGGCGTCAGCCGAGGGTGTTCATCAGGATGATGGCCAGGAGGTCCAGGAGGATGACGGCGACGACGGCGACGATCATGAACCAGGCCCTGCGCGATTCGTCCATGCCTGCGAGTCACCTCCCGACTCGGGCGCGCCGCCGCGTGCGGTCCGCAGGACCGCACGGGGGACTCGTCCACCTCCGGCCATCATGACCCGATTCCGGCCGGAGCACAGGTCGGGGGCAACGCCCCCGCGGCCGGGACGCCCACGGCAGGTCAGGCGACCCAGGTTCCGGTCATGCCGACGACCGCCGAGCCGTCCTGGTCGGCCAGCTTGGTCCCCGTGAAGTCGCGGGCCCACGGGGAGGTCTGGATACGGAAGGCGGGCCGGTCGGCGGTGAGCGCCTCCATGACGGACTCGGCCGCGCCGGCCGGGGTCTGTGCGCCGTTCAAGAACTGGCCGACCGTGCGCTCGACGTAGTGGCGCAGCGCGTCGGAGTACGGGCCGGCGGCGGCGATCCGGGCTTCGAGGTCGAGGCCGATGTTGTTCACGAACTCCGTCGCCACGGCGCCGGGCTCGATGACGGACACGCTCACACCGACGGCGCCGGCGACGGGGGCCAGGCTCTCCATGTACCCCTCGACGGCGAACTTCGCGGCGCAGTAGGCCTCGTTGAAGGGCTGACCGATGACGCCGCCGACGCTGGTGACCGTGATCAGGCGGCCCCCGGTGGCCCGCAGGTGGGGCAGCGCGGCCTTGGAGACGTTCAGCACGCCGAAGAAGTTGACCTCCATGACCTCGCGGACGTCGGCGACGGATTCGAGTTCCAGGGTGCCCACGTGGCCGGCGCCGGCATTGTTGACGACGGCGTCCAGCCGGCCGTAGTCGGCGATGACGCCCTCCACGGCGGCGGCGACGGAGGCCTCGTCGACGACGTCGAGCTGTCGGATGTCGAGCTCGACGCCCGCCTCGACCGCGGCCTTGCGCAGGGCGTCGGCGCGGCGGGTGTCGCGCAGGGTGGCGACGGTACGCCAGCCGGCCCGGGCGGCGGCGATCGCGGCCGCCAGGCCGATGCCGGAGGAGGTGCCGGTGATCAGAACGGTGCGGGCGGAGGTCGCGGAGGTGGCGGCGGAGGGGGTCGACATGGCGGGGCCTTTCACAGGGGTGATTTATGTGCGTGCACACACACTATAAAATTATGTGCGTGCGCACGCAAGCTCTAGACTGCCGACATGCCGAAGAAGCTCACCGAATCCGAGATGCCGACGGCCGACTACGCCTTCTACGGGCTGGTGTGGGCCGGAACGGTCATGACCGATCGCGTCGACCGGGCCCTGGTCAAGGCCCACGACCTCCCCGTGTCCTGGTTCGAGGTCATGCTGTGGCTGGTCTCCAGCCCCGACCCGGTGCCCGCCTCCGTACTCGGCAACAGCACCCTGCTCAGCCGCAGCCAGGTCTCCCGTGTCGTGGACGCCTTGCAGACCCGGGGCCTGGTGACCCGCACGCCCTCGGCGCGCGACGCCCGGTCGGTGGAGGTCTCCCTCACCGAGGCGGGCCGCACGGTGTTCGCCGAGGCGGACGCCACCCGGCGCGAAGCCCTCGCCCCGGTCTTCACCGAGCTCCTCGACGAGAAGGACCTGGAGGCACTGGGCACCGTGTGGCGCAAGCTCAAGGCCGCGAAGGCGGCAGAGGCGGCGCAGGCCGATCAGGAGCGCGCCGGGTAGTCCCCCGTCCGGGAAGGGCTACGGGCCGCCATCGACCTGACAGACTCAGCCGAGCTGATAGTCGAACCAGATCCGGTGGGTGCCGTCCGCATCGACCGCCATGCCCCCGGCACCCGCGATTCCCGCCAGTGCGCCGGTGCCGCTGGAGGGCACGATGGTGAAGAACTCCGCAGTGCGGTCGCTGCCGGACGTGGTCGCCGAGTGCACGAAGTTGAAGGACCCGTCCCGGCCGTTCAGTGAACCCTCGAAGGACTCCATGGCGACATAGGTGCCGACGCCGGTCCCCTGGTCGAACGCGGCGGTGAACAGGGTCGCGGAGCGGCCGGCCGCCTCGCCCTCGAACGACTTCTCCATGGTCGCGACACCGACGGGGAGCCCGGTGGGGACGGCAGGCTCCGGCTTCAGCCCGGTCGGGACGAACGCTTCGACGGTGAACGTTCCAGTAGCTCTCATGGACCGACCGTAGCGGTGGGCACCGACAACGCGCCGCCGGCCGGGACGGCGCGGCGGCCGCACGCGGCGGCCGCCGCGCTGTCAGTCGAGGTGCCCGTCGGGGGTGAGGGTGGCGGCGACCGCGAAGAAGCGGGCGCAGCGCCGTGTCATGGCCTCCGGCGTCTGCTCCGGGTGCTTGACCCACCAGCGGACGAGGGTGGCGACCAGGTCCCGCCAGACGTACTTGAGCGCGTCGGCGTCCAGCGGGTCGGCGGACCCGGCCGCGCGCAGCAGTTCCGCGGTGCCGCCGGCGGCGAGCCGGTCGATGGCCGCCCAGTATTCCGAGGCCCGGCGCGCGGCCTCACCACCGGGCGGCAGGGTGGCGTCGTAGAGCACGAACCACGCCTCCCGCTGCCCCTCCAGGGCGGTGAAGATGCCGTGGAGCACGCGCAGCGGCGTGTTCGGGGCGGCCCCGCCCTCCCCCATCGCGGCGCGGACGGTGTCCAGCAGCCGGTCCCCGACCGGGACCAGGCAGGCCACGTACAGGTCCTCCTTGGTGCCGAAGTACTGGTGCAGCAGCGTCTTGGTGACTCCCACGCGCGCGGCGATCGCGGGGAGCGACGCGGCCGCGTAGCCGTGCGTACCGAACTCCTCCGTGGCCGCCTCCAGCATCTGCCGGCGGCGGTGCTGCCGCGGGACTCCCTTGGTACCGGCCTTCGAGGAATGCGAGGAGGGGGTTGCCATGCGCGGATATTATCAGTAGGTAATTTACCGCTAGGTAAATTACCTCGACCCCTGGAGCGCCGCCATGGCCGGCACCACCCCGCAGCCGCCGCAGTCCACGTCCCGCACCCGGTCCTGGTGGGGCTGGGGCTGGACGGACGCGCATCCCGACGACGCGGAATGCACCGCGATCGGCGCCCTGCTCCCCGGTACCCTCAGCCGCCCGCTCCCCGTGCCCCGCGTCCGCGACCTGGCCATCGCGGGCCCCGCCGTCGAACCCCCGCACAGCCTCGCCCGCCTGGTCGCCGCCGATCCCGCGGACCGCGCCGCGCACGCCATGGGCAAGGCCTACCGAGACGTGGTGCGCGCCCTGCGCGGGCACCCCGGCCGCATCCCCGACCTCGTCGCCCGCCCCACGGACGACCAGGGCGTGGCCGATCTGCTGGACTGGGCCGGTGAGCGGCAGGTCGCCGTCGTCCCGTACGGCGGGGGCTCCTCGGTCTGCGGGGGCGTCGAGTACCGCGGCGATGCCCACCGGGCCGTCATGTCCCTGGACCTGACCGCCATGGGCCGCGTACTGGAGGTCGACACCGAGGGCCGGGCGGCCCTCATCCAGGCCGGCACGCTCGGGCCGGGCCTGGAGGACCAGCTGCGGCCCCACGGCCTCACCCTGCGGCACTTCCCGCAGAGCTTCGAGTTCTCCACGCTGGGCGGCTGGCTCGCCACCCGGGCCGGCGGCCACTACGCCACCGGCCGTACGCACATCGACGACTTCGTCCAGTCGCTGCGCGTCGTGACCCCGGCCGGCACGAGCAGCTCGTGGCGGCTGCCCGCCTCCGGGGCGGGCCCCTCCCCCGACCGGCTGTTCCTGGGCTCCGAAGGGGCCCTCGGCGTCATCACCGAGGCATGGGTACGCCTGCAGGAACGCCCCCGCCACAAGGCGTCCGCGGCGGTCGCGTTCACGGACTTCCAGGGAGCCCTCGGGGCGGTGCGCGCCCTCGCGCAGTCCGACCTCTCCCCCGCCAACTGCCGTCTGCTGGACGCCGGTGAGGCCGCGCTGTCGGGCGCGGCGCACGACGGCAGCTCCGTACTGGTCCTGGGGTTCGAGTCGGCGGACGAACCGGTGGCCGCCCGGCTCGAACGGGCCGTCGCGCTGGCCCGCTCGCACGGCGGCCGGCACGAGGGGACGGACGGGGCCGGCGGCCGGGAGGACGGCCCGGACGGCGACGCGGCCGTGCGCGCCTGGCGCTCGGCGTTCCTGCGGATGCCCTACCTCCGCGACGGTCTGGCCCGGATGGGCGCGGTCGCGGAGACCTTCGAGACGGCGGCCACCTGGGACCGGATCCCCGGCCTGATCGACGACGTACGCAGGGAGGTCGGCGAGGCCGCGGTCAAGGCCACCGGATTCCCGGCGACCGTCAACTGCCGTCTGACGCACGTGTATCCGGACGGCGCGGCGCCCTACTTCACCGTGCTCGCGGCCGGCCGGCCGGGTGACGAGGTCGCCGTCTGGGACGACCTGAAGGCCGTCGCGGGCGAGGTCCTGCACCGCCACCGGGCCACCGTCACCCACCACCACGCGGTCGGCCGGGACCACCGCCCCGGCTACGACCGCCAGCGCCCGGAGCCGTTCGCCCTCGCCCTGAAGGCCGCGAAGGGGGCCCTCGATCCGCGCGGCATCCTCAACCCCGGTGTGCTCGTGGACTGATCGGGGCCCGTACACCCCGAAGGGTTCGGGTCCGCCGGACGACGGCCCCGACCCCTTCGGTCCACGTTCGGTCGGACGCGGTCAGACGCGGTCGGCCGCGATCAGGACGTACTGGAAGGAGCCGTCCTTGTAGGACTCGATGAACGCCTCTTCGATGCCGGTGACCAGGGAGGACGTGGCCCGCAGCTCCCAGTAGGGCAGGGTCTCGGGGGTCAGGTCGATGACGGCCTGCGGTACGAGACGGTTGTCGGCCATCGCGCGCAGGTACTCACGGCGGGAGTGGATGTTGCACTCGAAGTGCGCGTTGATCTGGGAGACCCACTTCGAGGGCTGGCCGTACTTCGGGTTCCAGCAGCCGGTGATGGTCACGTACCGGCCGCCGACCGCGAGGACGCGCGAGTGCTCCGCGAAGAGGTCGTGCAGGTCGACGTACATGCTCGACTCGTTGTTCCACGAGCCCGCGGCCTGCCCGGTCTCGAACGGGGTGCTGAGCATGTTGCAGACACGGGCCCGGACGTGGTCCTCGATGCCGAGTTCCTGGGCGCGCCGGTTGGCGAAGTCGGCCTGCTTGGCGGACAGGGTGACGCCCTCGACCTTGCATCCGAAGCGCTGGTGGGCCATGACCATCGAACCGCCGCGGCCGCAACCCGCGTCGACGAGCGTGTCGTCGCGCCCGATGGGGCCGAGGTGCTCAAGGAGGAGTTCGGCCTGGGCCGACTCCAGGCGGTGGAGCTCGGCGATCAGCTTCTTCTCGTATGCGCTGTCCTCGGTGTCGCCGAGGGCGGCGTGGTCGATGTCGCCGATGCCGTAGTGGTGGTGGTAAAGGCCGTCGACATCGCCGAGACGGAGGTTCACGGGCCTGGCCTCGTGGTCCCAGTAACGGGCGATGTCCCCCTGATAGGGAGTCACCGGGCCGGGGATGAACACGGAGGAGGTACCGGCGGCGGCGGTGAGATCGGTGCTAGTCATGAACAATTCCCATCTTTACCAGAAATCGGGCAGGCTGTAGCGATAGGTGTTGGTCTGGTGCCAGTAGTGGTTGCCGTCGACCCACACGGCCACCCCGCGCAGGAAGCGCTGAACGCTCGGGACGGGGCAGGTGACGGCCAGGTCGGCGGCTGCGGCCTCGAAGTCGCGCATGAGGTCGTTGTGGACCTCGACGGCCTTCAGGTAGGCCTCCTGGTCGGAGCAGCTCTCGCGTTCGGCGATCACCACCGGCAGGTTCAGGTGCCGTCCGGGACTGGCCAGTTCCTTGGTGTAGGAGTAAAGGTCGTTGACGATGGTGGTGGCGTTACCGGCCAGCGCGATCACCCGTTGCATGGCGGGCTGCGCGTGGAGGTCCGCCGGCAGTTCGTAGCCGCCGACGGAGTCGGTGATGGTGGGGCAGGGGCGGAAGTTGTTGAACTGGCGCATCGCCAGGTACTCCCACACCTCCGGGACGTACTCCGTCTGCGCCCAGGCCCCCTCGGCGAGATAGCCCATGTGCAGCCGGGCCATGTCGTGCCGGAACCGGTCGGCCTGCGAGGGGGTGGTGGCCTGGAGGAAGTACTCCATGGCCGAGCGGTAGGCGCGCCGGGGAGCGTCCGAGAGGAGCGACGCCTCCCAGTCCGGCGCGTACTCCTTCGTCGTGTGGACGGGGTCGAGAGCGGTGTGCGCCAGCAGCAGGCGTCCGCCGAGGCCGACGGGCGAGCCGCCGTGGTCCTCGCAGTAGCAGTCGTCGACCGCGTTCTCGGCGACCATCAGCCGGGTGGCGAGCATCAGGTGGTCGATGCTGGGGGCGTCAGGATGGCAGGCGACCATGTAGCGCCCGACGGAGAAGCCGTCGAACTGGTCCTCCCAGTCCTCCGGGTAGAGCGACACCTCGTCCAGCGCCCAGGCCTTGATACGGCGGCTGAGCTCCTCCACCCGCACCGGGTCGGGCTCCGGCACCGGGTGGTAGTAGAGGCCCGGGATCGGGTGGCCGGCCACCGGCGCGGGTGTGTCGGGCGCCGCGGTTGCCGCGGGCGCGTCGCTCCGGGCCCAGTGCAGGCTCGCCGTGCCCAGACCGCTGGGCCCGCGCAGGATCCGTTCGAGGGCGGCACTCGGCTGCGGCGCGGCGGCCGCGGCCGCACCCTCGTCGGGTACGGGTACGGGTACGGGTGTCAGGACCGGGGGCCCCGTCGGCAGGGCGGGCGGGACGGGCAGGGCGGGCGAGGGCGGTGGAGAAGGCTCGCCCGGCCCGCCGCCGGCGGCGGGTTCGGCGCCGGCGGCGAGGGCGTTGGCGAGCACGTGGGCCCCGAAGGACGCCACGGCGGCGGGCAGGCTCGACTGCAGAGGGGAAGGCCCAGGATCGGGCATCCGTAACTCCTTGGAGAGGTAAGTGGGTTGTCCCGGATCCCGGGCATGCTCGGCGGGCCAGGACAGGCAGAGGTCCTGGCTGTCACGGCCGTCGGGCAGGTCCTCTTAGTCCCGCCTGCGGGCGATCTGCACGTTCTCCAGCACACCGAGCGCGTCGGGCACCAGGATGGCGGCGGAGAAGTAGGTGGTGACCAGGTAGGAGATGATCGCCTGCTCGCTGATCCCCATGAAGCGCACCGAGAGGCCCGGCTCGTACTCCTCCGGCAGGCCGGTCTGGCGCAGACCGACGACGCCCTGGTTGTCCTCGCCGGTTCGCATGACGAGCACCGAGCTGGTGTTCTCCTTGCTGATCGGGATCTTGTTGCAGGGCAGGATCGGGACCCCGCGCCAGGCCGGGACCGACTGCCCGCCGACGTCGACGTGGTCCGGGTAGAGCCCGCGGGAGTTGAACTCGCGCCCGATCGCGGCGATCGTCCGGGGGTGGGCGAGGAAGAACTTGGAGCCGCGGCGGCGGCAGAGCAGCTCGTCGAGGTCGTCCGGGGTCGGCGGGCCGGAGTGGGTCTGGATCCGCTGCTTGAAGGCGGCGTTGTGGAGCAGACCGAAGTCCCGGTTGTTGATCAGCTCGTGCTCCTGGCGCTCGCGCAGCGCCTCGATGGTGAGCCTGAGCTGTTCCTCGGTCTGGTTGTGCGGACCGTTGTAGAGGTCGGCGACCCTGGTGTGGATCCGCAGCACCGTCTGCGCGATGGAGAGTTCGTACTCGCGGGGCTTGAGCTCGTAGTCGACGAAGGCGCCGGGCAGTTCCGCCTCACCGGTGTGGCCGGCGGACATCGCGATCTCGGCCTCGCCGTGCCGGTTCTGGCGCTGCTGCGGGAGCGAGCTGAACCGGTTGATGTGGTCCTGGAGTTGCGGCGCCACGGCGAGCACGGAGGCGAAGTCGCCGCGGGAGAGGGTGAGCAGGATGCCAGGGGTCTCGGCGGTGGCCGTGTAGTCCCAGGTGGCGTCCGCGTCCAGCAGGGCGTTCTCACCGAACCGGTCGCCGTCGGCGAGGACGGCGACGGCGACGTCGTCGCCGTACTTGCCGACGGAGGTCTGGCTGATCCGGCCGTGGGCGATCAGGTGGATCTGGTCGGCGGGGGCACCGCGCTCGACGATCACCTCACCGGCCCGGAAGTCGCGCTGCACGCACCGGTCGGCGATCGCGGTCAGCACCTCGTCGTCGTCGAAGCCGCGCAGCAGGGCCAGTTCGCCGAGCTCGCGCGGGATCACCCGGACGTTCGCGCCGTCCTGGACGAACTCGATGGTGCCGTCGCCCACGGTGTACGTCAGCCGGCGGTTGACCCGGTAGGTGCCACCCTTGGTCTCCACCCAGGGGAGCATCCGCAGCAGCCAGCGGGAGGTGATCTCCTGCATCTGCGGGGCGGACTTGGTCGTGCTGGCAAGGTTGCGGGCCGCCGCCGTGCTCAGGCTGGACTGCCGCGGCGGCTCCAGCTGGGCTTCCGGGCTGGTGTCAACGGTCATCGGGCGAGCTCTCCTTCGTAAGGGTGGTGATCGGCGGATGCGCACATCACCGAGGAACGAGGAAAAAAAGGGGGGGAATATCCGGGAATTCCGTCCAGATCCGGGGGAACAGTAGCGGCCGGTGCATCCGCCTTGAGCCTGAAAACCGTTGGCATTACCTCGATGCAGTGATCTTGTAACGCAGGTGGTTTGCCGGGGTTGTGAACGATATTCGGCCTTGCTCATGAACGCGGCCGAAAAGCGGCGCGGCGGTCGGCTCACGGGGCTGCCCTCATCTGCTAGAGCGTGTCCGTTCGGGTGCGGCCGGCCGCCACATCGCCGTCACCTCCAGGGGGCCCGCCGTCAGGCGCGTCAGGGTGGTGAAGCCGAAGCGGTGATAGAGCCGGACGTTCGCCTCGTCGGCGGTGGTGAGGAAGATGCCGCCGGGCGCGGGGGTCACGGCGAGCAGGTGGCCGAGGAGCCGCCCTCCGGCGCCCCGTCCCGCCGCCTCGGGCTCCACGCCGATGAACTCCAGGGTCCAGGCCCCGGCCGGGGTTTCGGCCTCGGCGGCACGCAGATAGCGCAGCGTCCGCACCAGGGTGCGCGGGCCGCAGCCCACCAGGGTGCGGGCCGCCCAGGCCGCCCGGGCCGCACCCGAGGGGACGGTGGCGGGCGGGGTGAGGATGGCGGCGGCGACGGGCCGCCCGTGACGGTCGGTCAGCAGGTGGCGGCGGGCTCCGGGGAGCGTGGCGTGCGTACGCAGGGTGGCGGTGAACCAGGCCTGCCGTACGCGGTCCGATCCGCCCGCGATCCATGTCATGGCGGGTTCGCGGACGAAGGCTGCGGCGAGCACCGGCGCGCACCGCGCGGGCGGCGGGGCGTCGTCGCGGTCCAGGCGGCCTGGACCGGCACCGGGACCGGGACCCGCAGCTGGACCGGGACCGGGACCCGCGTCGGGGTCAGACATCGCGCCGCCGTTCCAGCGGCGCCTCCGGCACGAGGTGGCACACCAGGAGCTTCAGGAAGTTGAGCGTTGCGAACCAGGCGAGGGCGGAGGGCACGGGCAGCCAGAACAGGTTGACCACCACGGCGGCGGAGTAACCGGCCATGGCTGCCGGGCGCTTGAGATGGACGGGCGTGAACTCCACGAGCACGGCGGCGGAGAGCAGCAGCGCGGTGTTGCCCAGGGTCCAGCCGCGGTCCCCGCCGAGCACCAGCAGGCCCATCGCGGCGAGATGGAGCACGTGGGCGCCGACGAAGAGCAGGCGGGCGCGCCGGGCCCCGGGGGCCTGGCGGTGGTACCAGCGCTTGGCGGAGTTCGTCGCGTTGGTGAGGATCCCTCCGAGCAGATCGAGGCCGATCAGCACCACCACGGCCCGCTGGAGGCCGTTCCAGTCATGGTGGATCCCCGACGACCACACCCCGGCCGCGAGCAGCACCGCGCACCCGCCCGCGCCGATCAGTTCCACCGCCGACTCGGAGCGGGACTTGCCCGGCCCCATGAACCGCTCCAGGCGGCCCAGCGGTCCCGGGGAGGTGGGCGGTATCTCCCAGTGGATCTCCAGGTCAGTGCGCACACCCGGCCGCTCCGCCGTTCCACAGCCCCCGCAGCAGGCTCCAGACCTGCTCGCTCCCCGGCACCGCGCGCCGTCGGCGGCGCCGAGCGCAGCGTGCCCAGCGCCCATTCGTCGGCCGCCCGCATCACGGCCGCGGTCGCACCGGCCAGCAGGGCCGGGTCCACGTCCGTCCGGATGAATCCGAGCCGCTGTCCGGTACATCAATGCGGCGGAACCGAATTGATCACGTTTGACGTCTTCGGGGCCACATGGCCGGCCAGGAAGAGGAGAACCTGACGTGAGGACCCCGGACGCATGGACGTCGCGACGCGCACTGCTGACTGTGGGGGCGGGGGCGGCACTGGCCGCCGCACTGCCGGTGGGTGCGGCCCGTGCCGCGTCACCGGTGGCGGGGCTGAGCGCGCTGGAGCGCGAGTACGGGGCGCGGCTGGGGGTGTACGCGCTGGACACCGCCACCGGCCGGACCGTCGTCCACCGGGCTGACGAACCGTTCCCCATGTGCTCGCTGTTCAAGACGCTTGCGGCGGCTGCCGTGCTGCGGGACCTCGACCACGACGGCGCGCATCTCGCCAAGCGCATCCACTACACGCTCCAGGACGTCACGGACGCGGGTGGCGGGTCGGTCACGGAGCGGCCCGAGAACATCGCCGGCGGCCTGACCGTGGCGGAACTCTGCTCCGCCGCCATCGCCCAGAGCGACAACGCGGCCGCCAACCTGCTGCTGCGCGAGCTCGGCGGCCCCACCACGATCACCCGCTTCTGCCGCTCGCTCGGGGACCGCACGACCCGGCTCGACCGGTGGGAGCCGGACCTGAACACGGCCGAGCCGTGGCGGGTGACGGACACGACCACCCCCCGCGCGATCGGGCGGACGTACGCCCGCCTCGGGCTCGGCGACGCGCTGGACCCGGGGGACCGGGAGCAGCTGAACCGGTGGCTGCTGTCGAACACCACCAGCGGTGATCGCCTCCGGGCGGGCCTGCCGAAGGACTGGGCCGTCGCGGACAAGACGGGCGCCGGTTCGTACGGGACCAACAACAACGTGGGCATCGCCTGGCCCCCGGGACGCCCGCCCCTGGTCCTGGCCATCCTCTCGACCATGCCGGAGGCGACGACACCGCGCGACAACACGCTGATCGCCAGAACCGCGAAGCTCCTGGCGGACACGCTCGCCTGAGGCGGACCCCGTTGTCAGTGGCGCCGGGCACAGTGGCGACCATGCTTGCGATCACGATCCTGACCGAAACCGGTCGCCGACACGTACGGCCCTCCCTGAGGGAACTCTCCACGCTGGTCCACCGGATCGGCGGTGACGGCGACCGGTTCCTCGTCGTCCAGGCGATTCCCGACCTGCCCGATGTCTTCATCCAGGTGTGGCACCGCACCGGCGGCGACTACACCCTGGAGCACCGCGCCGGCAGCCCCGAGCGGCACTTCAGGATGTCGGTCGACGACCCCGGGGCGGTCATCGCCGCCATGACCGCATGGGTGGGCGGCCGCCGGGACGACTGGGAACGCGTGGAGTTCCCGCCGGCGGAGCCGGTGCCCCCGCTCGACCTCGGCGAGGAGGAGCGGGGGCTGCTGGAGGGCCGGATCCGCGAGGTACTGGCCGGCGGGTACACGACGCGGGACCGACTCGCCGAACTGGCCGAGGACTACCTCGTGTCCGGGGACCGCCGGCCCGTCTCCGCTGCCCAGGCCCGGGCGCTCGCCGACCGGATGTGGCTCGAACGGGTCGGGGAGCAGGCGGGGTGGGGGGGCGAGACCGATCCGGAGCGGCTGTCCCGGGCTTTCGCCGAGCTGGACGCGGCGGGCATCACGGCTCGCGAGAACTTCACCTGCTGCCGGAGCTGCGGGCAGGCCGAGATCGGAGCGGAGGGCGCACCGGAGACCCGCGGCTTCGTGTACTTCCACAGCCAGTGCACGGACGCGGCGACAGCCGGGCACGGCCTGACACTGCTGTACGGCGGCTTCGACGGAACCTCCGCGACCACCGCCGCCGTCGGCCGGGAGGTCGTCGCCGCCCTGGCCCGTGCGGGCCTGCCCACGGAATGGAACGGCGATCCGGGGCAGTCCATCACCGTCACCCCGCTGACCTGGCGCAGACGCCTCGTCGGCTAGTGCTGTGGCCGGAAAGGTTTGCCGGGTTGCGGCGTCCGGTGCATGGGGTCTCCCCAGGCCCGCAGGGCCTAGGGGAAGCATCGCAAGACGGAGGGCCGCGGCTCGTACTGGACGTACTTGCGCGGTCCGACAACCTGGGGGTCCCCCCGGACGGAGTCTGGGGGATGAGGTGCCGTGCCGGGCCTCGCAACCCGGTGAACCTTGCCGGTCACAGCACTAGCGATCCGGTGCGGGTCGCCGGCTTCGTCGGTACGGTGGTCGTTTGCCGATCGGGGAGGCGGGGACGGGGATGACCGCGTGGGGGCAGGTCGACATGGCGCGCAGTCAGGTGTTCGGGGAGGTGGCCGAGCTCTACGATGCCGCCCGCCCGGGATATGCGGACGCGCTGGCCGCGGAGGTGCTCGCGTACGCGGATCTGGGCGGGCGCACGGCCGTGGAGGTCGGTGCGGGGACCGGCAAGGCCACGGTGGCGTTCGCGGCGCTGGGTACGCCGGTGGTGTGCATCGAGCCCGATCCGCGCATGGCCGAGGTGCTCCGCCGCAACACCGTGCGCTACCCGGGGGTCCGGGTACACAGCGGCGCCTTCGAGGACTGGCGGCCCGGCGGCCGCCGCTTCGGGCTGCTCTTCGCCGCCACGTCCTGGCACTGGGTCGACCCGGAGCGGCGCCGGGATCTGGTCCGGAACGCCCTCGCGCCGGGCGGGGCCGTGGCGTTGTTCTGGAACCCGCAGGCGGTGCGCGACGCGCGGGTGCACGCCGCCCTGGCCGAGGTCGACCGCCGCCACGGGATCGATCGGTCACCGCACGCCGAACTGGTGTCCGCCTACGGCGATGCGCCCGGGAACTGGGCCGGACAGCCCGGCTGGCCCGAGGAGGAATGCCGCCGGGACGGGCGCTTCACCGACCTGCGGGCCGTCCGGTACCGGCAGGAGCGGCACTACGACACCGGCCGGTATCTGGGATACCTGGCCTCGATCTCGCGCTACCGCGTCCTGCCTCCCGACCGGCGCGAGCAGGTCCTCGCCGAGACGGCGCGGGTTCTGGACGCCCACGGTGGCGGCATCGAGATGGAGCACTTCAGCGACCTCTTCCTCGCCCGGGTGGCGTGAGCGGGACACCGTTCGCCGCGGCGCGGCTCCCGGCGCCGACGACAGGCCCTCCGACAGCTCGCCCGCACCGCTACTCCCGCCCGAGGCGCAGTCCGCGAAGGTGGTCCTCGGTGCACGCCGCACGGAACGCCTGGGGCGCTGGCCGCCCGGATCGAGCGGGCCGGTGGTCAAGCGGCCTGGATCCGTACCGACGTGACGCGGCGCGGCGACGTGTCCGGCCTCGTCGACCTGGCGCGGAAGCGCTACGGCAGGCCCGACGTCCTCGTCAGCGATGCCGGGGTCGGGCTCGTCTCCCCGCTCGACGAACTGCGCGTCGAGGACTGAGAGGAGATGATCGACGTCAACCTCAAGGGCGCCCTCTACGGGATCGCCGCGGCGCTCCCCGTCTTCCGGGAGCAGGGTTCCGGACACTTCGTCAACACCGTGTCCACCGCCGGTCTGCGCGTCGTGCCGCTCCAGTCGGTGTACGGGGGCACCGAGAACGCCGTGCGCACGATCTCCGAGGGCCTGCGCCAGGAGGCCTGGGACAGCCTGCGCGTCACCGTCGTGTCGCCCGGGGCCGTCCGTACGGACTTCACCGGGCGCATGGGACCGGGGGCGCGGGCCCGGATCGACCGGACGTTGGAGACCGCGCTGTCGCCGGACGCGGTGGCCCGCGCCATCGCCTCGCCGTCGAGCAGCCGGACGGTGTCGACGTGGGCGACATCGTCGTACGCCCCACCGCGCAGGCCTGAGAAGGGGACCGGCTCCGGCCGCGACGGGCCGTGCCGGGCCGTGCCGGTCCCCCGGGGTCCGCGTCCCTACGGGGCCATCTCGTAGGTGCCGGACAGCGCCTCGACCCGCGCCCAGACGCGCGCCGCCCGCTCCTCGTCGACTTCCGGACGCCGGACCGCGCCCAGCGCCCACTCCTGCTGGGCCGCCGTCGCGGAGTCCTTGCCGTACAGCTCGACCGCGTGGCCGGAGAAGTCACGCACGAGGACGGAGAACAGCTCGTCGAGCACCGACCCGTCCAGGTCCGTCAGGCGGGCCTGCTCCAGGATCAGCTGTCCGTACACGACCAGCGCGAACAGCTGGCCCACGGAGAGGAGGAAGTCGAGGTCGCGGCTCTGCTCCTCGTCCGGGGCGACGGTGGCCACGAACGCGCAGAGGGCATCGGCCTGCTCGCGGAACCGGGCCACGTTCGGCACGTCGGCGTACGCGTCGTACGCGGTCCGCCAGTCGTGGAACTGTACGGAGCCCAGACCCCGGGCCGGCCCCTGCTGGAAGAGGAAGGCGTCGTCGGCCGCGTCGAGCCGGGTCGGTACGGCCGGGTACTCGGCCGGGTTCAGCAGGTGGTTGCGCATGAACTTGAGGATCAGGGCGAGGTTGACGTGGACCGTGCCCTCCAGCTTCGGCAGACCGCGGATCTCGATGGCCGCCTGCGCGAAGTAGTTGTCCTTCTCGAAGCCCTTGGCGGCGATGACGTCCCACATCAGGTCGATGACCTTCTCGCCCTCCGTGGTCACCTTCATCTTCGTCATCGGGTTGAAGAGGAGGTAGCGGCGGTCGTCGGGGCCCGCGGTGCGGAAGTAGTCGACGGCGCGGTCGCTGAAGAGCTTCATCCCGACCAGGCGGACGTACGCGTCGGCCAGCTCCCGGCGTACGTGCGGGAAGGCGGTGACGGGGCGGCCGTAGAGGACCCGGTTGTGCGCGTGGGTGACGGCCTCGTACATCGCGTGCTCGCAGATGCCGATGGAGGCGGTGCAGAGGTTGAACTTGCCGACGTTGACGGTGTTGAGGGCGGCGTCGAAGGCGGCCTTGCCGGTGTGCAGGACGTCCTCGGCGCGGACCGGGTAGTCGTCGAGGCGGAACTCGCTGACGTACTTGGAGGAGTCGACGACGTTCTTGACCAGGTGGTACGCCGGGTGGCGGCTGTCGGCGGCGAAGAAGACGTAGCCGTCGGGGCCCTCGATGTCGGTGCGGCGGCCGAAGACGGAGACGAGGCCGGCGGCGTTGCCGTTGCCGATGTAGTACTTGGAGCCGCTCGCGCGGAATCCGCCGGCACCGGCTTCGTCGACGTACGGCTGCAGCAGCATGTCGGTGGAGTAGATGTCGGCGCCGTGGGTCTTCTCGGACAGGCCGAAGGCGAACACCTCACCCTCGGCGAGGAGCTGCGCGGCGCGGGCGCGGGCGTCGGCGTTGCCGCTCTGCCAGACCGGGCCGAGGCCGAGGATGGTGACCTGCCAGGCGTACCAGTAGTCGAGGCCGTAGAAGCCGAAGATCTCGTTCAGGGCGGCGATCCGTGCCGTGTCCCAGCGCTTGTCGGACTCCTCCTCGCCGGCCGCGGTGGCCGGGGTCAGGAAGGTCGCGAAGAGGCCCTCCTTCGCGGAGAAGGCGAGGAAGTCGGCGAGCCAGGCGCGGGAGCGGTAGTCCTCGATCAGCCGGCGCTTGCCGCGGCTCTCGAACCAGTCGACGGTGGCGCGCAGCAGCCTGCGGGTCTCGGGGTCGAAGTGCGCCGGGTCGTACGTGTGCGGGTTGAAGAGCAGGGCGTCTGCCATGGAGGTTCACCTTCCGAGGGGTTGGAGGAGGGGAGGGGAGGCCGGGCGAATGCGTGGGGGGCGGTGCGGCGAGGGCGGTGCGGCGGGGGCGGTGCGGCGGGGGCGCGGGCGGTGCGGCTGCCGGGGCGCGGCGCGGCGAGGTTCAGGCGGTGGCGGTCGGCGGGGTCCCGCCGAGCCGGTGGAGCGTGGCGAGGACGTCGTCGAGCCAGGCGATCGTCATCCGCTCGAACGCGATGCCGCCGCGCAGCACGACGTGCTGGAGCTCCTGACCGGCGTCGAGCGGTGCGGGGGCGTCCGGCCCGGTGAAGTCGCGCAGTTCACCGGCGAGATAGCGGGCCAGCCGGTCGCTGTGTGCCCGGTGGTGCCGCTCGACCTCGTGGATCAGCGCGGCCGGGTCGTCGAAGGCCGCGCCGCGGATCTTGACGGCGAGGTCGTGGCGGAGGCTCTCGGGCTCGATCGGCTCGTGCAGCCACTCGGCGAGGACGGCGCGGCCGGGGCCGGCGACGGAGTACTCCTTCTTGTCCGGCCGGCCCTGCTGCGGGACCTCGCGGACGGCGAGCAGCCCGCTTCCCTCCATGCGCCCCAGGACGCGGTAGATCTGCTGGTGGGTGGCGGTCCAGAAGTAGCCGATGGACCGGTCGAACCGGCGGGCCAGCTCATAGCCGGAGCCCGGCTTCTCCAGCAGGGAGACGAGGATCGCGTGGTCGAGCGCCATGCCCCGATCTTTCTATGCAACTCGTTGCATAGACAAGCGGCAGGGGTCAGGTGAGACGCGGCTCACCCGGCAGCCTGCGGCCGCCCCGGGGGCCGCAGGACGCCCCGGAAACCCCCTGCCCGCCCTCGCGCTCACTCGGCGGCGAGCCGTGCGCCCGTCCACACGAGCGCCGGCGGGATCTCCCGCAGCCAGGTGTTGAAGCTGTGGCCACCGCTGTCGAGGATGATCGACGAGACGTGCGCGGGTGCCTTCACCTTCCGGATGAACTCCTGCGTCTCGCCGTAGTTCGGCTCGCCCCGCAGCGAAGAGGTCACCAGGAACGAGGAGTTCCGCTGCGGCAGGTGGTCCAGGTGCCACAGCAGGTCGGACCGTTTCTCCTCGTCCTTGTTCCCCTTGAACAGATCACCGGAGTCCTGGTCGATCTCGGGCCTGTACTCCGCCGACAGGCCCACGCCGACCGCGTACGCCTCCGGGTGCTGCACCGCCATCTTCAGGGCGCAGTAGCCCCCGGTGGAATCGCCGATGATGCCCCAGCTCCGCGGCGAGGTGCCCACGCGGTACGTGCCGGAGACCGCCTTGACGACATCCGCGCCGAAGAAGGCCTCGCTCTGCGGGCCCCCGGGGACGTCGACACACTGGGTGTTGGGCCCGGCGATGGTGGGCCGCATCATCACCAGGATCATCGGCTGCATGCGCTTCTGCTTCGCCAGGCTCCACGCCAGCCGCGGGTAGTGCAGCTTCTTGATGAGGTTCTCGGCCATGCCCGGGTAACCCGTGAGGACCACGGCGGCCGGGAACCTGCGCTGCCCGTCGCTCTTGTCGAAGTACTCCGGCGGCAGATACACGTATGCCTCGGCGGCGGCCCGGGACCGCTCGCCGTGGATCGTCACCTTCTCGATCACCCCACCCACCTGCGGGTTCCGGCCACCGGGCACCTCCGGGGCCTGCCGGCCCAGCACTTCCACGGCGGCGCCGCCCGGGGCGGCCGGGGCGTGCTGCTTCGTACCGGCGAGGTCGGCCCACGAGTCGTAGAGGAGGAAAGTGCGGTTGGCCGCGGCGCCGACCGAGGCGAGAACCGTCAACTGCACGAGAAGGAGCAGCCCGACGCGTCCCAGCACCCTTCGGGCGCCCGGCCCTCCCAGCCTGGGCCACACCCCTACCGTGAGGGCGAACAGCAGCGCCGTGCACACCGCAACGCTCGCCATGAGCGTGCCACTCGTCAGACCCATGAATCAGTGAACCCTCTGCACCGTCCCCGTCCGGACGCTCGGTCCGGAGCGATACCAGTGGGTAGCGCACCAGGCAAGAGGGGCGGAGCGGGCCCCGCGTTCCCTCCCGGAGGAATCCACCGGCGCGGACCTCGCCTTCGTGGCTTCGACCGAGCCAGGACCGAAAAGGCGCGGTCGGCTCGACTCTCCTTTGTGCCATGCCACATGAGGCTCTGACGGCGGCCCGGATCCGGTGCCGGAATTCCTTTCCGATGCTGTTGGCATTTGACAGTTCTCATGCATGTTTCACGCGGCAAATTACATTCCATATGCCGATTCACCCTCGCAGATGCGTTCGGCGAAGCGATCTGGCCTCGGTGGACGGCAGTCGCTGACCAGGAGATCCGCATGACGCAGGACGAAGACCGCCGGACAGGCGCGGGGCGGGCATCGCGCCGTGTGGCGCACGCGTGTGCCGCCGCCGCCACCGCCCTGCTGATCACCTCCTGCGGCACGGCCGGCGACCCGAAGGACGCGGCCGCCTCGTCCGCCCCGGCATCGGCATCGGCCTCCCCGAAGGCCTCGTCGGCTCCGATCAACCCGGGTGAGGTACGGATCGCGGGCGAGTCGACAAGCCGTACACGATCACCCTGGCCGACCTCCGCAAGCTGCCCCAGGCCGAGGCCTCGGTGGAGTTCATCAGCGCCAAGGGGGACCAGAAGCACACCTACCAGGGCGTGCTGCTGCACGAGGTGCTGAAGGCGGCCCAGCCGCGCTTCGACCAGAGCAAGAAGAACGGGCAACTGCGCGGGGTCGTCTCGGCCACCGGCGGCAGCGACTACCGTGCGGTCTTCGCCTGGGCCGAACTCGATCCGGGCTTCGCCAAGTCCCAGATCCTGCTGGCCGTTTCCGAGGACGGGACGGCGTTCGACGACTCGGCCGGCCCTCGCCTGGTCGTCCCGCAGGACACCCGCGGCGGCCGCTACGTCTCCGAACTGAATCAGCTGTGGGCCGGCACCGTCGATCCGGTGGTCGACGGTGCCCACTGAGGCATCCGGAGCGCCCGGCCGCCGACGGTCCGTGACCCGGCGCGCGCTGCTCGGCGCCGCCGGGCTCGGGGCCGTGGCGGGCGGCAGCGCCCTCGTCGCGGCCACCGTGCGCGAGTCCCCGGCCGCGCCGGGCGGCGCCGGGGCGACCGTCCCCTTCCACGGCCCGCAGCAGGCCGGGATCCTGCACCCCCGTCAGACCCACGCCCACCTGGCCGCCTTCGACTTCGGGGCGCGGACCGACCGGGGCCGGGCCGCCGCGCTCCTGCTGCGCTGGAGCACCGCCGCCGAGCGCCTCACCCGAGGCGAACCGGTCGGCGAGGAGATCGGCCCGCCGGGTCCCCGGGCCGCCGACACCGGCGTCGCGCTGGGCTCCGGGCCCGCCTCCCTCACCCTCACCTTCGGCTTCGGCGCGAGCTTCTTCGACCGGGTGGGCCTGGCCACGGCCCGCCCCGAGGCACTCGCACCGCTGCCCGCCTTCCCCGGCGACCAGCTCGACCCGGCCCGTGGAGGCGGCGACCTGTTCGTCCAGATCGCCGCCGACGACCCGCTCGTCGGCCTGCACGCCCTGCGCACCGTGCAGCGCCTGGCGCACGGCGAGGCGAAGACCCGCTGGGTGATGTCCGGGTTCACCACCGCGCCGGTGCCCGGCCGCGCCGCGCCCACGCACCGCAACCTCATGGGACAGCTCGACGGCACCGCCAACCCCTCCCCCGCCGATGGAGCCGCGCGGGACCGCATCCTCGTGACCGCCCCCGGTTCGCCGCCCTGGCTGACGGGCGGCTCCTACGTGGTGGTCCGCCGGATCCGGATGCTCCTCGACCGCTGGGACACCCTCCCCCTGGAGCACCGGGAACAGGCCGTCGGCCGCCGCGCCGCCGACGGCTCCCCGCTCACCGGCGGCGGCGAACACACCGCCCCCGACCTCACCGCCCACCGCCCGGACGGCGTCCCGGTGATCGCGCACAACGCACACATCCGGCTGGCCGCACCCGGCACCAACGGCGGCGCGACGATGCTGCGCCGCGGCTGGTCGTACTACGACGGCCTGCGCGCGGACGGCACACCGGACGCCGGAATGCTCTTCGTCGCCTGGCAGTCCGACCCCCGCACCGGCTTCGTCCCCGTCCAGCAGCGCCTCGCCCGCGGCGACGCCCTCGGCCGCTACCTGGTCCACGAGGCCTCGTCCTTGTTCGTCGTCCCCGGCGGCGTCCGGCCGGGCGGTTATGCCGGCCAGGCCCTGCTGGAGGACGCCCCCCAATAGGTCGTGTCGTCCGTCCGGGCGATGTGCGGGAACCCCGCAACGGTGGTGGGCGTTGGTGCGACCATAGGAAGGTGATCAGCGGGATCCGACTTCCGATGACTCCGAGGGGAGCCGTTCATGAGCACGGCGAAAGACCTGTTCATCATCGCCATGGACCCGCAGCCGGACCATTCGGTCGGCCAGGGTGACCTGTCGCTCGCCCTCGCCGGAGCCGAGCTGATCGATCTCCTCGACGCGCAGGCGGCCGTTCTGGACGGCGACCGCATCGTGCCGGGCGGGCAGCCCGTGCTGGACGACGGGCTCCTGGCGGAGGCCTCGTCGGCGCTCACCCGGCAGACGCCGTACGAGCGGGTCGAGGACTGGCTGTGGCGCCGCGGCCGTGACCTCTCCGCCTCCTACCAGGCCACCCTCGAAGAAGCCGGTCAGCTGACACGGGGACGCCGCGGTCTGCTGCCCTTCGGATCCGATCGCCTGGAAGTGGCCGATACGCCCGCTCACCGCCAGGCCCTGAGCCGCTGGGAAGCGGACGAGCCCGTGCTCGCCTCTCTTGCCGCGGCCGTGGGCATCCGCGGCCCGCGCTCCGAGGACGAGCCCGGCCTGGACGACGAAGCGGTGACGACCGTACTGGCCGTCGTCGGCGACGCCGTGATGGAACTGGAGGCCGTACGCCAGCGGCGGTCCATCGAGAACGCGGCGTTCGCCAACGTCTGGCGCGTCCCGTGAGCCCCGTGGCTGCTGCCGCTCGGTGAGCCCGGGACCCGCCGCGCGCGGTCAGCCTGTGTCGAGCACGAGGTCGGCGCGGTGGCGGCCCGGGGCGACGAGTCGCGCGTTGCGCTCGTCCGAGCGGGTCACCCAGTCGCGCGCGTACGCGGGGTCCTTGCCGTGCCGCACATGACGGTCGATCAGCCGCTCCAGGCGCAGGTCCTCGGCCGGGGCGAGGTACCAGGCCTCGTCCAGCAGGGGGCGTACCGAGGCCCACTCCCCCGCGTCGTGCAGCAGGTAGTTCCCCTCGGTGATCACCAGCGGTACGTCCGGGGGCACGGGGATGCTGCCCGCGATCGGCTCCTCCAGGGCGCGGTCGAAGGCGGGCGCGTACACCGTCGGTCCGTGCGGTGCGCGCAGCCGGCGCAGCAGGGCGACGTACCCGGCGGCGTCGAAGGTGTCCGGGGCACCCTTGCGGTCGGCGCGGCCCAGCCGGTCCAGTTCGGCCTGGGCGAGGTGGAAACCGTCCATCGGGACCACGACGGCCCGCTCCGGCCCGAGCGCGTCCGCGAGGCGGGCGGCCAGTGTCGACTTCCCGGCCCCCGGGGGCCCGGCGATGCCCAGGACGCGCCGCTCGCCGGGGGTGGCCAGCGCCCGCGCCCTCACTACCGGTTCCGTCGTGCTCATCCGCACATCCTGCCCGAGGGGGACGGCCCGGCGCCCCCGGCCGTGGTGGCGGGCGGGGGGCGCCGGGCGGCGGTCAGCAGCGCGGACAGGCGTCGCGGATCACGCGCCAGGTGAAGGTGGCGGAGGCCGTGGCACCCGCGGCATCCCGGGCGGTGACGGTGACGGTACGGATGCCGCTGCCGCGCAGGAGGCCCGAGATCAGGCCGGTCGACGCGTTGATCGTGGCACCGGTGGGCAGGTTGACCGCGGACCACGTGTAGGGGGCCGTGCCGCCGGTGGCGGTCATCGGTAAGTACGCGGAGTCGTACTGGAGGGACACCTGGTTGCCCGGGTTGACCACGGACGGGGCAGCGGCGGCCGCTGTGCGCGTCACCGCCGGGCCGGTCGAACTGTGCGGGGCGGCGAAGGACGGACCGGCCGACGCTGCCAGGACGGCGGTCAGGCCGACGGCCAGCGCCGCCAGTCTGCGCGAGGTGCGCGGGCGCGGGGTGCGTGTGGATGTGCTCAACGGGACCTCCGAACTCGTCGGGCGAGGACGGCGTCCCGGCAAGGGCCCCGGAGACCGCCATCGCCCGTTGTGGGTATGCATGTTCGAGGTGCGTGGCGCGTCGGAATCATAGGCGGGCCCGGCCGTCCCGTCGATGGCGGCGCGGTCGGCCGCACACGCCTACGATGTCCGCCATGCCCGGTACGGTCGCCGTTCCGCACAACCCCCCGCCCCGCGCCCGACTGCGGTCCGCCACCCGCCTGGCCGTATGCACCGCCGTGCCCTGGTTCCTCTGCCTCTGGTGGGGCACGAGCACGGTCCCGGTGCCCGCCGCCCTGCCCGCCGTACTGATCCTCCGCGAGGACGTGTACGCCGCCCCGCGCCTCGGGTGGAACCGGCTCGTCGGCGTCGTCGTGGGCGTGGCGCTGAGCACGTTCGTACTGCACTGGCTGCCGCCGCCCCCGGCCTCCTCCGTGACCTCGGTGTCGGCGGCGGCCTCGGTGTCCTTCCTCGCCGTACTGGCCTGCGGCTGCGCGGGCATGTACCTGATGTACCAGGGCGGCGCCCCCAACCAGCAGGTCCTGGTCAGCGCGCTGGTGATCTACGCGACCGCCCTCCCCGGTTATGCCCTGGCCCGCCTGGTGGAGAGCGCGGTCGGCATCGCCACCGTCGTCCTGCTGGGACCCCTGCTGTGGCCGCCGGACCCCTACCGGTCGGCCGCGGACGGCCTCGACGCGTACCGGAGCGAACTCGGCGGCCTCCTCGGCACCGTCACCGCCCGCCTCGGCGGCGGCGGACCGCCCACCGCCCCCGAGCTCCCCGAGGAGGCGGAACTGTGGCTGCGCCCCCGGAACGGCCTCGCGTCCTACGACCGGGCCGCCCGGCGGGCCCGGCTCCCGCGGCTGTACCTGCGTACGCCGAGCCGCCCGCCGGACGGGCTCGGGGAGCGGCTGCGGCTCGCCGCCCAAAGTGCGCTCACCCTCCAGTACTTCGCCCAGGAACTCCGGGAGCGCGCCCGCACGGACGGCCCAGGCGCGGCTCCCGATCCCGGTGCGGCTCCCGATCCCGCCCTGCGCGATCTCGCCCCGCTGGTGCGGGCCACCGCCCGCGCGCTGGACACCGCCCTGCGCGGCGAGGACTGCGCCGCGGACCTCGACCGGGCCCGCGGCCTGGACCTCGCCCACCGCGCGGCCCACCCCACCCGGCACGACGCCGTCCTGCGGGCGGGCCTCCACCTGACCCACGAGGCCGTCGCCGACCATGTGTCGGCCCGCCCCTGACGACCGTCCCGATGGCGTTGTCGTACTGAGCGGTGCCGGTCGGGCCCGGCGCCCGAGCCACCGATAGGCTCGGGCACCGACCGGGGAGATGAAGGATCTATGACGTTGAACGAAGGCCTCCGGGTGAAGCTGGCCGCGGACCTCACGCTGACCGGTTCGGTCACGGCGGCGGGGGAGGCCGTCGCCGGATTCCTGGCCCTGGCCTCGGGCACCGAGGGCACCGTCGAGCGGGTGGACGAGCACCAGCCGCAGAGCGGCGAGGACGTCCGCGAGTACGAGCGCCTGAAGTCGCTCCTCGACTCCTTCGGCCATCAGATGCCCGAGGGGAGCAGGAAGCAGCTCAAGGAGAAGGTCACCTCCCTGGAACCGGCGTGGACCGCCTTCCAGGAGCAGAAGCTCCGCGTGACGGTCCGCGTCCGCTTCGACAACGGGTTCGTCCTCGACGGCGCGCACGAGGAACTCTTCGACTCCGCCTGAGGCCGGCCTGGGCGGTCCGGGGCCGTCTGGCACCCGCACCCGGCGCGCGTTTCACTGGAAGATGCCGTACCAGCGCGCCCACGCAGGACCGCGCACCCGGGAGGTCCAGTGAACACGTACGTGTCACCCCGCTTCGACCCCGCTCGCGTCCCCCACCTGCTGGGGTCCTTCGCGCCCGTGTCCGAGGAGGTCGACGTCGCGGACCTGGAGGTCACGGGCGAGCTGCCGGACACCCTGGACGGCCTGTACGTGCGCAACGGCCCCAATCCGCGGTTCACGCCGATCGGCTCGTACCTGTACCCCATCGACGGCGACGGCATGCTGCACGGCGTGTGGATCTCCGGTGGGCGGGCCCGCTACCGCAACCGCTTCGTACGCACCCCCGCGCTGCTGGCCGAGGAACGGGCCGGCCGAGCCCTGTGGGGCGGCGTCGAATCGATGATCATGCCGGATGCCGACCAGGTGGGACCGGAGCTCGCCGGCACCTTCCGGGACATGCCCGACATCAACGTGGTCCGGCACGCCGGCCGTCTGCTGGCCCTGGCCGAATCGGCCTGTCCCTTCCAGGTCGACGCCGAACTGGCGACGCTCGGCCGCGAGGGCTTCGGCGGGGCCCTGCCCGCGGGCATCACCGCCCATCCCAAGATCGACCCGGTCACGGGCGAGATGGTCGTCTTCTGCTACGGCCTGGAGCCGCCCTACCTGACCTGGTCCGTCATCGACCGCCACGGCGCGGTCAGCCGCGGGCCCACCTCCGTCGACGGGGTGGACGAGCCGATGATGATCCACGACATGGCCCTGACCGGCCGCTACGCCGTCCTCGTCCTCGCCCCGGCCTTCTTCGACCTCGCCGCCGCCATGACGGGCGGCTCCTTCCTCGCCTGGCGCCCCGAGCGCGGCACCCGGGTGGCGCTGATCCCGCGCGACGGCGGGCCGGTGCGCTGGGCGGCGGACGAGGCCTTCTGGGCGTGGCACACCGTGAACGCGTACGACGACGGCCCCGGCGCGGACGCCCCGGTGGTCCTCGACTACGTGCAGTGGAGCAGGCTCACCGTCGGCGGCCCGGAGGAGGACACCGAACCGATCAGCGGTGGTCTGGTGCGGGCGCGCATCGACCCGGCGGCCGGCCACATGGCCCGTACCCCGCTGGACGACTCCCGGGTGGAGTTCCCGCGGGTCGACGACCGGCGCATCGGCCGGCGCCACCGGTACACCGCGCTGGCCACCGAAACCGGGCGGACGGACCTGCTGCCCGGCGAGTACGACGCCGTGCGCTGGTACGACAACGAGACCGGCACCTCCCGCGTCTGGCCGGCCGGGGACCTCTCGGTCGGCGAGCCGGTCTTCGCCCCCGAGCCGGGCTCGGGGACCGGCTCCGAGAAGGGTGGCCACTGGCTGACCTTCGCCACGGACCGCACGGACGGATCGAGCTGGTTCCTGGTCATCCCCGCGGAGGATCCCGCTTCGGGCCCGGTGGCTCGCGCCCGTATCCCCGTGCGCGTCCCGCTCGGCCTGCACGGCTGCTGGCTGCCGACCGAGGAGTGAACCCGCTCGGCGCGCCCGGGCGGCGCGGCCGTGCCACGCTGTTTCCTGGCCTCGGGAGGAGACAGCCGCGACGAACGGAGCGCGCTGTGAGCAGACCGATCCACCCCGCAGCACTGCGGCGCGGTATGCCCGCCGCCTGCGCCGCCCTGCTGTTCGTGGCCCTCGCCTCGGGTACCGCGACCGGAGCGACCCCGCCCCCGTCCCCATCCCCGGCTACGACCCCGACCGCGCCGTCCGCGACCGGCGACACGGGGCTCGCCGGCCTCGACCCGCGCATCAGGGAGATCATGCGCAAGCCGGACTACCGCAATGCCCAGTGGGGCCTCCTGCAGACGGACCCGGACAACGGCCGCGTGGTGCACAGCCTCTTCCCCGGGCAGTTCTTCATTCCCGGGTCCACGGCCAAGCTGATCAGCGTCTCGGGCCCGTGGCACACCCTGGGCGCCGACCACCGCTTCGTGACCCCGCTCTACGCGGTCGGCGAGCGTGACGGCGCCACGCTGACCGGCGACCTCGACCTCGTCGCCCAGGGCGACCTCACCATGGGCGGCCGTACGCGCCCCGACGGCACGGTCGCGTACACCGACCTCGACCACACCTACGCCAACGACTTCCCCGGGGCGACCCTCACCCCGGAGAACCCGCTCGCCGGAATCGACCTGCTCGCCCGGCAGGTGCGCGCCTCCGGCATCACCCGCGTCGACGGCGACGTGATCGTGGACAGCCGGCTGTTCCTCCCCGACCCGGAGCTCGTCCCCACGCCGACGCCCCTGATCATCAACGACAACCTGATCGACCTCATGACCACCCCCGGGGACCGGCCCGGCGCGGACGCCCGGCTGGACTGGCGGCCCAAGGTCGCGCCCTACCAGGTCACCTCGGCGGTGAAGACCGTGGCGGCCGGGAAGCCGACCGCGGTCACGGTGACGGCCACGGACGGCGGCACCCGGATCCGCCTGACGGGAACGATCGCGGCAGGCTCGGAACCGCTGCTGCGCACCTCCCCGATCGGCGACCCGGCCGCCTTCGGACGGGTCGCGCTGATCGAGGCGCTCGAACGCGCCGGGGTGCACGTCACCGCCGACCCGTCGGGCGCCAACCCGGTGGGGCGGCTGCCGCGCGACTACGACGGACGGCCACGGGTGGCCGCGTACACCTCCCCGCCCTACGCCCAGTACGCCAAGCTGATCCTCAAGGTCAGCCACAACCTGGGCGCCAACCTCGGCATCTGCCTCCTCGCCGTCACCGCGAAGAGCGACCAGTGCCCCGCCGGCTTCCCGGTGCTCGCCGACTTCCTCGACCAGGCCGGCGTCGACCGCGAGCAGGCGCAGCTCATGGACGGCCGGGGCGGCAACCCCGCCGACCGGGCCACGCCGCAGGTGCTGGTGCAGATGCTGGCGTACTGGCAACGGACCCCGGACGCGCGGCTGTTCCGGGAGGCCCTGCCCGTCCTCGGGGTCGACGGTCTGCTGGCCGAGAACTGCCGCAGCTGTCCGGCCCGGGGGAAGGTGTTCGCCAAGACCGGCGCGGCCGTCGGCGGTGACGCCCTCAACGACCGGCTGGCCGTCGGCGCCATCACCATCGCGGGCTACCTCGACAAGGGCGGCGGCCGCTTCGACACCTTCTACGCGGGTGTCAACGGCGCCTCCACACCGAGCGCCGACCCCACCGAGGTGCTGGCCATCGCCAACGACCTCGCGATGATCGCCGCCTACCTCCAGGAGTCGTCCTAGATCACGCCTCTATGCTGGACCGATGTCGTCGATCAAGCAGTTCCAGGTCACCTTCGACTGCGCGGAACCTGAGCGCCTCGCCCGTTTCTGGTGCGAGGTGTTGGGGTATGTCGTACCGCCGCCCCCGGAAGGGTTCGCCACCTGGGACGATTTCAAGCGCTCGCTGCCGCCCGAGGAGCAGGACGCGTGGTTCGCCTGCACCGATCCCTCGGGCGTGGGTCCGCAGCTGTACTTCCAGCGCGTCCCCGAAGGGAAGGCCGCCAAGAACCGGCTGCACCTCGATGTGCGGGTCGGCACCGGCCTCGTGGGTGAAGAGCGCCTCGCCGTACTCAAGGCCGAATGCGCACGACTGGTCCCGCTCGGCGCGGTACACGTGCGCACGCTGTACGACGGCAATGATGCGTGCATCCCGATGCTGGACATCGAGGGCAACGAGTTCTGCATCGATTGAGTGGGAGGACCGGCTACTGCTGCGCCCAGGTGTGCAGCAGGGCTTCCCGCGCACGCGGCTCGGGGGTGCCTTCCACGGCGTGCTCCCGGCCCCACGCCTCGACGGCCCGCGGGTCCGCGGTTCCGGCCACGAAGCGGTCGAGCAGGTCCTGGGAGAGCCGTGCCTCCTCGGCGGGGTAGCCTGCCACCGCCGCGTGGACGGTGACCTCGTGCGTACCCTCCTCCGTCTCCAGGCGCAGCGTCATCTCCGGCGGCCCCTCGCCGAGGTAGTCCGCTCCGATCGCGGCCGAGAACATCGCGCCGAGGGCCTTCGTCGCACGGCCCACCGGGTTGTGCCCGGGCACGTCCTCGACCACGGCGGAACGCAGCCCCGCCCACGTCCATGTCCGGGGGCTGTCGGGGTCCGCGGCATCCAGGCCCTCGGCGGTCAGCCGGACGCAGATCCCGAGGGCGTTCGGCGGCGACCCCACGTACACCGCGTCCGGAGTGACCCAGAACAGTCCGACCATCGCCGCCACGCGCCGCTCCCCGCTCTCGTCCCCGACCCACCATCCATACCGCCCGCCGGGAACGGACCGCCGCAGACACACCGCAGACACACCGGGAGGCCGCCGTACGCGCGCCGGCGTAAATCGATGGGGTCCCGCGGCCGGATCTGCGAGCATCCACGGATGGGTGCATTGGACGCAGTGGCCGGCAGGGTCGCCGGCGGAGCCACCGTGGAGTTCCGGCCGACCGGCTCCTCGATGGTCCCGTTGATACGCAGTCGTCAGCGGGTGGTGGTCGCTCCGGCCGACCCGTTGAAGCTGAAGGCCGGGGACATCGTCCTCGCCCGTGTCGCCGGGACGGTGTACCTGCACCTGGTGTCGGCCGTGGACCCGGCGAGGAAGCGGGTGCAGATCAGCAACAACCGGGGCCGGGTGAACGGCTGGACCGGCCACGACCGTGTCTTCGGTATCTGTACGGCGGTCGACGGTGTCCCCCGCGTGGGCGCCGCGGACAAGACGCGTGCGGCGTAGGGGCCGGCTGTCGCGATGCGTCGTTTGAGGCTTCCGGTCACCATCCACCAAGCGCGTCTCGGACCGGTGGAGTTCAAGGTCGTCCGACCGGCCGAGCCACCGGTCCGGGCCGTACTCCTCGACCGCAGCGGGCGGAGGCCTCGAACGTTCCCCGGATCATCCGGGCGCTGTACGCGGACGACGGGCGGCTGGCGCGCGACCTGGTGCGCCCGCTGTGGGTGCTGACCCGCTGGAACGAGGTGTACTCGGCCACGCTCGCGGCGATCCCATTCCTCGCGCACGCGGCCGCGCACGTACCCCGCGTACCGGCGGACCTGATCCGCCGGCTCGCGGACATCGCCGACGGGCGCGGGCCCGGTTCGGCGGAGCGCGGCGGCGCGGACGCGGTTGCCTTCGACCTGGTCCTGGCCGAACTCCCGGCCCTGTTGCGGTTCTTGGAGGACCCCGATCCAGAGACCCGGCGAGCGGTCGTCGGCCTCACGCCGCTCGCCTCCCTGGTGGGCGAGGACGTAGGGGACCGCCTCGCGCAGCGGTACGAGGAGGACCCCGACGGGCCGGTCCGGGCCGACGCCTTCTCCGCGCTCGCCGGCCTCCGCGCGGACGTGGTCGGGCGGTGGGCGGCCGTTAGGGTGAAACCTGACCCTCCGTGAAGAAAGGCCCTGCGGCTCACTGTGACCGAATCACGCACGCACACCCTCTTCTCCTTCGGCACGCTGATGGACGAGCGGGTCCAGACCGCTCTCTTCGGCAGAGCCGTGCCCACCTCCCCGGCGTCGCTGGCCGGTTACACCACCCGGCCCCTGAAGATCACCGATCCGGCGGTGATCGCGGCCAGCGGGCTCGACGTGCATCTGATCCTGGAGCGCAGGCTCGGCGCCTCGGTCGAAGGCGCCGTGCTGCACCTGACCGACCAGGAGCTCGCCGCGGCCGATGCCTACGAGGTCGACGACTACACCCGCCGGCGGGTGGTCCTCTCCTCCGGCGAGAGCACCTGGGCCTACCTGGACGCGAGGCCGCTGCGCCCGGCGGAGCGCATCGTCATCGTGGGCGACAGCATCGCCTACGGACGCTGCGACCCGCGGGGCGGCTGGGCGGGCCACCTGGCGGCCGCCCACATCGCCTCGAACGAGGCCGGACGCCGGCTCTTCAACCTGGCGGTCCCCGGCAGCACCCTCGCCGACGTCGGCGAGCAGACGCCCGCACTGCTGGCGGCGCGCCGGCCCGACACCCTCCTGGTCGCCGCCGGCATCAACGACTCCGCCGTGCCGCTCGCCGCCGCGGAGGCCGACGCCGACGGAGCCGCCGATTTCACGCAGCTCACCGGCAGCCTCGACGCGCTGGCCGCCACCGCCCTCGGCCACAACGCCCGGCTCGTCGTCGCCGGGCCGTCCTGGCTCGACGAGGACCGCACCCGCGACTACGAGGGCCTGCGCTTCACCCGGGCGCGCGCACTCGCTCTGCGCGCCTTCCTCCGGGCCTGGTGCGAGGCGAACCACATCGACCACCTCGACCTGTGGGAGCCGCTGCGGGAGCGGACCGACCTGCTCGTCGACGGCCTGCACCCCACCGCCGAAGGGCACCGGGCGCTCTACGAGCACCTCGACGCGCTCGGCCGCTGACCGCCTCACCACCCGTGGTGATCTTGGCGAAGCCGCCTGTAAACCCCGGGGGCACCGCCCGTCACCTGCGCGCAACAGGGACTCCTGCGTTGGACCGCAACGGGACCGAGCTGCACACGGCCGCAGAGGCGGAGGCGAAGGCCGCGACCGGGCAGCGGGTGCGTAGGTTCTGCTCCGACTGCGGCGTGGGGTGCGGGATCGTCCTGGACATCGCCACGGGCGGTGACGGCCGCCGGCTCGACCAGCGCCTCGAAGAGCTCGGCGGCCGGCGGCTCCTGCCCCGCCCGGACTGCGAGCCCGACTACGAGGAGCCCGCGGGACGGTGGCTGGAGCAGGTGCGCGAGGCACTCACGGCCGCCCCGGACCCGGAGCGCGCCGGGAAGCCCCGGTCCGCGGTGGACCGCAACTCCCCCTACACCGCCCGGCTGTCCGGCAACCGGCTGCTCAGCCTGCCCGGAGCAGGCAAGGAGGTCCGCCGGTTCCTCGCTCGTCGACTCCGGCTGGACCCTCTACGCCCTCGCCCCGGGCGAGGTCGAATTCTGGCAGGCGGCCCGCAGCCGCGTGCACACCCGGCTGCGCTACGAGCGGGCCGGGGACGGCTGGGAACGCTTCCGGCTCTGGTCGTAGGACCCTCTGGTCGTAGGACCCCTTGGTCTTACGACTCCCACGAACACCCGCACCCGACCGGCACAACCACCGGCGTACGGGCCCCTCCCCGTTCCTGTTCACAAGGCGAGGCAACACCGTATGACCACACGGACCCCGTACGGCGGCGGAGCCATCGGCTCCCTCTCCGCCGGCGACTCCCCCCACGGCCGCCCGGACGAGCGCATCGCCCGGTTGCTCGCCGAGGCCCTCGGCGACTCCCGGACCATTCTCGACGTCGGCGCCGTCGCCGAGGACCTGCCCTTCGCCGACGGCGAGTTCGACGCGGCGATGACCCTGTTCGGCGTCCACCAGTGGTCCGATGTACGGGCGGGGCTGCGCGAGATGCGGCGCGTGGCCCGCGGCCCGGTGGTCATCCTGACCCGCGACCCCGCCCTGGTCCGGGACTTCTGGCTGTACCGGTACGCGCCCGAGGTCCTCGACACCGAAGCCTTGCGCCACCCGACCGTCGAGGAGCTGGCGTCGGCCCTGGGCGGCTCCGGCACGGTCCGGACCGTGCCCATCCCCCTGGACTGCACCGACGGATTCGACGAGGCCTACTACGGGCGCCCGGAGACGCTGCTCGACCCCGCCGCCCGACAGGCGTGCTCGGCCTGGAGCTTCGTCGACGACCGGGTCCGCGAGCACTTCGACCGGACCCTCCGCGCGGACCTGGAGTCCGGCGCCTGGGACGAGGAATTCGGCCACCTGCGCAGTCGGCCGACCTACGAGGGATCGCTCGTGATCGTGCGCGCGACCCCGTAGGAAGATGCGGAAGAAGAGGAAGAACGCGATGTCAGTACCCGACCGGATGGACGAACGACTGCGCGCCCTGGGGCTGGTGGAGACACAGCGCATGGCCGAGGCCCTCTTCGCCGGAACGGCGGCCCGTGGCCTGGTGGCGCCGGGCCGCAGTGAACGCGAGGCGAGCGACCGGATCGGGGACCTGGCGAGGGAACTGTTCGGCACGGCCGCGCGCCTGCCCGGGCCGATCGTGCGCTCGGGCCCGCACACCCTGCTCCCGTACGGCCCGGAGACACCGGACCGGGTGGTCGGCGAGGACGACCTCGTCATCGCCGAACTCGGTTCGGTGCTCGCGGTGTCCGAGGCCGGTTTCGCCTCGACCCTCGTCTTCGGCGGGGACCCGGACAAGCGCCGGCTCGCCCTGGACCTGCCGAAGATGTTCGACGCCTGCCGCGAGGCCCTGCTCGCCGACCCACGCCTCACGGGCGGGCAACTGCACGCCGAGCTCCTGGCGCTCGCCACCGCGGCGGGCTGGACGACGGCCGGACGGCACTGCGGTCACCTGGTCGGGGCGGATCCCTCGGCAGGTGTCCGGGACGCACGGCCAGACGCGTACATCTGCGCGGAGAACGACCGTCCGCTGCGCCGGACCGTCGGGGGAGGGTGGCAGGCCCACTGGATCCTGGAGATCCATCTGGTCGACGAGCGCCGCGGTTTCGGCGGCTCGTACAAACGGCTGCTGGACCTCGTCTGACGGGTCGTCGGCCGGGCCGTCAGCCGGCCGTCAGGAGCAGGGGGGCCGGAGCGCCGTCCGTCCAGTCCGGGGGGATCGCGGCGAGCGCGTCGCCCACGGCGGCCCCCTGGAGGAACGCGGCGCCGTGCCCTTCGGCGATCCCGGCCCGCGCGCCGTCCCAGGCGACGGGCACCAGCCGGGTCAGTCCGGGGGCGGGCCGCGCCCGCCCGTGCACCGGAACGTGCGGCAGGGCACCGAGGGCACGTCCGGACAGGCCCGCGATCAGGGGGCCGAGCAGGGTACGGGCGGCGACCAGGGCGGCGTACGGATTGCCCGGCAGCCCCACCACCCAGCGGTCCGGGGCCAGTTCGGCGAGCAGCATGGGGTGGCCGGGCCGGCAGGCGACGGTGTCGACGACCATCCGCGCCCCGGCGGCCTCCAGCAGCCGGCGCAGCTGGTCGGTGGCACCGACGGAGGTGGAGCCGGTCACCACGACGATGTCGGCGCCCCGCACCGCGTGCACGGCCCCGGACAGACGTCCGCCCGGCCGGTCGGGGACGTACCGCACCTCTTCGGTCGCGCCGCCGAGTTCGGCGACCAGAGCAGGGAGCAGCGGCCCGAGGGCGTCGCGCACCCGGCCGGGGCCGGGTACCCCCGCGTGGTCCAGCTCGTCCCCGGTGACCAGTACGCCGACCCGGGGGCGCGGCCGCACCGGCAGCGTGTCATGGCCGCAGGCGGCGGCGAGCCCGAGCAGCGCGGGGCCGATCCTGGTGCCCGCCGGGGCGAGCCGGCGGCCCGCGGGGGCGTCCTCGCCCGTGCGCCGGATGTGCCGGCCCGGCGGCGGCACGGGGCCGGACACCCGGCCGTCGTCCGTGGTCACCGCCGACTCCAGCGGCAGCACGGCGCGGGCCCCGGCCGGCACCTCGGCCCCGGTGGAGATCTCCACACACTCCGCCGCGCCGAGCACGCCCGCCCAGGGCGCGCCCGCGCGGACGGCGGCCCGTACCCGCCAGGGGCCGGTGCCGGACACCGCGTAGCCATCCATCGCGGCCGTGTCGAAGCCCGGGAGCGGCCGCAGGGTGGGCAGGCCGTCGGCCAGGGTGAGTCCGGCCGCGTCGCACAGGGGGACCGTACGGGCGGGCAGCGGGCGCGCCGCGCCGTGGGCCAGTACCCGGGCCCGCGCCCAGGACACCACGGGGGGCCGTGCCGGGACTCTGGGCATGGACGCGGAGGCGGAGACCGGATCGGGGGCGGGTGCGAGGGCAGGCGCGGTCGTCGGAGGCATGAACACGACTGTCGGCCCGGGGCGTTTCCGGGTCCCCGCGGGAGGGTTGCGGTTGCGCTCCGATCCGCTCACCTCCCGCCTCACCCGGGCGTGAACCTCGCGCCCACGCCTGAGGGCCGCACACCGGTGCGGTGCGGCCCTCAGGGTGATGCGGGGGATCAGGCGGCGGCCAGGGAGATCTCGGTCGACTTGATCAGCGCGACGACGGAGGTGCCGGAGGCCAGACCGAGGGCCTCGACGGCGTCCTTGGCGATCGCGGCGGTCAGCTCGCCACCCTCGACGGAGACCTTCACCGAGCCCATGGCGCCACCGGTCGCGACGTCCGTGACGGTGCCGGCGATCTGGTTGCGGATGGACAGGCTCATGGAAAACACGCCTCACATAGTCGGAAACGAAACCGCAAGTACTTCTGTGACCTGCGTCATGGCCGACCGTAGCCGATGAAGGACGGGGTCCGGAGCGCCCCCATCGCATTCGCCAACCGAATGGACGCAAGCTCCTGGCGTATTCCGGAAAAGGCCCCAGATCCTCTCTTTTTCCGGGCCCTTCGCCTTCCTGACCTGGGACTTATGACCCGGTTGGCGGAATCGGCACCCCCTCGACCCCGGAGCGGCGAATTGCAGATGCGGGCCCGGCAATGCTCCATTGGCAGCAAATGCAGCACCGTTCCCGTCTCTCATGCCGTGCGTGCGCGGGATTCGGACAACCGGACCGGAGAACACATCCCGCCATGCGCTTCTTTTTGCACGTCCGACAGGGCCGGGCGGCCGCCGGCCTCCTCGGCGGCGCCCTCCTCGTTCCCGTCCTGGCCGCCTGCGGGAGTGGCAGCACCGGCACCTCCGCGGCCGCACCGACCGGCGCCTCCGCATCGGGCTCCGTACCGGCCGCGAACCTGACCGTGCTCGCCGCCGCCTCCCTCACCGACGTGTTCAAGACCATGGGGGCGGAGTACGAGAAGGAGCACCCGGGCACGAAGGTCACCTTCTCCTTCGCCGGATCGCAGGAACTGGCCGCACAGGTCAGGCAGGGAGGCCCGGCCGATGCCCTGGTCACCGCGGACACCAAGACGATGGACGGCCTCAAGGCGGAGACCGGGACCCCGACCGTGATCGCGAAGAACGAGCTCGTGATCGCCACCGCTCCGGACAACCCCCACAAGATCGACTCCCTGAAGGACCTGTCCGACCCCAATCTGAAGGTCGTCCTGGCGGCCCCGGAGGTCCCCGCCGGGCGCTACAGCCAGGAGATCCTCGACAAGCAGAACATCACCGTCAAGCCGGTCTCGCTGGAGCCGAACGTACGGGCCGTGCTGTCCAAGGTGGAGCTGGGCGAAGCGGACGCCGGCCTCGTCTACAAGACGGACACGACCGCCGCCAAGGGGAAGGTCGGCGCGGTCGACATCCCGCCCGACCAGAACGCCGTCGCCTCCTATCCGGCCGCCGCGCTGAAGGACACCAAGAACGTCGCCGCCGCGGACGCCTTCGTCCAGTGGCTGTCCTCGCCGGAGGCCCAGAAGATCCTCCAGGAGGCGGGCTTCCAGCAGCCGTGACCAGGCACCGCACCGCCGGGCCCCGCCCGCCGCTCCTCCTGGCCGTGCCCGCGCTCCTCGCGATCGCCTTCCTGATGCTCCCCCTGGCCGGGATCCTCGTCCGCACCCAGTGGGGCGAGCTCGGCGAGCACCTGACCACGCCCGGCTCCCTGGAAGCCCTGCGGCTCTCCCTCGTCGTCTCCTTCTGGGCGCTGGGCCTCAGCCTGGTCCTGGGCGTACCCCTGGCCTGGCTGCTGGCCCGGATCGACTTCCGCGGGAAGACCGTCGTACGGTCCCTGGTGCTGCTGCCGATGGTGCTGCCTCCGACGGTGGGCGGTGTCGCGCTGCTGCTCGGCTTCGGCCGGCGCGGTCTGCTGGGCCCCTTCCTGGACGACGCCTTCGGGATCACCCTGCCGTTCCACACCTCGGGCGCCGCCGTGGCGGCCACCTTCGTGGCCATGCCGTTCCTCGTCATCAGCCTCGAAGGGGCCCTGGGCGGGCTGCGACCGGGCTACGAGGAGACCGCGGCCTCCCTCGGCGCCACCCCGCTGCGGGTCTTCTTCACCGTCACCCTGCCGATGGTGGCCCCCGGCCTGATCGCCGGAGCCGCCCTCACCTGGGCCCGGGCGCTCGGGGAGTTCGGGGCCACGATCACCTTCGCCGGGAACCTGCCCGGCGTCACCCAGACGCTCCCCCTCCAGGTCTACCTGCTGCTCCAGGACGACCCCGAGGCCGCGACCTCGCTGTCCCTCCTCCTGCTCGTCGTGGCGATGGCGGTACTGGTCGCCCTGCGCGGCCGCTGGACCTCCGGCCACGCCGTACGCGACACCCATCACGCGACACCCACCGAGGACCCGGTCGCCCGGGCCCCCGAGCCGGAACCGGTCGCCGGCTCCGCGCCCGCCGGCCGCTGGTCCCTGCACGCCGAGGTCACGGGCTTCAACGAGCTCACGCTGGACGCCGAACCCGGCACCACCATCGCCGTGGTCGGTGAGAACGGCGCCGGCAAGACCACCCTGCTGCGCGCCCTGCTCGGCCTCACCCCGCGCGCCCATGCCGCACTACGGCTCGGCGACGACGATGTGACGGCCCTGCCGCCGCACCGGCGGGGCGTGGCCTGGGTCCCCCAGGACGGCGCGCTGTTCCCCCACCTCTCTGCGCTCGGCAACACCGCCTACGGCCTGCGCGCGCAGGGCACGAGCCGCGCCGAGGCCCGCTCCCGGGCGCGCCTGTGGCTCGACCGGCTCGGTGTCGGCCATCTCGCCGAGCGCAAGCCCGCGCAGCTGTCCGGCGGCCAGGCCCAACGGGTGGCGCTGGCCCGGGCGCTGGCCGCCCGCCCCCGGCTCCTCCTCCTGGACGAACCGCTGGCCGCACTCGACCAGACCACCCGGGCCCGCGTCCGGCACACCCTCCGCACCCACCTGGCCGGCTTCGGCGGAGTCTGCCTCATCGTCACCCACGATCCCGTCGAGGCCGTGTCGCTGGCCGACCGGGTCCTCGTACTGGCCCACGGCCGGGCCCTCCAGGACGCGCCGCCCGCGGAGGTCACGCGCAATCCGCGCTCCCCGTGGGTCGCCCGCATGCTCGGCCGCAACGCCTGGCCGGGGACGACCACGGTGGACGGGCTCAAGCTGGTCGCCGGCGGGTCCGTCGTGGTGGCGGAACCCGTGCCGGAGGGCTCCGAGGCGCTGGCGATCGTCGCACCCGAGGCCGTCTCCCTCCATCGCGAGCAGCCGTCCGGCAGTCCGCGCAACGTATGGCCGGGAACCGTCCGTGAGATCACCGCGGCGGGCAGCCGGCTCCGGGTCCTCGTCACGTCGCAGGCCGCCGCCGACGTCGTCTCCGAGATCACCCCGCAGGCCGCCGCCGAGCTGGCGATCGCCGACGGCACTGCGGTGTGGTGCAGCGTCAAGGCCACCGAGATCACCCTCGTGCCCCTGTGAGTTCCGATCGACGGGCGGCATCGAAACAGGCACACGCTACGAGAAGAGCGGCAATCGCCTCGCATATGCCGTCCACTATGGCGCATTCACCTTGTGGATGATTAACTGACTCCAGGCAGGCCGCTTCGGCCCGCCTCCGTGTCCACGTCCGGTCGCCCCGCCGGGTCGACGTCGGCCGACGGCACGTACACCGGCCCCGTGACGGTCGAGCGGCTCTCGCCGCCATGGGGAGCACCGGCAAAAAGAGGCCCCTGCATGCCGATCGCGGTGTTCGGCACGCGGGGGCCTCTTTGCGTGCCGGCTAACCGCGCCCCCGCACTCCGGCCACCACGTTCCGGCTGTCGCGTTCCGGCCGCCCGTCTCACGGAGCGGAGCACATCTGGCATATGCGGTCTCCATGTGGGCATGCTTACGCAGATACAGCCCGAAACAGCTACATCGGCTCGAATGTAAGGACTGAGGTATGGCGGTAGTCGTCATGCAGCCCGCGGCCGGGCAGGCTCCCACCGCCGTGAGCAGGGTGCTCGCCGCAGCGGGTCTGACCTCCCGGACCGTCCCGCTCGCGGACGATGCCGGCCCGTCCGCCGACCTCGCCGGGGTGGAGGGCCTGATCGTCCTGGGCGCCGCCGATCCGGCCCTCCTACAGGAAGCCCTCGCGGCGGAGGTGCCCGTACTGGCCCTGGAACCCGGCACCCGACTGCTGGTGCGGGAGGCGGGCGACGCTCCGGGGGCCCGGCCCGAGACCGCCCCCGGCCGCCCGCCGGTGGAACTCACCCGGGCCGTCGGCTCCGACCCGCTGTTCGCCGGGGCCGCCCGGCCCTCCCGGTACCTGCGGCCGGCCTGCGACCCTCTGGAACTGCCCGCCGACGCCGTGGTCCTGGCCTCCTGCGACGGGTACCCGGACCAGGCGTTCCGGATCGGCGCCAGCGCCTGGGGCGTCCGCTTCCTGCCGCAGGAGCTCCCCCTGGACCCCTGGGGCGAGCAGCTCCTCGGCCGGTTCGCCACCCTCGTGGCCGCCCGCGCCGAACACACGGCCACCCGGGCCTTCTTCACCCGCCGGGCCGACGCCTGGGAGGAGCGGTTCTCCTACCAGACCCCCGCCTACGAGGCGGCGATCGCCCGGCTGCGGCTGGCACCCGGCGGACGGGCGGCGGACCTCGGCTGCGGTACCGGCCGGGCCATGCCCGCGCTCCGGGCGCAGGTCGGACCCCGCGGCCAGGTGCTCGGCGTCGACCTCACCCCGGCCATGCTGGCCGCCGCCGCCCGGCACGGCCGCACCCGCCACGGGTCCCTCCTCGCCGCCGACTGCACCCGGCTCCCGCTGGCCGGAGCCTCCCTGGACGGCATCTTCTCGGCGGGGCTGCTCGACCACCTCCCGGACCCGGCCGCCGCCCTGCGCGAATGGGCCCGCGTCACCGCGGCCGACGGCGTCCTGCTGCTCTTCCACCCGTCGGGCCGGGCGGAGCGCGCGGCCCGGCACGGCCGCTCCCTCGACCCCGACGACCTCCTCGCCGAGGGCAACCTCCGCCGCGCGCTGGAGACCACGGGCTGGCAGCTGGAGGAGTACGAGGACGCCGCCGGTCACTTCCTGGCCCGTGCGGTGCCGCGCGGCTGAGCCCGCACGACCGTGCTCAGAGGCGGTGGATCCGCTCGATGCCGTACCAGGTGGAGACACAGGCCGCGACCCAGTCCCGCTGGTAGTCGGACGTGAAGAAGGGTTCGGCCAGGCTCCCGATGTACATGGGCCGGTATCCGAGGTCGGTGGCACCCGCCGCGGCCTCGGTCCGGATGCGGGAGTTCTGGGCGTCCCAGGCCACCGCGCGGGTGACCGTGGCGGTGGTGAGCTGCTTGACGCCCGGGACGAGCACGGCCAGCGAGGCCAGCGTCAGTCCGGCCGCGACCACGATGCCCGCCGGCAGGGCCACGGCGGCCCCCCGGCGCGCCAGGTACCGGCGGGCCCACACCCCCAGCAGGACGCCGTAGGAGCACAGCGCCAGTTCCATGGGTACGAGGTAGTTCGTCCAGGTCCGGGCGTACGTCCATCCGCTCGGTCCGTAGCCGCTGCGCAGCCCCACCACCACCGCGAACGATCCCAGCACCACGACGAGCACCGGCAGCAACAGCAGGGCGACCAGCATCTTCCGCGGGACGGCCCGGCCCGACTCCCGTTTCCCCGGCGCGGGCACGGGCGCCGCGAGCCCGGCCCCCAGGCCCAGCAGGACGCCGACCGCGGCGGCTCCGAGGTAGGCCCACTGGCCGGTGACGGTGTCCCACATGTGCAGCCAGTCCTCGTAGGTGCCCCGGAGTTCGCCCGCGGAGAGCATGGACTCCTTGGGCGGCTGCTGGGCACGGCGCCACCGGGCGCCGGGGGACGTGGTGAGCACGATCAGCCCGCAGACGACCCCGGCGCACCAGAGCAGGCACCAGGTGAACGGATGCCAGGTCTGCGCCAGCTTGAGGCGGGGCACGGCCAGCAGTCCCGCGCAGGCCGCGAGGAGGCCGCTGACGAGGGAGAACGACTCGCTCAGGGTGCCGATCGCGAACCCGATGAGGAACGCCGCGGCGAAGCCGCCCGCGCGTAGGGCGGCCCGCGGTTGGCGGACCGTCCAGATGGCCAGCAGCAGCGCCCACACTCCGATGACGCTCGGAATGGTGTGGGAGATCGTGGCCGGTGCCCACAGCAGGACCTGATAGCTGCGTGTGCCGCCGTAGTAGATCACGGCCTGGACGGCCAGGGCGGCGGCGACCAGGAGCAGCACCGGGGGTTTCACGCCGAGGCACCGCAGGAACCTGATCCCGAGGAGGACCAGGCCGATGGTGAAGGCGACGGCTATGACGGTCGGCAGGATCTTCATCCCGGCGAGTCCGTCGCCGTAGACGATGCCGCTCAGGAAGGCGTTGGTGATCCGGCCGTTCTGGGTGGTGTAGAAGTCGTGCGTGATGCCGAGGACGCCCAGATCGCGGGACTTCCAGGCGGCGCACCAGTCGTCCGAGGTGGGCCGGACGTAGAGGCCGAGGAAGCAGCCCACGGCGATCAGGGCTCCGGCCGCCGCCACGAGGGAGCCGCCCGCGACCGGCAGGAGCCTGCGGACGAACCGGCGATTCCCCTCGGTCGAAGCAGTGCTCATTCACCAGTCCTTCGCAGCGAAGCGCGGCCGGACCGACTGCCGACGGCCGATGCGCCTGCCGGTTCCGGTCACACCAATGTGCACGGTCCGCCGCCCACCGGCATCCGCGAGGAGAGCCGCCGGGACCGGGCCCGCGGCGCTCCTGCCGTGCGCCACGGGCACCTTCGCCCCTGTCTCGGCCGCTGCTCCGTTGCCGCGTCCATTGCCGCGTCCGTTGCCGCGTCCGTTGCTCCGTCCGTTGCGCGCCCCTTGCTGCGTCCCTGGTGCGTGCGTTGCTCCGTGCGGGAACGCGAGGCCGCTTCAGGCCCTTCCCTGCCGTCACCCGGGCGGCGGGCATGTCGTGGCGGGCTCAGCACGTCCGGCCCACGATGGGAGCTCCGGGGGCCGCCCGCACGGAAGCCCGACAGAAGGAGTGGCGATGCATGCTGCCCGGGTCGTCCGCTGGGCGGCCGTCACGGCGTCCTTCGCGAGCGTCGCCCTCCCCGTGTGTGTCGCGGGGAACCCCGTCGGCCGGCCCTCCCAGGAAGGGCGGCCGGTGTTCTTCGTCCGGCCCCTCGGACACCAGAGCCACGGCGAGGCCGAGGGCCGCTACGCGCCCCTGTCGATGCTCGTCGCCCCCACCGTCGGGCTCCTCTCCAACACCAACGCCGCCGAGGGCGTCACACCTGCCGTCGCCGGGGGCGCACGGTACGTCGAGCGGAGCCACGTGCTGCGGCTGCTGTCCGGCCGGTGGAGGTACCTCCCCACCGGCCGGACGGCGTCGCTCGTGGCGCCCCCGGAGGACCCGACGGCCCGGCTGCAGATCGCGGAGAGCCGCGCCTGGCTGGCCGCCGGCCGGGTGCCGGGCGGTTCAGCGGCCCAGCGCACGGCGGCGGAGCGGGCCCTGCTGGCCATGCGCGCCCTGCTGCGGCCGAACGGGGCCATGGCGGCGGGCTGGTCTCCCGGCTGGATGTACTCCTGGCCGCGCGACTCCAGCTTCGCCTCCGCCGCGTTCGCGCACACCGGCCACGACGCCGAGGCCTACCGGATCCTGCGCTACAGCGCCGCGACCCAGCGCAAGGACGGCACCTGGGACGCGCGGACGGAACTCGACGGATCCGGCCCGCCGGACAGCAGACGGTGGCAGCTCGACGCCAACGGCTGGGTGCCGTGGGCCACCTGGCAGTGGTACCTGACGGCGCCTCCCGCCACCCGCCTCGCCCGGCTGACCGCCCTCTACCCGATGATCCGCAAGGCGGCCGACCGCGCGGCGGCCTCCCTCGGGGCGGACGGGCTGCCCCCGGCCTCCCCCGACTACTGGGAGGTGATGACGACCACCACCAACATCGGTACGGCCGCACCCCTGCTCGCCGGGCTCAACGCCGCCGCGCACCTCGCCGGCGAACTGGACCGGCCGCAGGACGCGGCCCGCTGGTCCGGCGCCGCCGGGCGGCTCTCCACCGGGATCACCCGGAAGTTCGCCCCCCTCGGCTACCAGCGCACCGTCGACGGACAGCACGGACAGGACAGCGCGGTGGCCTTCATGGCACCCCCGTTCAACACGGCCCCGGCCGATCTGCCCCGGGCGCTGGACACCACGTACAAGGCGCTGCTGCTGCCCAACGGCGGGCTCACCCCCGGGAACGATCCGACCGCGCCCTGGGGTGTGAACGCCTGGACCCCCAGCACCTCGTTCTTCGCCCTCGCATGGGCGGGCACGGGGCAGCCGGCGAAGGCGCGGCAGGTCCTGGACTGGGTCCTCGCCAAGCGGAACCCGCTCGGGGAGCTGCCCGAGAAGGTGGACCGGGCGGGCCGGCCCTCGTCGGTCGCCCCCCTGGCCTGGACGGGCTCGATCGTCGTCCTCACCCTGGTGGCACTCGACGGCGGGGCGCTCCCCGCACCACCCCGGACGCCGTAGCGCCGAAGCGCCGAAGCTCCGCAGACCCGTAGACCCGTAGACCTTTCAGCCCGCTCAGCCCTTCGGCCTGCGGCACCGCCTCAGACCGGGTCCGTTCCGTCACCGGGCGGCGGAGCGGTGCGCAGGCGCTCCAGCTCGGCGAGCAGGTGCTCGTACGCGAGCTTCTCGGCCGCCACGGCGCGCGCGAGGGGGAGGTGGTGCGGATCCTGCCGGGTCCTGGCCTCCTCGGCGGCGGCGACGCGGGCCTCCCTCGCCCTGTCCAGTTCGTTCATCGCCGCCACGGTGCCGACATCGAGCAGCTTGTGCTCCAGGGCCTGGGCGAAAGCGCGTTCCGTCGGTGCCGTGAGCCGGTCGAGGTCCTCCGCGCAGCTCTCCGGGGTCTCCGTCCGCGCACAGGCCCGGTCGAGATCGCGGGAGAGCGACCGGAGGGTCTTCCCGAGTTCCGGGTACCCCCAGTCGGGCGCGGTGTCGTTGCCGCATCCGGCCACCAGTGCCGTGCAGGCGGCCAGGGCTGCGAAGGCGCGCATCGTTCCGGGTCCTGCGCACATGCGTCGGCACGAGATGAGAGGAGGGGTCATGGAAGCCCCGATCGCCCGTTGGTCCGAGTGCGGCCGCCCTGGCTGCGCGAGGTGGTCTGGCTGACATCCTCGCCCGCCCCCATCCGCCCTGCCACCCGGCGGCCCGGGGGGCCGCAGGGGCCGCGGGCGAACGCTGCGGCGCAGGTCACCGAGGGGGCTGTCCCCCGGCGACGGTCGCGCCCGGGCGGCCGGCCAGCGCGAGCGTCCAGGGCTGGACGGCCCGATGCCACGGGGCGGGGGTCCGGCTGCCCGGCGGCGTGGCCCCGCCCGCAGGGACCGTCGTGATGACGTGCAGATCGGCGTCCAGGCCGAGCGCCGCGGCGACGGCCGTACCGGCCCCCTCGGCCACACCGGCCGGGGCTCCCGTGTACAGCATCTGGGACTCCTGCCAGGGCTGCGGCCCGTCGGTGGCCGCCACGCCCACCGTGCCCGCGCCCGCTCGGCCCGCGAGCAGGTCGCCCGCGATGCCCACGGCGCCGTAGCCGCCCAGGCCGCCGGCCTCGGCGACCGGGGAGAATTCCGGCGCGGACCCGCCCGCGCGGGCCAGGCTCGTGGCGACGGTGCCGATACCGGGCCGGCGGAAGAACAGGCGGACGCCGTCGCCCTCCGGGCGCACCGAGAGCGCGCCCGTCGTCTGGGGCAGCCCGGTCGGGACGGGGTCTCCGAACGGGGCCTCCGGTGCCGGCTGGACCCAGGCCAGTACGGACCCGGCGGTGGCCGCGTACACGTGGCGCCGCCCCGACGCGTCGGTCGCGGTGACCGGATCGCCCTGGAGGCCGGCCCCGCCCAGGGCCTGCCACGCGCCGAAGTCGCCGCCCGGGGTCTCCTGCGCCCGGGCGCGCAGCGTCCGGCGGGAGTCGCGGACGTACACCGTCATCCGGCCCTCGGCGTCCACGGCGACGGACGGCCCGCTGATCGCCGAGGTGCCGGACCTGTCCACGGTGTCCGGGGTGCCCAGCGACCGCCACGGGCCGAATCCGCCGTCGACCTCGCTCTGGACGGCGTAGACGATCTCCCGGCCGTACTCCTGGGGCGTCGCGCCGAGCGTGGTGCGGGTGGCGAACACGCCGATCCGGCCGTCCCAGAGGCGGACGGCCGCCGCCCCGGAGTCGATGCCGTCGCCGGGCAGGAACTCGGGGCCCTGCCAGAGGGCCTGCGGGCCGCTGCGCGACCAGTACGCCATACGGCCGTCCAGCGCGGCGAAGGCCCACAGCCGTCCGGAGACGCCCTCGGTCATCCAGGAGGTGCCGTCACCGCGGCTGTAGCGGATGGTCTGGCTCCAGCCGGCGCCGGTGGGCCGGGTCGCGGTCTTGCGGTCGCCGCAGCCGGCGGGGCTGCCGCACCAGTCCTGGTGGTCGGTCCAGGCGTAGGTCTTGAGGTAGCCGAGCTTCTCCTCGGCCGTCTGCGGGTCGAGCGTCGGGGGCAGTGAGCTGTTCGGGTAGCTCACGTAGTTCTGGACCGAGAAGTGCGGCCTGGCCGTGGTCTTGGCGTAGCGCTCGGCGGCGGCCTGCACGAAACGGGCGCCGTAGATGTGGTCCTGGTGGTCGAGGAAGGCGCCGCCGCCCTCCGCCCTGCCGGGGGTCGGGTCCTGGGTCCGTATCGTCGTCGGCCGGTACGCCTCGAACACGCCCGCGATGGCGGCCACGGTCTGGTCCTTGGTGTAGGAGAACCAGTCCTTGACCGGGGTCCCGGAGGTCAGCTGGGCACCCAGGGCGGGGGTCCGGCCGTCCCACAGGCCGCGGAGGCTCTCCGGATTGTCCCCGGAGATGCTGCGGGCCTCGCGCAGCTCCATCCATACGAGATTGACCTGGGGCCGGGCGACCAGGACGTCCACCTCGGCGCTGCCGCCACCGGCGGTGGGTACGGACTTGCGCTGCCAGGCGCTGGCGCGGTCCCCGGTGGCCATCTGCGCGTAGGCGGCGCGTATGCCGTTCTGCCGGGCCTCCGCGTAGGCGGCGCGGTCGGCGGGACCGGCGGCGTCCTGCAGGTGCGGGCTGTGGGCCTCGTTCCTGCCGTCGGACTCGCCGGAGGTCAGGTAGACGGTGGTGACCTTGATGCCCGTCGATATGGAGCGGCTGAGGTCGGGGTTCATGAAGAAGAGGTCGTCGTCGGGGTGCGCGACGACCTGGAGGGCGGAGCCCTCGGTCACGCTCGGGGTGACCAGCACCTCGGGGGCCACCTGCGGAAGCTCGGTCCCGTGTCCGTAGGCCCAGGCCGTCACCCCGGCGGTGCCGACGGAGAGCGCGGCGAGCAGGGCCGCGAGTCGGGTGCGGCGGGCCAGGGACATGTACAGCGCCTTGAGGGTCGGTCCGGTGCGGCGATCCGCCTGGGAGGTCGATCGGTGTCCCGATGGCTCCATTGCTTCCGGAGACGACCGGGGCCGATTATGGCTCGCACGTTCGGGGCTGACACACCATCAAGTCGCATATGACCGTAAAGGGAGTTGTGGAAGAAACGGGTCGCTTTGCCCGATTTATTAACTCTTGCGTAGTTGGTCAGGAAAACAGGCCGGAACCGGTATATGCGCTGGCCACCTGCGGGTTACGCGGGATCGGTACGGCCGTCGAGCGCGCCACCCTCTTCACCACCGACCCCCACAAGTGGCGCATTCCACACCTCCGGGCCGGCAGGCAGCAGCAGGCGCCGGCAGTGACGCAGCTCTCACCGGCCGATGAGGCGGCCCCTGGAGCTCAGGCGCCTCGACCACCCCGGCATTAACATGGACGGAAGCGACCGAAAGGCCGATACCGCCGAAACGGCCGACCAGCCGGACCAGCCGGACCAGCCGGACCGGCGAATTCTCAGCATTCCGCTCGGGCAGATCGATCGAGTCGTTCGACCGGCACTCAGGACAGTCGATGCCAATGAAGCGCATCACGGCATTGCGCTCGCGCAATGGAATCCCGGCCATCGCCACCGTCGTCACACTGACCGCCGCCTGCCTGCTGTCCGGGGCGGCGGATCCCGGCAGGAAAGCACCCTCCTGCCCCACGGCACCGTCGGACAGTTTCTGGCACGCCCCCGTGGACAAACTGCCCGTGCACCCGAATTCCGACCGGTACGTCGCCTCGATCGGCACCGCCGACCCCCTCCATCCGGATTTCGGATCGGGGCTCGTGGAAGGTCGGCCTTTCGGCATTCCCATCACCGTCTCGGACACCACGGTGCCGGAATCCGAGGTGTCCCTGGACTACCCCGAGGAGAGCGAGACATCGGGCTACCGGATCCCGCCTGACGCCAGGATCGAGAATGGTCCGGCGAGCGACGGGGACCGGCACGTCGTCGTCTGGGACAAGGCCCTGTGCAAGTCCTACGAGCTGTTCGACGCCGAGCGGCAGGGCGGCACCACCTGGCACGCCGGCTCGGGTGCGATCTTCGACCTGCGGTCCAACGCCCTGCGACCCGACGGATGGACATCCGCCGATGCCGCCGGCCTCGCCATCCTCCCCGGCCTGGCGCGCTACGACGAGGCGGCCGGCGGGCGGATCGACCACGCCATCCGCATCACCGTGCCCCACTCCGACCAGAGCTACGTCTGGCCCGCGAGGCACCAGGCGGGCTCGGCGGCGGACAGCGCGCTGCCTCCGATGGGACTGCGGCTGCGGCTCAAGAGCTCGGTGGACACCTCGGGGCTGGCCCCGCAGGCCAAGGCCGTGGCCGACGCGCTCAAGAAGTACGGCGCCATCGTCGCGGACAACGGCTCGCCCTGGTACATCACCGGCGAGGAGAACCCCGGTTGGGACAATGCGCAGCTCGACGGGCTCAAGGACCTCAAGGGCTCGGACTTCGAGGCGGTCGACGCGTCCGGCCTCCAGCAGTCACCGGACTCCGGAGCCGCCGCACCGCAGTGACCGCTGGTGACCCCGTCCATACGGGGCAGGGCCCGGCGGGAGAGGGAGCGAGGCATGCCCGCGTCCTGGCGAGGACGCCGCACCCTGACACGCGGACACCCCCCCCCGATGATCACTACAACGGGTCCCCCGAGGGCCCCTCCCCCGGCTCGGGGAGGGACCCTCGGGGGAGCATCACGACAGGGCCTGGGCTCCGGGCGCGTCCAGCCGTTCGGTGAGGCTGCCGTAGAGCCCGGGGCGGCGGGTGCGCATGAGGCCGAACTCCAGCCAGTCCCGGCGCTGGTCGAGGTCGAGGTCGGCGACGAGGACGGCCTCGCGGTCGCGCGGGGCGCGCAGCACGATCCGGCCGTAGGGGTCGGAGATGAAGGAGGAGCCGTAGAAGGTGGAACGGCCCTCGGTGCCCACCCGGTTGGGCACGATCATGAAGAGGGCGTTGGCCAGGCCGTTGGCACTGATGGCGTGCTCCCACATGGGCCGGGTGTCGAAGTCGGGCAGGTCGACCTCGGAGCCGATGGCGGTGGGGTGGACGAGGATCTCCGCGCCGGCCAGGGAGTAGGCGCGGGCGAGTTCGGGGAACCACTCGTCCCAGCAGGTGGGGAAGCCGAAGCGGGCGCCTTCGTGGGCGATGACGGGGAAGCCGCTGTCGCCGGGGCGGAAGCACAGGTCCTCGCGGTAGCCGGGGAAGGCGGGGATGTGGTTCTTGCGGGTCCGGGCGATCAGCTTGCCGTCGGAGTCCACGCAGACGGCGGTGTTGTAGCCGAGGCCGCCGTCCTCGGCGCGCTCGTAGAGGGAGGCGTGGACGGTGATGCCGAGCTCGGTGGCGAGTTCCGCCGCGAGAGCGACGGTGGGGCCGGTCTCCACGTCCTCCAGGTGACGGGCGGCGCCGTCGGCCATGGGGTCGTCGGTGTTGCAGAAGTAGGGGCTGCGGGTGAGTTCCGGGAGGCAGACGACCGTGGCGCCCTGCCCGGCGGCCAGGGCGACACCCTCGCGGAGCCGGTCGTCGTGCTCGGCGGCATCGGCGTACCAGCGCATCTGAACGAGGCCGACGCGCAGCGGTTCGCGTTCGCCGGGCTGGGTGCGGCCCGGGGAGCCGAGCGGGGATCCGAAGGAGGTGAGGAGCGCGTACGAGGTCACGGGCGGGCTGCTTTCGAAGTTCTGACTGAAATTTCAGTCAGAATGCGGGATGCGGAAAGGATCGGTCAAGGAGCGGTCGGTGCGGTGCGCCGGACGGGCCGGACGCGGGCGGCGCCGGAACGTTCCGGCAAGGCATGAATGTAGACGCTGCCGGAACGTTCCGGCAAGGCTGGACCGAGCGTCTAGAATGCGGGGCGTGACCCCACCTGCCGTGACCCTGCTCGATGTCGCCCGCGCCGCCGGTGTCTCCAAGAGCACCGTCTCCGACGCGCTCCAGGGCTCCGGGCGGGTCGCGGAAGCCACCCGGGACCGGGTCCGCGCGGTCGCCGAGGAGCTCGGCTACCGCCCCAACAGCGCCGCCCGACGGCTGCGCCGCTCCAGCACCGGAGCCGTCGGCCTGCACCTGCCCCAGACCGCGACCCGGCTGGGCTACTACATGAACCTGGCCTTCGGAGCCGTCCAGCGCGCCCAGGAGGAAGGACTCGACGTCGTCCTGCTCGCCCCGGGCGGCGGTGCCTCCGGCCCGCTCGCCTCCCGGGTCGACGGCCTCCTCGTCATCGACCCCGAGGTCGGCGACAGCGCCGTCCCGGGGCTGCTCGACTCCGGCGTCCCCGTCGTCACCGGTGAGCGCTACCTCGGCCCCTCCCCCACCCCCGACGGCGCGGTCGTCTGCGACAACGCCGCCTCGCTCACGGCCCTCCTCGACCACGTGCACGACCGCGGTGCCCGCCGCCCCGCCCTCCTCGCGCCCGAGGGCACCTCCGCCTGGGCCCAGGCCCTGCGCGAGACGGCCGCCGCGTGGGGTACCTCGCACCGGACCGAAGTCACCCTGCACACCGTCCCGTTCGCGGCGACCGAGGCCGACACCGACACCGCCACCCGGCGGCTGCTCGCCACCGACCCCGGGATCGACGCCGTGATCTGCGCCCCCGACGGAGCCGCCCCCGGAACCCTGCGCGCCGCGGCCGGCCTCGGCCGCACGGTGGGCGCCGACCTGCTGGTCGCCTCCTGCGTCGACGGCACCGCGAACCGGAGCGCGAACCCGCCCGTGACGGCGGTCGACCTGCGCCCCGCCGACTACGGGCGGGCCTGCGCGGAGCTCCTCTGCGACATCCTCGCCGGCCGCGCCGGGGCCGACACCGTCCGCCACCACACCTGGGTCCTCGAAACCAGGCCGTCCACCACCGGATCCCACCTCTGAACGCCGCAGGTCGAACCGCCGGACAACCCTCGGGAGCGGACCGCCGGTTCGACCTCGGCGTCGGCGTCGGCGTCGGCGTCGGGCGCGTGCGTCGCGCCGAGGGCGAAGGCCGCCTCCCCGCGGCCGAGCTGCCGGACTCCGTGCAGGAGCGGCGGTACATGGACGGCGCCCTGCGCTCCGGGGCGGGAACGCGGACCTGGCGGCCGGAGCTCGCACGGTCGTCGTCATCGAGCCCCTGGCGCGCCTTTCGCCGGGTGAGCCCCTGGACCGGAGTCCGGCGGCGGGCGGGGCCCGCCCGCACCGTGGTGACCATCGGCCCCGACGCGGAAGCGGTACGGGCGTTCGGCGCCGGCCTCAACGACCGGGCGAACTGGGTGAACTGGGTGAACTGGGTGAACTGGGCGCCGGCCTGCCGGGCGGGCCGTGACCAGGCGGCCGCTGCCGCGGAGCGGCTGCGCGCCGTGTGGAAGCCCGGATCCGTGCGGGTGGCTCTCAGGTATGAGATCGCGGACCGCTCCGAGGGGTGATGACGGTGAGTCACAGGCGATGGGACTTTGGAGGTGTCAGACGAACGAACGAAGGAGCGATCGATGTCCGTGATCCGGCGAACCGTCCCTACCGCTGTCCGCGGGTCCCTGGCGCCGCCGGTCGGGCCGGCAGCGGTGCTCGTCACCTCGGGCGCCAGGTACCGAAACTGCGTAGCTGCCGACCTTGAGGTGCCTGTAGCGTCCGGTCTCCCGACCCGCCGTACCGGCGGCCCACGTCAAGAAAGCGATGCAGATGACCAGCCGACAGGCAACGACGACCCTGTGGCGCCCCACCGGCCCCGAGGAGCTGGATCTGGTGCGGGAGCTGAACTGGCGTGCGTGGCCGCCCAGGCTGCCCGAGCAGCCGATCTTCTACCCGGTCCTCAACGAGGACTACGCGATCAGGATCGCGCGGGACTGGAACGTGAAGCACGATGGCGCCGGCTTCGTCACTCGTTTCGAGGTCGAGTCGGAGTTCTTGAGCCGATATCCCGTTCAGCAGGCGGGCGGGCGGACGATCCTCGAGCTCTGGGTTCCGGCTGAGGAGCTGGACGACTTCAACGCCCATATCGTCGGCGAGATCCAGCTGGTCCACGAGTTCCGCTGACGTGGGAAGGGCTTGCTGTCGGGAGCCCGCCGGCCGGGTGCGCTGATCCCGAGATGGTGGTGATCACAGCGTCCGAGCCGGCCTGGACAGCGCCGTCCCAGCAGCGGGTCCGCGTCCGCGTCGGGCATGCGGTCGCCCGCACGAGGGCCTGGAAGACCTTCACGACTGGCGTCTCACGGGCGACGGAGCCTCTAGTAGGCGCCGTCCGGGCGTAGTTCGATGCGGTCCGGGGCCAGGTCGACCGCTACGCGGTGTTCCATGCCCAGGGCCTCCAGGAACTTCGGGGGGAGCTGGACGCGCCCGGAGCGGTCGAGGACGACGTACTCGCGTTCGCTGATGGATTCCTCGCCGTGCTCGTCGGTGACCAGGCGGCGCAGGACCTCGCTGCTGGTACGGCCGTCGCGGATCGCCACCGTCCGGCGGACCTCGCCCGCCACCATCGGGTCGTGCGTCACGATGACCACCGTCACGCCGAGTTCCTTGTTCACCGTCCGGAAGGTCTCGAAGACTGCTGCGGCCGTCTCCGAGTCCAGTTCGCCCGTGGGCTCGTCGGCGAGCAGCACCTTGGGGTCGTTCGCCATCGCCACGGCGATCGCGACGCGCTGCTGCTGGCCGCCGGACAGTTCCGCCGGGCGGCGGTGCGCGAGGTCGCCGATCCCGAGGGCCTCCAGGATCTCCCCGACCCTGGCCGCGCGGCGTGCGCCCGCGCCGCGGCGGGGGCTGTCGCCCTTCAGCTGCATCGGCAGGGCGACGTTCTGGGCGGCCGTCAGGAACGGCAACAGGTTGCGGGCCGTCTGCTGGAAGACGAACCCGACCGCTTCGCGCCGGTAGCGCAGCCGGTCCCGCGCGGAGAGTTCCAGCAGGTCGTAGCCGGCGACCGCCGCGCTGCCGGCCGTGGGGACGTCCAGGCCGGCCAGGATGTTCAAGAGGGTGGACTTGCCGCTGCCGGAGGCACCGACGAGGGCCATGAGGTCGCCCTGCTCGACCGTCAGCTCCAGCCCCTGGAGGGCCTGTACCTCGATGCCGTCCTGGCTGAAGATCCGCACCAGACGGTCGCAGGCGATCGCGGCGTCCGCCGCCGGGGTGCGCGGCTCCGCGGCGGCCGTCGCCCGGCGGCGCAGCTCCTCGTACGTCGGCTGGTCGGTGTTCAACGCTGGTCTCCCGCTCTCAACTCGGTGGTGATCTGCCGTCGCCCGGATGTCGCCGCCTCTGCGCACACGGCCGCGGCGACCAGGGCGGCCAGACCCAGGGCCTGGGTCAGTACGGGCCCCGCCGTCAGCTGCACGCCGTTCGGCACGTGCGCGCCGACCAGCGTGGACAGGTCCATCGCCGGGCCCAGCAGGGCCACGGCGGCCGCCGCGACCAGGGCCCCGCCCAGCGTCGCGGCCAGGGTCTGCGGCAGGGTCTCGGCGAGGATCAGCGCCACGCCCTGCCTGCGGCGCAGCCCCATCGTGCGCAGCCGGGCCAGCAGCGCGGCGCGTTCGGGGACGGTCCGCACCAGCGTCAGCAGGACGGCCAGCAGGGCGAAGCCCGCCGCTCCGGCCATGGAGGCCCAGAAGAGGCGCTGCGCCGAGCGCTGCAGCGGATCGGCGCCCAGTGCGGTGACGGCCTCGGCGCTGGTGTGCACGGGGTACAACTCGTCGAGCGGGGCCGGGCCCGCGGCGGAACCGGAACCCGGGATCGGGGCGGGCGCCGGGGCCGGAGTCCCGGACGGGGCCGGGAGCTTGGAGCGGACCAGCTCACGCAGCCGGTCGCCGTCGACGTCACCGAGGCCGAGCCACCGGTTCGGGTGGTCGGCGCCGCCCATGAGGGCCGTCGCGGCGCCCGCCGGCAGGACGACGGTCGCGGCGTCCCGCGCCGGATGGGCCGGGGTGCAGTCGACCAGGCCCGCGACCCGTACCTTCAGCTCCCCGCCGTCGCCGGGCTGCACCGTGTACGTGCCGCGCTGCTCGGCCTGCCCGGCCAGGCTCGCGCTGAACAGCGCGGGCACCGGGGCATCGGCGGACGCCGCACCGCCGGTGGCCAGCAGGGCGGGGTCGAAGGATCCGCAGCCGAGGACCCGGGACAGCTCCGCGTACGCGGCCGGCTCGGCAACGATCACGGTGACCTGGCTGGATCTCACGGTGGTGCCGTGCAGGGAGGAGTCGTGGTCGATCCACAGCGGCACGGACGTCCGTACGCCCGGCAGCTCGCCCGCGGCCTTCGCGAGCCCCGCCGGGAGCGGGGATTTCCCGTACGCGGAGATCGCCGCGTCGCCCCCGACGGTCAGCCGGGCGACTCCCAGCCGGGACGAGTCCACCGACTGGAGCACGGCCGCGCCGAATCCCCCGGTGGTGATGGCGACGAGCAGCGCGACCATCGGCAGGACGGAGGGGCCGGTGCGGCCGCGGGCCTGCCCGCCGGTCGTCGCGGGGCCGCGGGCGGCCCGCGCGAGCCCCAGGAAGCCGACCAGTCCGGAGCTGCGGCCGGCCGCCCGGGCGAGCCATCCGGTGACCACCGGCTGGATCCGGGCCAGCAGCAGCCCCCCGCACAGGGCGAGCAGCAGCGGGGCCGCGATCAGCAACGGGTCGAGGTCGCTGCCGGGCGGGGCGACCCCGCGGCGGCGGACCTCCACCACGGCGGCGGCGGTGGCGACGAGGACGAGCAGTTCGGCCACGGGCCTGCGCCAGCGCCCGGCCGGGCGTGCCGGGGACAGCAGTACGGCCGCCCGTACGGGGAAGGCCAGCAGGGTGAGCAGGGCGACGGCCGCGGCCGAGAGCAGTGCGGGCGCGAGCCGGGGGGTGGGCAGCAGCAGGACGGCGAGCGCGGTGGCGGCCGCGGCCGCCGGGAGTACGGTGACGGCGCCCTCGCCGAGGAGCCGGCCGACGATGGCGGCGCGCGAGCCGCCGCGCGCGAGCAGCAGCCGCAGTTCGGCGTCGCGGCGGTCGGCCGCGAGCGCGCCGGCCAGGCACAGGACGACGAAGGCCACGCCGCCGACCCCGGCGGGTCCGATCGCGGCGAGCGGCGCTGCGGCCTGGGTGCGGGCGCGGGCCTCTTCGAACCGCTCGGGCAGCCACGAGGTGGTGTGCAGCCGCGCGCGGCCGGTCTCCCGGGCGAGGGTGGCGGCGGTGGGCCCGGCGATGTACGAGGCGATGTCCTTCCTCGTGGCGTCGAGCCGGTCGGCCCGCAGCCGGCCGACGTCCACCGGCAGCTGCCAGAAGTCCTCGGAGGTGCGGCTCCAGGTGCTCATCCGGTCGAGGTCCCCGGTGCCGACGAGGGCGTCGACGTCCCAGGCGAGGCTCTCGTTGTAGTAGTGCTCGCAGGCGCGGGCGAGGCACCCCAGGTTGTCCGTCCAGAAGTCGTCGGTCTCGTCGAGGACCACGTAGAGGCCGACGACCTCGACGGACGGTGTGCCGTCGGCCCGGGACTCGCTCTTCAGGACGGATCCGACGCGGGCGCCGAGGGTCGCGGCGGCCTTCTGCGAGAGGGCGACCTGCAGGGGCGCCATCTCCCCGGGGACGGTCTGCGCGGGGGCCGTGGATGTGCTGCTCGGCCAGTGCCCCTCCGCCAGCTTCACATGGGCTTCCGCCTGGCGGACGTGCAGGAGGTTCATGCTGGGCGGAAGGCCGGAGGGCCGGGCGAGTTCCGGATTCAGCAGCAGCTGCCGCTTGGTGGTGCGCGCGCCGTGGACCGTCTTCTCCGGGTCCACGCGGAAGGTGGATCCGGTCGGCCCGAGCAGTTTCTCCAGCGTGGAGTCCAGGGCCTGGGCGCTCTGCCCGCTGTCCGGGGAGGGCGCGGTCACCTGCAGGCTGGTGTTGCCGGCCGCGCTGCGTTCCAGGAAGGACCGCAGGGCCTGGTCGGCGCCCCGGTCCTGGGCGCGTGGCAGCGCGGCGGCCAGCAGGACGGCGACGAAGGCCAGCGCGGCGCCGAGCAGGGTGCCCAGTGGTGCCGCCCGCAGCCGGGTCCTGACCCAGGGCGCGGGCCGCGGGGCGGTGGCGGACGCCGGGATGGCGGGCGCCGGGGCGGACAAGGGCGGGGTGGCGGACGGCGGGGTGGTCACATCTCCTCCACGGGACGCAGCCGGGCGGCGATGTCGCGGCCCCGGGGGCCGCTGAGTGCGGCCGACAGCAGGGGAACGGCTGCGATGGCGGCGACCGTGAGCACGGTCTGCCAGAACGGCATGTCCACTTGTACGGGTGGGAACGGCCGCCCGGCAGCGGGTGTCAGCACGACCAGGGGCGCCATCAGGTGGACCAGGGCGATGCCCAGCCCGGTCCCGACCGCGGACCCGATGACGATCAGCACCCCGCCCTCGGCGGCGGACGCGAGGGCCAGCGAGCGGCGCGGGGTGCCGAGTGCGAGCAGGACCGAGAACTCCCGTCCGCGCACGCGTCGTTCGGCGGCGGTGGAGGTCGCAAAGCCGATGGCCGCCAGGACCGCGCAGGCGGCGGCGAGGGCGGCCAGGGCGCTCTGCGGGCCGGCGCTCAGCGGGTCGTCCAGCAGCCGCTCGGTGATCTCCTCGCGCAGTTGGACGCGCTCGATCCGGGCGCCTTCGCGCAGCTTGTCCGCCGCGCGGGCCGGGACCGGGTCGGCGGCCGAGTCGGCGGGCAGCCACCACTCGGTGGGCGAGGCCGGCTGCTGGCCGACGGACTCCAGCAGGAACCGGCCGAGCACGTGGAGGTCGACGGCGAGCGCCGAGCGGCCGGCCACGGGGAGGGAGTCCACGGAGGCGGTGATCCGCATCGGGACGCTTGCGCCGTCCAGCGTGACGGGGACCGTGTCACCCACGGAGGCGCCCAGGGACCGGAGGTAGCGGGTGGTGGCGACCGCGGGGATGGCGGTGGGGGCCGGTGCGGCGGGCGCCGGGAACACGACGGTGGTGACGCCCTGCTGGGTGCCGAAACCGCCCCAGTAGCGCAGCCGCAGCAGGTCCGTGGAGCCGGCCGGGACCGGGATCGGCTCGGGGGCCCTCTTACCGCTCGTCCCCTGCGGGAGCGAGGCCCGCCAGCCGGCGGCGTCCGCGGGTGGGGTGACGCCCGTGGCGGCGCCGTCCGCGGTGTCGGAGACGGCGATCCGGCGCAGGGTCAGTTCGCTGCCGTCGCCGGGGTTGTCGCCGTCCCCGGCGTACGAGAGGCGTATCCCCGCCAGGGTCAGCGGGGTGGCCGCCGATCCGACCGGGGCGCCGGTCAGCGCGTCGAGGAGGAAGGGGAGGGTGACGTCGCCGCCCTCGGGAAGGGTGACCGAGGCCGTCCCGTACGTCGCCCCGAACCGGTCGCGCAGCAGCAGGCTCACGGCGGCCCAGCTCGTACCGGAGGACCGGACCGACACGTCGAGGTCGATCCGGCGCGGGGAGCCGGGCAGGGCGACACCGGGGCTCGCGGGGGCGGCCGCGGCGCCCGGGCCGCCGGCGGCGAGCGGGGTGAACAGCTCGCGCATGCCGTGCCCGCCGCGCAGGTCCGCGCGCAGTGGTACTCGTTCGGCCGCCTTGACGGCGTCCAGCGCGACGATGTCGGCGGGATTCCCGTCCGGCAGCTTCTGCTCCCGGCGGACCACCGGTACGAGGCGGTCGCCGCCGGGCAGGCCCGCGTAGCGTCCGCCCTGCCCCATCGGGGACATGCTGCTTCCGGAGATCCGCAGTCCGCCCGCGGTCGCGAAGTCGGCCTGGTCACGCTGGGAAGCGGACCAGCCGGTGTGCTGGCCGAGCGCCAGGATGCCGCTGGCGACGGCGAGGACGAGCAGCAGCACGGGTCCGGTTGCCCGGCCGGGCCGTCGGGCGAGCTGCCAGCCGAACAGGGCGGGGCCCAGGCTCCGGCCGCGCGCCGCCAGCCGTCCCCCGGCCCGTGCCGCGAACGGCAGCAGGCGCAGGACCAGCAGCGTGCCCCCGCACAGGGCCAGGGCGGGAGCGACGACCAGGACCGGGTCGACACCGAGCCCGGCGCCGGCGGAGGCGCCGGTCGCGGGGGCGTCCGTACCGCCGTACTGCGAGAGTTGCTGGTAGCCGAGGACGGCGAGGACCACGACGGCCAGGTCGAGGCCGGAACGGGCGGCTCCCGTCACCAGCGCCTGGCGGCTGCCCACGCGGCGCAGCACGGCGGCGGAGGCTCCGCGCAGGACGGAGGGCAGGGTCGTCAGCAGGACGCAGGCCAGGGCGCAGCCGACCGCGACCGGCCAGACCAGCCAGGTGTCCGGGATCTCCAGGTGGACCCGCCCGAGCGGTCCGAACCGGCCGAACAGGCGCAGCAGGGGCGGTGTGAGCAGGGGCGCAAGGACGGCCGCGGGCAGGGCGAGCAGCAGGGACTCGGCCGCGGTGAGCGCGCCGAGGCGGCGGCGGGAGGCGCCGCGTGCGGTGAGCAGGACCCGTTCCGGTTCCTGACGGACGGTCAGGATGTGGGAGACGAGGAGCAGCGCGGCGGTCGACAGGACGGCGAGCTGGAGCGCGCCCATCAGCAGGGTGGAGCGGGCGACGACCGTGCCGGCGCTCAGCTCGGCCAGCAGTTTGGGCAGTTCCGTGGCGGTCCGCAGCGAGCCGGCCCGTTCGAGGGCGACGCTCGCGGGGTCGGTCGCGGTCCGCACGGCCTCGGCCTCGGCGGCGCGGACCGTGCGCAGGTCCGGGGTGAGCAGCGTGAGGCGGTGGTTCTGCAGGATGCTGCCGGTGGTGAAGGCGCTGTCGTCCACCAGGAGCGGGCCGTAGATGGCGAAGGTGTCGGCCTGGACCTCGCGGCCGCCGAGGGGGTCGAGCCGCCAGTACGCGGCGTCCGGGTCGGCGGCCCGGTACACGCCGGTGACCAGCACGGTCAGCGGTGCCCCGCCGAACCGGTCGTCCAGCCGGACCGGTGCGGGCAGCGCGGATTCGGCCAGGCCGAGGCGGGCGAGCGCTGCGCGCGGCACGGCCACCTGGGTCGGCGCGGCCGGGACGCCGACGGCCGGGGGTGCGGCGACCGGCGCGGGCCACGCACCGGCGAGCAGCTGTACGTGGTCCTTGCCGAGGGCGGCGAGCAGGGTCAGGTCGGCGTCACGGCCGGAGGCTGCGACGCCGGGCAGCCCGTACGAGCGGCTGCGGGCCACGCTCTCGGATGCCACCGGGAGCCGCCCGAACACCTCGTCCGCGAAGGCCCGTACGGACGCGTCGTCCTTGGCGCGGGAGTCGGCGGGATGGCCGCTGGTGATCAGGACGGTGGTCCGGGACTGTGCCGTCCCGGTCAGGGCCCGCCGGAGCCCTTCCTCGCCCACGCCACGGGTGAATGCCGTCAGCGCGGTCAGTGTGGTCGCGGTGATCAGTACGGTGAGCAGCACGGCGACGGCGAGCGGCCATCGCCCGCGCAGTCGGCGCACGACGAAGCCGAGCACGTGTGGTATTCCTCCCCCGTCCGGACCGTCAGTACCGGATAGCGGACGATGCTGTCAGATGTGATCGATAGAGGGAAGGGGCTTGCGTGATTGGTGCGACAGATGCGCAAATGCGATCAGAAAGCTGCAGCGGCAGATGGTGCGGAACGAGGGGCCGGGCGCCCCGCGCGGACAACTCGACGGGGGAACGGACACGATGACGGATCATCAGGCGACAGCGACGGTCGCGACGCAGGCAGGGAGGCAGGGCGACGGCTCTCCGATCGTGGTCGTCGACGACGTGCACCACAGCTTCGGCAGCGGATCGCAGGCCGTCCACGCCCTGCGCGGGGTGTCCTTCGAGGTCCGCCGTGGCGAACTCACCGCCCTCAGGGGCCGGTCGGGCTCCGGCAAGACCACCCTGCTGAACCTCGTCGGCGGCCTCGACACCCCGACCGGCGGCCGGATCGCCCTCGACGGCACCGACCTGGCGACCCTCGACGAGCCGGGCCTGCTCGCCCTGCGCCGCGACCGCATCGGCTTCGTCTTCCAGTCCTTCGGTCTGATACCCGTCCTGACCGCTGCCGAGAACGTCGGCGTTCCGATGCGGCTGCGGCGCGTGCCCGCCAAGGTGCGGGAGGAGCGCGCCCGGACCCTGCTGGCCCTGGTCGGGCTCGCGGACCACGCCGAACAGCGGCCCGGCGAACTCTCCGGCGGCCAGCAGCAGCGCGTGGCGGTGGCCCGCGCCCTGGCCAACGACCCGGACCTGATCATCGCGGACGAACCGACGGGCCAGCTCGACTCGGAGACCGGCCGGTCGGTCATGGAGCTGCTGCGCGCGGTGGTGCGCAGCGAGTCGGTGACCATCCTCGTCGCCACCCACGACCCCAACCTGATCGAACTCGCCGACCGGGTCGTGGAACTGCGCGACGGCCGCATCGTCGATGCCGGCGCGTGACCGGAGCACCTCCGTACGTGACGTTCCGCGAGCGGCCGCGGGGCGTTGACCAGGAGCGACCGGGTGGGTACCCGGAGCGCACGGCCCGCGTCGTCCCGGAGCGGTTCCGGACGATCGACCATACGATGGGCGGGAACCGGCGCGGGCGGCTCGCCGGGCCGCCTGCCCAGAGCACTCGGGGTGGAGACGACGTATGGCACAGGCCGCCGACACGGCGCGGACCGTCATCCTGACCGTGGACGACGACCCGGGAGTCTCCCGGGCCATCGCCCGTGACCTGCGGCGGCGCTACGGCGCCGAGTACCGGATCGTGCGCGCCGAGACCGGCGACTCCGCGCTGGAGGCGCTGCGCGAGCTGAAGCTGCGCGGGGACCTGGTGGCGGTGATCCTCGCCGACTACCGGATGCCGCAGATGAACGGCATCGAGTTCCTCGAACAGGCCCTCCAGGTGTATCCGGGTGCGCGGCGCGTGCTGCTGACCGCGTACGCCGACACCAACGCGGCGATCGACGCGATCAACGTCGTCGACCTCGACCACTACCTGCTCAAGCCCTGGGACCCCCCGGAGGAGAAGCTCTACCCGGTCGTGGACGATCTGCTCACGGCCTGGCGCACCAGCGACTACCGTCCGGTACCCGCCACCAAGGTGGTCGGACACCGCTGGTCGGCGCGCTCCTCGGACGTGCGGGAGTTCCTGGCCCGCAACCAGGTGCCGTACCGCTGGTACTCCTCCGACGAACCGGAGGGGCGGCGGCTGCTGGAGGCGGCCGGGGCCGACGGGCAGCGGCTGCCGCTGGTCATCACGCCCGAGGGCACCGCGCTGATCGAACCGGAGGCGCCCGAACTGGCCTCCCACGTGGGGCTCGCGACGACGCCGGCCGCCGACTTCTACGACCTCGTCGTCATCGGCGGCGGCCCGGCCGGGCTCGGCTCCGCGGTGTACGGGGCCTCCGAGGGGCTGCGCACCGTACTGGTCGAACGGTCGGCGACCGGCGGACAGGCCGGTCAGAGCTCCCGCATCGAGAACTACCTCGGATTCCCGGACGGCGTGTCGGGTGCCCAGCTCACGGAGCGTGCCCGCCGCCAGGCCGGCCGGTTCGGCGCCGAGATCCTCACGGCGCGTGAGGTCACCGGGCTGGAGGCCAACGGCGCCGCGCGCGTCGTCCGCTTCTCGGACGGCTCGGCGATCGCCGCCCACAGCGTCATCCTGGCGACCGGGGTGTCGTACCGGCAGCTCCACGCGCCGGGCTGCGACCAGCTGACCGGCTGCGGGGTGTACTACGGCTCCTCGCTCACCGAGGCGGCCTCCTGCCAGGGGCAGGACGTGTACATCGTGGGCGGCGCCAACTCGGCCGGGCAGGCGGCGATGTACCTGGCGAGGGGCGCCAAGTCCGTGACGCTGCTGGTGCGCGGGGAGTCCCTAACGGCCTCGATGTCGTACTACCTGATCCAGCAGATCGAGGAGACGCCGAACATCACCGTGCGTACCCGGACCGTCGTCGAGGCGGCGCACGGCGAGGGGCACCTGGAGCAGCTGACGCTGCGCGACCTGGACGGCGGAGGGAGCGAACTCGTCGACGCGCAGTGGATGTTCGTGTTCATCGGCGCGGCCCCGCTGACCGACTGGCTGGACGGAACGGTGCTGCGCGACGAGCACGGCTTCATCCTGGCCGGGCCGGACCTGACGCCGGACGGGCGGCCCCCGGCGGAGTGGGAACTGGACCGGCCGCCCTACCACCTGGAGACCAACATTCCCGGCGTGTTCGTGGCGGGCGACGCACGCGCCCAGTCCGCGAAGCGCGTCGCGTCCGCCGTCGGAGAGGGAGCCATGGCCGTGATGCTCGTCCACCGGTACCTGGAGCAGTCATGAGCGGACAGTCCATGCCCTGCAGCCCGCAGGAGATCGCCTCGCTGTTCCTGTTCGAGAAGCTCACCCCGGAGCAGCTCGGACGGTTGTGCGCCGAGGGGCGGGTGGAGCGGTTCGAAGCCGGTCCCGTGTACACCGAGGGCTCCCCGGCCACCTGCTTCTACGTGATGATCGAGGGCACGGTCGTGCTGTTCCGCCGGGTCGGCGGCGACGACGTCGAGGTGAGCCGCACCTCGCAGCGCGGCGTGTACGCGGGAGCCATGCAGGCGTACCTGGGCGACCAGGTGCCGCAGACGTACACCAACTCGATGCGGGTGACCGAGCCGACGCGGTTCTTCGTGCTGCCCGCGCAGTCGTTCTCGGACATCATGCAGGAGTGGTTCCCGATGGCGGCGCACCTGCTGGAGGGGCTGTTCTTCGGCTCCAAGAACACCCAGCGGGCCATCGGGCAGCGCGAACGGCTGCTGGCGCTCGGGTCCTTGTCCGCCGGCCTCACCCATGAGCTCAACAACCCGGCGGCGGCCGCCGTCCGGGCCACGGCGACCCTGCGGGAACGGGTCGGCAAGATGCGGCACAAGCTGGCCCACATCTCCCAGGGCCAGTACTCGCGCGAGACGATCGCCGACCTCATCGAGATCCAGGAGCGCACCGTCGAACGCGTCGCGAAGGCGACGGCGCTCAGCCCGCTGGAAGCCTCCGACCGGGAGGACGAGCTCGCCGACTGGCTGGACGACCACGGCATCGCGGAGGGCTGGCGGCTCGCGCCGACCTTCGTGCAGGCCGGGCTGGACACGGACTGGCTGGACCGGGTCGCGGCGACCGTGGCCGAGGAGATCCTGCCGTCGGCGATCGGCTGGCTCAACTACACGGTCGAGACCGAGCTGCTGATGGACGAGATCGACGACTCCACCACCCGCATCTCCCACCTCGTGGACGCGGCCAAGCAGTACTCGCAGCTCGACCGCGCCCCGTACCGGGTCGTCGACGTCCACGAACTCCTCGACAGCACCCTGCTGATGCTGTCCGGCAAGTTCGGCTCCCGGGTGCGGGTGGTGAAGGACTACGACCGCTCCCTGCCGGACGTGCCCGCCTACCCGGCGGAGCTCAACCAGGTGTGGACCAACCTCATCGACAACGCCGTGTTCGCCATCGGGAGCACCGGCGGCGAGGGCACGCTGACGGTCCGCACGGCCCGCGAGGGAGACCGCCTGCTGGTGGAGTTCCGCGACACCGGACCGGGCATCCCGGCGGACATCCGCAGCCGCATCTTCGACCCCTTCTTCACCACCAAGCCGGTCGGCGAGGGCACCGGTCTGGGCCTGGACATCTCCTGGCGGATCGTCGTGAACAAGCACCACGGCAGCCTCCAGGTCGAGTCCGCCCCGGGGGACACCCGATTCCAGGTACTGCTACCACTGACCGCACCGGCCCCCGGGACCGATACCGATACCGGATCCGCGACCGAGACCGAGACCGCTGAGGAGCCCGTATGAGCGACATCGAGGGAATCGACCCGAGCGCCGCGCCCACCGGCACCGGCTGCGTCGAGTGCGACGAGCTGGGCGGCTGGTGGTTCCACCTGCGGCGCTGCGCCCAGTGCGGCCACATCGGCTGCTGCGACTCCTCCCCGGCCCAGCACGCCACCGCCCACTGGAAGTCCTCCGGCCACCCCTTGGTGCAGAGCTTCGAGCCGGGCGAGGAGTGGTTCTGGAACTACGACACGGACGCCCTGTACGACTCCGGCCCCGAGCTGGCCGCTCCGCGCGATCACCCGGCGGAGCAGCCGACCCCGGGCCCGGCCGGCCGGGTACCCGAGGACTGGACGCTGCACCTGCACCGCTGACCGCCGGCTACGGCGGCCCGGCCGCGGGCGGCGTCCACACGGTGCCGCGGGCCTCGTATTCGAGCATGGCCTCCACGCCGGTCGCCGCGGGTCTCCGTGGTCGGCCACACGGGCGTTCTTCAGGAGGCCGCCCTGTTTCTCCAGGTCGGGGCGCGCCGTGTGGTGGGTGGTACAGGGGCGTCCCGTGGTCAGCCCGGCGGCACCTCCCTACGCGGCCGCAACGCCGGCAGCAACCTGGGACCGGAGCGCGTTCCTGCAGTTCATCCGATGGCTCCTTCCGATGGCTCGGCCGATACGCCGCTCTACGACAGGGGTCGGAGCCGCCGGAGGCCGGGTTCCCGGGGCCGGTCGTGGCAGGCGCCACACCTTCAGGGTGCCCGGTACCCGCTACGGCCCGAAGGTGCCGTGTCTGCCCGCCCCGGCCGCGAACCGGCCCGCTCCGGCCTGGGTCTCACCCGCGGTCAGTGGCACCAGGCCGTGCCGGAACTCCCCCGCCAGTGCGTCCTCCTCGGCCAGTCCGTGCTGTTCCAGGACGGACAACCGGTCGTGGCGCAGGCAGATCTGGGGGAACCCGGCGATCTCGCGGGCCAGTTCCTCCGCGGCCGCCCGCGATCGGCCCGTGGGGACGACGCGGTTGGCCAGCCCGATCGCATGCGCTTCGGCCGCCGGGACCGGACGGCCCGTCAGGATCAGGTCCATGGCCCGGCTCTCGCCGATGAGGCGGGGCAGCCGGACCGTACCGCCGTCGATCAGGGGGACGCCCCAGCGGCGGCAGAACACACCGAACACCGCGTCCTCCTCCACGACCCGCAGATCGCACCAGAGCGCCAGCTCCAGGCCGCCCGCCACCGCGTGCCCCGCGACGGCCGCGATCACCGGCTTGGTCAACCGCATCCGGGTCGGCCCCATGGGTCCGTCGCCGGTGGCGAGCACCTGGTTGCCGCGCCCGGTACCGATGGCCTTGAGGTCGGCGCCCGCGCAGAACGTTCCGCCCTCGCCCCAGAGCACGGCGACGGCCGCGTCCTCATCGGCCTCGAACGCCCGGAACGCCTCGGCCAGTTGTGTCGCCGTCGGTCCGTCCACGGCGTTGCGTGCCGCTGGCCTGCTCAGGATCACCGTGTACACGGGGCCGTCCCGCTCCACCCGCACCGAGGCCTGCTCGTCTGCCATTCCCGCTCCCCTCCTGCTCGCCGGCCTCCATTGTGGGGGCGGGGAGGCCGCTGCGCGCGGGACTCCCCCGGACGCTCAGCCCGGCCCGCCCGCAGCAGGGCCGGAGCCGGGGAGGCTCGTCGGGCCACCCGGCGTCACGAGCGCCGTCTCGTAGGCGAAGACGACGACCTGGGCGCGGCTGGAGAGCCCGAGCTTGGCCATCGCGCGGTTGAGGTGGGTCTTCACGGTGGCTTCGCTGATGAAGAGCTGCTGGGCGACTTCCGTGTTCGTCGCGCCCGTGGCCACGAGACGCAGGACATCGCGCTCACGGCCGGTCACGGTGTGCCAGTCCGGGGCGATCGCCCCCGGCGGTGTCGGCCCCGGGTGGTACGCCTCGATCAGGCGCCTGGTGACGGTCGGCGCGAAGAGCATGTCGCCCGAGGCGACGGTATGGATGGCGGCGACCAGGCGCTCGGGGGGCGTCTCCTTGAGCAGGAACCCGCAGGCGCCCGCACGAAGGGCGTTGTAGACGTATTCGTCGAGGTCGAAGGTGGTCAGCACCAGGATCTTCGGCGGTGTGTCACCCGTGTCACCCGCGCGGCGAAGGATGCGCTGCGTCGCGGTGATGCCGTCGGTGCCCGGCATCCGGAGGTCCATGAGGATGACATCGGGTGCGGTGGCCTCGGCCAGCCGGACGGCTTCTTCCCCGTCGCACGCCTCGCCGACCACGCACAGCCCTGGCGCGGCGTTCAGCAGGGACACCAGTCCGGCACGGATGAGCAGTTGATCGTCGACCACCAGTACCGTGGGCATCGGGGAATTCGGTCCTCATCGGATAGGGACGTCCCCGGTGCCCGGGGCCGGGAGACCACCCGGCCGGTCACTGGTGGTGGGCGCCGGAAGGGTGAGCCGTACCTCGAATCCGCCGAGGGCGCGGGGGCCGGCGGTGACCGATCCGCCGTAGATCTTCGCGCGCTCCCTCATGCCGATCAAGCCGTGACCAGGTGACATCTCCCTGTTTGGCTGGAAGTTGCCGCCTCCCTCGTTCGTCACGCGCACCACGATGGTGCGGCGTTCGTAACGGATGGTCACGGCCGCCCGGGTCGGTCCCGCGTGCTTGAGCACGTTCGTCAGCGCCTCCTGGACGACTCGGTAGACGCACAGCGCCATGCCCTGCGGAAGCCGGACCGGGGGTCCCGCGATCTCCATGGTGACCTCGGCCCCCGCGCCCCGTACCCGCTCCAGCAGCCGGTCCAGCAGGTCGAGCCCGGGGGCCGGGGCGTAGGCGGCTCCGTCCTCCCCTTGTCCGTCCCGCTGCCCTTCCTGGCCGACGCGCAGGAGTGCGAGCATCCGGCGCATCTCCTCCAGCGCCTCCCTGCTGGTGTCGGCGATGGTGTCCAGGGCCCGCCGGCTCGCCGCCGGGTCCGTCGGGAACACGTACGAGGCCATGCCCGCCTGGAGTGAGATCACCGACATGTGGTGTGCGACCACGTCGTGCAGTTCCCGCGCGATGCGCACCCGCTCCTCCGTGAGGGCCCGGAGTGCGTTCTCCTCCTGCTGTCTGCGCAGCTGGGAGGTCAGTTCGGCGAACTGCCTGTTCCGTTCGGCGAGTGCTCCCGAGCCGCGCCCGACGACGAGGACGACGGCCGGGAACAGGACCGCCTGGGCGAGGACGGTCGGCATGGAGCTGTGGTCGATGTTGCCGATCCCGGCGTACACCCACACCCCGGCCACAACGGCCGTGCACACGAGTGCGGTTCGGGGGCGACGGGTCGCCGCCACCGTGTACAGGCCCAGGAGCGGGGGCATCGAATTGACCACCGGCCAGTACCCGCAGGCGATGAACACGGTCCACAGCGCACTGCTGGCGCCGAACACCACGACGGGCGCGAAGCGGCGGGCCACCATGACCAGACCCACCAGGGCGGTCAGGACCGCCCCCAGCCCGTCCACGGACCGCCATCCGGCCGGCGGCTGCTCCTGCCCCAGCAACAGCCCTGCGCCGACGTAGCCCAGCGCGAGCAACGAGTCGACCGCCAGCGGCCGGTACCTTCCCCCGAGCCTGTCGAGGAATCCCGATCCAGCGTGCATCGGCGCAGCTTACGGGCCATCAGGCGGCTGGGCCATGGGCCTGCCGCAGGACCGGGCCCTACCACGTACGCATGGTCCGGCTACCGCCGCGGTTGCAGCCGGGACGTCCGCCACCCGCACCGGGTGGAGGCCTGAATCATCCCGGTGCGTGCCGCCGGGCGGCCGCCGGCCCGCCTAGCTTTCTGTCTGGCCGGCCGCCGGGGCACACCGCGGCGGCGGCGCACCGATCGACTTCTGATTCCCCGAGCAAGGGAGACACAGCCATGACCACTCTTGTGAAGCGCACGCTCGTCGGAGCCTCCGCCGTCGCCTCGGCCCTCGTGATCGGGCTGGCGGGCACCGCGAGCGCGGCCACCATCGGCTTCTACCAGACCTCCACCAGCGGCAAGGCCGAGATCAGCGGCACCTACGAGTACCACGTGTCGGGAACGATCCCGCAGACCGGCGAGAAGCTCTACTCCGGGTCATTCCAGGGCTCCACCGCCAAGGACAAGGTGGCGGGCGACGGTTACGAGGCCGTCCTGGCCCTGGCCTACCAGGACTGGAAGGACGGGGCCTGGCACTCGGTGAAGAACTACGTGGCGGTGGTCAACGGCACGAAGAGCTGGACCTTCAAGAACAAGAAGGACGTGAAGGCCTACGCCTGCGACCGCAAGGTCGGCACCACCAAGCTGCTGAACTGCCGCGCCGCCTGGTAGGCCTGTCCGCCGTCGCGCGAGGGGCGCCCGAGCCGGACGTCCACGGGGGAGCGTCCGGCTCCGTGCGCACTCCCCGAAGGACCGGAGGGCGGGCCGTCACCCCTGTGACGGCCCGCCCTCCGGCGTTCAGGTGTGTCCGGTCATGCCTTGAGGGCGCGCCCTGCCACGGTCAGTGCGAGGCGGCGGGGGACCAGGGCGGACGCGGTGGCGGAGAGCCGGTTGCCGAGGCCGACGACGATGCTGGGCGGGGTCTTGCCGCGTTCCAGTGCCCGGCGCGTGGCGGTGACGACCTGCTCCGGGGTGGCCATCCGGCCCACGGCGGCGTCCCGGCTGCCGACGACGTCGAAGAACTCGGTGCGGACCGGCCCCGGCGAGACGGCGAGCACCCGCAGGGAGGAGGCGCGCGTCTCGTACGCGACGGCCTCGGTGAAGTTCAGGACGAAGGCCTTCGTGGCGCCGTAGACCGCCATCGCCGGGGTCGGCTGGTAGGCGGCCGCACTGGCCACGGTGACGAGGGCGCCCCGGCCGTCGGCCGTCAGGCCGGGCAGGAACTCTCTGGTCAGTTCCGTGACCGCGAGCACGTTGAGCTGGATCATCTCGCTGATCCTGGCGGGGTCCTCGTCGGCGAAGGGGCCGTGGGTGCCGAAGCCCGCGTTGTTGACCAGCGTATGGACCGGTACGCCGAGTGCGTCGAGCTCCGCGCGCAGCGCTGCCGCGGCGCCGGGCCGGGCGAGGTCGGCGGCGATCGGGCGGGCCGTGACCCCGTACCGGCGCTCCAGGTCCGCCGCCAGCTCCTCCAGCCGGTCGACGCGCCGGGCGACGAGGACGACGTCCGCTCCGCGCTCGGCCCACTGCCGGGCGAACTCGACGCCGAGGCCTGCACTCGCCCCGGTGATCAGGGCTGTGGTTCCGCGGTATGTCATAGACATGGGTCGGCGCTCCGTTCCGGGACTCCGGTTGATGGTCGATACTTGAATGTAGGCAGAGCAAACATTGTTGTCAATGACAACATCGAGGGAGGAGACCGCTTTGGCCGACGCCGATGCGCCCTATCACCACGGCAATCTCAGGGAGGCGCTGCTGGCGCGCGCGGAGGACGTGCTCACGGCCTCGGGGGCGGACAGCCTCTCCCTCCGCGCCCTCGCACGGGACCTCGGCGTCAGCCATGCGGCGCCCGGCCGCCACTTCCGCGACCGGCAGGCGCTGCTGGACGCGCTCGCCGTGGGCGGCTTCACCCGGCTCAACGAACGCCTCCGGGCCGCCGTGGGCGAGCCCGGCCCCGTCACCACCCGGCTCGCCTGCATGGGCCGCGCGTACATCGGCTTCGCCGTCGCGCACGCCCCGCTGCTGAGCCTGATGTTCACGGCCAAGCACGCCGACCACTCCAGCGCCGAACTCCGCGAGCTCGGCCACCAGAGCCTGGAGATCGCCGCCGAACTGATCGCCCTCGCGCAGCAGGAGGGCGTCGTACGGGCGGGCGACCCGGCCCGGCTCGCCCAGGTCGCCTTCTCCGTGGTGCACGGCCTCGCGGCCCTGGCCGTCGGCTCCCTGCTCGAGGACACGCCGCTGGACGAGGCGACCGACCTCGCCCTCGACGTCCTGCTCACCGGCCTCGGCGCGGCCCGTCCCACCCCCTAGCGCATTTCGGTCCCGGCCGCCACCCGCGAGCCAGGGGGTGCGGCCGGAACCGATAGGAATGCGCGCGCGGATTCCCGCGCGCCGAACGGGGCCGGCGCGCCGCCCACCTCCCGTTACGCCACCGCGCGCCGTGCGCGGGCCCGGATCCTCGCCGGAATTCGACGTCATCGATGGCGCATAACGGTTCCTCCGGTCCGATGAACTCCAACGAAAGCCCACATCAGGGCAGTTGGGCGTAGTTATGCTCCCGCCCACCGGTCAGAAGGCCCCCCTTTTTCGATAGTTCGAGGACGCCGATGGAGCAAAGAGGTACGCCCCCCGAAAGTGCCCACCTGGAGGGAAGAGCAAGCCGGATGCTGCCCGCGATCGCGGTCGTGGCCGCCGCCTGCCTGGTAGGGGCACTTGCTTCCTCCTCGGGACCGCTCGGCACCGTGCTGATCGCCGTCGGCGCCGTGTGCACCGCGGCGGTCTTCGTCGAGGCGCGGCGGCGCGGCCGCGCGCTCGCCGCCGGGCGCGCCCAGGTCGCGGCTCTCCAGCACGCCCTGGCCAGGCAGGAGACCGAGGCGGCCCGGCTGTCCCAGTCGGTGCTGCCCGAGGCCATCGAGCGGCTGCGCAAGGGCGAGCTGGCCGAGGAGGTGCTGACCGCCCTGGGAGGGCGCGGCGGCCACGGCAGCCGCTGGGGCGACGACGAGGCCCTGACCCCGCGCTTCAGAGCCGCCCTCCAGGCCGTGCTGGCCCACGTCGTCGACGCGGTCGACAACGAGGAGAGCCTGCGCGACTCGGCGCAGCGGGCCTTCGTGAACGTCGCCCGGCGCGTGCAGGCGATCGTCCATCAGCAGGCCCACGAGATGCGCGAGATGGAGGACCGGCACGGGAGCAACCCGGACGTGTTCGGCGACCTGCTGCGGCTCGACCACGGCACCGCGCTGATCGGCCGGCTCGCCGATTCCATCTCGGTCCTCGGCGGCGCGCGCCCCGGCCGCCAGTGGAGCAGGGCCGTCACCCTGTACAGCGTGATGCGCGGCGCGATGTCGAGGATCATCGACTACCAGCGGGTTGAGCTGCACTCGGTCTCCGAGGTCGCCGTCGTCGGTCCCGTCGTGGAGCCGCTGATCCACACCCTGGCGGAGCTGCTGGACAACGCCACCCGGTACTCACCGCCGCACACCCGGGTCCACCTCACGGCCGTCGAGGTGCAGTCGGGCATCGCCGTGGAGATCGAGGACGGCGGCCTGAGCATGAGCGAGGAGGCCCGCAGCCGGGCGGAGAAGATGCTCGCCCAGGCCCAGTCCGGCATCGACCTCAACGACCTGGGCGAGACGCCCAGGCTGGGTCTGGCGGTGGTCGGCCGGCTGGCACAGGCCTACGGGTTCCAGGTGTCCCTGCGCTCGTCCGCGTACGGCGGCGTCCGCGCCGTGGTGATCGTGCCGCAGCACCTGATCACCACGGCGTCCTCCGCGACCGGTCTCGCCCACGGCATCGGCTCCTCCTCGGGGCCCAGGGCCGTGGCCGCCACACCGCGCGAGCACCCCTTCGACCGCTCGTCGGCGGGCGTGGGCGCGCCCGCGCCCCGGCCGGCTCCGGTGCCCAGGCCTGCGCCCGTCGGCGCCGGGCAGCCGGAGGCCGGCGCACGTACCGCGACCGGCCTGCCGCAGCGGCGCCGGAAGGACCGTGTGACCACCGCCGACGCCCGGCCGGCCGCGGAGCCCCGGCCTGCGGACGACGGCGGCCCCGGAATGTGGCTGGAGGCGTTCCACAGCGGACTGTCCGGCACCCCCGGCCACGATGTGCCGGGCACCGAAGGAACGTCGGGTTCAGCGACCAAGGGGGCGTAACAATGATGACTCAGCGAATCAGCAGCATGGACTGGATGCTCAAGGACCTGGCCGCCGGAGTGCCGCAGACGCGGCACGTGATCGTCCTGTCCGCGGACGGGCTCTGCGTGGCGCAGTACGGGGCCGAGACCGACACGGCCGACCGCCTGGCGGCGGCCTGCGCGGGCCTGCAGAGCCTGGCCGGAGCGGTGGCCGCGGAACTGCCCCGCTCGGAGGGCAGGATGCGCCTGGTCGTGATCGAGATGGACGGCGGGTTCTTCTACCTGATGGCCGCCGGCGACGGCTCCTACCTCGCGGTCCTCGCCGACGAGGGCGTGGACGCGGGCCTGATGGGCTCGCAGATGCGCAACCTGGTGACCCGAATGGGGGACCACCTGAGCAGCCCGCCCCGACATGACGGGCAGCCCGCGTGAATGAGCCGCCCACAAGCTGGGAGGACGGCAGCCCCGAACGGCTCTACGTCATCACCGGCGGACGCAGTGGACCCTCCACCGCCGTCCATCTGGACCTTGTGACCTTAGTCGTGGCCAAAGGGTCCGCCCGGCCCGAGATGCAGCCCGAGCAGGCGGCCATCCTGCGGATGTGCCAGTCACCGCTGTCGGTGGCCGAGATCGCCGCGTACGCGGGCCTGCCCGTGAGCGTCGTCACCGTGCTGGTCGGGGACCTGATGGCCGCTCGACGCGTGTACGTCCGTCCGCCCGTTCCCGCCGCGCAGCTACCCGACCTTGCTCTGATCGAGGCAGTGATCGATGGACTTCAGAAGCTCTGACCCGCCCGCCGGGCCGCGTGAGGCGGACATACTCCCGCAGACGGCCGCGGCCGCCGTGAAAGTCGTCATCGTCGGCGGATTCGGTGTGGGCAAGACGACGATGGTCGGTGCGGTCAGCGAGATCAAGCCGCTGACGACCGAGGAGACGATGACCCGGGCCGGCGTCGGCGTAGACGACACCTGGGGCGTGGACCGCAAGATCACCACCACCGTCGCCATGGACTTCGGCCGCATCAGCATCAACGACGAGCTCGTCCTGTACCTGTTCGGAACACCTGGCCAGGAGCGTTTCTGGTTCCTGTGGCGCGGGCTCTTCGAGGGTGCGCTCGGAGCGGTCGTACTCCTCGACACCCGCCGGCTGGAGATCAGCTTCGATGTCATCGGACGGCTGGAGGAGCGGGGCGTCCCCTTCGTCGTGGCCGTCAACTCCTTCCCCGGCGCACCCGAGCATCCGCTGGAGGAACTGCGCCAGGCCCTCGATCTGCCCCCCGCGGTCCCGATCCTCGTCTGCGATGCCAGACGGCGGGACTCGTCCCGCGATGTCCTGCTGACCCTCATGCGCTACCTGCACTCCCAGGCAGCCACCCAGGAGGCAATGTGAATAACAGCCCCACCCCACCGCCCGAGTGCCCCGCCCACGCGGCGGCGGCGACCGCCGGCGGCCTGTACCGCCTCCACGGGGCGGAGGCCCAGGCCGATCCCCTCGCACTGTACGAGAAGCTGCGGGCCGAACACGGGGCCGTGGCCCCTGTACTGGTGAGCGGGGACCTCCCGGCCTGGCTGGTCCTCGGCCACCAGGAGAACCTGGACGTGGCACGCACGTCCTCGCGCTTCGCCCGCGACCCGCGGGGGTGGCGCGACATGAAAGAGGGCCGGGTGCCGGCCGACACCCCGCTCGGCCCCATGGTCTCCTGGGTACCGGTGTGCAACTTCACCGACGGGCCCGTCCACGAGCGGCTGCGCTCGGCCGTGGTGGAGTCCCTGGAGCGCTTCGACAAGCGCGGCATCCGCCGCTACGTGACCCGCTTCGCCAACCAGCTCGTCGACCAGATCGCGGGTGAGGGGTACGCCGACCTGGTGTCCGCCTTCTCCGACCAGCTCCCGATGCTGGTCATGACCCAGCTCATCGGGGCACCCGACGAACACGGACCCCTGCTGGTCAACGCGGCGCGCGACATGCTCCAGGGGACCGAGACGGCCCTCCAGAGCGACCGCTACGTCACCGCCACGCTGGAACACCTGGTCGCGGAGCGCAAGGCCACGCCCGTGCGCGACCTCGCGTCCTGGCTGATCGAGCACCCCGCGAACCTGAGCGACACCGAAGTGCTGATGCACCTGCGGGTCGTGCTCATCGCGGCCTACGAGACCACCGCCAACCTCATCGCCAACACGCTGCGGACCGTGCTGACCGACCCGCGCTTCCGGGCCAGCCTCTCCGGAGGCCACATGACGCTGCCCGACGCCCTGGAACAAGTCCTGTGGGACGACCCGCCGATCAACACGATCATCGGGCGCTGGGCCACCGGTGACACCGTGCTCGGCGGCCGGGAGGTGAAGGCCGGCGACATGATCCTGCTCGGGCTGGCCGCGGGCAACGCCGACCCGCAGATCCGGCCGGATCCCGCGGCCTCCGTCCACGGCAACCGTTCCCACCTGGCCTTCAGCAGCGGCCCGCACGAGTGCCCGGGCCAGGACATCGGCCGCGCCATCGCGGACACCGGCATCGAGGTCCTGCTGGACCGGTTGCCCGACCTCCAGCTGGCGGTCGACGCCAGCGAGCTGCAATGGCGCGGCACCCTCATGTCACGCCACCTGCTGTCCCTGCCGGTACGGTTCGCCCCGCGCTCCGTACCGAACGCGCAGCCCCAGGACGAGCAGCCGGCCGGGCACCCCGTGCACGCGCCCGTCCCGCCCCGGCCGACGGCAGCGCCCGCGGTCGCGGGCCGCCGCCGCGGCGTCAGCTGGTGGCGGCGGCTGCTCGGCCTCGGCTGACGGCTGACGGCTTCCGGGCCGAGGGGCCCGGGCGAAGCGCCCGGGCCCCTCGGTATCACTCAGTCGTGCACCTGCTGCCACCAGGAGGCGAGGGCCGGCACATCCGGCGGCTCGGTCCCGGCGAAGCTGGGGACGTCGGCGTACCGGATCGCGAACCGGGCTTCCGCCAGGGGCAGTTCGTGCCGGTTGCGCGGGCTCGCGTACCGGGGTGCCCGGCTCTGCCAGGCGATGGAGCCGGCCACGTAGTGTCCCAACGCCGCCAGGTGGCGGCGCAGTTCCGCGTTCGCGCCGGCCTCCATCCGGGCCCGCAGCGTCGTGAAGCGGACCATCACCCGGTCACGCAGGGACACCGCGAGCGGCACGGCCTCCGCGGGCGAGCAGTTCTCCTGGTGGGCGAGGACATTGACGAGATTCACCTCCCTCGGCTCCAGGTGGTCGTCCTTGTCGTAGGAGAACAGGTCGTTGTCCGCGCTGACGACGAATCCCGCCGCATCCGTCAGTGCCGTCAGAGCGCGGGAGCAGAGCACCTCCGCCGGCATCCGGTCCCCGCGTGCGACTCCGGACCAGGTCAGCGAGAAGCGCGTACCGTTCGCCAGCGGCCCCATGGCGACGAAGTCGTTCAGCCCCGGCATGATCCCGGCCTCGGCCCGGGCGCCCCGCCAGGCTGCTCCGAGCAGCCAGTCGCGCGTCCCCTCGGCGAACCTGCGCAGCTCGTAGGGCGTGAGCATCGCATGGGTGCGGCGCACCAGGTCCAGCAGCGCACGGGTCATCGGTCCGTCGGGCAGCACCGAGGCTCCCGGGTCCTCGATGGTGCGCAGCAGACGTACGCCGTGTTCGACGACGGCACCCGTCCCCACCTCGTCGGAACCCGAATCCTGCCAGTCGTCGACGGCGTTGGCCCAGTAGTTCCATTCGGTGAAGAGCAGGAGGGCCTCCACGTTCCCGTCGGGGATGATGCGGCAGGAGAAGTCGGCGCTGTGGGTGGCGAGACCCCATGCGCGCTCGACCGGATCGGGGTAGACGCCGAAGGCGTCCAGCCACTCGACCGCCAGCGCCTCCACCTGCTTCGCCTCGGGATGGACGAGGTCACGCTCCAGGGGGCAGTAGAACGACGGCAGGCGCGTACCGAGGAGCGAGGGACGCTGTGCCGGTGCCGGTGACGTCGTCATCGGCGGCCCCCGATCCGGAAGTGCAGCAGCCGCGTCTGCACCGCGTGGTCACGCCAGAGCCGGAAGAACCTGCTGTGCGCGAGCGTCGACTGTTCGAGCCGTTCGCCGGTCCAGGCACCGGGCCGGGCGCCGGCGTCCGCGCGGAGCCGGTCGAGTTCGGCGGTGTTCCACGCCATGGACTGCACCCAGAACTCCGCCACCGAGTCCGTCACGTCCTCCTCGTGCACGAGTTCAAACCCGGCCGCCTCGGCTGCGGCGAGGTACTCCCCTCTCAGCCCCAGTCGCGTTCTGTAGTAGCCGTCGATGAACTCGCGCCATGCGGAGCGGCCCACGAAGTGCTCCTGGATCCCGAACCATCCACCGGGCTCCAGCGCCTTGGCGACGACCTCGAAGAGTCGGGTCCGGTCGGTGTAGCCGCTGCTCTCGTTGGCGTAGACGGCATCGTACGCACAGGTCTCGTCCAGGTCGTGCACATCCCCCAGTACGGGCCTCACCCGTTCGCCGACCCCGGCGTGCCGGGCGAAGTGCCGGACGATCGGGATGTGTTCCGCCGCGACGGTGAGGCTGGTGACCGATGCTCCGTGCTCCTGCGCCCAGTACAGCGACGTACCGCCCAGGCCACAGCCGATGTCGAGCAGGCGCCGGGGCGACACGTCGTACGCGCCCCACGACCGGGCCGCGTGCTCGACTATCCGCTCCTGCGCGTCGAGCATGCGCTGCTTCAGCACGTTCTGGGGGGCGGTACTGTCCGGCGGGCCGTCCGGGTAGAGGCCCACGTGGAAGTGGACACGCGGGCCCGGGCCGTACTTGTGCAGGATCTCCTGCGTCTTGTGGCTGTAATAGAGCCGTATGGGATCGTCCGCGGCCGAGCCCTGGCCGCCGGGTAAGGACGATACGAGGGGGGTGACGCGCATGGGGTGTCCGCCCTTTCGTGGGGTAGGGCTGCCTCCGGGACACGCTGTCACCGCACTCACCGCGTCCCGTCCGGCACACTGTTGAAGCACGGATCATCGTGGCACTTCACATGCCCCACGTCAGCCCACTGGAGTAACACGGAACAGCATCCGAGTCCGGCCACAGGCAGGCTGACCGGCCACGGTTCTCCCCGGTGCCCCCTCGGCCTGCCGGGCTCGGCCCAGGGGCCCCGGTACGCCGAAGAACCGAGAGCACCCCTTCGCCCTCACGGACAGCCACTGTCCGCAACCGGAGTGCCGTGACGAAGCACAGGATGCGTCCGAAGCGGCCGGATGCCCCGCGTTTTGCCTGGTCGGCCTGCCTGTAGGGCCTGACACGACGGCCGGCGGCCACGCGATCCCGATGGACCCGCGACGGTGGCCGCATGATCCGGGGCGGGCGGCCGACCCCGACCGTCAGAGCGCTGTGACCCGATTACGTAGATATCCTGTGAAGTGTGATCGAGTCTGGACGGCCGCGGCTACGCAGGCGCCCTGGCCCGGGAAGACTTGTGCGGCTGTCGCCGGTCATCCTGACCGTCGTCATCGCCAGCCTGGCGTACAACACTCCGCCGGAAATGGCCTTCAGTCGTCTCCTGCCCGCGGCGCCGGCCCTTGCCGCCGCCATGTGGCCGGTGCTGCCCACCGTCCTGCTCGGGACGGTCTGTCTCATCCTGATGATCGGCCTCAGCTTCGTCTTCCCCGACCTGGGGACGTGGTGGACGGCCGCGGGGATCATCGCGGTCACCGTGGCCGCCGCGTACGGAAGCCATGTCCGGCTCCAGCGGGAACGCACCCTCTTCCAGGTACGGCTCGTCGCCGACGCGGCGCAGCAGGTGGTGCTCAGCCCTCTGCCCCGCCGCTTCGGCGGCATCGAGATCGAGTCGCTGTACCTCGCGGCCGCGGCCGAGGCCCGCATCGGCGGGGACTTCTACGAGGTGGTCGACACGCCGTTCGGGGTCCGGCTGCTCATCGGTGACGTGCGAGGCAAGGGCCTGCCGGCGGTGGGGGCGGCCGCGGCGATCGTGAACGCCTTCCGGGAGGCCGCGTACGGGGAGACCGACCTGGTCGACGTCGCCCGCCGAATGGACGCCAGCAGCACCCGTTACAACGGCGCCTTCCCTCCCGAGGGGCCGTTGGAGCGGTTCGCCACCGCCCTTCTCGTCCAGATCCCGCACGGGGGCAGACGTATCGACATCCTCAACTGCGGCCACCCGCCGCCGCTGCTCCTGAACCACGGGAAGGTCCTCACCCTTGAGTCCACGACCCCCTCTCCCCTGCTCAGCCTCGCGGAGCTGATCGGCGACCACTACAGCGTCGACACCTTCGACTTCGCCCCCGACGACCTGCTGCTCCTCTATACGGACGGGATCGCCGAGGCCCGTGCCCGCGACGGCGAGTTCTTCCCGTTGGCGGCCTGGATGCGTCGACAGCCCCCGACACCGCCCGACGAACTGCTCACGGCTCTGCACCGCGACCTCCTCCGCCACAGCAAGGGACGCCTCGACGACGACATCGCCGCCCTCGCCGTACGCCTCTGTGAGCCTTGAGCCTGCCGCCGCGCTGCCAGTAGGGGGACCGGGCGCGTGGATGATCGCGCCCGCCTACGATCGAACATGACCCCATCAGCAGGAAACCCGCAGGTCAGGACGTCAGCTCGATGCCGAACCCGCCCGCGTCGGGCGCCGGAACCCGGTCCGGGTTCTCCTTGTCCACAACATCCGGGGCCGGAGCGGGAGCGGGGTTGGGGGCCGGAGCGGGCTTCGGGGTGTCGGGCTTGTGCTCGCAGTACACCTTGCCCTGGTAGAACTTGCAGCCCGGCATGTTCTCCACGTCCCGGGGCTTGTTGTTCTTCCTGCCCTTCGACCTGTCCTTGCCTCCCCGCTCATGCTTGCCGGTCGCGCCCCCGTGACCACTCTTCGCGTGCGCCTCGGCGGCGTGCGGCGCGGTCTGGGCGGCGAATGCGCTGGTGGGAACCAGCGCGCCGCCTGTGACGAGCGCGGCCGTAACGGCGAACATCGCGAAACGCTGCTTGCGGGACGTGCGGGCCATGAGAATTTCTCCAATGAAGAGGCGACGAAGGGGGAGGTTCCAGAAGACGAGAGACGAAATGTCCGCTTTGCCCTTCTGTTAAGAGCCTGGCCGCGGAACTTCATCAGGCTGTCCGCCGACTGTCACAGGCGCGTGACAGGGCACCTCCGCACGCGCCGCCAGCCCCTTCGATCACCGCCCGAGCACACCCGGCGGCGCGCCCAGGCGGCGGCCGTATCCGGTGAGAGCGAGCCTCCCGGTCCCGCGGGACGGTGTCGTCCGGGTCACCGAGCAGTGGCAGCACCTGCCGCGCGGCAGTCGGTTCGAATATGGTCCGAGCGGTCACGCCAGCCGACCTGCTCATCGGTGGTTCCTCGGCGGCCGGGCCCGTCAGGGCCATGGTGCGGGCTCCACGTCGGTCTCCTCTAGGACCTTCAGGAAGGCTTCGACCGGGGCCGGGAGCGGCGGTGCGCCGTAGACGACGGCGTCGACGAAGCGGTGGTCGTCCGGTAGGCGGTCGATCCTCACGCCGGGGTGGAGATGAGCGTGCAGGGCGAGGCCGGGCAGCGTACTGACGCCGAGGCCGGCGGCCACGAGTGCCTGGGCCGCGACGTAGTCGTCGGTCTCGAAGGCGATCGCGGGAGTGAAGCCTCTCTTCCCGCACGCCGACAGGAGGTGCGTACGGCACCGCTCGCAGCCGGCGATCCACCGTTCTCCTCGGTAGGTGTCGAGGTCGGTGCGCGGACCGGGCCAGGACTCGCCGGCCCTGCTGACGATGTAGACCGGCTCGTGCAGGACCGATGTCACGGTGTGGCCCTCGCGGTCAGCGGGTGGGCCGTCGCCGTGGTGGAAGGTGAAGGCGACATCGACCTCGCCGCGCCGCAGGGCGGCCAGGGCTTCGGGCGGCTCCGCTTCGGTCAGTGCCAGTTCGATGTCCGGGTACGCGGCGCTGAAGGCGGCGGCCACCGTGGGGACGACCGTGGCGAGCGCGGAGGGGAAGGCCGCGAGGCGCACCCGTCCGGCGCTGAGCCCGGCGTGGGCGGCAAGTTCGGTCCGGGCGGAATCGATCCGGCCGAGGATCTCCTCCGCGCGATCGGCGAGCAGCCGGCCGGCCTCGGTCAGCCGGATGCCACGGCCTGCCCGCTGAACGAGCGGCACACCGGCTTCGGCTTCGAGCCTGGCGAGGTGGTGGCTGACCGACGGCTGCGCGTAGTGCAGCACGGCGGCGGCAGCCGTCACCGAGCCCTCGCGGGCGATGGCGGCGAACACCCGGAGGCGGTTCTCGTCGAACATTCATCGATGATATCGATGGGTTCATCGGAAACTGACATTTGTCCTATGGGTTGCCCCCTGCGCAGCATGAGTGCATGCACAGTCCGACGATCTCCGACGTCCTTCGCGCGCGTCGTCTGCAGAGCGCGCACCTGTCCCCGACCCCTCTGCTCTCCTATCCCGCCCTCGACGCCGCCGTCGGCGCCGGGGTCCGTGTGCTGGTCAAACACGAGAACCTGCAGCCGACCGGCGCCCTCAAGGTCCGGGGAGGCATCGCCCTGCTGGCCGCGATGGACGCGGAGGAGCGTGCACGCGGTGTCCTCTCCTACTCGACCGGCAACCACGCGCAGTCCCTCGCCCATGCCGCGGCGCTCTTCCGCGTCCCCTGCACCATCGTCATGCCGGAGAACCCGAATCCTCTGAAGGCCGAGGCCGTGCGGCGGCTCGGCGCCGAACTGGTCGAATGCGGCGCGGACTTCGACGAGGCCCGCCGCCACGCCGAGCAGCTCGCGCCCCGGCGGGGGATGCGCTTGGTCAGCGCGGCGAACGAGCCGGACCTGATCGCGGGCGTGGCCACCGCGTTCCTGGAGGTCTTCGAGCAGGAACCGGACCTCGACGCGATCGTCGTGCCGGTCGGTGGGGGCAGCGGCGCCGCCGCCGCTTGCCTGGTGGCGGCGGCGATCAGCCCGCGCTGCCGCGTCATCGCGGTGCAGTCACGCCACTCGCCGGCCGCGCACGACTCCTGGCGCTCGGGCCGCTGTGTCGAGCGTCCGAACACCACGACGGCGGAGGGACTGGCCACCGGGTCGGGCTTCGAGCTGACGCAGCGCCTGTTCCGTGAGCATCTGGCGGACTTCCGGCTGGTCGGCGATGACGAGATCCGGTGGGCTCAGTGGTTGCTCATGCGTGATGCCCGAACGGTGGCCGAGGCGGCTGCCGCCGCGCCGCTGGCCGCGCTCCTCGCCGCACGCGACGGCCTCGCGGGGCAGCGGGTGGCGCTCATGTGCACGGGCGGGAACGCCGGCGAAGCCGAACTGCGGGCCTGTCTCTCCGCCGCACCCTCGGGCGGCTGAACGGATGCGCCGACGCGCTGGAGCGGATCCGGGCGGGCGGGGCCGTGATCGATACTGATCTTCATGCATGTCAACGTCTCCGCCACCACCCTGAAACGCGTCGCCGGTCACCGGATCCGCTTCGACGCCCGGTTCGAGCAGTACTTCGACGGCCTCGGCGAGCGCTTCGACGTCCCGGTGCCCAGCCGGTACGTCCCCCGCTGCCTGGAGCTCCTGCGGGAGTTCTCGATGCGCGGCGGCAAGCGGTTGCGGGTCGTCCTGCTGTACGAGGCGGCCCGGCTGGTCACCACCGACGAGATACCGGGGCTCGCCGAGGCCGCGCTGAGCATCGAACTGCTCCAGACGCACGGGCTCGTCCACGACGACATCATCGACGACGCGCCCCTGCGCCGCGGCGGCCCCTCGACGTACTACGCCTACCGCCGGGAGTTCCCCGGTCAGGACGCCACCGCCCTCGGGCTCGCGATACTCGCCGGGGACCTCGCCGCGTTCCTGTCCACCCAGGTGCTGCTGGAGGCCGAGGTTCCCGCCGAGCTCCGCCAGGCCCTGCTCGGCGTGCACACGCGCACCGCGGCGGAGACCGTGGCCGGGCAGCTGGCCGATCTGGAACGGGACTCGCACACCCTGCCCGACGAGGAGTTCCTGCACACCGTCACCGACTTCAAGAGCGCGCGGTACTCGATCCTCGCGCCGCTGACGATGGGCCTGCTGGCCGCGGGCGAGGATCCGGCGCCGCACCGCGCCCGACTGCACCGCTACTCCCGGCTGGTGGGCATCTCCGAGCAGATGCGCGACGACTTCCTCGACCTCTTCGGCCCGTCCGGCGACGACCCCGCGGCCGAGGCGAAGTCCACCGGGGCCGACATCCGCTCGGGGCGCCGCACCTACGCCGTCCGCGCGGTCCTGGCCGCCACGACCGGGGCCGACGCGGCCCTCGTCGAAGCCGCGCTCGGCGATCCCGGCTGCCCGGACGAGACCCTGGACCGGATCAGGGAGATCGCCCGCGCCGCCGGCGTGGACCGGCGGCTCAGGGCGGAGATCCGGCGGCACGCGGAGGCCGCCGCCGCCGAGGCCGCGGCCTGGGAACCGTACTGGCGCGCGGAGGCCGTGGAGTTCTTCCGGGGCCTGCCCCTGTGGAACGTGGACCGGATGTCCTGAGGGGGCGGTGCCGGCGGGAGCCGACGAGGGCCGTCATGCGGCGGCGGCGCTGCCGCCCGTCCCCGTGTCGAAGCCCTTGGCGAGCAGCCGGACGGCCAGCGTCACCTCCCAGGCGAACACGGGAAGCGCCGCGAGCGACCCGGCCACCGAGACCTGCTCGTAGATCCCGAACAGGACGGCGGTCGCCGAGGCGCAGATCATCGTCCCGCCGACCAGCCCCAGGACGGCGATCCACCGCGGTACGAGCCGCGAGGTGTACATCAGGCCGGCCAGCACCAGGGTGTTGGCCCCGAGGACGAAGTTCGGCCCGAACAGGAACGTCCAGTCGTGGAACGCCACCAGGGCCTGGCCGGCCGTGACCAGGGAAGCCCCGTCGGCGCCCGCCGCGCCCTCCGCCTGCCTCCTCAGCGTCACCACCGACAGCACGCTGATGATGCCGACGACGATGACGGCGGCCTCCAGCAGGCGCCCGCAGACGTAGCCGATGGCCGCCCCTTCGTTCCGCCTGCGCAGGACCGGGTACAGCGCGGCCCCCGTGCCCGTGACCGCCAGCGCGAGCACGAACTCGCACAGCGCGCCCAGGAAAACCTGGCTGTCGGCGCCCGGTCCGAGGACGTAGCCGGTGTCGTGCAGAACGGGACGGTAGAGCACGAGCCCGCCGATCGCGGCGACCTCGGTGACGAGGAACAGCGCTCCCGCGACGATCGCGGTTCTCCTGGTCGATCCCATACGGAACAGCCCCTCCCTCATGGGTGTACGGCGTACACCCGACGGTTGGCGCTCACCCTAGGTGTACGCCGTACACTCGTCAAGGCGGGACGGACGCCACCCGCACCACCCCGGGAACGGACCGAAGGAGAAGCCCACATGCCCCAGCAGCCACAGGAACCACGCCGGACCCCCCTGAGCCGGGACCGGGTGCTGCGCGCCGCCGTGGCCTTCGCCGACGGCGCCGGGATCGAGGCGCTGAGCATGCGCAGACTCGCCCAGGAGCTGGGCGTCGTCCCGATGGCGCTCTACAAGCACGTGGCCAACAAGGAAGAACTCCTGGACGGCATGGTGGAGGTCGTCGTCGCGGGCATCGAGGGCCAGGCCCCCGGATCCGACTGGAAGAGCGCGGTCCGCGGGCGGATCCTCGGGGCGCGCGGCGCCCTCCTCGCGCACACCTGGGCGGCTCAGGTGATCCGGTCGCGCACCAGCCCGACGCCTGCGGTGCTCGCGTACCTCGACTCGGTGATCGGAACGTTCCGGGCCGGCGGCTTCTCGACCGACCTCACCCACCACGTGATGCACGCCCTCGGCAGCCGGGTGCTGGGCTTCACCGAGGAGCTGTTCGACGACCCGGCGGGCACCGCACCGCAGGGCGAGCGGGCACAGGCGGCCGCGTACGAGGCGATGGCCCGGCGGTATCCCCACGTCACCGAACTGGCCCGGGCGGTGGCGCACGACCGGCGGTCGGTCGTCGGCCAGGGGTGCGACGACCAGTTCGAGTTCGAGTTCGCGCTCGACCTCCTCCTGGACGGATTCGAACGACTCCACGGGCGGGGCTGGAAGTCCACACCCTGAGCCGTCCGACGGCCCCCGGACCGGCCGAGCCCCGGGTCGACACCCGGGGGCCCGGGCCGGGTCACTTCCTCCCCGCCTCCTGGCGGGCGTTCGACATGGCCGACAGCCAGGCGAACGCCGCCTCGCACTGCTCCTCCGTCAGCCCCGCCTCCAGTTCGGCCTCGCGGCGCCGGACGGCCGGGAGCGCGTCCTCGTAGCGCGTGTGCCCGAGCTCGGTGAGGCTCAACTGGTGCGTCCTGCGGTCGGTGGCGTGAGGGGCCCGGACGATCAGGCCGTCACGTTCCAGCGCCGCGAGCATCTCGTTGGCGGCCTGGCGGGAGCTCCCGACCAGGCGGGCCAGCTGCGCCACCGAGATGCCCGGGGACTGCCCCACGATCATCAGGGTCGCGAACTGCGGGACGGTGAGCCCGAATTCCTCCAGCTCGGCCCCGATCGCGGCCCGCATGCTGAGCCAGGCGTGGCGCACCACGAAGCTCAGCACCCGACGGTGACTCTGCTCGCCCATCGGACGACCTCCGGATTCACGATTGACAGGTACTTTACGAGTTTGCCACGATGAGAGAACCGTCAGGTACTTGACGATTCTTGACGGCGCGCCACCGCCGCATGCTCCGCGACGCGCGCCACCGAAACGTAACTCACCCTGATCCGAAGGCAGTCACGCATGTCCTCACCCATGTCACCGGTGTCGTCCACCCCGACACCGGCCCGTCAGCGGCTCATCCTCGGCGTCCTCGTCTTCGCCCAGCTCCTCATCTGGCTCGACGGCACCATCCTGACCACCGCGTTCGAGACGCTCTCCGACCCCGTCCGGGGGTTAGGCGCCACCCCCGGCCAGCTCCAATGGGCCACGGGCGCCTACACACTGGCCTTCGCCGGCCTGATGTTCACCGGAGGCGCGCTCGGTGACCGGTTCGGCCACCGCAACGTCCTGCTGACGGGCATGGCCCTCTTCGGCGCCGCCTCCGCCCTCGCCGCCTACGCCACCACGCCTGACCAACTCATCGCCGCCCGCGCCGTGATGGGCGCCGGCGCCGCGCTGCTCGTCCCGGCCACCATGGCGGTGGTCAGCTGGACGTTCGAGCCCGCGCAGCGCCCGGCCGCCTTCGGCACCCTGTCCTCCTTCGCCGGCGTCGGCCTCGCCGCGGGGCCGGTCCTCGCCGGGGTACTGCTCGCAAGGTTCTGGTGGGGGTCGGTGTTCCTCGTCAACGTGCCCGTCGTCGTCCTCGGCCTCGGCTTCATCGCCCGGTACGTGCCCAACTCCCGCAGCCCGCAGGTCCGCCGCCTCGACCCGGCCGGGCTGCTGCTGTCGACCGGCGGCCTGGGCATCCTCGCCTACGGTCTGATCCGCGCGGGCCAGGACGCCTCCTTCGCCCAGCCGCGCGTCTGGGGGTCCACCCTCGTCGGCGTCGCGCTGATCGCCGCGTTCGTCGTGGTCGAGCTGCGGATCGCCCACCCGAGCTTCGACCCCCGGCTGCTGGCACAGCGCCGCTTCGCCGCCGGGAACCTCACCCTGATGACGGTCTTCCTGGCCATGACGGCCGGATCCTTCTACCTCGCCTTCTACCTGCAAGGCGTCCGCCGGTACTCGGCGCTGGACGCCTCGCTCCTCGCGCTCCCGGGAGCCCTCGGGGTGGTCGTCGGCTCCCCGATCGCCGTCCGGCTGGCCCGCCGGACCTCCGTCCGGCTCGTCTCCTCGATCGCGCTGGCCGTCGCAGCCGTGTCGATGGGATCCTTCGCCCTCTTCGGCGCGACCACACCGATCGTCTGGTACGCGGCGGCCGTGCTGGTCCAGGGCACCGCCATCGGCATGGTGATCGCTCCCGTCACGGGCGCGGTACTGGGCTCCCTGCCGCTGGAGCGGTCCGGCGCGGGCAGCGCGGTCAACAGCACCCTGCGCCAGACCGGCAGCGTGCTGGGCATCGCGGCGGGCGGCACGATCACCTCGATCGTCTACCGGCGTTCGATCGACGGCTCGCTGACCGGCCTCCCGGATTCGGTGCGGGAACCGGCGCGGGTCTCGGCCGAACTCGCCCGGCACGTGGCGGCGGCCACGCACGACACCCGGCTCGCCGCGGCCGCCGACACCGCCTTCCTGCACGCCATGCACGTCGGAGCGCTCTGGACGGCCGGGTTCGCGCTGATCGGCGCGGTCGTCCTGGCCGTCGGACTCCGGCCGGACCGCCCCGCGGCGCACGAGCGGGAGCGGGCCGGGGAGGAGAAGCGTCCGGCGCACGTGCCGAGTTAGTTCCACGCCCTCGTGACACGCGGCCGACGAGTCCCCCGCGGGCGGTCGGCACCGGGCGCGGCATTCGGGTGGCGGCCCGCCGTGTCGGGCCGCCCGCCCCGGCCCGGTTCGCCATCCTGGGCCAGGCACGGCATCGCGATCGCCGCTGCCCTCCCCCACGGCGAGAAGGAGTACGGCATGCCGACGGACGCGGTCGGGCGTTTCCTCGCGGCTCTGGGACCGCAGCAGCAGGACGCCGTCACCAGCAGACCGCCGGAGGATCAGGAGCGGCTCGCGGCCGCCTGGGAGCGGGAGCTGGCCTCGGACGACGAGCTCGACACGCTCGACGAACTGTCACCGCCCGCGGCGGAGGCCGAGGCCGCCCGTCGTGTCATGGACCGCGAACGGTGACCTGACCTCGCGGGCCGGTCCGGTCCGGCGCCCACCTGCCGCCACACACGGGCGCCGGACCGGACCTTTCAGAGGCCGGGGGCGTCGAGCGGCCGCAGGAAGCGGCGCTCGTACCGCTTGATGCAGCGGGTCTCGCGCGCCAGGTCGAAGGCGGCCTGGCACTCCGGATCGGACATGCTGTCCGTGCGGTACTGCTCGTAGGCGGCGAAGCCGGGGAAGGAGAAGAGGGCGTAGGCGATGTCGCTGTCGCCTTCGCTGGGCAGGAAGTAGCCGTGGTGGGTGCCTCCGAACCGGTTGACCAGCCGGACCCAACGGCGCCCGTACTCCTCGAAGTCCGCGAGCTTGTCGACGTCGATCTCGTACTTCAGATGAATGGTGATCACCGCCCCATCATGCCGTGACCCCACAACTTCCCCCGGCACTGGAGCAATCGCCGCCTTCGGGGCGGGGAACGGGCCGAATCCTCGTACGCTGCGGAAGTGGGAGACACCTGGCGGAAGGGGACCGCATGTCCATGCGGAAGGGTGCCAACGTACCGGTGCCGAGCACCACGGTCCGGGTGGAGCTGGGCTGGCAAGGGGGTCCCGGAGCGCCTGATGTGGACGTGTCCGCCCTGCTGCTGACGGCAGCCGGCAAGGTGCGGTCGGACGACGACTTCGTGTTCTACAACCAGCCCGTGCACCCCAGTGGGGCCGTGCGCCACGAGGGACGGCGTCAGGACGGCACGGGCGTGCTCGAAACGATCGGGGTGACCCTGTCCGGGGTGGAGGAGGAGATCGGGACCGTGGTGGTCGCGGCGTCCACCGACGGCACGTTCGGTCAGGTGTCCGGCCTCTTCGTACGCGTCCTGGACGCGCGGAGCGGTGCCGAGACGGCACGGTTCGACGCCACGGATGCCACGTCGGAGACCGCGTTCGTGCTCGGGGAGCTGTACCGGCGGGCGGGCGCGTGGAAGTTCCGGGCGGTGGGCCAGGGGTACGCCTCCGGTCTGGCCGGGCTCGCCACCGACTTCGGGATCACGGTCGACGATTCCGCCCCGGCCCCGGCCCCACCTCCGCCGGTGCCGGTGCCGGTGCCGGTGCCGGTGCAGCGGGCGGTGACTCCGCCCGAGCCCGCCCGTCCGGTACAGCTGTCGAAGATCACCTTGACGAAGGCGGCGCCCGCGGTGTCGCTGACCAAGCAGGGTGCCACCTCCGGGGGCATGCGGGTCAATCTCACGTGGAGCGCCGCCGTGCCGCCGCGCGGCTGGATGCGGAAAGGGAAGGACGCCGTCCGGCTGGCGGACGTCGATCTCGACCTCTCCTGCCTGTGGGAGCTGCGGAACGGAACGAGGGGGATCGTCCACCCCATCGACAACCAGTTCGGCTCGTTCCACCAGCCGCCGTACATCCAGCTGGACCACGACGACCGGACCGGTGCCAGCGAGGCCGGCGAGAATCTCATGATCAATCTCGACCACGCGGCCGAGATCGAGCGCCTCCTGGTGTTCGTGGTCATCTACGCCGGGGCCACCAGTTTCGCGGGGCTTCAAGGGGTCGCCACGCTCCATCCGCCCGTCGGTCCGCCGATCGAGGTGCGCCTGGACGAATGCACCGTCCCGTCGCCGGTGGCCGCGATCGCACTGATCGAGAACGTGGGCGGGGAGCTGATCGTCCGGAGGGAGGCGAAGTACCTCCTGCCGGCGCCCGGCGTCTTCAAGCAGCAGGCGGCGGACATCGAGTACGGCTGGGGCATGAGCTGGCAGTCGGCGAGCAAGGACTGACCCGCCGACCCCCCTTCCGGCTCTTGGTGACTCGTGCGTACTGCACACCCCATCGGTGACAGCCGCGACTGTCGCGGCCCTCGGAGCGCGTGACAGCGTGGGCACGTCACCGACCGAGGGAGCAGGAGTGAACAAGGGGTACGCCGCCTTCTGCGACGCCGACCGCTGGTTCTACGACGCGCCGTACCGGCGGGCCGAGCAGAACTACCCGGCCGCGCTCGCCCCCATACCGGCGGGGTGGCAGACACACCGCAGCGGGGACTGGCTGGCGCTGCGGCCCGTCGACGCCCGGCTGCCCTCCCAGGGTTGGAAGATCCACGTCTCGGCATGCCTGGACAACGCCGAGTCCGTCCTCGAACGGGTCCGCGCGTACTGCCTGGAGCGCCGGATCGCTTTCAAGTTCGTACCGAGCCGGTACCTGCTGCACTTGCGCAACGCGAAGTACGCCGACCGCGCGGCGAGCGGCAAGTTCCTCACCGTGTACCCGGCGGACGAGGAGGCGTGCCGGCGCGTCGCCGAGGAGCTCGACGCGCTGCTGGCCGGGGAGCCGGGCCCGTACATCCTGAGCGACCTGCGCTGGAACGACGGGCCCGTGCACCTGCGTTACGGGAGTTTCACCCTGCGGCACTGCTACGACGACCGCGGCGAGCTCGTCCCGGCAATCGAGACCCCGGACGGCCGGCTCGTACCGGACCCGCGGGGTCCGGTGTTCCAGCCGCCCGAGTGGGCCGGGCTGCCCGCGTTCCTCGCGCCCCATCTGGCCCGGCGTGCCGCCGTCACCCTCGAAGGCCTTCCCTACACGGTCGAACGCGCCCTGCACTTCTCCAACGGTGGCGGTGTCTACGCCGGCCGTGACGTGCGTACCGGCGAACCGGTCGTCCTCAAGGAAGCACGCCCCTTCGCGGGGCTCGCGGCCGACGGGGCGGACGCCGTAACCCGGCTGCACCGCGAACGCAGGGCCCTGGAGCAACTGGCCGGGCTGGACTGCGTGCCCGCGGTCCACGGCACCTTCACCGTCGGGGACCACCACTTCCTCGTGATGCAGTACCTGGAAGGCAAACCCCTCAACACCTACTTCGCCCGCCGGCACCCGCTGATCGAGGCGGACCCCGATCCCGCGGAGCTCGCGGAGTACACCCGGTGGGCGCTGGAGGTCCATCGGCAGGTGACGCATGCCGTGGAGGCGGTGCACGCCCGCGGCATCGTCTTCAACGACCTCCACCTGTTCAACATCATGGTCGCGGAGGACGAGGGGACCGGGGGGATGTCGGTCGCGCTGCTCGACTTCGAGGCCGCCGCCCACGTGGACGAGGGGCTCCGCCAGACCGTCGCCAACCCGGCCTTCGTCGCCCCGGCCGGCCGGCGCGGTTTCGCCGTCGACCGGTACGCCCTGGCCTGCCTGCGGCTGGCCCTGTTCCTGCCGCTGACCAGCCTGCTGGCGCTGGACCGGGCCAAGGCGGCGCACCTGGCCGACATCGCCGCCGAGCAGTTCCCGGTGCCCCGTGGGTTCCTCGACGAGGCGGTACGGGAAATCATCGCGGACCCCGGTCCCGATCCCGGCCCTCGTTCCGGCGGTGGTTCCGGCGGTCGCGTGGTCGTACCCCGTGCCCGCCCCTACCTGCCGGTCGAGCCGGGCGACCTGGCGGCCGCATGTGCCTCGATGACGGCGGCGATCCGGGCGAGCGCCACCTTCGACCGCGAGGACCGCCTCTTCCCCGGGGACCCGGCCCAGTTCGCGACCGCCGGCGGCGGAACCGGATTCGGCTACGGAGCGGCCGGTGTGCTGTACGCGCTCGCCGAGACCGGCGCCGGCCCGTGGCCCGAGGCCGAGGAATGGCTGCTGGCCCGTACGAAGGAGCCGGCCTCCGGGATGCCGCTGGGCTTCTACGACGGCCTCGCCGGTCTCGCCTGGACGCTGGAACGGCTCGGCCACCGCGACCGCGCGCTCGCCCTCGCCGAACAACTGCTGGGCCAGCCCTGGCAGTCGGCCGGACCCGACCTGCACGGCGGACTCGCCGGCATCGGCCTGGCCCTGGACTCCCTGGGCTCGGCCACCGGCGAGGGCGAACTGCACGCCGCGGCCCTGCGCTGCGCCGAGCTCCTCGCCGATGCCGCGTCCACGTCCACATCCATATCTACGTCCGCGTCCGCGACCGGGCCGAAACGGGCCGGTCTGCTCCACGGGCACAGCGGCCCCGCGCTGCTCCATCTGCGGCTCTACGAGCGCACCGGCGACCAGGAGTCGCTGATCCGGGCCGGCCGGGCCCTGCACCGCGATCTCGACCGCTGCGTGACCAGCGCGTTCGGCACCCTGCAGGTCGACGAGGGCTGGCGCACGATGCCCTACCTCGGCGGCGGCAGCGTAGGGATCGGCATGGTGCTGGACGACTGGCTGGAGCATGCACGGGACGACCGCTTCGAACGGGCCCGGCCGGAGATCGTCCGCGCCGCCCAGGCGACCTTCTACGCCCAGCCCGGCCTGTTCCGCGGCGCGGCCGGCATGATCCTCCACCTGGCCCGGACCACGACGCCGGGTCCGGGTTCCGCCCCCGCGGACATCGCCCGGCAGGTGGAGGCCCTGGCCCGGCACGCGGTCCCGTACCAGGGCTTCCTGGCCTTCCCCGGCGAGCAGATGATGCGCCTGTCCATGGACCTGTCCACGGGCACGGCCGGCGCGCTCCTCGCCCTCGGCGGCGCCACGCCCGGCGGGCGCGCGCACCTGCCGTTCCTCCCGCCGCCGCGGTCCACCGCGGCGGCCCCAGAGCCGGTCCCCCTCGCGGGGGCCGTGACCCATCGGAACACCACAGTGAAGAGGAAACGGACATGACGCTTCTCGACCTGCAGTCGATGGAAACCCCCAAGGAAGAGGCCACCGAGGCCGCGCACCTCACCGGTGGCGGCAGCCGCGCCAGCCTGCTCCTCTGCGGCGACAGCAGCCTGAGCATCACGACCTGTAACTGATCAGGGATCAGGTCCTCCTGGGCCCGGGCGGTTCGCCGCCCGGGCCCGCACCACACCCCTGGAGCCCGCGCCCCATGACCGTGCCCGATCCCCCCGGCGAGGCGCCGGCCGACCGCGCGGCCCACCGGGCGCTGCGGGCGGCCGCGCGGCACAGCGCAGGCCGCCTCGCCGCCGCGGCCGGCTGCGCGGTGGCCGCCGCCGGCGCGGCCCTGGCCGAGCCGGCGGTCCTCGGCCACACCCTCGATCTGCTGCTGCGGCAGGACCCCGCCGGCACCCGGTGGACCGCATGGTGCGCGGCGGTGATCGCCGCCGAGGTGCTGCTCGACGCGGCGACGGCCCGGCTCACCGGCGGTGTCGACGCCCGCTCCACCGCCTGGCTGCGGCGGCTCGGGCTCGGCCGGCTGCTGGGCACCGCGCCGCACCATGCCGCGCGCCACTCCCCCGGTGAGCTCTCCGCCCGGCTGACCGCGCAGGCCACCGCCGCCGGCGCCGTACCGGCGGCCGTCGTGACCGCGTCCATGGCCCTGGTCCCCCCGCTCGGCGGACTCGTGGCGCTGTTCCTGGTCGACGTATGGACCGCGCTGGCCTTCCTCGCCGGACTCCCGCTGCTCGCCCTGCTGCTGAGGGCGTTCGCCCGCGACGCGGGGGCCAGCGTCAGCCGCTACCAGGAGGTGCAGCTCGACCTGGCCGGCCGCCTCGTGGAGGCCCTCGGGGGCGCCCGTACGATCGCCGCCGCCGGTACCTCCGAGCGCGAACAGGCCCGCGTACTGGCCCGGTTGCCGGAGCTCGGCGCCGAGGGGCGGCGGACGTGGCGGATCTACGGCGCGACCGTGGCGCGTACCGGTGCCCTCATGCCCCTGCTGCTGTACGTGGTCCTCGGTGTGGGCGGGGTCCGCCTCGCGGAGGGGGCCCTCGGCGTCGGCGGCCTCCTCGCCGCCGTCCGCTACGCGGGCCTCGCGGCCGGGGTGGGCGCCGTGACGGGGCGGCTGGCGGCCGTGGTGCGCGGCCGGGCCGCCGCCCGCCGCACCGCAGCCCTCTTCGTGCTCCCCGAACTCCCGCAGGGTGAGCGCCGGTTGCCCGAGGCGGGGCCGGGGACGCTGGAGCTGCGCGGGGTACGGGTGGTACGCGCGGGCACCGTGCTGCTGCACGACGTCGACCTGCGGATCCCCGGTGGGGCAACCGCCGTCGTGGTCGGCCGCTCGGGCTCCGGCAAGACGACGCTGGCCGCCGTGGCAGGACGGCTCACAGCGTGCGACCAGGGCCGGGTCCTGCTCGACGGCGTGCCGCTCGACGAGCTGTCGGCCGGGGAGCTGCGCCGCGAGGTCGGCCACGCCTTCGAACGGCCGGCCCTCTTCGGGGGGAGCGTCGCGGCCGCCGTCGCCTTCGGCGGCGGGCCGGATCCCCACGCGAACCGGGACCCCGGCCCCGACCCCGACCGGGACCTGGAGGCCGTGCGCGCGGCCGCGCGGGCGGCCGTTGCCGATGCCTTCGTCCGCCGCCTGCCCGAGGGGTACGACACCGCGCTCGCGGACGCTCCGCTGTCCGGCGGGGAGCTACAACGCCTCGGCCTGGCACGGGCGTTCTGCCGTGCGGGGCGGCTGCTCGTCCTGGACGACGCGACGTCGAGCCTGGACACCCTCACCGCCCGCGAGGTGGAACGGGCCCTAGCGAGCGAGGTCCGGCCGGGGACCCGCCTCGTCGTCGCCCACCGCGTTTCCACGGCCGCCCGCGCCGACCTGGTCGTCTGGCTCGACGCGGGACGGGTCCGGGCCACCGGTACGCACGCGGAACTGTGGCGGGACCCCGGCTACCGGGCGGTGTTCGGCGCGGGGGCGGACCGGGACCAGGAAGCGGGACAGGAACCGGAACCGGCTGCCGGGCCGCCCGGCCGGGAGCCGGTCCGATGAACGAGTACGGCACCTGGCGCCGGGTGTCCCGCGAGGGCCGCCGCTTCCTGCGCGGGCGGATCCGGACACTGTGCCGGCTCGCGCTCTGGTCCCTGCTGGAGTCCGCGCACACCTTCCTCGGCGGTTACGCGGTGGCCCGCGCCCTCGACGACGGCTTCCTCGCCGGCCGCACCGGTACCGGCATCGGCTGGCTGGCCGCGGCCGGTGGGGGCGCTCTGCTCGGCGCCCTCGCCCTGCGCGGGGTGTTCGGCGGGCTCGCGGACCTGGTGGAACCGCTGCGCGACGGCCTGGTGCGGCGTTCCGTGCGCCAGGCGATCGGGCGCGCCGTCGCCGATCCCGGGCGGGCCGGTGACTCGGGTGCGGTCTCCCGGCTCACGCAGCAGACCGAGATGGCCCGGGACTCCTTCGCCGGACTGGTCCTGATCGCCCGGTCGTTCGTCTTCACCGCCCTGGGCGCGCTGCTCGGGCTGGCCGCGCTGGCCCCCGTCCTGCTGGTCCTCGTACTGCCCGCGCTGCTCCTGGGCACGGCCGCCTTCCTCGCCACGCTGCACCCGATGGCACGGGTGCAGCGTGCGGCGCTCGACGCCGACGAGGCGTTGTCCGGGCGCGCGGGCGAACTGGCGGCGGGGCTGCGCGACGTCGTCGCGTGCGGGGGCGGGGCGAGCGCCGGAGCCGGGGTGGAGCCGCTGATCGCCGAGCAGGAGCGGCTGACCGGGCGGCTCGCGCGGTGGACCGCCCTGCGCACGCTGGCCCTGGGCGTCGCGGGCCGGCTGCCGGTCGTCGTCCTGCTGGCCGGAACGCCCTGGCTGCTCGGGCGCGGGGTGAGCGCGGGGGCGGTGGCCGGGGCCCTCACCTACCTCGTGCAGTCGCTGCTGCCCGCCCTGGACGCGCTGATGACGGCGGTGGGCGCGGCGGGCACGCGGCTGCTGGTGGTGCTGGACCGGTTCTGCGATCCGGAACCGGCGGCCCCGCGGCCGGACTCCGAACCCCGGGCGGCGGACCCGGGGCCGGTACCCGCACCGCCGGATCCGCCCGCACCGCCCACGCCCGCTCCCGCGCCCGCGCCCGCCGTCGAACTGCGTCGGGTCCGCTTCGCGTACGGTCCCCGCGCGCACCCGGTGATCGACGGCCTCGACCTGGTGGTCGGGCCGGGCGAACACCTGGCCGTGGTGGGTCCGAGCGGCATCGGCAAGTCCACCCTCACCGCCCTGATCGCCGGCCTGCTGGCGCCCGGCCGGGGAACCGTACGGGTGGCGGGCGCCCCCGCGCGCGGCGCCCCGGAGCACGGTGGCCCGGGGCCCCGCCCCGACCTCCGCCGGACGCTGCTGCCCCAGCAGGCGTATGTGTTCACGGGGACGGTCCGCGAGAACCTGACCCACCTGTGCCCGGGCCCGGTGCCTCGGGGCGAGGTGGAGCGGGCCACGGCCGCCCTCGGCGCGGACGCACTCGTGGCCCGGCTCGGCGGACTGGACGGGGCCGTCGATCCGGGCCGGCTCACCCCGGGCGAGCGGCAGCACCTCGCCCTCGCCGCCGCCTACCTCTCCCCCGCCCCCCTGCTGCTGCTGGACGAGGCCACCTGCCACCTCGACCCCCGGACCGAGGAACGCGCCGAGCGGGCGCTCGCGGAACGCCCCGGCACGCTGGTGGTGGTCGCCCACCGCATCTCCTCGGCCGTCAGGGCCGACCGGGTCCTCGTACTCGACGGGACCCGGGCGGTGTGCGGCACGCATGCGGAGCTCCCGGCCAGGTCACCCCTGTACCGGGAGCTGGTGGGCCTGTGGAACGCGCAAGGGTGAGGGAGGGGCCCGGGAACCCGGGCCGGCGGCTCAGACCCAGCCGGCGCGCCGGGATATCCGGATGGCGTCGATCAGGTTGCGGGCGCCGGTCTTCCGGGTCACGGCGGCCATGTAGTTGCGTACGGTTCCACTGGCGAGGTGCAGGGCGCGGGCTATCTCCGCGATCGAGTCGCCCTCGGCGGCGCGGGCCAGCACACTCAGCTCGCGCGGACTGAGCGGCACGGGGTCGGCTTCCATGAAGGCCGAGGCGAGCGTGGCGTCGATGAAGCGTTCTCCCGCCGCGACCTTCCCGATGGCCCGGACCAGCCGGGCGGGTGAGCCGTCCTTGTCCACGTAGCCGAGCGCCTGGGTACGGAACGCGCGCCGCAGGGAGCCCGGCAGGTCGGCCCGGGCGAGCACGAGCAGGGCTGTGGGCGTGGGCGAGTGGGGCAGGAGGCGGGCGGCGCCCGCGTCCTCGAGGAGGGCCGCCGAGACCCCCGGACAGTCGAGGTCCACGACCACCACGTCGGGTCGTAAGAATTCGGCCTGGCGCGCGGCGGCGCGCCAGGCGGCGGAGGTGACGTCGAAGTCGCCTTCGGATCTCAGCAGCGCGGCCAGGGCCGACCTCACGAGGCATACGCCGTGCAGCACCAGGACCTTGGTCATCGGGGTTCCCCTCACGAGACGATCGATCAGCATCAAGCGGCTGCCCAGCTACCGCGGTGAGGGAACGTCACGGCGGGAGGCGTGCGGGGGCGCGTGGCCTGAGCCGGGCGCTCCGCGCGTTCCACCCCCGCGCGACCGGTGGCCCTCCCACCTCGGCGGGCATCCGGAAAGCGCCGCGGAACCGCTCGGGAGCCGGAGATCCGGATGGGCTGATTCCGCGTGCATTCGGCGGGATCAGCCCCGGCCCGGGTCCGCTCGCACCGGCTCATCCATACATGTCGAAAAAACTTCGGACGGGATTCGGACGGGATGTCGAGAACCCGTGGCCGGCTCCGTCCCAGGGGTGAACGCGACCACAATGGGTCGCACCAGGACCGAGGAGAACCATCATGGCCAAGTACCTGCTGCTCAAGCACTACCGCGGCGCCCCGGCAGCGGTCAACGACGTGCCCATGGACCGGTGGACGCCCGAGGAGATCTCGGCGCACATCCAGTACATGCACGACTTCGCGGCCCGGCTCGAAGGGACCGGCGAGTTCGTCGACGGCCAGGCACTCGCCCCCGAGGGGACCTTCGTCCGGTACGACGGGGAGGGGCGCCCGCCGGTCACCGACGGCCCGTTCGCGGAGACCAAGGACCTGATCGCCGGCTGGATGGTGATCGACGTCGACAGCTACGAGCGTGCACTCGAACTGGCCGGCGAGCTGTCGGCCGCCCCCGGTGCGGGCGGCAAGCCGATCCACGAGTGGCTCGAACTGCGCCCGTTCCTGGCCGCGCCGCCCACCATCACGGAATGACCTCACCGATGGACGAGGCCCTGCTCAGGAGCCTCACGCCCAGCGTGCTCGGGATCCTCGTCCGCCGCGGAGCCGACTTCGCGGCGGCCGAGGACGCCGTCCAGGAAGCGCTGATCGAGGCGGTCCGCACCTGGCCCGCCGACCCTCCGCGGGACCCGAAGGGCTGGCTGGTCACCGTGGCCTGGCGCCGGTTCCTCGACGCGACCCGCGCGGACACCGCCCGGCGCCGGCGCGAGGACGTCGTGGACGAGGAGCCGCCGCCCGGGCCGGCGCCCGCGGTGGACGACACGCTCCAGCTGTACTTCCTGTGCGCCCACCCGTCGCTGACGCCGTCGTCCGCGGTGGCGCTCACGCTGCGCGCCGTCGGCGGGCTCACCACCCGCCAGATCGCCCAGGCCTACCTGGTGCCCGAGGCGACCATGGCGCAGCGCATCAGCCGGGCCAAGCGCACCGTCTCCGGCGTACGGTTCGACCGTCCCGGCGATGTCGCCACCGTGCTGCGCGTGCTCTACCTGGTCTTCAACGAGGGCTACTCCGGCGACGTCGACCTCGCCGCCGAGGCCATCCGGCTCACCCGGCAGCTCGCGGCCCGGGTCGACCACCCCGAGGTGGCCGGGCTGCTGGCCCTCATGCTGATCCACCACGCCCGGCGCGCCACCCGGACCGCGGCCGACGGCAGTCTGGTGCCGCTCGCCGAGCAGGACCGCGGCCGGTGGGACACCCGGTCGATCGCCGAGGGCGTACGGATCCTGCAGGCGGCCCTCGCCCGCGACCGGCTGGGCGAGTTCCAGGCCCAGGCGGCCATCGCGGCGCTGCACGCCGACGCGCCCACCGCCGAGCAGACCGACTGGGTGCAGATCGTCGAGTGGTACGACGAGCTCGTGCTCCTGACCGGCAGCCCGGTCGTGCGACTCAACCGCGCGGTGGCCGTCGGCGAGGCCGACGGGCCACGGGCCGGACTGGCGGCGCTCGCGGCGCTGGACGACGCGCTGCCCCGCCACACCGCGGTGGCGGCGTACCTCCACGAGCGCGACGGCGACCCGGTGACGGCGGCGCGGCTGTACGCCGAGGCGGCCCGGAAGGCGCCCAACCTCGCCGAGCGCGATCACCTGATGCGCCAGGCCGCCCGGCTGAACAGCGCTCGCCGGTCCCCCTGACGGGCCCCGCCCGCCCGAGCCGTCACGTCCCGCCGTCGACCAGGGCGGCCAGCCGGTCGGGGGCCTCCTCCACCACGAGGTGTCCGGCCCCTGGGAGTACCCGGAGTTCGACGCCCAGCGTGCGGGTCACCGCCGGGCCGAGCCGCCTCGGCGGGAGAAACACGTCGCGCTCCCCGGTGAAGACCGTGCGGCGCACCGGCTTCGCCGGCAGGTCCGCCGTGCCGGGCGCCCCGCTGGAGCGGGAGTGCCGGGCCACCAGCGTCATCCACTCCACCAGCCGTTCCCTGGGCTCGTGGCCGGGGGCGAGCATGGCCCGCAGGAGCCTGGTGCTGCTCCTGGGGGCGGGCCGCAGGAACCACGCGGCGGAGGCGGCCAGCAGGCCAGGGGGCAGGCGCAGCCCGGTGAGGCCGCCGGGAGAGACGAGAACGAGGCGTTCGATGTGCCTGGACGCGCTCGACAGGGCGATGGCGGCGCCGAAGGAGTGGCCCATCACCACCACGGGGCCGGGCGAGGTCTTGTCGATCGCCTCGTCCAGCCATGCTCCGTACCAGGACAACCGGCCCCCGGCGAGGTTCCGGTCGCCGGAGCTGAGGCCGGGCTGTCCCGGGACGTCCAGCAGCGACACCCGGTGGCCGGCGGCGACGAGAGCCGTGGCCAGGGGCAGCGAGGCGGCCGCGTTGAAGTTGGTCCCCGGGACGAACACGACCGCGGTGCCACCGGTACCGGCGGACACGGCATGGGTCCGCGCTCCGTTGGCGTCCACCACGGTCCGCTCGTGCGGCACGTCCCACCCGTCGAGCTGTTCGTCGCACCAGCGCCGGATGAGTTCCCGGCCCACCGCGCTGCGATAGATCGAGTCCGGCGCCATCAGGACGGCCTCCGACCGGCCGTCCCGGACGGCCCGAGCGCGGTGTGCAGGAGCCGGCCCGCTGCCGCGCCGACCACGTACCAGAACAGGTCGGGTGCGTTGAAGGTGGAACCGAGGACCAGGCGGGCCACGGTGCTGTGCCGGGAGAGCTCCGCGGGTACGGCGGTCAGCTGGAGGAACTCGACGGCCCAGCTGGCGGCCAGCGCGGTACCGGCCGCCCGCAGGGGCGACAGCCGGGGCGCGGCCAGCACGACGAGGGTCAGCAGCAGCACGGTGTACAGGGCGTCTCCCCCGTACTTCGCCGTGCTCCCCGCCGCGACGGCCCGCAGTCCCAGCCCCGCACCCACGGTCACCACCGCGGCCCCGGCCGCCACCAGCCGGGTCCGCCGGAGGTCGGGGGCGGCGGCGCTGTCACGGCATCGGGGCAGGGAGTTCACGGGGCCATACTGCCGGACCCTCCGGACCGCCCCCACCCGCCCGGGCGGATCCCGGCTAGCGGGTCGGGTAGTCCGTGTAGCCGCGTGCGTCGCCCCCGAAGAAGGTGGCGGGGTCAGGGGTGTTGTACGGGCCTTCGGTGCGCAGGCGCTCCGGCAGGTCCGGGTTGGCCAGGAAGAGGGCTCCGAAGGCGAGGAGGTCGGCGACGCCGTCCTCGATCAGCGTGAGGGCGCGGTGGTCGGTGGGGCCCTCGGTCGCCGGGTTCAGCACGAACGGTCCGGAGAACTGCTTGCGCAGGGCGAGGGTGGCCTCGCGTGCCTCGGGGGCGTGCTCCAGGACGTGGAGGTAGGCCAGGCCGAGTCCGTCGATCTCCTGGACCAGGGCCTCGTAGACGGGCTGCGGGTCGGGCTCGGAGATGTCGTTGTACGTGTTGCCGGGCGAGACGCGCAGTGCCGTGCGCTCGGCGCCGATGGCGGCGGCCACCGCCTTGACCACCTCCACCGCGAAGCGGATCCGGTTCTCCGCGGAGCCGCCCCACTCGTCGGTGCGCAGGTTCGAGCCGGGGGCCAGGAACTGGTGGATCAGGTATCCGTTGGCCCCGTGCAGCTCCACCCCGTCGAAGCCGGCCTCGACCGCGTTGCGGGCGGCCTGCGCGTAGTCGGCGATGGTCTGCCGTACCTCGGCCCCGGTCAGCTCGTGCGGGGTGACGAAGTCCTTCATGCCGTCGCCGGCGAACAGCTGGCCCTGGGCGGCCACCGCCGACGGGGCCACGGGGACGAGGCCGTCGGGCAGCAGCGTCGGGTGGCCGATGCGGCCGGAGTGCATCAGCTGGGCGAAGATCCGGCCGCCGGCCGCGTGCACGGAGTCGGTGACCTCGCGCCAGGCAGCGACCTGCTCGGCGCTGTGCAGGCCGGGGGTGAAGGGGTAGCCCTGTCCGACGACGGAGGGCTGGATCCCCTCGGTGATGATCAGGCCGGCGGATGCGCGCTGGGTGTAGTACTCGGCGACGAGGCTGGTCGCGATGCCGCCCTGACCTGCGCGGCTGCGGGTCATCGGGGCGAGGGCGATCCGGTTGGAGAGGGTGGCGCCGGCCACGTGGACCGGTTCGAAGGCGCTGGTCATGTCTGCCCCACAAAGATAATTGGTCGGCCAATGATTGACTGCGGGATGCAGCGTACCTCATTACTTGGCCGACCAAGATAAAATGTGGGCGGACGGTAGAATCCACCCGGGGGATCCGCCGGAGATCTGCCGGACCGACCAGGAGGAGCGCTTCCATGACCGCGGAATCCGTACAGGAGCCGCGCTCCGCCGCGCAGTGCACGGCGGTGCCGAGTGCGGTGCTGGACGGGCCGGTGAGTCATGCGATCAGCCGGGTCTCCCGGCTCCACCGGATCGCGGCGGGCCGGGTCCTGCGGGACCTGGGGCTGCACCCGGGGCAGGAGTTCCTGATGATGCACCTCTGGGACAGCGGGGCCGTGCGCCAGTCCGAGCTGATCAAGGCGGTCGGCCTCGACCCCTCGACGGTGACCAAGATGCTCCAGCGCCTGGAGCTCTCCGGCCACGTGCGACGCCGCCCGGACCCCTCGGACCGGCGGGCCTCCCTGGTCGAGGCGACGGACGCCAGTTGCGGACTCCTGGTCGAGGTCCGCAGGGCATGGGGCGAACTGGAACGCCAGACCCTGGACGGCCTGGACACCGCCGAACGCGCCGAACTGGCCCGCCTCCTGGGCAAGGTCGAAGCCACCTTGTGCACGGAGGTCGCCCGCGGCGCCGGCGCGGAGTGCGATGCCGCCTACAAGAGCCCGGGCGGCTGCTAGCCCCCCAGGGGTGCCCCTTCGGGGCCTTGCCGGGCCCGGCCGCACGAGCCGCCTTCCCACATTCGCGCACCCGATGGGCGATCTTGTCCCGTTTGGCAGAGAATCGCCATGACGAACACCCTCACCCGATGTCGGCATGCGCGGACCGGCGGTCCGAAGGTCGTGGGATATGGCACCTGCAACGCTCCAGGGCGCGGAACGGACCGGGACCTCCCCCGCCATGGAAGATCCCGGGGCGCGGACAACGGAAGAGTGGTCACCCACCCCGGAGGAACTCGCGTCCCTCCGGACCACCGTGGCCCGGATGAAGGCGGCCTACCCGTCGGTCGACGCGGGCACCGTGGAGGCGACGGTCGAGGCCGCGTACGACGCGTTCCGGCAGGCCAGGGTCAGGAAGTACGTCCCGATCCTCGCCGAACGCCGGTCCCGTAAGGCGCTCGCCACCGCCACCGGGAGCACCCCGGACACAGCGGGGGACGGGCCGTGACCGCCGGGGGCCGGGGAAGGGGCGAGCGCTGATGTCCGACGAGAGAGCCGAACGCATCGCGGACTTCATCGAGCCGCTACGGGTGCGACCGGGGTCGAAGGTGCGTCTGGAACGGGACTTCGATCCCCGCTACAAGGCCGGCATGAAGAAGCGCGAGGGTACCGAACTGCTGCGGACCGGGGTGTCGCTGCTCGCCGAGTACCAGGAGCGGCTGGCCGCCCAGAACACCTACGGCGTGGTGCTCGCCCTCCAGGCACTCGACGCCGGAGGCAAGGACGGGACGATCCGCCACGTGATGAGCGGCGTCAACCCCCAGGGCGTACGGGTCAGCAGCTTCAAGGTGCCCTCCTCCGAGGAACTCGACCACGACTACCTGTGGCGCTACGCCCGGCGGCTGCCGGCACGCGGCGAGATCGCCATCTTCAACCGCTCGCACTACGAGGAGGTCCTCGTCGTACGGGTCCACCCCGAAGTCCTCCTGCGGCAGAAGCTGCCGGAGGACGTACTCGGGCCGGACATCTGGGACCGGCGCTACCGGGAGATCAACCGCTGGGAGCGCTACCTGACGGACAACGGGTTCAAGGTGGTGAAGATCTTCCTGAACCTGTCCAAGGAGGAGCAGCGCACCCGCTTCCTGAAGCGGATCGACCTGCCGGAGAAGAACTGGAAGTTCTCCGCCGCCGACGTCCGCGAGCGGCGCCGGTGGGACGAGTACCAGCACGCGTTCTCCGAGATGCTGTCGGCCACGAGCACGAAGTGGGCGCCGTGGTACGTCGTGCCGGCGGACCGGAAGTGGTTCGCACGGATCTGCGCGGGGGCGATCCTCGCGCACACCCTGATGGACATCGATCCCCAGTACCCCGATGTGGGGGAAGAGGCCCGCAAGGATCTCCTCGTCACCAAACGGGCGCTGGAACGGGAGGCGCCCGCCGGAGCCCCGGCCGATCCGTACGCCGCCCGGCACGGCAAGCCGAGGAGCAAGCCGAAGAAGAAGCGTGGCTAGCGGCCCTCGGACGGCGCGCGGCCGGCCCGGACGCGTCCGCGGCCCCGGATCGGAGGCACAACCATGACGGTGCGGTCGGATTCCGTGGCGGAACCGCCCCGGGCTGCCGGGGACGGCTGGTACGCGCGCTCCCCCGAGGAGGTCGTGGCGGCGTTCGATGTCGATCCCGCGGCCGGCCTGTCCGCGGCGCGGGCCGCGGAACTCCTGGCCGCGCACGGCCCCAACGCCCTGCCCGAGGAGCAGCGCACACCGGCCTGGCGCCGCTTCCTCGCCCAGTACCGCAGTTACATGCAGATCGTCCTGGTGGCCGCGGCGATCGTCTCGCTGGTCATCCAGGAGTGGACCACCGCGATCCTGCTGATCGCACTGACGCTGCTGAACGCGGTCGTGGGCCTGCGCCAGGAGGGCAAGGCCGAGAGCGCCATGAACGCGCTGAAGTCGATGATGAAGGCGACGGCCCGGGTGCGCAGGGACGGCAGGGAGGCCGAGATCCCCGCCGAATTGCTGGTCGACGGTGATGTCGTGCTCATCTCCGCCGGGGACCAGGTGCCGGCGGACGGACGTCTCATCGAGGCCAGCGCCCTGCAGATCGACGAGTCGGCGCTGACCGGTGAGAGCGTTCCCGCCGCGAAGGAGACCGGCCCGCTGCAGGGCAGCCGGCTGTCGCCCGGCGACCGGACCAACACGGCGTTCATGAACACCCCGGTCACCCACGGCAGCGGCCTCATGATCGTCACCGCGACCGGCGCGGACACCGAGCTCGGCAAGATCTCCGGGATGCTGTCGGCCACCGAGAAGGAAGTGCCGCCGCTCACCAGGGAGCTCGACCGGCTGACCCTGTGGATCACGGGGGCGGCGGGCCTCACCATGATCGTGATGTTCGCCCTGGGACGCCAGCGGGACCAGGCCTGGGACGTGCTGTTCGTCAGCGCGGTCTCACTGGCCATCGCGGCCATCCCCGAGGCCCTGCCGACCGTGACCCAGGCGATCCTGTCCGTGGGGAGCCTGAACCTGGCGAAGCGGAACGCCATCGTCAAGGAACTGCCGTCGGTGGAGACGCTGGCGTTCACGTCGGCGATCAACTCGGACAAGACCGGCACCCTGACGATGAACCAGATGACCGCCGTCGAAGTGCTGAGCCCCACCGACCGGTACACCGTGTCGGGCACGGGCTACGGACTCGCGGGGAAGGTCCATCACGCCGCCGGGTCCGCCGCGGGGATCGAGGACGCGATCCTGCCGTACGTGGTGGCCAGCGACGCCAAGCTGGTGGGCGGTGAGGTGGTGGGCGATCCGACCGAGGGGGCGCTGCTGGTGCTCGCGCACAAGGCCGGCCTGGACACCGACGCCACCAGGGACGCCCTCCCCCGGCTCGCCACCTTGCCGTTCGACCCCGAGTACAAGCTGATGGCCACCTTCCACTCGGCGGTCGACGCCTCCGGGCGGCAGGTCGTGCGCTGCTTCGTCAAAGGAGCGGCCCCTGCGGTGATGGCCCGGGCCGCCACCGCGCTCGCGGCGGGCGAGACCGTCCCGTGGGACGCCGGTCTGCTCCGCCGGGCCGAGGAGCAGAGCGAGCGGATGGGCGGCGAGGGGCGGCGGGTGATGGCGGCGGCCATGCGTGACCTGGACCCGGACGGCTTCGATCCGGAGGGCGACCTGCTCGCGTACGTCACCGGGCTGCGGATGACGAGTCTCGTCGGCATGGTCGATCCGCCCCGTGAGGAGGCCAGGGCCGCGGTGGCCGGCGCGCAGGCGGCGCACATCCGGGTCCGCCTGGTGACCGGGGACGACGTCACCACCGGGGCGGCGATCGCCCGGCAGATCGGGATCCCCGGCGAGGCCGTTCTCGGCTCCGATTTCGCCGCCATGAGCGAGGAGGAGCAGCTCGCCCGCATCGAGGGGATCGGTGTGGTGGGGCGGGTCGCCCCGGAGCACAAGGTGCTGCTCGCGAACACGCTGAAGAAGAAGGGCGAGGTCGTGGCGATGACCGGGGACGGCGTCAACGACGCTCCCGCCATCAAGGCCGCCGACATCGGTATCGCCATGGGCAGCGGCACGGACGTGGCCAAGAACGCCGGCCGCATGATCCTCTCCGACGACAACTTCGCCACCATCGTCTACGCCGTCGAGCAGGGCCGGACGATCTACGACAACCTCACCAAGTACATCCGGTTCGTCCTGCTCCTGCTGGTCACGTTCGTGCTGACGTTCCTCGGGGCGACCGTCTTCAACATCGCCGCCGGCGAGCCGTTCACCCCGCCGCAGGTGCTGTGGATCCACTTCGTCGTCAACGCCTCCTTCGGCTTCGCGCTCGGCTTCGACCGGGAGAGCGCCGGGCTCATGCGGCGCCGGCCGCGTCCGCGCGGAGAATCGGTGCTCACCCGTCCCGTGCTGGTCACCGTCGGGCTCGGCGGGCTGGCGATCACCGTCCTCCTGCTCGGCCTGATCACGCTCGGCGAAAGGCACTTCGGCGACGTCGAGATCGGCCGGTCGATCGCGTTCACGGCCTTCTCCCTGTGCCTGATCGTGGCGGCGTTCGAGTGCCGCAGCGAGACGGATTCCGTGCTGACGACGTCCACGTTCGACAGCAAGCAGATGAACTGGGTCGCCCTGGCCCAGTTCGTGCTCTCCGTGCTGGTGACCCAGATGGACGGCTTCCAGCGTGTCCTCGGGACGACCGAGATCGACGCGCGGCAGTTCGGCTGGGCGCTGCTGGCCGCCGTCGCACTCCTGCTCGTATGGGAACTCGGCAAGCTCGTGGCCCGCCGGTCCAGGGCCGCGTCGAGGACCGCGTGAGGAAGGCCGTTCCGTGACCACCCGGCACGACGGCCACAGGGTGCTCTCCCGCTTCCGGGCGGTTCCCGGGATCCGCGCGGTGTCGTCCTACCGGCGCGAGTGGCTGCCCAAGGACCTGGTCGCGGGAGTCGTCCTGACGACGCTGCTGGTGCCGCAGGGCATGGCCTACGCCGAGCTGGCGGGCCTGCCGGCCATCACCGGCCTGTACACGACGATCCTCTGCATGCTCGGGTACGCGGTGTTCGGGCCGTCCCGGATCCTGGTGCTGGGCCCGGACTCCTCGCTGGGTCCGATGATCGCCGCCACCGTGCTGCCCCTGGTGGCGGCCGACGGGGATCCCGACCGGGCCGTCGCGCTGGCGTCGATGCTCGCGGTCATGGTGGCGGCCATCATGATCCTGGCCTCGGTGGCGAAGCTCGGCTTCATCGCCGACCTGATCTCCAAACCGACGATGATCGGCTACATGAACGGCCTGGCCCTGACCATCCTCATCGGCCAGCTCCCCAAGCTGCTCGGCTTCAAGGTCGAGGCGGACAACCTGATCGGCGAGTGTGCCGGCGTCGTGCGGGAGATCGCCGACGGGGCGGTGGTACCGGCCGCCGCGGCCGTGGGCCTCGGCGGGATCGCCCTGATCCTGGTCCTGCAGCGCTTCCTGCCGAAGGTTCCCGCGGTGCTCGTGATGGTGGTCCTGGCGATCGGCGCGGCCGCCGTCTTCGACCTGGACGAGCACGGCGTGGGCCTGGTCGGGGTACTGCCCGAGGGCTTCCCGCCGTTCACCCTCCCCGAGGTGGGGCTCGCCGACCTCGCGCCGCTGCTCGGCGGTGCGCTGGGCATCGCCCTGGTGTCGCTGGCCGACACCATCTCCAACGCGTCCGCCTTCGCGGCCCGCACCGGCCAGGAGGTCCGCGGCAACCAGGAGATGGCGGGCGTCGGTGCGGCCAACCTGGCGGCCGCGCTCTTCCAGGGCTTCCCCGTCAGCAGCAGCGGCTCCCGGACGGCGGTGGCGGAGCGGGCGGGGGCCCGGAGCCAGCTCACCGGGGTCGTCGGGGCGGCGCTCATCGTCCTCATGCTCGTGGTGGCTCCGGGTCTGTTCCGCAACCTCCCCCAGCCGGCCCTCGCGGCCGTGGTCATCACCGCGTCATTGTCCCTCGCGGACGTCCCGGGGGCCGTCCGGCTCTGGCGGCAGCGCCGGGCGGAGTTCCTGCTCTGCTTCGCGGCCTTCGCCGGCGTGGCCCTGCTCGGCGTGCTGCCCGGCATCGCCATCGCCGTGGCCCTGTCCGTACTCAACGTCTTCCGGCGCGCCTGGTGGCCGTACGACACCGTGCTGGGGCGGGTCGGGGGGCTGGAGGGCTACCACGACACCCGCTCGTACCCGCACTCCGAGCACCTGCCGGGCCTGGTGATCTACCGGTTCGACGCCCCGCTCATCTTCGCCAACGCCAAGACCTTCCGGGACGAGGTCAGGCGGCTGGCCGGGGCGGATCCGCGGCCGAGCTGGATCGTCGTCGCGGCGGAGCCGATGACGGACGTGGACACCACCGCCGCCGACATCCTGGAGGAGCTCGACGAGGCGCTCAACGCGGCCGGTGTGCACCTCGTGTTCGCCGAGCTCAAGGACCCGGTGCGGCGGAAGATCGAGCGGTACGAACTCACCCGGACCATCGACCCCCGGCACTTCTTCCCCACCGTGGAGGCCGCGGTCGCCGCCTTCCGGCTGCGCACCGGAGCGCAGTGGTCCGCACCGGGCCCCGACGGGACCGCCGGTCCCCCGCCCGCCGGCCCGAAATGACGGCCCGCGCCCCGGATGGCACGACCGGCGGAGCCAGGGCACCATGGCCGTGGAGGACGCCATGAGCCAGGATCCGCCGGTACCTCCCGCGCAGGACGAGCCGGGACGCAGACACCGCCTGCAGCCCCGCCTGACACTGCCCGGCTGCTGGGGCGCGCTCCTCCTGGCCTGTCTGTCCTTCACCCCGTCACTGCTCCCCCGTGGCGGCGTACTCCAGGGCTTGGTCTGCGGCATCAGCGCGGCCATCGGCTACGGGCTGGGCGTGGTCGCCGCCTACGTGTGGCGCGCCTTCGCCGACCGGGACGCGCGCAGCCCCTCGCGCCGGTCGTGGCTCGTCCTGATCGTCAGTGCGGTCGTGCTCTTCGGCGTCTCCTTCGGGCTCGGCCAGTACTGGCAGCACGAGATCCGCCGGCTCATGGACGTCACCGACTACAACGCCCTCGCCACCGTCGCCTGCCCCTTCGTCGCCGCCCTCGTCTTCCTGCTCCTGCTCCTGGCCGGGCGGGGGCTCCGGGCCCTGTACCACCGGGCCGCCGACCTGCTCGGGCGCTGGATCGGCAGGCGGGCGGCGCGGGTGGTCGGCTGGCTCCTGGTGGCGGGCCTGGCGTGGGCCGCGTTCTCCGGGCTGCTGCTGAGCAGCTTCGTGAACGCGTCCAACGAGGCCTTCTCGCTGCGTGACACGGAGACCCCGGAAGGCGTGCACCAGCCCACGTCGGCGCTGCGCTCGGGCGGGCCCGGCTCGCTGGTGCCGTGGGACTCACTGGGCCGGGAGGGCCGGGCGTTCGCCGACGGAGGGCCCTCGGCCCAGGAGATCGGCGCGTTCACCCACCGTACGGCGCAGGAGCCCATCCGCGCCTACGCCGGGCTGGAGACCTCCGACGACACGGAGACCCGGGCGGCCCGGGCGGTCGCGGACCTCGAACGGGCGGGCGGCTTCACACGCGAGAACCTGCTCGTGATGACCACCACGGGCAGCGGCTGGGTCGATCCCGCCGCTGTGGACTCGTTCGAGTACCTGGGCAACGGCGACGCGGCCAGCGTGGCGATCCAGTACTCGTACCTGCCGTCGTGGATGTCGTACCTGGTGGACCAGTCCAAGGCGCGCGAGGCCGGCCGTGATCTCTTCGACGCGGTCTACGACAAATGGTCCAAGCTGCCCCCGGACCAGCGCCCGCGCCTGTTCGTGGCGGGTGAGAGCCTGGGGTCGTTCGGCGGCGAGACGGCCTTCAGCGGGGAGGCCGACCTGCGCAACCGCACCGCCGGCACCGTGTTCGCCGGCCCGCCCAACTTCAACACGCTGTTCCGCGAGTTCAGCGACGACCGCGACGCCGGCAGTCCCGAGATCGAACCCGTCTACCGGGAGGGGCGGACCGTCCGGTTCACCGACGACCCGGCCACCGGGACCCCTCCGGCGGACCGGCCGTGGGACGGTCCGCGGGTGCTCTACCTGATGCACCCGTCCGACCCGATCGTCTGGTGGAGCCCGAGCCTGGCTCTCACCGAGCCCGACTGGATCGGGGAGCGGCCCGGCTCGGACGTGCTCGAATCCATGGTCTGGATTCCGTTCGTGACCTTCTGGCAGGTCACCGCCGACCTGCCGTTCTCGACCGGCGTACCGGACGGCCACGGCCACACGTACAAGGCCGCGTACGTCGACGCCTGGAACGATGTCATGCGGCCCGGCGGATTCACCGCACAGGACCTGAACGAGCTGAAGGGCATCGTCTCGCCGCAGAACTGAGCCCACCCCGCCGCCGGTCAGCGCAGCAGGTACCCGACGAGGTAGCCGAAGGCGTTGACCGCCCAGTGCAGGCCCATGGGAGCCAGCAGGCTGCCGCTGCGGCGGCGCAGTTCGCAGAACAGGACGCCGGCCGCCGCCGTGAACAGCACGGCCCCCAGCACCGCCAGCACGGACCCCAGCCCGGAGTCGCCGACGACCGAGTTCACGGCCGGTTTCGCGGTCGCCAGGTGCAGCGACGGCAGCACGTGCCACAGCCCGAACAGCAGACTCGACACGGCGGTCGCCCAGACCGCCCCGCGGACGCGGTCCACGAGGCCGTAGAGCACGCCACGGAAGGCGATCTCCTCCACCAGGACCGTGCCGACGGGCACCAGCACGAACGCGCGGAGCATCACCTCGCCCCCGTCCATCGCCTCGTACCGCCGGTCCTCGAACAGCCCCCTGGTGGCCGGCAGCAGGGCCCCGGCCAGGTAGACGACACCGACCAGACCGATCAGGACCAGCGCCCAACGGGCGCCGCGGGCCAGCGTGCCCCGGGCCAGACCCGCGTCCGCGAGGGTTCCGCCGGCCCAGCGGAGCACACCGAGGAGCAGGCCGCTGACCACGACGGCCGTCACCAGGCTCCACAGGCCCGTCCAGCGGTGCAGGGCCAGGTTGGCGGCGACGAGGACGGCCACCGTGACTCCCACGGCCGGCCAGGTACCGATGCGTCGCGGGAGCCGAGGGTGTCGCCGCCCGGCGTCATCGGCGGTGCTGCGGGGCATGCGAACCCACCTCGGTCATGACGACAGGTCAGTCGGGTTCATCTTGCACGCTCGGCCGTCGGCAACGGGGCAGCGCCGCCGACCGGTCCCGGAACGCGTCACGGCGGCCCCCACCGGTGACGACCGGGCGGCGGACGACGCTGTCGATCCGGCGCCCGGCTCGCGGGGTGTTCACTGCCGTCCGTGCACGTTCACCTGGTGTTGCGGTGCCGGAAAGCTCCGGCGGCCACAGTGGTCCGGTCGGTTCGTGAACCGCTGCCTCAGTAGTCGATGCGGTCGGTCTTGGCCACCCACGCGTCGAACGGCGCCGTACGGTGGGGCAGGTCCAGGTGCTCGATCGCCAACGGCCACTTCGACGCGGGCTGCTTTTCGAACAGGTCGTAGAACTTGCGGTCGTCGAAACCGGCCACCGCGGCGTCGTGCCGGTCGGCGGAGAAGACGATCCGGTCGACCCGCGCCCACAGCGCCGAGGAAAGGCACATCGGACACGGTTCGCACGAGGTCACCAGGACGCAGCCTTCGAGCGAGAAGGTGTCCAGCTCCTTGCAGGCGGCACGCATCGCGGTCACCTCGGCGTGGGCGGTCGGGTCCAGGGTGGAGGTGACCTGGTTGTTCCCGATCGCCACGATCTCGCCGCCCTTGGCGACCAGGGCGCCGAACGGCCCGCCGCCGTTCGCCACGCTGTTCGTGGCCAGTCTGATCGCCTCGTCCAGCCAGGTGCGCTTGAGGTCCTGGATGTTCGCTTCTTGGGTGTGCGCGGTCACGGTCACTCCTTGGGAGACGGTGGGGGATTTCCCTGGTGTTCTGCCCGTGCGGGACATGGACCAGGGGCGACAGGTGGGTCTCGCGGGTGCCGCTCCGGGGGCCGGTGTCCGGGGATCGGCGCGGTCGGCGGTACCCGCGGGAGATCGCTACGGCTGAACGCCGGCGATGTGCTCCGGTGCGACCGGGGTGCGGGCCAGGACGGTGACGCCTGGATCGAGCCAGGCCATGGCGAGCAGCCGGACGGACAACGTCTCGCTCAAGGCTCCCTCTCCCCCGCTTCGTTGCATCGTGTGTGAAGGAGTACACAGGCAACCGGGCGGAGTCAGGCAGGGACGGAAGACATGAAAACGTACGCTGGCTGAAACCTACTCTTCGTGCAGATCTACAAAACCCCTTCCCGGGGTGTGACATGACCTCTGGTCAATAATCCAGAGGACCGCTGCGGAAGCGAACCTTCCTGATGAGCGCCGCAGTTGACTCCGGGGTCCCGGCCGGCCCGGCCGGTGCGGGCGAAGCGGAACGCCCGCGCGGCCCCCTCGGTGAGCGCACGCTTCCTGGCCACCGGGCGCCGGGAGGTCTCCGCCCCCTGCTTCTCGCGGCCTCTTCCGGACGGAAACGGAAGGTCCCGGCGGACGCCCGGCCACCCCCTGGACATCCAGGACGAGGATCTCCTTCCGGGAATCCGCGAGCGGCGGTACGTCGAGCTCCCGGGCCCCAGGCGTGCCGGGCGTGCCAGGTAGAACGCGGACCGGTACGGGCGCCGGGCATTGCGCAGCACCCGGCGCCGAACGCTTGGCTCTCCCGCTCAGCGGCAGGCGTCGATCTCGTGATGCCATGCGGGGGACGGGAAAGCCTGCGGATAGAGCCGGGCGCACGTGGCCAGGTGGGCACTGAAGGCCGTGCGCAGGCGGCCCGCGTAGTGGGCGCACAAGGCCTGCGGGGACGTTCCGGTGGCCGCGGCGTGGATGACCGCCGTAGCGAGGACGGCCGTCCGCAGGGCCTGGGCCGTGCCGGTGCCGCTGAGCGGGTCGTAGCGGATGGCGCCCGCACCGACCAGGAGCCGCCCGGGGGTGTGCGGGGTCGGGGCGGTCGCCAGGGTGCGGTGGAGGCGGGGGGCGGCCGGCAGCGAGACGGCGGCGGCCGGTGCCCGCAGGAGCCGGGGGGCCAGGGCGGATCCGGCGAGCAGGCGGCTCAGCAGGTTCTCGGGGTGGGCGGCGGGACCCGGGATCATGGCCTGGAGCAGAGCACTCCCGTCACCCAGTGGAGTGAGGTGGAGCCAGGCGAGTTCGGTGCAGGCGAGGCGGGCGGTGGTGTCGTCCTGGCCGGGTGCGAGGGCCGCTTCACCGGCCAGCAGCCGACGGCGGCCGGCCGTCCACCGGTCGTCGGGGTGGGAGGCGGCCGTGACCGTCCACTGCGGTACGCCGCCTCCCCCGGGTTCTCCGGCGACGGCGTCCGGATGGTGTGCGGCGAGGCGGTCGAGCAGCCGGGCCGCCAGCTGGGCCCCGTCCAGCACCACGGCCGGCGCTCCGGTGCGGGGGCCGGCCGGACCGGTGCCCCAGCAGGCCCGCCGGTGGGTCAGTCCATGGGTGACGAGGCCCAGTTCGTCCGGGCTGCCGATGCCCCACAGGGAGTGGAGCAGGGCCAGGGTGGATTCGCCCAGCAGGAGCGGCCGCCGGCCCCCGTCCGGGCGCGGCCGGAGCCGGACCCGGTGGCCCCGTGCGGCGAGGAGCCAGGCGCAGGTGACTTCGGCCAGCCCGGAACCGGCGATCTCGACGTCGGCCCGGCTCATCGCACGCTGAAGGCGGCGATCAGGGCGTCTGTGTCGGCCTGATGACGGGTCATCATGGCGCGCACCCCGTCGACGGCGAGGGCGTTGATGCTCTGCCGTACCGCGCCGGAAGCCCGTGCGGCGGCCAGGGCGGCCTGGCCGTCGGCGAGGTCCGGGCCGGGTGCCCGTGCGGGAACCGGCGCAGGAGTCGGAGCGGGCCCGGACGCGGGCGCGATCGCCTGCTCGCCGGCGGGTACGGGCGCCACGGGGAGCTTGGTGAAGCGGGGTGCGACGCCGCGTGACGCGAGGAGGTGGTTGAGCTCGTGGAGGTTGAACATCGTCCGGCGGGCCTGTTCGATCAGCACCCCGCCCGCGGTGTCGCCCCGTTTCAGCGTGGCCTCCAAGGCGCCCAGCAGCATGGTGTAGTTCAGCGCCGACAGTTCGACCAGCTGGACGTCCAGCGCAGTGCCCGGATCGGTGCTCAGCGGCCGGAGGTAGTCGTCGGGGGAAAGCTCCGCGAGGTGCTCCTTGACGGCGGTGAAGCGGCGGTAGTGGTCGTTGCCCTCGTCGATGATGAGCTTGATGAGGTGCGCCAGCCGGTCCGCCTCCGGGAAGAGTTCCGGGCAGCGGACGATGGTCTCGTGCAGCTTGACGTACATCCCGTCGATGCCCTGCGGGTCGGCGGTCACCGCGCTGGGGCGCTCCACGGCGATGAACCAGTCCAGTTGTTCGGGCGTGAGCGGCTTCAGCTCGAAGCGCAGGCCCGTCTGGAGCTGGATGACGGTGTCGGGCCGGGGCGGTTCGAGGCGCAGTGGCCGGCCGAGTGTGCCGAGCATCTCGTTGACCCATCTCAGGTGGCGCATCTCGTCCACCGCGACGGAGAACACCTCCGCGGCGGCCGCGTAGATCTTCCGGGTGCGCGCCCCCTGGGGTGTGGCCGGGTCGTGCACGGCCGGATCGAGGACGGGCGGGGCGTTCAGGGAGTAGTGCGCGTAGAGGTATTCGAGGCAGAGCGCGTGCTCGACGCAGGCGAGGCGTTCCAGCTCCCGGATCACCTTCGCTCGCGTCATCGGCTGGAGGCCGGACCAGTCCGGAAGCTGCATGCTGTCGTCCTCGCGGCCGTTGAGGACGACGGGGAGCACGTTCCAGTTCGCGATCAGGGCGGGGTGGTCGAGCTCCTTGGCGGCCCGGCCCCGGATCGTGGGGATGTCGGGCTCGGGCGGGTTGGTGGTGCGGTCGCGGCGCTGGAAGTTGAGGTTGCGGTGCACTCCGTCGGAGCTGGTGGAGATGTCCGGCTTGGAGGCGGCCCAGTAGTAGCAGCCGCATTCGCGGAAGTCGTACTGCCAGGGCGCGCAGAGACTCCGGGTGAGGTCGCCGGCCTGGTACACGTCGGGGTCGATGACCCCGTCCGGGTCGAGGTAGCGGGCCCGGTCGGCGACCAGGATCGCCCATTCCAGTACTCCGTCCGCGTCGAACTGCACCTCGCTCCGGTTGTCCGTCCGCCAGCGGTTGAGGCCGCCGTCCGGCACCCAGAACGCCCCCGGGGAGGTGCTGCCCGGGGTGCGGCCGAGGACGATGGCGACCCGGCCCGGGAGCAGGTCGTGCACCCGGCGCCACAGTTCCAGGCCGGTCCGCTCGGTCGCGTGGAACACGGGCGCGTCCTGCTCCTCCTGATCCACGGTGGTGCGCCCGCAGACGGCCCACAGGTAGAGCGGCCGTGGGTCCTGCGGCGTTCCCGTGTCCAGATCGGCGTCGGTGATGCCCTGGTCGGCGGCGACTCCGCCGGTGACGGCCAGCACCCGCGATCCGCTTGCGTGGTGGAAGTCGACCGTCAGGCCGGGGAAGAACGCCTTCTCCAGGTTGCGCTGGTCGAATTCCAGGCCGGGGAAGCAGTTGTCGACACCGCTCTCCGGGCGGGAGCCGGACGGGTTGCCGCGGACCACGTGGTCGGCCCGTGCGGTGAGGTTGCGGGGGAAGATCTTCCCCTCGGGTACGGGGAGGTCGACGCTGCCGGGAGTGGGGTCGTTCATGGCGGCTCCTTCGGCCGGATGGGGCAGGGGCGCGGGTCAGCGGGCCAGGGCAGCCGGATCCCCCGGGAGGTCGGATGCGGTCGGATTCCGGAAGAACTCCGGTGCGGCCTGCGAGAGTTCGACGTAGGCGCGCAGGCAGAAGGCCAGCCAGCCGCGGATGTAGTCGCAGCCGGTCCGGCCGCGCCGGGTGACCTCGTGGTAGCAGCCGCCGCCGCACAGGTAGCGGGCCCAGCAGGACCGGCAGGGCTCGGCCCGGTCCACGTGGCGGGCCGCCAGGTGGGCCGCTCTGGCCCCCTGATCGGGTCCCTGGGTCAGCGAGCCCATGGCGAAGGCCGGGTCGTCGACTAGCCGGTGGCAGGCGTAGAGACCGCCCTCGGCGGAGGCACTGAGGTATCCGGCGCCGGCGCCACAGGGGTACGGGCGATGGCCGCCCGTGTGCAGTTCGTACATCGCCGTCTGGAAGTTGCCGAAGGGGTACGGGCGGCCCGCCGTCAGCTCGCGCAGCGCCGCTTGCCCGCACTCGACCATCTGTTCAAGGAATCCGGTGAAGGCGTCGTGGCCGATCTCGTACGCGGGGTCCGGGGCGCTCACCACCGCGGCGAAGCCGACCTCGTCGAAGCCGAGGCCGATGCCGTGCTCCAGGATGCCGAGCAGCCGCCCGGTGTACGGGGTGACGCTCACCCGGGCCGAGAGATGGCGCGGCCTTCCGTGCCGCTCCAGCACCTCCATCCCGGCCCGCAGCCGGTCGTACGCGCTGCCCCCGCCCGGGGCCCGGCGCAGTGCGTCGTGGCCGGCCCGGTCGCCGTCCAGGCTGACGGCCACGGTGAACGGGTGGGCGGCGAACAGTTCCGCGTCCGCCGGCCGGACCGTGGTGAGGTTGGTGGTGAGCGCGAAGCGGACGGCGTGCCCGGTGGCGGCTCCGGCCCGGGTCGCGTACGTGACGACCTCGTGCACCAGGTCGCGGGCGAGCAGGGGTTCACCGCCCATGAACCCGACCACCACCGCGGCCCCCGGCGCGGCCTCCGTGAGGAGCCGGTCCACGGCGGCGTACGCGGTCTCGCGGGGCATGGCCCGGGCGGAGCCGCCGAACCGGCCCTCGTCGGCGTAGCAGTGGCCGCAGCTGAGGTTGCAGGCCTGCATCACGTTGAGCGACAGGGAGGACAGTGGTGGTACGGCGGCCGGGGTACCGTCGATGCGAGGGGCCGGCAGGCCCGCCCCGCCCCAGAGCGGCAGGCCCAGCCCGGCGGCGAGGGCGGCGTCCTGGGCCGGGTCGTGGGCGGCGGCCGTCCACCGTTCCAGGCGGTCCGCGGTCTCCTCCGGGAGGTCGTAGATCCGGCTGCCGTCGGCGACGAACAGGTGGGCTCCGTGGGCGCTGCGGAACACCCTGGTCTCGGCGGCGAGGCCGGGCGGCCCGCCCCCGGTGCCCGTTTCCGGATCCGGTTCGGCCTGCGGTTTCCGTTCCGGCGGCCGTCGGCCGATCTGTAGCAGTACGCTCATGTCCCCTCCTCGACCTGATCGCGCAGCGATCCGGCCCACGCCACCAGAAGGTCGTACTGGCGGCGGGTCAGGTGCATGGGGAAGGCGTCGGATCCCCGCACCGCGACCGGCATCCGGCGGTCGTACCAGACGTCTTCGGACCCCGGCTCCCTGATGGCCCGTTCGATGAGTCCGGGCTGTTCGCGGAACATGTCCTCCAGGGCCTCCAGCGCGACGAAGCGGCGGTGCCGGCGGCGGCCGCGTTCGGTGAGCGCGAGGATCACCCCGAGCAGGGGTTCGGGCGGGCCGAAGGTGCGGGCCCGGGCCGGGCCGGTGGGGAGGCCGAGGTCCTCGGCCGTGCTCTCGTTCTCCAGCGTCGCCCGTTCGTTCTGCGCGTCGACGTTGACGGCGTCCATGGCCTCCAGCACCCGTTCGAACAGGTCGCGCACCTCCAGCGCGGTCAGTTGCGGGTGCGCGGCGATGTAGTCGGGGTCGCGGACCTCCCCGCGCTTGACCCGGTCCGCCAGGCCGTCGGCCAGGGAGGTGAAGGGTCTGCGGTCGGGTGCGAAATCGGGCGGGGTGACGACGATCCGCGCGCGTGCCGACAGGCCGCCCGGCAGGGTGACGGTGACCAGGCCGTCGCACACGTCGTCGACCAGTCCGAGGCTCGTCTCGCCGTCCTCCTCCCGCGAGCCGGCGAACAGCCCTCCGGGAACCGTCCGCGGATCGTCCTCGCCGGTGAACTCGCACCATCGCGCGTCCGGGGAGAGGAACAGGTGCTCGGCCGGCAGGACGAACCGCTGGGAGCGCGCCGGAAGGTTCGTGGGGCCGTACACCGCTCCGGTGGCGGGTGTGAAACGCAACCGGAGTTCGGGAAACCGGTGGTCGGGCCTGGGTACCTGGACGGACCCGAGCGGTACGTGCCGCCCGGCCGGGACCAGCGGCCGGTCGGCCCCCTGCGGCGATCGCCCCTCCAGCGGCTTGCGCCGGTGGTCGTCACCAGCCAGCTCCACACCGGCCTCGATCCGGTCGCCCGGCGAGAGGGTGCAGTGGTGCGCTTTCAGATTGGCGACCTCCACCTCCCAGTGCACGCCCGCGAGTTCCGTGCCGGCGGCGGCCAGCACATCGGTGGTGAGCGGGCCGGTGTGCCGCTCCCCGTCGGCCGTCCACGTGCCGTGCACCTCGAAGAAGGGGCAGAGCGGACGGAAGCCGTCGGCGTCCTTGAACCGGACGCGGTCCCCCTCGGGCTCCCGTTCCGTCAGGGTCCCGTCCTCGGCTACGTCGAGGGAGGGGCGGGGCTCGACGACGGTCTTGCCGGTGCCGCCCGGCGTCAGGTCGCTCATTCCCCACCGGTAGTTGTCGCAGGGCACGGGGGACGGGCCCAGCCGGGCGAAGGCGAGCGGTGGATGGAGCCAGATCTGTTCGATCACTGTGAGTCTCTGTTTCCTTCCAGGAGTCCGGGGATCCGAGGAGTCCGGGGAATCCGGTCAGCGGGGGCGGCTGTTCAGCCGAATACCTCCGCCCCCGGGTAGGGGGCGCCGTCCCGTACGGGCGGAACCAGATACGTGCCTGCCGCCCGTACCGTCAGCAGCCGCCCGGCCGGTCCGTCCGGACCGGGCTGCCCGCCGAAGTTGACGCCGCCCAGCCAGCCGCGCTGGGTGAGGATGCGCAGCACCCGTTCGGGGCTGTCCTGGAAGCCGACGAAGTTCAGCCCGGCCCGGAAGCCGGGGGCGGCCGCGACCGGTTCGAAGAACTCGTACCCCTGCCGGAACACCCGCAGCGAGCCGCTCTGGTCGGGGTCGGCGGTGCCGGTCAGATTGGCCCGCCGCACATGGGCGGTGAGCAGCACCGGATCGGCGGTGGGCCGTGGCTCCAGGAAGTCCTCGTTGCCCGGCTGCGTCACCTCGGTGGTCCCGGCCACCGGACAGCCCGCGGCCGGTACGGGCCTCCCGTCGGCATCACGGCCGGTGAGCGGGGCTCCGGTGAGCTTGTCCCGGCCGACGAGGAACTCCTGCTGCGCGCGCGGCAGGAGGTGCCACTGGTCGAGGTCGACGGCGAGGCGGGCGAAGACCAGACAGGTACCGCCGATCGTCCAGGGGTCCGGGCCAGCGTCGGCCGCCGCGATGCTGATGACCCGTTCCCGGTCGGCGCTCTCCAGGTTGGACACGCCGTCGTGGAAGCCGATCCAGCTGCGCCGGTCGTCGCGCTGGAATCCGGTGTGGATGCCCGCGATCTCCAGCGCGGCAGTCCGTGTGTCGCCGGTGCGCGCGCCGCGCAGCAGCTTCCACAGCTCCACCACGGCACGCGAGACCGCGAGCTGGGTGTCCGCGGTGAGCTGCAGGCAGAACTCCTCCGTGGCGTCGTTGCGGGTGACGTCCGCCGCGTAGGACAGGCCCCCGCCGACCAGCAGCGGTCCGCCGCCGGTGGGGCGGGGCGAGCGGAACCGCAGGCGCGGGCCGAGTGCGGCCGGGCACGGGAGTTTCGCGCCGGCGATGTCGAAGGCCTTCGGGCCGAGGCCGAGCAGGAACTCCAGCCCGGCGCTCGGCACCGGGTGGCCTGGCAGTTCTGGTACGACGCCGTCGGCGAGCCCGCGCAGCATCGTGGTCACCTCGCGCAGCGCGCCGTCGACGGCCGTGGCACCGGCCTCCGGGTCGGCCCGCAGGAACACGAGCGCCAGATGGCCGGGCGGGCGCCGGCCGGGCCCGTGGTAGATCCCGTCCTGGAGGACGCTCATCTCCCGCCCCGGGGGCCGGCGCCCACGGGTCCGGGCAGCAGGGCCTCGGCGTCGAAGGCTTCCTTCAGCGGCCCCACCGTGTCGGTGCACACGCTCGCGTCCCGGCAGCGGATGGGTCCGGGCGAGTCGGCGAGGACCACGAAGTCAGCGGGCGGTACGGGCGCCGGTGCGCCGAGCGCGACCACCGGGCCCACCTGTACCTGGCGTACGACCTGGTAGCCGCCGGTCAGGGGCTCCTCCTCGTCGCCCTCCACCACGGTGATGTCGTCGAGGAAGTGCGGGTCGTCGTCCGGCGGGCCGAATTCGAGGCGCTGGTGCAGTCCTTGCCGACCGCGCCCCAGCCGGATCCACGGGTCCGGGACGGGCCCGCCCTCGAAGAGGAAGACCTCGGAGGTGAACTGCTGGATGTACATGCCCAGCGGGTCGGCGAAGGACACGGTCCGGCCCTGGAAGGCGGCATCCGCGGCGGCCAGCGCGGCGGCCGGGTCGGCATGGCGGCAGGAGAGGGCTTCGAGCCCGGGCTGCTGGCGGAAGATCTGGTCCCGTCCGGCGGGTTCGAAGCCGCCGGCGGAATTCCGGCGGGCGTAGGGCTTCGCGCCGAACATCACGATGTAGATCAGGTCGTCCAGCCCGTTGATGGGATGGGCCATGAACAGGGCGTTGGCCGCGTTGAGCGAGCCCGCCGGGGCAGCGGGGACTCCGGCGTCGATCAGGTCGCGGTGCAGTCCGTGGCCGGTCAGGTGGCGGGCGAAGGCCACGCGGCGCTGGGCCGGAGCGAGCGGGTTCGGGTCCGCGACGGCCGGTCCGTAGAGTTCCTGCCAGCGGGGTTCGGTGCCGAGCGTCGCGGTGAGGATCTCCCGCAGGCGGTCCGGGGCGTGTTCGGCGAGCATCAGGTAGTACTCGGGGAGTTCGGTGGTGACCTGCACCCGCTTGGGGCGCATCCGTCCCTCGGTGTCGGCCGCACTGATGACCGCGTACTCGCAGTACTCGTTGTGCAGGGCGCGTCGGCCGCGTACACCCCAGTCGGACAACGTGCGGGCCGTGGCGGCGTCGAAGCAGAACTCGGGCTCGGCCGGATTCCCGAACCAGGTGACGGCCACCCGATCGGCGGCCGGATCGTCGGGTTCCAGGGTGAAGTACTTGCTCCCCAGATCAGGCTCCAGGCTCCTGAACTGGCGGTCGATCTCCTTGTTCCAGCGGTCCAGGAGATCGGGGGGCAGGTCGTCGGCCAGTCCAGGGACGGAAAACGGCACGTCGGTACCTCCTGACGGGGTGTGACCCCGTAGGTGACGTTGTGAGCGACCAAGATCGTGACACAGAGTATCCATCTATTCACGGAACGTAGTCAAGGGCGCGCCCGTCGCCGTCCACCGGGCGCGGGGAGCGTCGCCGTCAGCCGACGCCCAGCACGACCGGACCGCCCGACCGGTCGACGCGGTCCGTCCACCCCGGCGGCAGCTTCAGCGACCGCGACGGCGTCATCCGGACCGGGAACCGCCGTCGCCACAGCAGCCGGCCGTCCTGGGCGGCCGTCAGCACCGGGGCGGTCAGCGGCTCCCCCGACCGCAGCAGCAGCGGCCGCCCCCCGGGGTCCGTGAGCCGGTTGGGCGCCACCCACAGCAGCGGGGCCCGGACGACCAGCGGTGGACCGGGCTCCGGCCACGGCGCACCCGAGAGGCGGGCCAGGACGGGGGCCGCGGCGGCGGCGCCTTCCGCGGCCGCGGTGGCGGCGCGTTCGACGCCGTGGAGGGCGTTGCCGACCGCGAAGACCCCGGGCACCGGCGTACGGAACGACGCGTCCACGGAAGGACCGCGGGTGCCGGGGTCCACGGCGATGCCGCCGCGGCGCGCCAGCTCGTGATCGGGGATCCAATCGCCGGTGAAGACCACCGTGTCGCACGCGAGGACCCCGCGGCGGCCGTCCTCGTGGCGCACGGCCACGCCCGACAGGCGGCCCCGGCCGCGCAGTTCACCCACCGTCGTGGCCGTGAGCAGCGGGACTCCTGGTACGGCGGCGCCACGGGAGCGCTCCGTGACCACGGCCACCACCTCGGCTCCCGCCCGGCGCAGGGTGCGTACGGCGTACCGGGCCACCGGCTCGGCGCCCACCACGACGGCCCGCCGGCCGATGTCCTGGCCGTACAGGTGGACCGACTGCTGCAGCTCCCCGGTGGTCAGCACGCCCGCCGGCCGGGAGCCCGGCACCAGCCGGGCGCTGCGGGGGCGCTCGCGGGCACCCGTGGCGAGGACGACGGCCCGGGCCGTGATCCGCTCCAGGCCCGCCGGGCTCGTGGTCTCCAGGGTCAGCGGTCCGGCCCAGCCGGTGGCGCTGACACCGGTACGGAGCATCGCCCCGGCCGCCGTCGCCGCCCGCACGGCCCGCCGTGCGTACGCCGGTCCGGTGAGCCAGGGGAGTACGGGCCCCCCGAATCCGCCGTGGTGGCAGTGGCGCGGCACGCCGCCCGCGTCCTGTTCGCGCTCCAGGACCTCGACGTGGCCCGCGCCCGCGCGGGCGAGGCGGGCGGCCAGGGCCAGTCCGGCGGGACCGGCGCCGACGACCAGGACGTCGACCGTGCGGTCGCGGCTCACCTGCGGGCCTCCTCGAACAGCGCGCGGACGGCGGCCCCGCAGTGGAAGCCCTGGCAGCGGCCCGCCCGTGCGCGGGTGCGCCGCCGCAGGCCGTCCGGCGACGCGGGCGGGACGGCCGAGGCGAGCGCGTCGCGGATCTCCCCCCGCGTCACGCGCTCGCAGTGGCAGACGATCCGGCCGTACTCCGGGTCCCGTGCGATCAACTCGGCGTCGCGGTAGGGCCGGAGGAACGCCTCGCCCAGGTTCGGCATCCGCACGGGTTCCAGCTCCCGGGCCCCTGCCACCGGCAGGCCGCCGTCGGCGAGCAGTTCCACGACGTGGGCGGCGATCGCCATCGAGGCCGTCAGTCCCGTCGAACGGATCCCGCCCACGGTGACGTACCGCTGCGCGGGGTGGGCCCGGATCGCGTAGTCGTCGTCGCCGGTGGCGGCCCGCAGGCCGGCGTACACGGCGGTGACCTCTTCCTCCACGAGGGCCGGCACGATCCGCCGGCCCTTCTCCCGCAGCAGCGCGAGCCCCTCGGCGGTCGATCCGGTGTCCGTCTTGTCGTCCAGGTCCTCGGCCGTCGGGCCGAGCATCACGTTCCCGTACACCGTCGGCGACACCAGCACCCCCTTCCCGAGGGCGCCCGGTACGGGCAGCAGGATGTGCCGTACCAGGCCGCGGGCGAGCTCGTCGAAGACGATCAGCTGGCCGCGCCGGGGCGTCACGGCGAAGTCCGCGTGGCCGAGGAGCCGGTCGATCTCGTCGGCGTACAGGCCGGCCGCGTTGACCAGGTGCCGGGTGCGCAGTGGGCCCCGGCTCGTGGCCAGGGTATGCGCTTCGCCCGAAGTGACGTTCTGCACACGGCAGTTGAGGTGGAGGTCGACGCCTGCGCGGACGGCTTGCGTGGCGTACGCGAGCGTGGTCGTCCAGGGGCAGATGATGGACTCCCCCGGCACGCCGAGCGCTCCCAGCACCCCGGGTCCGAGCTCCGGCTCGCGGGCCCGTACCTCTGCGGCCGGGATGATCCGGGCCGTGCGGCAGCCGTTGCGTGCGGCCTTCTCCGCGAGCCCCGGCAGTGCGGCCAGCTGTTCCTCGTCCCAGGCGACGAGGAGCGCCCCGAGCGGCTCCACCGGGATCCCGGTATCGGCGGCGTACGCGGAGAGCAGCCGGTGGCCCTCCCGGACGAGCCGGGACTCCAGGGAACCGGGCACCGCGTCGAAACCGGTGTGCAGGATGGCGGTGTTGGCCTTCGAGGTGCCGTCACCGACGTCGTCGGCCGCGTCGACCAGGGCGATCCGCAGCGGGAGCCGGGCCAGTTCGCGGGCGATCGCCGCGCCCACCACGCCGGCGCCGACGACCGTCACGTCGTACTCCCCGCCGGGCAGGGCGCCGCCGGTGGTCACGGCACCGCCGGTGGTGCTGGTGGTGGTACCGGTCATGCCGGTGCGTCGCCGATCAGGGCCGAGACGGCCGCGCGGAAGCGTGCGCGGCGCTCCGTCGCCTCCGCCGCGCCGGCCCGCGGCTCGTAGACGGCGGACGGCTTCCACTGCGGGACGGCCTCGGCGACGGTGAGCGAGGGATCGAGCCCGAGCCGGGCGACGGCGCCAACGCCGAGCGCGGTGACGTCCGGCAGCGCCGACACCTCCACGGGGATCCCGAGGAGGTCGGCCTGGGCCTGCATGAGCAGCGCGGAACGGGTCAGCCCGCCGTCGACGCGCAGGGCGGTGAGCGGGGCGCCGAGGTCGGCGGCGACCGCGTCCGCGAGCTCCGCCACCTGGGCGGCGACACCGTCGCACAGGGCGCGCACCAGATGCCCGGCGGTGGTGTCGAGGCCCAGACCGGTGACCGAGCCCCGCAGGTCACCCCGCCACCACGGAGCGGCGAGGCCGGCGAGCGCGGGGACGAAGGTGACGCCGCCCGCGTCCGGGACGCGCCCGCCCACGGTGTCGATGTCGGCGGCGCCGGAGATCACCCCGAGATCGGTGAGCCAGCGCACGGCGGAGGCGGCCGTGTAGACCTGCCCGTCCAGGCAGTAGCTGGTCCGGCCGGCGAGCCGCCAGGCCACGCAGCCGACCAGTCCGGAGGTGCTGCGCAGGGGGTGCGGGCCGGTCTGCGCGAGGAGGAACGCGCCCGTGCCGTAGGTGCACTTGGCGGTGCCGGGCTCGGTGACGCTCTGGGCGAGCAGTGCGGCCTGCTGGTCCACGAGCAGTCCCGTCAGCGGCAGTTCGGGACCGAACGCGGTGGTGGTGCCGACGCGGGTGTCCGCGTCGACGACCTCCGGCAGCCGCTCACCCGTGAGGCCGAAGGCGTCGAGTGCCGCGTCCGACCAGCGGGTGGTGTCGAGGTCGAGCAGCTGGGTGCGGCCGGCGGTCGCCGCGTCGGTGACGAACGCGCCGGTGAGGCGGTGCACGAGCCAGACGTCGCTGGTCGTCACGACGCCGCGCCGGGTCAGGTGGCGGCGTATCCAGGCCATCTTGGGGGCGGCGAAGTAGGGGTCGAGCGGCAGACCGGTCGTCTCCCGCAGGGAGGGCGCGTGCGGGGCCAGTTCGGTGCAGAGCTGTTCGGCGCGCCGGTCCTGCCAGACGATCGCGTCGGTCAGCGGCTCCCCGGTCGCCGGGTCCCAGGCCAGAACGGTCTCGCCCTGGTTGGCGAGGCCCACCGCCACCACGGGCTCGCCCGCCGCCGCCAGCGCGGCGCGTCCGGCGTCTACGACCGAGTCCAGCAGCTCGCCGGGGGTGACCTCGACCCGGCCGCCCGCCAGGTAACGGGGCCGTACGGGGGCGGATCCGGAGCCGATGACCCCGCGTACCGGACAGACGACCAGCGCCTTGGTCCCCGAGGTGCCTTGATCGACAGCAAGCACCGGGCCCGTCATCACCACTCCGTCCCTGGTGTCGCCTTGATCGGACATCGGTCGGAAGCCTGCACCGGCCGACGTCACCCGTCAAGATCCGTCCGGAGCTGCCGCCCGGCTCTGACGCATACTCACATGCCGATCGTGGCTTGATACTTACGTTCGAACAAGGATCTGGATGCGTATGCTCCTGATCGCCATATAGTGATCGCCGATCAACGGGCAGCGACATCGACCGTGGGTCAACGGCGGGGGTTCGACGAACAGTTCTCGCATGGTTCACGCATCCCTGGCACCGGGCACGGCTGCAACGCGGCAGCCGGCGGCCGGATGGACCCACCTTCCATGCGATCCGAGGACTGATGATCACGACCACCGCAGAACGCGCCCGCCCGGGCCGCCGCCCCTCGACCGGGACGAGGTGATGGCGGGCAGCGATTTCCGGCCCGTCTACCACCCGGCCGGCCACGACAAGGAGCTGCGTTCCGCCGCCCAGGAGCTGCGCACCGGCCGCTGGGTCTCCATGGCGCGCTTACTCGAACGCACCGACAACTGGGGGCTGTGGACCCAGCGCACCCAGGTCCTCGCCGCCGTCTCCGCCGGCTCCGACGTGGTCCAGGCCTGGCGGGCCGAGGAACCGCACAGCGTCGCCGCACTCGTGATGCACACGCGCGTCTGCGTCGAGCGGGCCGTCCGCGCCCACCGTGCCGGACACCCCCGCACCGGTGAGCTGTGGCAGGAGGCCTGGTCGACCTGCCGGGAGGCCGCCCGCATCAGCCCCGCCGACCCCGTGCCCTGGGTGTGCCTGCTCGCCCTCGCCCTCCTCGACGAGCAGCGCCAGATGGCCGAGCACCGCGTCGCGCCGCCCGGCCCGATGCTGCCCACCGGCCCCTGGGGCATCCTCGCGGAGGTCGACAAGCGCGACCCGCACAACCGCGAGGCCTATCACCGCATGCTCCAGTTCGTGTACGCGGGCGCGCCCGGGCCGCTCTCCGAGGCCGCCAACTTCGTCCACTGGGCGGCCGGTTCCGCCCCGCCCGGATCCGCCGTGCACGTCCTGCCGCTCTACGTACGGGTCGAACGCTACCGCCGCGAACGCGGCCAGGAGCGGGCCCTCGACCTGCACTGGGTCGCCGAGGACGCCGTCCGCGACGCCCTGCACGCCCTGGGCACCTGGTTCGACCACGCCGATCTGCCGCACGCCTCCCCGCTCGATCTGAACCAGCTCGCCCATGCCCTGTGGGGAGCCCTCCAGTTCGACGAGGCGGCCCGGGTCTTCGACACGATCGGCCCGTACTGGACCACCCTGCCGTGGGCCCACCGGACCCGCGACCCGGCCGACCGCGCTCTGGCCGAGGAGGTGTTCCTGCAGGCCAGGTCCCGCAGCCTGGCCGGCCGGAACTGACCCCCGCCGCCCTCCCCCACGGCGCCTACCCCTCGCTCCACCCGCACCACCCAGGCCGCACCCGCACCCCCAGGCTCGACCGTCCCCGCGCTTCACAGACCCCCGGAGGTACCGCCGTGTCCAGAACCGATTGGGCAGCCCGCCAGGACCGCAAGGCTCCACCCCAGCAGGACGAGGAACAGCGCCTCAGGGAACTCGGCTACCAGCCCGTCCTCGCCCGCCGGATGGGCGGCTTCGGCAACTTCGCCATCAGTTTCTCCGTCATATCCGTCCTCTCCGGCTGCATGACGCTGTACGGCTTCGGCATGGGCTCCGGCGGCCCGGCCGTGATGCTGTGGGGCTGGGTCGGCGTAGGCCTCTTCGTGCTCTGCGTGGGTCTCGCCCTGGCCGAGGTGACCAGCGCCTACCCCACCTCCGGTGCGCTCTACTACATGGCCGACCGGCTCGGCGGACGCCGCTGGGGCTGGTACACCGGCTGGCTGAACCTGCTCGGCCTGCTCGGCGCCATCGCCGGCATCGACTACGGCGCGGCCCTGTTCACCGGCGCCTTCCTCAACCTCCGCTTCGGGTTCGTGCCCACCCCCGGCTCGACCTTCCTGATCTTCCTGTGCATCCTGCTGCTGCACGCCGCGCTCAACCTCTTCGGGGTCCGCCTCGTCAGCGTGCTCAACTCCATCAGCGTCTGGTGGCACCTGGGCGGCGTCGCCGTGATCGTCGGCGCCCTGGCCTTCGTCCCCGACCACCACCAGTCGGCGTCGTTCGTCTTCACCGAGTTCGTCAACGACACCGGATGGGCCAACCCGTTCTACGTGGCGGCGGTCGGCCTGCTGCTCGCCCAGTACACCTTCTCCGGCTACGACGCCTCCGCGCACCTGTCGGAGGAGACCAGGGACGCCTCCGTCTCCGCCGCCAAGGGCATCGTCCGGGCCATCTGGGTCTCCTGGATCGCCGGTTTCGCCCTGCTCGCCGGCCTCACCTTCGCCATCCAGGACTACGCGGCCGTCCAGGGCAGCGACACCGGCGTCCCGCCCGCCCAGATCTTCATCGACGCGCTGGGCTCAGGCGGCGCCACCGCCCTGCTCCTCGTCGTCATCGTCGCGCAGCTCTTCTGCGGCAACGCCGAGGTCGCCGCCGCGAGCCGGATGGTCTTCGCGTTCAGCCGTGACAACGCGCTCCCCGGCTCCGCCCTGTGGCGCAAGGTCAGCGGCCGGACCCAGACGCCGGTGCCCGCCGTCTGGCTCTCCGTCGTCGTCGCGGGCGTGCTGGCCCTCCCCTCGCTGTACTCCGCCACCGCCTACGGGGCCGTGACCGCCATCAACGTCATCGGCATCACCCCGGCCTACGCCATCCCGATCTACCTGCGCCTGCGCGCCGGCAACCGCTTCGAGCCCGGACCCTGGAACCTGGGCCGCTGGAGCAAGCCGATCGGCTGGATCGCCGTCGTCTGGGTGGCGCTCGTCACCGTCCTGTTCTGCCTGCCGCAGAAGTCCCCCGTCACCATCGACTCGATGAACTACGCCGTGATCGCGCTGGCGGTGGTCCTGGTCCTGGCCAGCGTCTGGTGGTACGTCGCCCGCCGCTCGTACGGCACCCCGGCGGCCTACGGCAACGCCCGCGAGCAGGCGGAGATCGCCGAGGACATCGTCTGACCCGGCCCGGCCGCCCCGGCCGGCCGCGCTCGCACCCGGACAGGACACCTCCTACGGGGACCCGGTGAGCGGCGGCCGGCCGCGCCCGGTTCGGCGAGCTCGGCCGGAAGGATCGGGCTCCGGCCTACCGCCGGTCGGCGTACACGTCGCTGCGCGCGGCCCGATGCATTTCTACGCTGGATGAATGAGCATCAGATCCTCTGGGCGCAGAACCGGCGCGGGCGCCGCGGCTCTCGCCATCGGCGCATCGGTCCTCCTCGCTCCGGCGGCCGCCGGCACCACGCGGGCCGAGCCGCGGCCGCCGCGGCCCGCCTCGGCCGTCGGCGCATCGCTGTTGCACCGGTCCGGGACGCATGTACGGGCGCGGCAGGGGGCGCCCGCGCTACCGGACGACGTGTCCGCCCTGTCATGGCTGGTGGCGGATGCCGGGACGGGTGCGGTGCTCGCGGCCCACGACGCACACCGCCGGCTGCCACCGGCCAGCACCCTCAAGACCCTCTTCGCCCTCACCGCGCTGCCCCACCTGCCCGGCTCGGGCCGGCACACGGTCACCGAGGCCGAGCTGGACGAGGTACCGGAGGGGAGCAGCACGGTGGGCCTGTCCGCGGATCACACCTACCGGGTGGCCGACCTGTGGCGGGGTGTCTTCCTCAGCTCGGGCAACGACGCCGTGCACGTGCTGGCCGGGATGAACGGCGGCTGGGACGTCACGTCGGCGCAGATGCAGGCCAAGGCGCGCGCCCTGGGCGCCCGGGACACCACCGTCGTCTCCCCGGACGGCTTCGACGCGGACGGCCAGGCTTCCTCGGCCTACGACCTTGCCGTCTTCGGCCGTACGGGCCTTGCCGACCCCGCCTTCGCCGAGTACGCGGCGACCGCCGACGCCCGCTTCCCCGGCGGCACCCACACCGACGGCAGTCCCACCTGGACGTACGGGATCGAGAACACCAACCGGCTGGTGACCGGTCAGGACGGGCTGGGCCGGTACCCGGGGATCATCGGTGTCAAGAACGGCTACACCTCCCAGGCGGGTTTCACGCTGATCGCGGCCGCCCGGCGGGACGGCCGCACTCTGCTGGCGACGGTGATGAACCCCCAGTGGGGCGGCGCGAACGCCGTGTACGAGGAAGCGCGGTCCCTGCTGGACTGGGGATTCGCCGCGGCGGGACGGGTGGATCCGGTCGGATCACTCGACCCCCCGGCGCCGCCGGAGACGCCCGAGGCGCCGCGCACCGTCGCCGCCGGCGCCCTCGCGCCGGACCGGGTCCACGTGGGTACGCCGATGGTCTACGGCTTGTCGGCCGCGTTCCTCGCCGCCGTGGCGACCTTGGCCGGGGCAGCCGTCGTGCGACGCCGCCGAAGCCTGCCGTGAGCCGCGGCGCGCCGTACCCGGGATCCGGCACCCGGGGCCGACGGTCGGCGCGCGCGGGGCAGGGTCCGCTGCCAGGCTGAGGTCGCACAGGACCCGCGAAAGGCAATCCTCATGATCACCACCGACTTCGCACCCGGCTCCCCCTGCTGGCTCGACCTCGGGGCGCCCGACGTCCGCGCGGCCGCGGCCTTCTACGGCACCGTGCTCGGATGGGACTTCGAGTCCATGGGCGAGGGGGAGGAGGGGGAAGGCGGGATGTTCCGGAAGGACGGGAAGGTCGTCGCCGGGCTCGGCAAGCTCACCGAGGAGGGCGCGCGCCCGGCCTGGATGATCTACCACAGCGTCACCGACGCGGACGCCACCACCCAGGCGGTGGAACGCCTGGGCGGCACGGTCCGGGTGGCCCCGAGGGACCTCGGCGAGTGGGGCCGGATGGCGCAGTACAGCGACCCCCTGGGGGGACAGTTCGCCGTCTGGCAGCCGGGGAGGAACACGGGCGTCGAGCTGGTGGACGAACCGGGCTCGCTGTGCTGGACCGAGCTGTACACGAGTGACGCCGCGGCCGCGAAGGAGTTCTACGGCGGCGTCTTCGGCTGGCGGTTCAGCGACATGGCGCTGCCCGGCGGCGGGGGCGCGTACGCCCTCATCACTCCCGCCGGGCTCCCCGAGGAGCGGACGCACGGCGGTCTCATGGAGCTCCCCGCGGAGCACCTGGCCCTCGCGCACGGGCGGCCGTATTGGCACCCGGTCTTCGCCGTCGCCGACTGCGATGCGGCGGTCGCCGCGGTCACCGGGAACGGCGGCCGTGTGCAGATGGGGCCGCAGGACGCGGAAGGCGTCGGCCGGCTCGCCGTCTGCCTCGACCCGTCGAACGCCGACTTCGTGCTCCTGACGCAGGTCCGCGGCTGAGCCCGGGCGACCCTGTTGCGCTCCAGGATCGGAGGCGCCGGCCGCGGCCGGACGGCTGTGTGGGCGGTGGACCTAAGTGGCGGCCACGGGTGCGGGCGAGGCAGTCTGGACTCATGAGAGCGCCCTTGCGCTCGCCTCCGGGACCGCGAGCCGACGGCCACCACCAGGTCCTTTTCGTCTTGGCGGAGTGTGTGCCCTTCGCGATCGCCCTGCTGGTGCTCCTCGTCGAGTTCACGCCCCTGCACGTCCTGTACACCGGCCCCCTGCTGGTCGCGACGCCCGCTCTGGCGGCCGTGACGATGGGCCCCAGGGGCACGCTCGCGGCGGCCGGGGTGGCCGTCGGTGTCAGTGTGACCACCGCCAGCTACAACGGCGCCTGGGGCAGCCAGCAGGTCTACACGAACTTCCTCGCCCTGTTCCTGGTCACGGCGGCGAGCTTCATGACGAGCCGGTCCGCGCGTACCCGCCAGGAGGGCGAGCTCGACCAGGTCCAGCGGATCGCCACCGCCGCCCAGGACGTCCTGCTGCGGCCGGTGCCGGTCCGGCTGGGTCCCGTACGGGCGGCCAGCATGTACCTGGCGGCCGAGACGGGCGCGCAGATCGGCGGCGATCTGTACGACGTGGTGCAGACCCGGTACGGGGTCCGGATGATCGTCGGCGATGTCCGGGGCAAGGGCCTGCCCGCGGTGCGGGCCGCCGCGGTCGTGCTGGGCGCGTTCCGGGAGTCCGCGCACTACGAGGACGATCTGGTGGAGGTCGTCAACCACTGCGGAGCGGCCCTGCGGCGGGACGCGGCCGTCGCGGGCGCGGCCGAAAGCGAGGACGCCCTCCTGGAAGGGTTCGTCACCGCGCTCGTGGCCCAGATCCCGGACGCCTCTCGTATCGACGTGATCAACCGGGGCCATCCGCCACCGCTGCTGCTGTCCGACGGCGCGGTCCGGCCCCTGATGCCCACCACTCCCCTGCCGCCGCTCGGCCTGGAGGAATTCGTCACCGGTCCCCCCGGACGGGCGGACAGCTATCCGTTCGCACCGGGGGACCGGCTGCTCCTGTACACCGACGGTGTCATCGAGGCCCGCGACCGGGACAACACCTTCTTCGACCTGGCCCGGGCCATGGTGACCATGCGCGACCACAGCCGGGAGGCGTTCCTGGAGGACCTGCACCAGGCATTGCTCCGCCATACCGAGAACCGCCTGGCGGACGACGCGGCCATCCTCGTGGTCGACCGGTGCGAGGACGAGGGGCGCCCGCCGGCCGGAGGTCCGGCGTAGTGCCCGTGGACTCGCCCGGACGGTCCCGGACGCGACAGCATGGAGTGAGGGCGGTCGGCGAGATGCCCCCGGAAGGAGGTGGTACGGACAGTGACCAGTCATCGCTTCTCGTTCTGCGGGGCTGAGCTCGCCGCCGTCTACGTGGTCGCCGACCAGGGCAGGGAGCTCCATCTGGCCGAGCTGACCGGAAACCGCGGCGTCCTGTACGGGCTGCCGGCGATCCTCGCCGTGGCCGGCCATTCGCCCGCCGCCAATGCCTTCCGCTCCGGCCGCCCGCTGTGGCTGGCGCCCAAGGAACTCGCCGCGTTCATCGAGGAGGACCCCCACCACTTCCCCACCCGGGTGCGGGGCGGTCCGCCCAACTCTCCGGCCAGGATCTCGCTGGGCGCGCTGCCACTGGGACACGGGGACCAGGAGCTCGGGTGCCTGATCGTCGCCGGGCAGGCCGGGGACGGCTTCACCGCCGACGACCGCAGCCTTCTGGAGCTCTACGCCGACCAGGTGGCCGCCGGACTCGTATCGGCCGCCGCTCGCTTCGCCGGACGCAAGTCCCCGCAGGCCCATCTGGGGCAGTCGCTGGTGCCCGACCAGGGCGGCGCGTTCATCCTGGAACTGAGCAGCGGCCGGATGGAGGCCCACGCGCATGTGCTGGAACTGCTCGGTCTGCCTCCCGAGCAGTTCGACGGGCAGGCGGAGACCGTGCTCGCCTGTGCCGTCCCCGACGACATGCCCGCACTGATGGCGATCGTGGAGCCGGGCCGACTGGCCGCCACCGGACAGCAGCTGGCGTTCCGTATCCGCCGCCCGAACGGCGAGCTGCGCTGGCTGGGGCTGCGCTGCCGGGTGGAGGTGGACGCCGAGGGTACGCCGCAGCGCGTCCTGGGTGTGGTGGCCGATGCCACCTATCTGCGCCCCAGCGCCGACGAGGTCTCCCTCGTACAGCGGCTGTCGGCCACGCTGGCGGGAGCTGCGACCGTCCGCGAGGTCAGCCGCCTGGCGGTCGCCGCCCTGCGCGAGCCGCTCGGCGCCTCCCGGGTCGCGGTCGGCGAACTGGAGCCCGAACGGCTCATCGTCACCGCCCTCGACCCTCCCGAGCCCGATGCCTGGCCCGGGGTCTGGCGCTCCGAATGGCGGTCCGAGTGGCCCGACGCGCCGCTCAGCGACCTGCCCACCCTGCAGAGCGCGCTGCGTGGGGGGCATCTGAGCCTGTGGCCGCCGGGTGCGGCCCTCGAACCCGGTCTTCTGGGCGTCGGGCCCGGCGGCCTCGCGGTGGTGCCGCTGCCGGCCGAAGGCCGGATCGTCGGGGTGTGTCTGGTGGGGTGGGACGAGGAGCACCGGTTCGGACCGGAAGAGCGGTCGCTGCTGACAGCGACCGCGGGGCTGGTGGGGCAGGCTCTGATGCGCGCCCATGCGCTCGACGCGCGCCACGAACTCGCCACCATGCTCCAGCGCAGTCTGCTGCCCCGTAAGCTCCCGGAACTGCCGGGCGGGGTCGCCGTCGCCCGCTACCTGCCCGCGACCGCCGGACTCGAGGTCGGCGGCGACTGGTACGACGTCATTCCGCTCCGCGACGGTCATGTGGCCTTCGTCATCGGGGACGTACAGGGGCACAGCGCGGGAGCCGCCACCATCATGGGCCAGATGCGTACGGCGGTCAGGGCCTACGCGGTGGAGGGCCACCCGCCCGATGTGGTGGTCGCGCGGGCCAACCGGCTGCTCGTCGGCATGGAGACCGATCTGTTCGCCACCTGCGCGTATGTGGACCTGGACATGGAGGAGGGCATCGCCAGGGTCGTCCGGGCCGGCCATCTGCCGCCGATCCTGCGTCATCCCGACGGCGTCGCCGAGGAGATGGCGGTCGAGGGCGGGCCTCCGCTGGGGGTGCTCGCGGACGCGGAATTCCCCATGACCGAGGCGGGGCTGGTCCCCGGCACCTTGCTCGTGCTGCTGACGGACGGCCTGGTCGAGTCCGCCAGGCTGCCGCTGGAGGAGGGCATGCGGCGGGTGTGCGACGTGCTCGCGGCGGTCGACCCGGTCGATGTCGGAGCGGTGGCCGACGAATTGGTCGTCGGCGTGGGCCGTCGCGACGACGACGTGGCGTTGCTGCTGCTGCGCTACGACGGCCAGGGGGACCGGCCGATGCGGAGCCACTGGACGGTGTGGCGGCTGCCCGACGCGGTCCTGCACGCGCGCCGCTTCACCGCGCGCACCCTGCGGTCCTGGGGAGTGGTGGAGGAGCTCGACGAAGCCCTGCTGGTCGTGTCCGAGCTGGTCACCAACGCCATCGCGCACACGCAGGGCGAGGTGGGGATGGATCTGACCCTGTCGGCGGACCGGCTGCGGATCGCCGTGAACGACGCGTCGCCGCGCAGCCCCGTCAAACCGGTCTGGGTGAGCTGGGAGTCGACCGGTGGTCGCGGACTGCTCATCGTCGAGGCGACGACGGCGGCCTGGGGATCGGTGCCGCTCAGCGGCGGCAAGCAGGTGTGGGCCGAGATCCCCTGGCGCCGCGGTTCCTGACGCGCTGCGCAGGCGGCTCCCGGGGACGGGCCGGACAAGTCCTGGCCGCGGGCCGGGAGGGGGAGCGGGCTTGTAGACCGGTGCCCGATCGGCCGGTTCCCGCCGCGGATCCGGCCGAGCTGCTGAAGGCCCGTGGGGTGACGGTGACGTATCGGGGTGTCCCGGCCGTCCGCGCGGTCGACCTGCACCTGCGCGGCGGCGAGATCACCGCCCTCATGGGCCGCAACGGCTCCGGCAAGTCCTCCCTGTTGTGGGCCCTCCAGGGCTCCGGTCCCCGCAAGGCGGGCACCGTGCACATCCCCACCGAAGGGGGAGGCAAGGACGCCGACCCGCAGAACCTGTCCGCCGCCTGCGCCCGCCGCCTCATCGGTCTGGTCCCGCAGACGCCCACCGACCTCCTGTACCTGGAGAGCGTGAAGCAGGAACTCGACCAGGCGGATTCCGAATCCGGCGTCGGCACGGACGCCCCCACCGCACGCGAGATCCTCGACCGCCTCGCACCCGGGATCGACGACGCCACGCACCCCCGCGACCTGTCCGAGGGGCAGAAACTCGCCCTCGTCCTCGCCATCCAGCTGTCCGCCGCACCCAAGGTCCTGCTCCTCGACGAACCCACCCGCGGCCTCGACTACCGCGCCAAGGCGGAACTGATCCGCATCGTCGACGACCTGGCCGCCGAGGGCCGCGCCGTCGTCATCTCCACCCACGACGTCGAGTTCGTCGCCCGCGCCGCCGACCGTGTCGTGGTCATGGCCGAGGGCGACATCGTCGCGGACGGCCCGACCGGCGAGATCATCGTCGCCTCCCCCGTCTTCGCGCCGCAGACCGCGAAGATCCTCGCCCCGCTCCCCTACCTCACGGTCGCCCAGGTGGCCTCCGCCCTCCCCGACGACGAGACGGACCGGGCCCGATGACCACCGCCGCACGCACGGCCGCCATCCGTATCAACGCGCGGGCGGGTGTCGTCATCGCCATGGCCGCGTTCCTCGGGGTCGTCGCGTTCTTCTGGCCGTTCCTCGTCGCGCCCGGGAAGTTCGGTTCCCACTACGCCCCGCCGCTGATCTTCGGCGTACTGCTCGTCATCGTGCTGTGCGTGGTGATCTCCGAGATCGCGGAGGGCGGGATCAACTCCAAGGCCCTGGCCATGCTGGGGGTCCTGTCCGCCGTCAACGCGGCGATCCGCCCGCTGGGCGCGGGCACGGCCGGCATCGAGACGGTGTTCTTCATCCTCGTCCTGGCCGGCCGGGTCTACGGCCCGGGCTTCGGTTTCACCCTGGGCTGCACCTCGCTGTTCGCCTCCGCCCTCATCACGGGCGGGGTCGGGCCCTGGATGCCGTACCAGATGTTCGGCTGCGCCTTCGTCGGCATGCTCGCCGGCTTCCTCCCGAGGGCCTCGGGCCGCCGCGAGATCGTCATGCTCGCCCTCTACGGCTCCGTCTCCGGCTATCTCTTCGGCTTCCTCCTCAACCTCTCCTTCTGGCCCTTCTCCCTCGACCCCAACAACTCCATCGCGTACCTGCCGGGCCTGCCCTTCACCGAGCAGTTCCAGCGCTACCTCGCCTTCGACCTCGCCACGTCCCTGGGCTGGGACACCGGCCGCGCCGTCACCAACTTCATCTGCATCACCCTCGCGGGACCGGCCGTCCTGACCACCTTCCGCCGGGCCGCCCGCAAGGCCCGCTTCGAGGCCCCGGTCCGCTTCCGGCCGGGTGCACGCCCCTGACCGGATCAAACCATCCGCTTTATTGCCTATAGTTTGCAGTTGCGGATCTTGCGCAGGAAAGGGTGGAGAGCAGTGAGCGGACCTGTGGTGCTGGGGATCGAGTCGTCGTGCGACGAGACCGGCGCGGGAATCGTGCGGGACGGCGAACTGCTCGCGCACGTGGTGGCGTCGAGCATGGACGAGCACGCGCGCTTCGGCGGCGTCGTGCCCGAGATCGCCGCCCGCGCGCACCTGCACGCCTTCAACCCGGTCGTCCGCCAGGCCCTCGACCAGGCAGGGCTGCGGATGAACCAGATCGACGCGGTCGCCGTCACCACCGGGCCCGGCCTGTCGGGCGCGCTGCAGGTGGGCCTCGCCGGGGCGAAGACACTGGCGTACGCGGCCGGGGTCCCGCTGTACGGCGTCCACCACCTGGCCGGGCACGTCGCCGCCGACACCCTGGAACACGGGCCGCTGCCCGACCCGTGTGTGGTGCTGATCGTCTCCGGCGGCCACACCTCGCTCCTCCTGGTCCGGGACCTGGTCCGCGAGCCGATCCTGCACCTCGGGGACACCCTCGACGACGCGGCGGGCGAATGCTTCGACAAGGTCGCCCGGATCCTGGGCCTGCCGTATCCCGGCGGTCCCGCCATCGACCGGGCCGCCCGCGACGGCGATCCGAAGGCCGTGGCCTTCCCGCGCCCGCTGACCCGGCCCGGGGACGACCCGTACGCCTTCTCCTTCTCCGGGCTGAAGACGGCCGCGGCCCGCTGGGCCGAGAAGCACCGGCAGCGCGGTGCGGAGCCGCCGGTGGCCGACGGGGCCGCCGCGCTGCAGGAGGCGGTCGCGGACGTACTGACCCGCAAGGCTCTCGCGGCCTGCCGCGCGTACGACGTGAGGACGCTGATCGTGGTCGGCGGCGTGGCCGCGAACTCGCGGGTCAGGGCCCTCGCGGAACGCCGGTGCGCCTCGGCCGGCATCGAACTGCGCGTTCCGCCCATGACCCTGTGCACGGACAACGGCGCCATGATCGCGGCCGTCGGTGACCTGCTGGTCCGTTCCGGGGCGGAGCCGGCCCCGCTGAACGTGTCCGTCGACCCGTCCGCACCGCTGGAGTACGCCTCCCTGACCCCGCTCCCCGCCCCGCCGGTCGCCGTCCCCTGACGGACGATCCCTCCGCCGCCCCGCCGCCGACGCCCGCGTGCGTTCGGCGCAGCCGGCGCGTCCGGGGCGTCCGGGGCGGATCGCTGCGTGAAGTTCCGCGAAGTTCCGTGACCACCCGACAGACCCACTGAGAGGACCCACCACATGAGGGGCACACGCCCGCTGTCTTCGCTCCTGGCCGTGGCCGCCGTACTGCTCGTCCCGGCCTGTGGCGGCAAGGCCCAGGACCACACCGCCGCATCGGGACCCGGGGTGGAAGGGTTCCCCGTCACGGTGTCCAACTGCGGGGTGGAGAGCACCTACCAGCGGCCGCCGCAGCGCGCGGTGTCCCTGAACCAGCACGCCACGGAGGTCATGCTGGCGCTCGGGCTGGAGAAGTCGATGGTGGGCACGGGCTATCTCGACGACAAGATCCTGCCGGAGTACCAGGCCGCCTTCGACTCGGTGAAGGTGCTGTCGAAGCAGTACCCGTCCTTCGAGACCCTGCTGGCCGCCGAACCGGACTTCGTCTACGGCGGGTTCGGCTCCACCTTCGACGAGAAGGAGGGCCGCAGCCGTACCGCCTTCGCCAAGGCGGGGGTCAACACCCATCTCAACATCGAGGAGTGCCCGGCCGGGCCGGTGACCATGGCCACCGTCGACGAGGAGATCCGCACCGTCGCCAAGATCTTCGGCGTACCGGACCGGGCCGAGCAGCAGGTCGACCAGCTGCACGGCACCCTCGACCGGGTCGACGGCAGACTGGCCGGCGTCGCCCCGGCCAAGCTCTTCGTCTACGACAGCGGCGACAAGACCGCCTTCACCGCGGGCGGCAAGGGCATCGGCAACGAGCTGATCAAGCGGGCCGGCGGGGTCAACCTCTTCGCCGACGTGGACAAGGCCTTCGGCGACGTGTCGTTCGAGCAGGTGGCCGAGCGGGCCCCCGAGGTCGTCGTCATCTACGACTACGGCGACCAGCCCGTCGAGGACAAGAAGAAGTTCCTCCTCGCCAACCCGGCGCTGAAGGACGTCCCCGCGATCAAGAACCAGCGGTTCGCGGTGCTTCCGCTGTCGTCGACCGTGCTCGGTGTCCGCGTCCCGGCGGCCGTTGAGTCACTGGCCCGCCAGATCCACCCGGACCGGTTCCGGTGACCGGGCTGACGAAGGCCGGTGAGGCAGGCGAGGCGGTCGTCGCTCCGGCGGGAACCCCGGTGGCTGCCGCCCGCCGCCGGGCCGTCCCCTACGCCCTGCTGCTCGTCGCCCTGGGAGTCCTGCTGACGGCGACCTCGACGGCCGGTATCGCGATCGGTTCGATCAGCGTCCCGGCCGACCAGGTCTGGGGGATCCTGCTGCACCGGATCCACCCGGTCCTCGCCGAACCGGACTGGACCCCGGTCCGCGCGACGATCGTCGTCGACGTGCGGCTCCCCCGGGTCCTGCTGGCCGGCGTGGTGGGCGCGGGTCTGTCGGTGTCGGGCATGGCGCTGCAGGCCCTCGTCCGCAATCCGCTGGCCGATCCGATGCTGCTGGGGGTCTCGTCCGGCGCGTCGGTCGGCGCGGTCCTGGTCCTCGTGTTCCACGTGACCCTGTTCGGGATGTTCTCGCTGCCCATGGCGGCGTTCTGCGGAGCCCTGGCCGCCCTGGTCGCGGTGTACTTCCTGGCCCGCTCCGGCGGGCGGATGACCACCGTACGGCTGGTGCTGGCGGGTGTGGCCATGGCCGAGGTCCTCTCCGCGGTGGCCAGCTTCCTGATCGTCACCTCCAACGACCCGCAGAAGACGCAATCGGCCTTGCGCTGGATGCTCGGGGGGCTGGCCGGCACCACCTGGACGACGGTATGGATCCCCGTCGGCGCCGTGCTCCTCGGCACGGCCGTCCTGCTCGGGGTGTGCCGGTCGCTCAATCTGCTGCTGGCCGGGGAGGAGGCCGCAGCGGCCCTGGGGCTGGACGTCCACCGCTTCCGCGGCGCCCTGTTCACCCTGGTCGCCCTGATGATCGGCACCATCGTCGCGGTCAGCGGCCAGATCGGCTTCGTCGGGCTGATCATGCCGCACGTCGTGCGCCTGCTGGTGGGCGCCGACCACCGCCGCGCGCTGCCCGCCGCCGCCCTCCTCGGCGCGAGCTTCCTGATCGCCGCCGACCTGGGCGCGCGCACGCTCATGAGCCCGGAGGAGATACCCGTCGGCATCCTGACCTCCCTCGTCGGCGGCCCGTTCTTCCTCTGGCTGATGCGACGGAAGGCGGCACGATGACCGGCGGCACGATCACCGGCGGACCGATGACCGGCGGACCTGTGTCCGGGCTGCCCGGCGCCCTCGACGCCGAGGACGTCACGGTCGTGGTGAACGGCCGGACCCTGGTCGACCGCGTCTCCCTGCACGTGGCACCCGGTGAGGTGCTGGCGCTCGCAGGTCCCAACGGCGCTGGCAAGTCGACCCTGTTGCGCACGTTCTACCGGGTGCTGCGCCCCACGTCCGGACACGTCCTGCTGGACGGCGAGGACGTGTGGCGGATGCCCGGCAAGCGGCTCGCGCAGCGCCTCGCGGCCGTCCTGCAGGAGACCGCGGGCGACTTCGAACTCACTGTCTACGAGGTGGTGGCGATGGGACGCACCCCGCACAAGCGCGCCTTCGCGGGCGACGACGCCGACGACCGCGACATCATCATGGGCTCGTTGGAGGAGCTCGATGTCGCCGCTCTGGCGCACGCGCCGTTCGACCGTCTCTCGGGCGGGGAGAAGCAGCGGGTGCTGATCGCCCGCGCGCTCGCCCAGCGCACCGGGACGATGGTGCTGGACGAGCCGACGAACCACCTGGACCTGCGCCATCAGCTCGACGCGCTCCGGCTCGTCCGGAGGGTCGGGGTCACCGCCGTGATCGCCCTGCACGACCTCAACCTCGCCGCGTCCTTCTGTGACCGGATCTGTGTGCTGGACGGTGGCCGCGTGGTCGCGACCGGAACACCGGAGGAGGTCCTCACCCGGGACCTGCTGGCCGATGTCTACCGTGTCGAGGCGGAGGTGTCCCGGCATCCGGGCACCGGGATCCCGCGGGTCACCGTGGTCCCCGAAGCCCGCCGTGACGGCCGGCCCGTGGAGCGCCGTCACGCCCCTTGAGCGCTGTCCGCCCGTCGCGGGGCGGCGGGCGGACAGCATCCGGATCCCGCAGGGGCGGCACGCACGTGAACACCCCGCGTACGCGCGCTACCGGGGCGCCGCGTCCCCGCTGCCACCGCCGCGGCCGGCGCCCGCGACCCGGCGCCGGACCTGGTCCTCCTGCGCGAGACGCCGCAGGAGTTCGAACACCGGGGCGCAGATCGCGAAGACGATGACGGCCCGTTCGGCCAGGGCCACCGGGTCGTCCAGGCCGGCCGCGCGCTCCAGGTCCAGCCGGGCCACGGACTCCGCCAGCCTCGCGTAGGCGGCGAGTTCTCCCGGGGCGTACTGGGCGTCGAGTCGGCGCAGCTCCTCCAGCGCCGCCGTCAGTCCCTTCACGTGCGGTGAGGTGACGGGTGCCTGCCAGTCCAGCTCCGCGAGGAGGCCGGCCACCTCGGCCCCGGCGGTCGCGTCCGCCGGGGCTTCCTCCTCCTGGCGCGCGGCGCCCTGGACCGCCACCGGCACCGGGAGCGCGTAGCTGACCGCTCCGAGGGCGCTCTCCGAGCTGTGGGCCTGGTCGACGGCCCCGAGCACCTCACGGGTGGCGGCGATGGACAGGCCGCCGAGCGTGGTCAGCGCCTTGATCAGCCGCAGCCGCTGCGCGTGCTCCTCCCCGTACTCGGCCAGGGTCGCGGCCGTCGCCCGCCCTGCGGGCAGCAGTCCCTGCCGCAGGAAGTACTTGATGCTGGCGACCGGCACGCCGGTCCGCCGGCTGAGCTCCGAGATCTTCATACGGCTTCCCTGCTGGTCATGCGGTCCGGCATCGGGCATCCGGCGTCGGCGATTGGACACCACAGCAAGATACTGCCACTATCCAGTAACTGGATACCATAAGTATCCAGCCCTAGGAACGCAGCCGCACCGGAGAATCGATGCCTCATCCCACGCCCCCCTCCGTGCTCCGCCGACCCCAGCTGTGGATCGGAACGGGACTCATCGCCGCAGTGGTCTCGATGCTGTTCGCCCTGCTCTACGTCGGCGGCAACGTCAACCCCAAGGGCAACCTGCGCGACCTGCCCGTGGCCCTGGTCAACAGCGACAGCGGAGCGGAGATCAACGGCCGCCATGTCAACCTCGGCGAGCAGGTCGTCTCCGGCATCCAGAAGGCAGCCAAGGGCGAGAAGAGCATCGACTGGCAGGTCGTGAGCCGCGAGGAGGCCGACAAGCGGCTGGGCCGGGGCAAGGTCTTCGGCGCCCTCGTCATACCCGCCGACTACTCCGCCACGGTGGCCGGGCTCACCGCCCCGCAGCCCGCGCCCCAGGGCAAGGCCGCCCCGCCGACCCTGACCGTGCTGACCAACCAGGCCGCCGGCAGCATCGGCTCCTCCATGTCCTCCCAGGCCGCCCAGAAGGCCGCCCACGCCGCCTCCGCCCAGCTCGGCCAGGAACTCCTCAAGCAGGCCGGCGCCCAGAAGACCCCCCTCCCGACGGCTGCCCAGCTCAAGCTGGCCGACCCGGTGACCGTGAACGTCGCCGACGGCCATCCGGTCGGACCCCGCAGCGCCATGGGCCTGAGCGCCTTCTACTACGCACTGGTCCTGGTCGTCTGCGGCATGCTCGGCGCCAACGTGGTCAACTCCCAGGTCGACACCGCGCTCGGCTACCTGCACACCGATTTCGGCCCGATCCGCAAGCGCGAACCCGTTCAGCACACCAGCCGCGTCCGCACCCTGGCCATCGGCATCGCGCTCATGCTCGGCCTGTCAGTGGTGATGGGCACCCTGGTCGAGGTCGCCACGGTCGGCATCCTCGACATGGACGCCTCCCACCTCGGCCTGCTGTGGCTCTACTCGGTCGCCACCATCGCGGTGGTCGGCATCGGAAGCCTCGCCCTGTTCGCCGCCTTCGGCACGCCCGGCATGCTCCTGGCCACCATCGTCTTCGTCGCGATGGCCGTACCGTCCTCCGGCGCCACCGTGCCCGTCCAGGCACTCCCCGGGTTCTTCCGCGCCCTCGCCGAGTTCGAGCCCCTGCGCCAGATCACCGAGGGCCTGCGTTCCCTCCTCTACTACGGGGCCCAGGCCGACGCGGGCCTGACCCGGGCCTGGGCCTCGATGGGTGTCGCCCTCGTCGCCGCGCTGGTCTTCGGCTTCGCCGTCACCCGCTTCTACGACCGCAAGGGGCTGCACCGCATCCCCCGCCCCGGCGCCGAGGTCCCCGCCGAGAGCCCTGAGCCCCCGCAGTCTCCCGGGACCCCCGCCCCGGCCACGGCCTGATACGGCCTCCCGTCGCGGCACACCCGCCCCGCCCGTGCGTACCACCGGCCGTGCACCACGGCCGGACGCGCGGGCGGGGCGGGGCTGTTACGGGCCGGACCGTTCGGGGGAATCCCGCCGGTCAGCTGCGGGTGGCCGGTCCGTCGGGCAGGCGTCCTGGGTCACCGCCGACCGACCGCCGCGGCGTCACCGCCGGCGTACGAGCGCGGTCATCGCGGCAAGGTCCGCCTCCGAACGGGCGACCGGGAGCTTGGGCCAGAGCAGTTCGTACTCGGTCTGGATCCGGAAGACCTCATCGGCGAAGGAGCGCACGACCGCGCCGGTGACCGTGCCCCGCTCCGCGTGGTCGACGAACTGCCCACAGGCCTCCACGGCGCCTTCGCAGTCGTCGTCGAACTCGAACAGCGCACAGATCGCGTCGACGGCGAGGTCACGTGAGGTCAGATGGCCGATGCCGCAGTCGAGCCCGTCGTCATGAAGGTCGTCGGGGTACGGCGCACGGTGCCAGGAACCGTCCTCGAACCAGTAGACGCACCCGACCCTTCCTTGCTCCAGCAGGTCGTGCAAGCGGTCGTCGTGCACCCACCCGGGCGCCCCGGCGAGGAGATCGATCGGCGGCCGGTACTGCCCGACCTTGCTGGAATCGTCCTGCCCGAAGAGGACGGCGCGGCCGCCGCCGGCCCGGGTCAACACCCACCGGCTGCACGCGCCGTCGTCGTACCGCAGGTCGTTGCCGCCGTCGCCGCCGCCGCCGAGCCAGTACCCGTACCGGAAGCGTTCCTTCTCCTCCTCGGCATTCCAGGTCGCCGCGGCAAGCGCGGCCCAGCGCGCCCACAACACACTCGCTTCCGGAAGGTCCTCCGGCCGCCCCGGACGATGAATCTTCATGCCCACCACACTATCGGCGGCCGTTCGAATTCACTGACACGCGGCGGCCCGGTCGGCAGCGGTGGACCGGAAGACGTTTCCCGCATATGCCAAAGGGTGATAAGCATCCCGACGTTGCACATGTGCCGGCAGGGGGGCGCCATGAGGTACGACCTGTCCGATCGCCTGGTGGTGGGGATCGCCTCCAGCGCCCTGTTCGACCTGACCGACTGCGACGCGGTGTTCCGGGAGCGGGGCGAGGATGCCTACCGGGCCTTCCAGGAGACGCACGTCGACGAACTACTGGCCAAGGGAGTGGCGTTCCCCTTCGTCAGACGCCTGCTGTCGTTGAACGACCTCGCGGATCAGGCCGACCCCCTGGTGGAGGTCATCATCCTCTCGCGCAACGACCCCGACACCGGGATGCGTGTCATGCGTTCGATCAAGGCGCACAACCTGCCGATCAGCCGGGCGGTCTTCCGGCAGGGCCGCCCCTCGCACCCGTTCATGCCGGCGCTCAACATGTCACTGTTCCTGTCGGCCGACGGGCCTGACGTTCGGGACGCGGTCGCAGCCGGGCTGCCTGCGGGACACGTCCTCAGAACAGGGCGGATCGACGACGAGACCGACCCCGAACTCCGTATCGCATTCGACTTCGACGGAGTGGTGGCGAGCGACACGGCCGAGCAGGTCTACCAGAGCGGTGGTATCGACGCGTTCCGCGCGTACGAGGCCGGCCATGCCACCACCCCTCACGATCCGGGGCCGCTACGGGACTTCCTGGCGGGCATCAACCGCATCCAACGCCTTGAGGAACAGCGGCGCCGCAAGGACTCCGCGTACCGGCCCCGCCTCCGTGTGGCGCTGGTCACCGCTCGGGACGCCCCCGCTCATGAACGCGCCCTGCTGAGCCTCAAGAAGTGGGGGCTGCGGGTCAACGACGCCTTCTTCCTCGGCGGTATCGACAAGGCCGCGGTCATGAAGGCCCTCGACCCGCACATCTTCTTCGACGACCAGGTCGCCCATCTCAACGGCACCGCCCAAGGCACTCCGAGCGTCCACATACCCTTCGGACTGATCAATTCACCCCCTGCCGCGACGGACTGAGCGGCGGGCCGGACCGGTCACTCCCAGAGGCCGGCCAGGTGTTCGTGGAGGACGTCGTACGCCTCTTGCGGGGTGAGGTGGCCGATGAGGACGTGCGTGGTGAGGCCGTCCGCCAGGGCGAGGAGCGTGCGGGCCTCACGTTGCGGATCGAGGGGCACCGCACGGCCGGCGTCCTCGCGGGCTTCCGAGACGAGGTGGGTGAACGCCTCCTGCAGGGCCGCGTAGTTCGCCTTCAGCGTTGCCGAAAGTGCCTCACTGACAGCCGCCTGCGCGACGAAGGCGAGCCAGACCCTGGCCTCGGCGCGGTGCTCTTCCCGCAGCAGTGAGATCTCGGTGACCGCGTGACCCAGGGCGGTGCCGGCCGACTGGGCCGGGCTCCGGACGAGGCGGGCCCGTACGCGCTCACCGATCCGCTCGCCGATGTACCCGAGAGCGAACACGAGCATCTCTTCCTTGGTGCGGAAACAGCGCTGAACGGCTCCCATCGACACCTGCGCGCAGGCGGCGACGTCGCGCAGGGTCACGCCCTCCAGCCCGCGCTCGTCGGCGAGATGACAGACGGCCTCGGCGATGAGACGGCGTCGGCTCTCGTGATCGACCTGCCTGGGCATACCGGCCGCCTCCCTGTTCCACAGTGCTCCGCTTCGCAGCGCAGTTTATTCGATGCGGTCGTATCGAATCCAGGGGTACGCTTCGATACCGATGCAAGCGCATCGGTACGTGGACGAGGAAGGTGGGGCCATGCAGGACGCCCTGTGGAAGATGCCGGCCGCCGCACAGGCGGAGGCCGTGCGCACCGCGGAGGTTTCGGCCGTCGAACTGATCGACAGTCACCTCGATCGCATCGCCGAGATCAACCCGCAGGTGAACGCGGTCACCCAGCTCCTGGCGGAGCGCGCTCGTGAGGCCGCGGCACAGCTGGACCGCCGGCGGGCCGCAGGTGTTGCGCTGGGGCCGCTCGCGGGCGTGCCCTTCACGGTGAAGGAGAGCACCGCCGTCGAGGGCGTGCCGACCACGTTCGGCACGGAGCGCTTCCGCGATCTGGTGGCGCCCGCCGACGCACCGCCGGTGGCGCGGCTGCGCGCGGCCGGGGCCATCCCCATCGGGCACAGCAACATCCCCACCCTGATCCTGGCGGGGATGCACACGCGCAGCGAGCTGTTCGGCGACACGGTCAACCCGTGGGACAGCAGCCGTACGCCGGGCGGCTCCAGCGGGGGCGACGCGGTGGCCGTCGCCACGGGCATGGCGGCGCTCGGACTCGGCAACGACTCCGGCGGGTCGGTGCGCATCCCGGCGCAGTTCTGCGGTGTGGCCGGGCTGAAGCCGTCCACGGGCCGGTTCCCCGCCGACCACCGCGCTCTCGGCCCGGACGACCCCGGCCCTGCGTCACAGATGCTGGTCACCGACGGCCCGCTGGCCCGGAGCGTGGGCGACCTGAGGCTCGCTTACGAGGTACTGGCCGGAACCGATCCGCGAGACCCGCGCGCCGTACCGGTGCCCGCCTACGGCGAACCGCTCCCCGGACGCGTGAAGGTCGCGGTCGTGGCGGACCCCGGCGGGCACGGCGTCCACCCGACGGTGCGGGGAGCCGTCGCGGCGGCGGCCGACGCGCTCCGCGACGCCGGATACGACGTGCGGGAGGTGGAGGACGTGCCGCGGCTGGACGAGGCCCTCGACGCCTACGGCCGGATCGTCGTGAGCGAGTTCGCCCCGACCTGGCCGGTCGTGCGCACGCTGCTCGGCAAGGGCGGTGACCGCTATGTCGAGATGATGATGGAGCGGACCCCGCCCGTGAGCGCGGACGCGTTCATGAAGCTGATGGGCACCTGGCTGAACATCCGCCGCTCGTGGGCCGAGTTCCTCGACGAGTACCCGCTGTTGCTCGGCCCGGTCTTCACCGAGCCGCCGGTCGAGCCGGGGCTGGAGTCGCGTGACAGGCCGGGCAGGGACCGGGTCGGGTCGGGGATGCGCCTGTGCACCGTGACCAGCTTCGTGGGTGTGCCCGGTGTGGCAGTACCGACCGGAACGGCCGACGGGCTCCCCTGCGGAGTCCAGATCGTGGGGCGGGCGTTCCGTGAGGACCTGTGCCTGGACGCGGCCCAGGCGATCGAGGACCGGCTCGGAGTTCTCACCCCGGTCGACCCGCGCACGTGCGGCCCACGCGCGTACGGTCCGCGCGCGTACGGTCCGCGCCGTTCTGTTACGTGGCCATGACATTCCGACACTTTTGAACACGATCAACAATCGCTAGATTATTGAACATGATCAAAAGCGAGTACGGGGCATGGGTGGGCGAGTTCGAGGCCGAGCGGGAGCGCCGAGCGGCCCTGGGCGATCCCGACTGGGGAAAGGGCGCTCGGTTGCCGGCCGAGATCGTCCGCAGCATCCAGAAGTTCCAGGTCGGCGAGGACGGCGACGGCTCCGCGCTCTCCGGCAAGGCCGACCTCGCGGGTGACCCGGTCTACTCCGAGGCGGTCCGGCTCTTCATCGCCGAGGAACAGAACCACGCGCGGATGCTGAAGCTGCTGCTGGCGGCCGGCGGGGCCGGCACCCTTGACGGGCACTGGAGCGACGCGGCCTTCGTCCGGGTCCGGCGGCTCCTCGGACTGCGGGTGGAGCTGCTGGTGTTGATGATCGCCGAGGTGGTGGCCCTGGGGTATTACCAGGCCCTGCGGGACGGCGCCACCGATCCGCTGACCACCGAGGTCGCGGGCCGGATCCTGGCGGACGAGGAGCGGCACGTCCCCTTCCACTGCCTGCGCCTGCGGGAGGGGCTCGCCGGGCTGCCCCGGCCCGCCCGCCGCGCGGTGACCGCCGGGTGGCGCGGGCTGCTGGCCGGCGCCGCCACCCTGGTCGCGGTGGATCACGGTCCGGCCTTGCGGACCCTGGGGGTGGGCCGCGGCGCCTTCGTCGCGCAGACCCTGCGCTCCTCCGGGTGGATGGCCCGCGCGATGTCGGGCGGCCCGGTTCCCGCACCGGCGGAGGTGGGCGCGGGCGTATGACCTGGGGGGCGCCTTGCCGGTCAGGCCGGGCCGGGTGTCAGACCGGCGCGAGGGGCGGCCGGGGACGGTGCGGGCGGTGTGGCCGCTGCGCGTCACCGCCGTCCCTGCCCAGGCTCGCGAGCAGGCGCAGCCCGTCCTCGGCGGGGCTGCCCGGGGGCGCGGACAACACCAGCAGTTCCATGCCCGATTCGCCTGGCAGCGCGAAGTTCCGCTGGTGCAGTTCCAGCAGTCCGACCAGCGGGTGCCGGTACGCCTTGCGGCCGTGCGTGCGGACCCAGAGGCGGCGGAAGCGCTCGCTGCCCACCGGCCGGCCAGGCGCAGGTGCCCGACCGCGTCGAGGGTGCCGTGGTCCCAGTCCGCGTAGAGGCCGCGCTCAGCCTCTTCGAGGAAGATGTGCCGGGCGGTGTTCAGGCCCGGCATCGGCCGGCCGAAGAGGAGCCCGGCGAGGCGGTTCCCGGCGAGCACGTCCAGCCGGTGGTTCATGACCGGCGCGGGCGCGCCGGCCACCAGGCCGAGAACGCGCAGCACCTCCGGCCGGACCCGCCCGCCCGGCGCCTTCGTCCGGCGGCGGGGCTGCCCGGCGAGCCTGCAGAGGTGATCACGGTCGGTCCCGTCGAGGCCGAGGACGCCGGCGAGCACGTCGAGGACCTGTTCGGAGGGCTGGGGGTCGCGCGGCCCTGCTCCAGGCGTACGGAGTAGTCGACGCTGACACCGGACAGGTGCGCGACCTCCTCCCGGCACAACACCCGCAACCCGTCGGCGGCTGTCGGCGGGAGTGCCGGCGACAGCCGGGTCGACCCGGGCTCGCCGGGTCCACAGGAAGCCCGCAAGATCATCCATGCCCCCAGCATGGCCTCGGCGATGCCCACGAGGGTGGCCCTGTCGATACCAGGAAGTCCGGTCCGGCGGAAGAAGCGCCCCTGAACGCCGAGCGCCGCGACGTCCAGGATCAAGGCATCCGATCCGAAGGAGTTCCCGCATGAACTGGAAGGCGGTCGTGGACGCCGCGGACTACGGCCCCCACGTCTCGAACCCGCTGAACCACTGTTCCTTGCATCCTCCAAATGTTGCCTCCAGTATGTCTGCCGGCGGGACCGAGCCGCGGCGAACGGACTGAGCCGCAAGTCAGATGCCACGGCGCAACCGTCTCTGGCAGGATCACCGCATGACGTTCTACAGAAAGGCCCATGCCGCGTAGACGGCCCGGGCGTGTCCGCGCCGAGCAGGTGCCGCGGCCGCAGCACCTGCCTACCAAGCAAGTCTCCATCGCCGGCCTGTCCGCGCCTGCTCTGGCCGAAGTTGCCAGGGTCGAGCGGAGCCGGAACTACCTGTGGCCTGGTGTCACGGCTGAGTCCGTGCGGATTTGGCGAGGGTTCGTGCGGGACCCGTACCGCAACCTCTGGAGTGAGTACGAGGACGGCGGCTGCAGTGTGTGGGAATGCTGCGGAAGTCCCTTCGAGGCACGGGAGTTCTTGGATGCCGTGATACACGGCATGTCCCGGCGCCGAGCTCGCGAGCTTCGATTGCTCGTAGACCGACTCGACAACTCGTGCTGAGCGAGTTCAGTCAGGACGTTGTACGTCAAGCTGAGGACCGCCCGGGACTCGGGACGGGCCTTCGACGCCGGGACGCTCACCCCGGACGTCCTCGCCGAGCAGGAGAAGCTGGTGTGGGCGGACACGATCACCTTCCGGTTCCCGCTGTGGTGGTACACCCTTAACCGGTGGCTTCGGCGATCTTCCCGGGGCAGGCTGGGCACATGGTTGCATCTTCCTCCGCCTCGACGAACTCAGATGACCGACAGGCCGTCGAACACATCAGGGGCCGCTCCCTGCCCCAGGACTGGCTGGCCGCCGCGCTGGCTATGGGCAGCCGGGTCGTTGTCGTCCGCGATCCGCACGGGGACGGCCGCCCCTGGCGGAACGAGTTCCTGGGCACGATCGACGATATGGGAGCGCCCGAGCTCGTGGAGAACTCCCATGCGCGTGCCGGGGAACTGGCCTACTGGGTCGTCTTCGACGAGCCGCAGTACGACAGCGACGGGGACGGCCCGTACCACAAGGCCCTGATCTGGGACCGATATCTGCGGCCCGAACCCCCTCTCCCCGGTTCGGCCTCGAACGGTCCCCGAAGCGGGTAGCCGGTCTGCGCTAGCTTCACCCCATGAATTCATCGGCACAGGTGTACGACAGAGAGTTCCGTGTGCGCGGCCTGCGCGAGCAGGGGTGGGGGCGGGGATTGACGGCCGCGGCCGCCGTCATCTGGCTCTGGGTGGCCTACCTGCTCGTCTTCCCCTTCAGCATCGACCGCGGCGAGAACTCCGAGCCCATCGAGTGTGACTCCCGCGCCTTCCACCAGGACACCGAATTCACGGTGTCGTACCAGAAGGACGAGGGCGAGCGCTGTGACGCCGAGCGCGACCTGGGCCCGATACTTGCCGCATTGCTGCTCTCCCTCCCTCTGGCCACGGTCGGCACCGGACTGTACGTCTCCGGTACTTCGGCGGTCCGCACCGCCGCATACGCCGCCGAGATCACTCGCCTGAACACCCCCGGGGAGGTCTGAGCGAGGGCGGGCGGGACAGCGCCCGGGCGATCTCGGGCGCGTGGGCGGCGAAGGGGCCGAGGTCGGTGGCGCGGGGGTAGGCGGGGTGGTCGCGATAGGTGTCGAGCCGGTCCAGGGCGCGCAGGCCGTAGTACGCGGACGGTTCCGCCGCCGCGGTGCGTGCGGGTAGGGCGGTTCCGGCGGTGACCGCCGGGAGGGTCTCCTCGAACAGGGCCTGGCAGGCACGGATGCCGCGGAGCATGACCTGGTGGTAGCGGTCCTCGGGCCCGACGGGGAAGCGGCGTTCGGCCAGGACCGGACCGGTGTCGATGCCGGTGTCGACCTCGTGGACGGTGGCGCCGTACTCCGTGTCGCCGTGCAGCAGGGCGAACAGGACGGCAACCGAGGGCAGTCCGCGATGCCGCGGCAGCAGTCCGTTGTGGATGTTCAGGATGCGCAGGCCGTCGGCCCGGAGCAGGGGCTCCCGGAAGATCTGCCGGTTGTTGAGGGACCAGACGATGCCGTCGGAGCAGGCCCGGGCCAGGGTGTCGGCGTGGGCGTTGACGTCCACCCCCGCGAGGTGGGGCGCGTCGGCGGCCGCGGCGTCCAGCGGGTCGACGGAGCAGACCAGGTCGACCGGGTGACCGCGGGTGGCCGCGTGGGTGACGGCGCGGCGGAGCAAGGCTCCCTCTCCTACGAAGATCATGCGGACGCCTCCTCGCGGGCGGCGGTCAGGTGCTCGCAGACCTGCTCCAGCGTCAGGTTGCGTACGAGGCAGTCGAGACGGCCGGTGAACCGCTGGGCCTGACCGGGGGTCAGCAGATCCGCGGAGACGGCGCTGAGCATCTCGACGAGGGCCAGGGAATCGCCGCCGAGGGCGTGGAATTCGGAGTCCGCCGACAGCAGCGCGCCGTCGACGCCGAGGATCTCCGCCCAGTGGTGCCTGACACGTGCCTCCACGGTGACGGTTGCCGGTGTGGGTGCGACCGGTGTGGAGGGGGCGAAGGGGTCGGGGAAGGCGTCGAGATCGGCCTTGCCGCTGACCGTGCTGGGCAGGGTGTCCATCACGAGGACATGGGCGGGGACGAGGTACGCCGGGAGTGTCCGGGTGAGCTCGGTCCGCAGGGCGCCGCCCAGCTCCCCGCCCAGGTCCCCGTCCACCGCGGGATCACCGGCGTGCGGCAGTACGTACGCGCAGAGCACGGCCGCCGTGGAGCGCGGGCGGCGGCGGGGTACGACGACGGCGCGGTGCACGGCCGGGTGGGCTTCGAGGGCGGCGACGACCTCGGCGGGGTCGACGCGGTGCCCAGCGATCTTCACCTGCTCGTCGATGCGCCCGGCGAACTCGACCGCTCCGTCGGCCAGTCGGCGCCCGAGGTCACCGGTGCGGTAGGCGCGGACGCCGTCGGATCCGGTGGTGAAGGGTGAGGGACGGCCGTCGGACGGACCGAGGTAGCCGCGGGCCACCTGGATCCCGCGTACGACGATCTCGCCGGTGCGACCGGTGTCGCCCGGTCCGCTGCCGATGGTCTCGCCGTCCTTGGTGACGAGGTCGACCCGGGCGTACGGGCCGGGGAGGCCGATCGGGACGGTGGCGCCGTTCTCGCCGCCGTGCACGGTGTGGGCGAGTACGGCGACGGTCGCCTCGGTGGGCCCGTACGCGTTGATCACACGGCAGTCGGCCCCGAAGGCGGCGTGCGCGGACCGTACGGCGGTGGGGGTGAGGGGCTCGCCGCCCAGCAGGAGGGTGCGCAGGCGGTGCGCGGGGCCGCTGCCCGTGCCGCCGAGAAGGGCGAGGTGGGAGGGGGTGAGTGCGAGGGTGTCGGCGCGGTGCTCGGCGACGAGCTCGCGCAGGGCGGCGGGCGAGGGCGTGCCGGGGGCGAGGACGGCCGTGCCGCCGGCCAGCAGGGGCAGGAAGAGGGGGAAGCACGAGATGTCGAAGGCGTAGGAGGAGGCGAAGCCGAAGCGCGTGCGGCCGGTGACCTGGCAGACGCCGGTCATCCAGCGGACGAATCCCATGAGGCTTCCGTGCTCGATCTGCACGCCCTTGGGGCGGCCGGTGGAACCGGAGGTGTGGATGACGTACGCGAGGTCCGCGGGCCGTACGTCCGCTGCGTCCTCCGTTTCCGTGTCCGGGCCGGGGGCAGGGCCGTCGAGGAGATCCTCGACCGCGAGCAGGGTGCCGGGTACGAAGGGGGCGAGGTCCTCGGCCAGGTGTCGTCCGGTCAGGCAGAGACCGACGCCGGCCCTCTGGAGGATCTCCTGGATCCGCACTCCGGGATGGCCGGGGTCGAGCGGCACGTAGGCGGCGCCCGCCTTGAGGACGCCCCACAGGGCGCACACGCCGGCGGACGTACGGTCGACGACCAGTCCCACCAGGTCCTCGCGTCCTACGCCGCGCCGCCGGAGCCCGGCCGCGACGGTGTCGGAGCGCCGGTCGAGTTCGGCGTACGTGACCACGCCCTCGGGCCCGTCGAGCGCGGGCGCGTCGGGGGTGCGGGCAGCCTGGGCGCGGAAGGCGTCCACGACGGTGAGTTCGGGAACCGCCGGGTCCGGGACCGCCGGGTCCGGGACCGCCGGGTCCGGGACCGCCGGGTCCGGGACCGCCGGGTCCGGGACCGCCGGGTCCGGGACCGCCGGAGCCGGCTGTGCCGCCTGCGGTGCGGGGCCCATGGCAGCGGCGTCCGCCTCGACGGAGAGGTGCGCCGGAGATGCGGTCGCCGGACCCGCCACCGCACCGCCCTCGGGGCGGACCTCCGCAGCCGTACCCTCGGTTTCGAGGCCGGCCAGGACGGTGTCCAGCAACCCCGCGGCGCGGGCGGCGAGGTCCGGGCCCCCGCCGCGGACGCCGAGCGTGATCTCGGTCGCCGTTCCGCTCTCGGCGGCGACCAGGGAGAGCGGGACCAGTGGGGCGTGCACCGGCAGTGCGTAGGCCGTGGACGCCGTGAAGCCGCCGCCGGAGAACTCCGCCAGGTCCAGGCGGCCGAGGTGGGAGACGACGGCCGAAGCGAGGTGGCGGTCGGTGCGTGACGCCACGGCCTGGGCGGTGCGCAGCAGAGCGGCGGTCACGGGCCGCGGCAGCGGTGCGAGGGCCGTTTCGAACCCGGCGGCGAGTTCGCGGTTCCCGGCCAGGGAGGTCAGCAGGCGGGTGTGCGCGGCCGTCCAGTCCTCCCCGGGGCGCAGGTCCAGGAACAGCGGCAGGCTCAGGTTGCCCGTGGCCGCGATCCCGGGGCGGTGGCGGCGCAGGTCGACGGGGACCATGACGCGGGTGTCGAGCCCTGCGGCGTCGGTCAGGGCCTGGGCGAGGCGGGCGGTGAGCGCGGGATGGCGGCCGGGCAGGGTGCGGCGCAGCCACAGCGTCCGGAGCGCGCGGCCGCCTCCGTCGGCCGGGCCGAGCGGGGAGCGCCGGGGAGGCGTCGGCGTGGGCCGCGTCCTGGTGCTGCCGAGCCGGCGCAGCAGCCCGGCGTCGGTGTCCGCGTCGAGCGCGGGCCGGGCGGGCTCGCCGCGCAGGGCTCGGAAGACCTCCCGTACCCAGGTCAGGGCGCCGTGACCGTCCATCATGGCGTGCGAGACGCTGAAGACGACGGTGGTGGCCGCCGTCCCGTCGGCGCCGGGCACGACCAGCACCTCGCAGCCCGGCGGCTCCGTCCGCCGCGACGGCCCGGCGGGCAACGCGTACGTCCCCGGCGCCGAGTCGGCGTACGCACCGGCGCGCGGTACGTCGTACCGCGCCTGCGGCGGCGGTCCCCCGGCGCTCCACATCGCCCCGGCGTGCACGAGCCGTGACCCCGGGCATGACTCGGCGGCCCGTGCCAGGGCTGCCTGGAGGTCCTGGGGGGCGGGTACGCCGTCGCCCTCGACGACGATGCGCAGGGCCATGGCCCCGCGGGCGTCCCCGGCGGAGAGGTAGAGGCGTTCGGTGGGCGACACCGGACGCCGGTAGCGGACACCGGTGCCGACACCGACACCGGAATCGGTGCCGGTGTCGGCACCGGCATCGACCTGATGGGAGGTCATGACTTCGTGGTCCCTTGTTCGGTGTGGTCGGGTGCGGGGTGGCGGGCCGGTGCGGCGGTGCCGGTGGAAGCGGCCGGGCCGTCGGCGGTCCAGGCGGCGACGCCGCCCACCTCGTTCACCCACTCCCGCAGTGCTCGCAGCCCGTCGGCCTGGGTGCGCGGGGCCGCGTAGCCGAGGTCGTGGCGGGCGGCAGCGGTGTCGTACGTCGCCGAGCGGGTCAGCAGCGCCATCATGTAGCGGCTCAGCGGCGGAGCCGCGTCCGTGCCGCCTCCCCCGCTGCCTCCCCCGCCCGCGGACCGGCGGCGCAGGTGCCAGCCCGTCTCGACCGCCGCGGCCAGCCCACGGCCGAGGACGAGCGGGATGCGCGGGGCGGGCGGCGGGCAGTCGAAGAGGGCTCCGACCCGGGCCAGGAACGGCCACAGGTCCGTCTCCTCGCGGTCCGCGACGAAGTAGGCCTTGCCGCCGACCCGCCCGGCGGGGGCGAGCGCGGCCCGCAGGCAGGCGTCCACGGCGTTGTCGACGTGGCAGAGCGAGACCAGGACCCGTTTGCCGCCCGACAGGTCGGGCAGCCGGCCCGCGCGCATGGCGTCGACCATGCGCGGCAGGAATCCGGCGTGGTCGCGCGGCCCCCAGATGCCGCGCGGGCGCAGCGCGCAGGTGGTGAACTCCGGTCCGTCGGCGGCTCGTACGTGCTGTTCGGCGATCGCCTTCGTCTCGCAGTAGAGGTTGAACCACCGCTCCGGGTACGGGGTGCTCTCGTCGATGCCGAGCCGGTCGCCCTCCCGTACCCGCATCAGCGCGCTCGGGCTGGAGACGAACACGAACCGCCGTGCCCCCGCCGACCGCGCCGCCGCCAGCAGCCGCTGCGTGCCGGTGACGTTGGCGGCCTCGAACTGCGCGCGGCTGCCGTGGTCGACGACCCGTGCCGCGCTGTGCAGGACCGCCTCGCAGCCCTCTGCCGCCCGCCCGAGCGAGTCGCCGTCGGTGAGGTCGCCGGTGACGACCTCGACTCCGGGCAGGGAGCCCAGTCGCACGGCGTCCCTGCCGGGGCGGACCAGGGCGCGGACCTGATGGCCGTGGCGCAGGGCGCCGTCGACCAGGTGTCCGCCCAGGAATCCGGATGCTCCGGTGACCAGGATCTTCACAGCGCCCGCCACCAGGTCGCGCCGTAGAGCATGGTGCGCCCGACCACCGAGGCGGTCCCGTGTCCGGCCTCCCGGCCGCGCGGCAGCGCGAGCGGGATCTGCGCGGCGTGCACGCCGATGCTGAGGAAGGCGTCGATCCACCACAGCCACCGCAGTACCGGGAGGTCGGGGACGTCCCCGGTCGCTGCCCACACCGCCCCGCCGACGAGGTACGCCCATCCGGCGAGCGGCACGATCCGGGCCGCCCGCCGGCCCGCGGACGACGCGGGCCGGGCCTGCTGCCGCTCGGCCCAGCGGGCCAGCTCCTCGCGGCCGATCTTGGCGTTGTGCCGGATGTCCACCGGGAAGCCGGGGTGGCGCAGGAACTCCTGGAGGCCGGTGGTCGGGGCGTGTTCCTCGGCCATCGTGCGCAGCTCGGCGACCAGGTTCGTCCACGCGCCTTCGTCGAGCGCCGTCCCGTCCGCCCCGGTCTCGGTCTCCACGCAGATGACCGGCCGTTGCGCGCCGGCCGGCCCGATGCCGACCAGGGCGGTGCGCCGGACCAGGGGGTGGGCGTTGAAGACTCCCTCGCAGCGCACAGTGTGCAGGTCCCGGTGGCTGGTGCGGACCCGCTGGGCCGAACGCCCGCAGAACCACAGGCGTCCTTCGGCGTCGAGATGGCCGAGGTCGCCGGTCCGGTGCCAGATGCGGGGGGCTTCGCCGTCGGGGCGTTCCTCGGTCGCCTTGTGCGCGGCGTCGGACTGCGGGGCCCGGTGGTAGCGCCGGCTGACGGACTCGCCGTGGACCAGGATCTCGCCGACGCGCCCGGCCGGCAGGCCGGTCGCGGAGTCGAAGCGGGCGAGCGGGCCGTCGGTGACGGGGGCGATGGCCACGCGGGTGCCGGGGACGGGCCGGCCGACGCAGGTCCCTTCGCCCGCGGCGGCACCGGCCGCGGTACCTGCCGCAATACCGCCGTCTTCGCGCCCCGTGCCGGCCTCGTCGTCGCCGAGGATCTCGGCCGCCTCGATCGAGGTGATCGGCAGGACCTCCGTGGCCCCGTAGGTCACATGGATCCGCGCCTTCTCGTCGAGGACGGAGCGCAGCGCGGCCACGACCGCATCGGGCACCGGGGCCCCGCCGGAGACGACGCAGTGCAGGTCGGGCAGCGGGTGGCGGCCGCGGGCGGCGCCGGTGAGGTGCCCGGCCAGGTTCCGCAGCAGGGCGGGCGAGGCGAACATCGTGGTGACGCGGAAACGTTCCAGCGCGTCGACGAGCAGCGCCGGGTCCGCCTGGGCGACCCGGGCGGGCGCGAGCGGCGCCAGGACCAGGGTGGATCCGTAGACCAGGTCGAGCACCCCGTAGAAGGGCAGGGTGACCAGGGAGACGTCGTCGCGCGTGCGGCCGTGGACGGCTTCTATCTGGCGGGCCATGGACAGCGCCATGCGGTGGGTGTATTCGACTCCCTTGGCGGGGCCCGTGCTTCCGGTGGTGAAGCCGATCATCAGCAGGTCGTCCCCGCCGGCCGGCGCGGCAGCGTCCGCGTCCGCGTACGTCCCGGTCGCGGGGGTGGTGCGCAGCGCGGCCAGCGTGTGGCCGCGGCCGAGCCGGCGCCGTCCCAGGGTGACGGGCACGCGTACCCCGGCGAAGGTACGGCGGCCCAGGACGCGCACGAGCTGGGCGAGGGGCGGCCCGATGAACGCCTCCGCCCCCACGGCCCGGTAGCAGTGCAGCATCCGCCGTACGCCCATGCCGGGATCCACGACGACCGGCACGGCTCCGACCCGGAACAGCGCGAAGCAGAGGGCGAACAGCTCCGGCCCGGGTGGGGCCATCAGCACCGTCCTGGTGCCCCGGGTGATCCCGGCGCGCCTGAATCCGCGGGCCAGCTCCTCGACGGTCTCCTGCAACTCACCGTAGGTGAGGGTGGCGTAGCTGCCGGAGCCGCGGCCGTCGGGGTGGATGACGGCCGGCTTGCCGGGAAAGGCGCGGGCGTTCCGCTCGAGCCATCCGGCGACGCTGTCCGTGCCGGTGTCCTGCTGCTCCACGGCGGGGCCGCCGCCGGTCGGTATCGTCTGCGGCACGGGGCTCACCACCCCTCGGGCCGGTAGAGGGCACACGCCGCACTGGGGCCGGCGCCGACCGACACGAACAGCAACTGGTCGTGGTCGTCGTGGCGTACGCCGTCCAGCACCCGGAGGTAGCCGAGGACCGGCGCCGCGGTGTGCGGCTCGCCCTTCACCCCGGCGCCGTCAGCGGTCGCGGACGGGCCGATCACCAGCGTCCGGTCGAGGTCGATGCCGATCTCTTGCGCGTAGTCGGCGGCGGCACTCGCCGCGAACTCGCCCAGCCGCTGCGCGTGGTCCGGCTCGCGCCGGACGGTGATCGTGGTCCGCCCGTGCCGGCCCATGGTGTCGGTGTCGAGGTAGCCCTCGACGTCGGTGGGCCGGTCGGCGGTGTAGTGGCGTACCGGCCCGAATCCGGCGTCGGGGTCGGCACTGCGCTCCAGCAGGAGGGCGCCGGCCAGGTCCGCGTACGGGTAGCCGGGGTCGCGGTCCGCGTCGCCGCCCGGGTGCACGTCGGCAGCGGTGATCAGGAGCCGTTCGGTGCTTCCCGTCTCCAGCAGGGCCTGGCCCGCCTGGACGGCGTTGAGTACGCCGCAGGCTCCGTTCATGAGGTCGAAGGAGAAGCCGGCGGCCGGTTCGGGGTCGGCGATGTAGTCGAGGTTGATGCCGACCTCCTTCTGGACCAGGGCCGCCATGGCCGGTTCGAAGGTGTTGTGTTCGCGGTAGACGCCGACGTTGATGAGGACGCCGATCGAGGATGCCGACACCTGGGCCCGGGCCAGGGCGCCGCGGGCGGCGCGGCCTGCGAGGTCCACGACGGAGGCCGGGGCGGTCGCCGTGTCGGGCAGGGCGGTTGCGGCTGCGGTGATGACCATGCCCATGGTTCAGACCCCCACGTTCGTCAGCGTCGCGGACAGGGCGCCGGTGACCACGCCGGAGGCGGCCGGCACCAGCAGGTACTTGGCCCCGGGGCGGGCGCCGCCCGCCCTGAGGTGCTCGCACAGCGTCAGGAAGTGCGAGGTGGTGGCAGTGTTTCCGTACCGCTCGACCACGGAGAGGGAGTCGGGCATGGGGGCGGCGAACTCGGCCTCGGCCGTCTGGTTGACGTAGTCGATGAAGCGGGTGCCGACCTGGTGCTGGATGACGTGGTCGAACTCCTCACCGGCGAACGCCCGCCCCTTCTTGGCCAGGAAGTCCCCGTGGAACCGCGGCCACAGCTTGAGCCGGTCGCGGTTGTGCATCTTCTTGTTGTCCGTGTAGAGGGCGATGCCCGGGTTGCGGTCGCTCGGCATGCCCATGCACAGGTGGGAGTACTCGGAGCAGGTCATCAGCTCGATGTAGTGGATGCGGTCGGCGGCGTCGGTGGAGACGTCCAGGACGACCGCGGCCGCCGAGTCCCCGACGGACAGCGAGGCGAACTGCGGGTCGTAGGAGTCGGTCATCTCGCGTGCGGCGGTCTGCGCGACGCGGGTCGCCTGCTCGCCGCTGACGACCAGGCCGCGCCGCACGGCGCCGGAGCGGATCATCCGGTCGAGCAGCCACACGCCGGTCATCATTCCGGCGCAGGCGTTGGAGACGTCGAAGTGAATGGCGGAGCGGGCGCCCAGCTCCCCGGCCAGCATCGCGGCGAAGGACGGCTCGAAGGTGAAGCGACCGCCGTCCTTGAAGCGGGTGATCGAGGCGGAGATGACGATGTCGAGGTCGGCGGCCCGGTAGCGGGAGGACTCCAGCGCGTCCCGGGCGGCGGACAGGGCCATCCCGAACGAATCCTCGCCGGCCCCCGGTTCGGGGTCGTACACGCGCCGCTCGGTGATCCCGGTGATCTTCTCGATGTCCGCCTCCCCCAGCCCCGGGACCAGGGCGGCGAGTTGCGGAGTGGTCTGGACTGCTGCCGGAAGACAGACGCCTAAGGCTTCTATTCGGCTGTATGCGGTGGTGCTCATGTGTGTGGCTCTCCGTGGCGGTCCGCCCGGGGCATGGGAGTGCCAGGGCGGTGGTTGACAGAGGGATTCAATGGGCGTCCGGGGAATAACGGACAGTCAAGTTACCGTAGCGTACGGAGATGTCGACGATGTGTCAGGGCTTCGCAAATCAGGAATATATGGTCGAATATCGGCCACTCGTCGCCACTTGCCGCCGCTCGCCACCGCCGCAACATCAAGCAGAATCCGAGCCTCCGCCCCTCTCGGTGGCGCCCACGCCCTCGAAAACCTGTCCGGAACCACTCGGTCCGCCTCGCAGGGCGTGACGGCCGCGACGATCGCGCACGGACCAATCGGCCAAACTGGTGATCGATTTCTGGCCGCCGAGTGGGTATGATCGCCGGCAGCAAGGCCGTAGCGCAGAGGTCGTCGCGCCCACGCATCGAGCTGGAGGACGTCGGTTCGAATCCGACCGGTCTTGCGTCTACTTCCGCAGTTCTCCCTTCAAGTCGTGATGGACGCCGGGCACCGGCGAATGAAACCGGTGGAGTGGTGATGACACAGCCGACACCCGTACGGTGCCCCGCGATCGAGCACCCCGACCTGCCGCCGGCCGACCCGGCCCGCCTCGACCCGCTGCTCGCCCGGCTCGCCGCGGACCGGCCCGTCGAGACCGACGAGACCTTCCCGCTCGGCACCCTGCGCACCGACGGCCGCGTCGACCTCTGCAAGCAGGGGCTCGGCCCGGACGGCGCGGCCCGCCTGCTGCCGGCCGCCACCGCCTCCCCGCACGCCAGGCACCTGCTCCTCGGTACCAACGCCATCGGCGACGCGGGCGCCGGCACCCTGGCCGAGGCCCTCACGGGCGACCACGGGCTGCACACCCTCTACCTCGGCTGCAACCGGATCGGCCCGGACGGCGTGAGCTCCCTCGCCGGCGCCCTCGGCGACGACACGACCGTGCGCGCCCTCTGGCTCAAGCGCAACCCGCTCTTCGGGGACGGCGCCCGCACCGTGGCCGCGCTGCTGCGCCGCAACACCGCCCTGCGCACCCTCGACCTCGTCAACACCGGAATCGGCGCCGACGGCGTACGCCTCCTGCTCGACGCCCTGGTGGAGCGCGAGCAGCCCCTGGAACGGCTCTTCCTCGGCGGCAACGGCCTCGGCCCGGACGCCGCCCCGCTGCTGGCCGCCCTGATACGGGAGGCCGGAGTGCGCGAACTGTACGTCCCCGCCAACCACCTCGGCGACGAGGGCGCCGCGGCCCTCGCCTGCGCCGCGGCCGACTCCGCCCACCCGGTCCGTCTCGGGCTCGGCGGCAACGGCATCGGCGCCGCCGGAGCGCGCAGCCTGGCCGCCTCCCTCGGCGGCATCGAAGCGCTCGACCTCGGACGGACCATGTCGGAGCGCAGCCTCGGCTCCCCCGGCAACGACCCCGGCGACGAAGGGGCGTACGCCCTGGCCGCGGCCCTCCCCGGCAGCCCCCTGCGCCGTCTGGAGCTGCGCCACACCGGCCTCACCGGGCGCGGTGCGAAGAGCCTGCTCGCGGCGGTGCCCGCGGACAGCCCGCTGGAGTACGTCGGCCTGGGTCCCGGCCTGCCCCGCCGCGTGAAGCGCTCGTTCACCGAGCGGCTCCGTCCCGCCCGGGCGGCCCACCCGGACCTGCGCGCCATCGGCAGTGTGTACCGGTGAGCGTGGAGAACGCCGAACTGCCCGGCGGCCTGCGGCCGGAGGACCGTCTGGCATGGCGGCGGATCCGCCGCTACGCCGTGCCCGGCTGGATGATCGAGCAGGCCACCGCGCACCGGCTGGCCGGTGACTGGCGGGCGGCCTGCGCGGCCGCCGCCGTGGACGTCGGCTTCGAACTGCCCGGGCTCGCGGCCCGTTACGGCGCCGCCGTGGCCGAGGCGGTGGCGGAGGACCTGCGGCACCTCGCACCGGACCTGCTGCGCTGGCACCTGCCCCGGTACCTGGGCGGCCGCACCACCCTCGCCACCGACCTGCGGATCCTGCTCGCCTCCTACGGCGGCCCCGGCGGTCCGACCCTGTCGGTCACCACACCCCGCATGAGCGAAGGCCCGCAGCGGCTGCGCCTGCACTGCGCGCCGGTCACCGCGAAGAAGGGGAACGCGTACACCGGGCGCGGCTTCGTCGCGGAGGACTGGACCGCGGTCCGGCCGTTCTGGGACGCCCGCCACGCGTCCGAGCTGGGCGCGCGCTTCACCGACCCGGACGGCCTCGCCGAGCGGATCGCCGTGCTGCGCGCCGCGGGGGACACGGTCGGGGCCTATGCGGCGGCGGGCATCGAGTGCGACCTGAGCGTCCCCGCTCCGCAGCCCTACCAGCGCCCGACGGACCCGAAGGCCCTCCTCGCCGGGATGCCGGTCGACCTCGGCCGGCTCGCACCGGAGGTGGCCCGGCTGGTGGCGGCGGGAGCGGGCGACCGCTACCGGATCGCGGCGAGCTGGCGCTCCTACCTGCTGCTGGAACACGTCGGTCCCGACAGGCTCCGGGCCCGCGTCGTCGAACAGGCCGAGGCACTCGCCGTACCGGCCCTGCCCCGGTACGCCTGGCAGCGGCTCCCCGATCCCGAACTGGTCCGGACCGGCCTGATCTCCCCGCGCGAGCTGCACCCGCTGGTGTCCGCCGCGCTGTTCCCCGGCGCCGGACCGGCAGCGCGCCCGCCCGGTCCCGACACGGGCAAGCCAGTACGCGTGCGCTGCCGCGGCGCATGGCACGAGGTGCACTCACGAGGCGGCGTACTCGACGTACCGCACACCCCCGAGGAGCAGCAACGGGAGCGTGCCATGCGGGCGTTCGGCGGCGCGGTCTCGGGGTGCTTCGCCGTGCAGCAGAGCTGGACCACGGGCGAGGGGCGGCTGCCGCGCGCCCTCCGGGCCCAGCGGCACGAGCTCTTCCTGCGCATCCAGCATGGCGACACCCCGGCCGTGGTGGCGCTGCTGGACGCGGGTATGGACCCCCGGATCCGGGACGCCCGCGGCCGCGGCCTGCTGCACACCCTCCACCTGCTCGACCACAAGGTGCTGCTGCCCCGGCTGCTGGCGGCCGGACTCGACCTGGAGGCACGGGACAACGGGCAGCGCACCCCGTTGCTGTCCGCCGTGCACTGGGGCGGCTCGGCGGATCTCGTCAGGGACCTGCTGGCGGCCGGCTCGCGGATCGACGTCACCGACGAGATGGAACTGTCGCTGTCCCAGGAGATCCGCCGGTACAAGCGCCCCGACCTCACCTTCCTGCAGGACCGCGTCGACGAGGAGTTCCCCGGCATCGGCGCCGACTGGTACGACGAACACATGGAGTACCGCGAGGAAGACGAGGACGAGGACGAGGACGACGAGGAAGAGGACGACGACGCGTGAGTGCGACCCAGCCCCAGTCACGGCCCGCCCGAGCCCTGGCGGCCGCCGACGCCCTGGGTGCCCGGCTGGGCGCCACCCGCACCGAACCCGCCACCAACCCCCAACTGGAGGCACTGGCACTGGCCGTGACGGCCAACCAGCCCGTCCTCCTGTGGGGTGAGCCCGGCATCGGCAAGTCCGCCGGCATGGAGCAGCTCGCCACCGCGCTCGGCGTGCCGCTGGAGACCGTCATCGCCAGCGTCCACGAGCCCTCCGACTTCGCGGGTCTGCCCATCGTCGGCGAGGACCCGGCCACCACGGGTGTCCCCATGGCTCCGCCGGACTGGGCGGTGCGCCTTGCCCGCACCGGCCACGGGCTGCTGTTCTTCGACGAGCTGTCCTCCGCCCCGCCGGCCGTGCAGGCGGCCCTGCTGCGCGTGGTCCTGGAGCGCCGGGTCGGCAGCCTCGAACTGCCTGCGGCCGTACGGATCGTCGCCGCGGCCAATCCGCCCGCCAGCGCCGCGGACGGCTGGCACCTCAGCCCGCCGCTCGCGAACCGCTTCGTCCACCTCGACTGGACGCACAACCCGCGCACCGTGGCCCGCGGCATGGCCGGCACCTGGCCCGAGGTGGCCATCCCGGCCGTCGATCCCGCCAAGGTCTCCAGTTCGGTCGCCCGGGCCCGCGGCGCCGTCTCCGGCTTCCTCACCGCCCGGCCGGGCCTGGTCCACCACATGCCGGCCGAGGCCGCCGGACGGGGCCGCGGCTGGCCCTCCCCCCGTACCTGGGAGATGGCCCTGCGGCTGCTGGCCACGGGGTACGCGGCCTCGACGGGCCGGGAGGCGCTGGCAGCCGCGCTCACCGGCGCCGTGGGCGAAGCCGCCGGGATCGAACTCCTCTCGTACCTCGAACACCTCGACCTGCCCGACCCGGACCGGGTGCTGGCCGACCCGGACGCCTTCGCCCTGCCCGAGCGCGGCGACCGGCAGCTGGCCTTCCTCATCGCGGTCGTCGCGGCCGTGCAGAGCGAGCTCACCCGCCCCCGGTGGGAGGCGGGCTGGGCGGTCCTCGCCAAGGCTGTGGACGCGGGCGTGCCCGACGTCGCCGCCCGCGCCGCCGCCGACCTCGCCGCGATGCGCGACCTCGACTGGCCGGTGCCCGCGGGCATCGACGCCTTCGTGGAACTGCTCCAGCTGTCCGGCTCGCTGCCGGGCGGCAGCTGAGCCCGGTCCGCCGTGCGCCGGGAGCTGGACCGCGCGAAGCTGCTGGCAGCCCGTTACAAGGCCGCCGAGACCCGTCCGTACCTCGCTTCCGCGCTGTACGCCCTGACCGTCGTCCCCTCGGCCGGGGTGCGCACCATGGGCGTGGACCGGCACTGGCGCTGCTACGTCTCGCCCGCCTTCGTCGAGGCGACCCCGGTCGTCGAACTGGCCGGGGTGTGGATCCACGAGGTGGCGCACCTGCTGCGCGACCACCACGGCCGGGCCGAGCGCCTGCCCGCCGCCGACCAGCGCGATCCGGTCCGGGTCAACATCGCCCAGGACTGCGAGATCAACGACGACCTGCTGGCCGACGGGCTGGTGCTGCCCGAGGGCCGGATGGAGCCCAGGCTCTACGGCCTGCCCACGGGCGGCCTGTTCGAGACCTACCTGCCGGCGATTCCCCCGACGCCCCACGGGCCGGACTGCGGTTCCGGTGCGCACGGCACCCCCGGGCCCTGGGAGCTGGGCGAGGACGGCGGCCCCGCCCGGGTCGGCCCGGTGGAGGCCGAGGCACTGCGCCGGCAGACCGCCGAGGCCGTACGGGCCCACCGGCGCACCCGGGGCCGGGTCCCCGAGGGCTGGGCCCGGTGGGCCGAGGAACTTCTGGAGCCCTCCGTCGACTGGCGCCAGGCTCTGGCGGGAGCGGTCCGCGAGGCCGCCGCCTGGGCGGCCGGCGCGGTGGACTACACGTACCGCCGCCCGTCGCGCCGGACACCCGCGCTCGGCGGCCGGGTGGTGCTTCCCAGTCTGCGCAGGCCGCTGCCGCGGGTGGCCGTCGTCCTCGACACCTCGGGATCGATGGGCCCGGACGACCTCGCGGCCGCCCTCGCCGAAGTCACCGGCGTCCTGCGGGAGGTGGGCGTCGGCGGGAACCGGGTCGCCGTCCTCGCGTGCGACGCCGACGTGCATGCCGTGACCCGGGTGCGCAGTGCCGGCGAGGTGACCCTGGCCGGTGGCGGGGGCACGGACATGCGGGTCGGCATCGGCGCGGCCCTGGCCCTGCCCGACCGGCCGAACGTCGTGGTCGTGCTGACCGACGGGTACACGCCGTGGCCGGACGAGACACCGTCGTGCCGCTTGATCGCCGCCCTGATCGGCAACTCCCCGCCCGCGCCCCCGTCCTGGGTGGAGACGGTACGCGTCGACCCGGCCACGTGATCCCGGCCGGGATACGCCTACGAACGACACCCGCCATCCTGCCGACCCCGGTGGGACGAGGCACCAAGTGCCGTGCTGTTGGTGGTTCTTGCCCGTGCGGCGCCGGCGGGGAAGGTCCCGGTTCCCCGCCGGTGGCGGACGGCCGTCGCTCGTGCCGCGCCAATGCCCGCACGCACGGCTGATGTTGCCGGATCGGCATCGCCGACGCGACCCTCGACGACACGCCTTGTCACCCTCCGTGTTTAACCGTCCGCGAATCGGTAACAAAATGTAGTGACAGGCAGTCAATACTCGACGAAAGGCAGGACCATGAACCTTGTCAACGTGCTCATCCTCGTCGCGGTCCTCGCACTTGTCGGCCTGCTGATCGCGGCCCCCAGCGCCACCGTGCGGCGCAACCCGTTCCCGGGCCGCCGGCAGCGAGCCGACCGCCACCGCCGCTCGGGCGCTCCGAGGTCGACCCGGGTACCCGGTCAGCGGGGCATCCAGCACCACGCGCCCTGACCCCGGGCCGGCGGCCGGGTCGGTGGTGGGTGAGGTACTTCACCGCGGGGGTGGCCCCGGATCGCGGAGCGCGTTGCTAGATTGTCCGGCGGCCGGTCCACGGCCCCGGACGAGATGCGCCGTACCCGGTTACGCACGACGACGCGCGAGGTGCCGCACGAGCGGCGCCGTCCGCTGTCCGCACCCGGGCAGCGTCCTCGTCGAGCAAGATGGGCCGTACGCCATGACCGTGCCACTCACCCGCAGCCTGTACCGGACGACCGCGCACGCCGCCGGAGGACGTACCGGATCCGTCCGCACGGACGACGGACGCCTGGACGTCCGCCTCGCCCCGCCGCGCAAGAAGGTGCCCGGCACCACCAACCCCGAGCAGCTGTTCGCGGCCGGTTTCGCCGCCTGCTTCACCTCCGCGCTCGCGGAGGTCGCCGCCGAGTTCGGGGCGGACGCCTCCACCGCGCGCGTGGCCTGCGAGGTCCAGCTCGGCACCACGGACACGCCCGCGGGCTACGGCCTCGCGGTGGCGCTCACCGTCAGCCTGCCCGGGTGGCGTGCGGCGGACCTCCAGCCCCTGCTGCACCGGGCGGACGCGGTCTGCCCGTACTCGCAGGCCGTACGCGGCAACGTACCGCTGACGCTCCTGGCCGTGGACGAGCCCGCCGAGGCCACCGAGCCTGCCGCCGATGACCGCGCCTGAGCCCGGGCCGGCCGGGCACGTCACGGACGGCCCCGGCGTCCCGGTGCCCGAGCGCGGTGCCTGGCTTCGGCGCGGCATCAGCCGCAACGGCGGACCCCTCGTCGAGGACCGCGAAGTGGTGTGGCTGCAGGCCGGGTCGTACTACGCCGACAGCCGTGGCTTCGCCGGTACGACGTCCTTCGACGGCTCCCAGGTGCACTTCCACCACCTCACGGGCGAGCCCGGCGAAGACGCCGGCACCTTCCGGTGGGACGGTGCGGACCTCGTCGAGCGGGGCACCAACCCGGACGGCAGCACCTTCCTGGAGATCTGGACCCCGCTGCCCGCCGCCGACGGCGCCTGCGGCTCCTGGTCCGGACCGGACCACCACGTGGTGCGCGTCGGCCGCCACGTGGTGCATGTCGATTCCCGTGCCGGTACGTACTGGCGGCTGTAGCCCTGGGTGGCCCGGGGCGGCGGCGCACCGTCAGGGCAGGAGACCGGCCGGGAGGTATTCCGCGTACTCCGAGGCCGGCCGCCCGGTGGCCTGGCGCACCAGGTCCTCGATGGGGTCGGCCGCCTCCTCCGGCGCGGGCGTGCCGAGGCGGTCGGCGACGTCCTTGCGGAGGGTCGGGAGCAGTGCGTAGAGGTGGTCGCCGGGGCAGGAGGTGGCGTTGAAGTCGCGGTGGCCGTAGATCTCCGACGCGGGCAGGCCGTACTGGTCGCAGATGTGGGCGCACAGGTCGGCCAGGGCCGCGTACTGGGCCTCGGGCGGGTCCTGCGAGGTGTACGTGCCCTCGTTCTCGATGCCGATCGACACGGTGTTCTGGCCGACGCAGTGCGCCGCCCGCACCTGGCGGGTGCCGGTGCGCAGCTCCGCGAGGCTGTGGTGACGTCCTTCCAGCACGAAGGCCCCGCGGCTGATGGTGAAGTGCTGACCTGTGTCGATCCAGCCCTGCGCGTCCATGTGGTACGTCTGGATCGCGCGGGCGAGGGCGAAGGCGCGCTGCTTCGAGTAGTCCGTCACGTTCGCCGTCGCCGTGTGGTGGACGATGATCCGCTCCGGGCGGTTGTCCAGGACGACGACGGGTTCGGACGCCGCCCGCGCACCCCAGGCGGCGCAGCCGATGATGTCAGGGGTGGCGGCGGAGTACGCCCGCCCGGCCGCGGCGAGCGGCAGTGCCGTGGCGGCGGCGAGGGCGAAGGCTCCCGTGAGGACCGACCGGCGGCTGTACGGGGCGGTGGCGCGCGCGGGCGGCTGGTGCAGTGCGGAGAAGGTCATGCGGCGCCATTGAAGGGGACTCCACCTCCACCGGTCGCGCAGACACACCGCCCAACCCCCCGGAGTGTCCCCGACCGGCCGTAACCGGCGGTCACCCGCGGCCGGCGCACGGAGCCGGCTTCGCCACCGACAGGGGCTCGGCGATGTCCTCCGGCGAGCGCGCCGCTGCTCCCTCGGCTGGCCCGGACACGACCGCCTGCCCCGCCTGGTCCGCGGGACACCGTCTATCCGAGGCCTTCCGGCGTCCCGTCCTCGTGCTTCCCTTCGGTCCCTGTGGTCACTGCGTACTCGCAGCAGGACGTACGACGATCTCGTTGACGCCGACCTCGGCCGGCTGGGCGACGGCAAAGGCGATGGCCTCGGCGATCGCGGACGCCGGCAGCGCCACGGCGCGTTGTCGGAGCACCCGAATACGCCCAGTATGCGGGCGCCCCTCCGCCTTGCGAGGCACCGCATCTGACGCCGCGCGCTGATCCACCGGGGATTACGGGACAGCCTTAGGCGACGCTGCCGAGCCACAGCAGGTCACGGGCCCGGGTCATCGCCACGAAGAGCTGGCTGCGGAGCAGCTCCTCGCGCTCCCGGGCCGTCTCCGAGGTCTCCGTACCGCCCGTGGTACCGCCCGCCGTGCCGGCCGGCGTCCCCTTCGCGAAGACCGCATCGTGCCGGGGCAGGAAGACGTTCTTGAACTCCAGGCCCTTGGCCCTGCGGTAGGTGCCCAGCTTCACCGCGTCGACCGCGCGGCCGTCGTAGTGCTCCAACTGGCACACCGGGATGCCCGCCTGGGTGAGCAACCGCTGGTAGTGGCCGATGGCGCGCATGGAGGGGCACAGCAGGGCGGTGTCGGCCCGCGCACCGTCGGGCAGGGCACGCAGGGCGTCCAGGAGTTCCCTGTCGTGGGCGTTGACCGTGGGCCTGGTGACGCGCACGACGTCCCCGTCGTGGTAGGTGAGGTCGACGTCGCGGCGCCCCGGGGTGCGCAGGCCGTCGATGTCCTCGAAGGCGTCGTCGGCCACGACGGTGAGGGCCGCGTCCAGGATCTGCTTGCTGTTGCGGTAGTTGGTGCGCAGCACCTGTCCGCGGTCGCCGCGGATGTCGATGCCCGCGTCGGTGAGGCGGAAGCCGCCCGGGTACACGGTCTGCTGGCCGTCGCCGACGAGCAGCAGACCGTTCGGCACATCACCGACGAGCGCGTGCAGGAGGCGCACGCCGACGAGCGTGAGGTCCTGGACCTCGTCCACGATGACGGCCGCGTACGGGGGCCGCTCGCGCCGGCGGGCGGCTTCGGCCAGGGCCAGGGAGAGGACGTCGTTGAAGTCGTGGACGCCGCGCTCGCCGCGCAGCGATTCGTACGCCTCGTACAGCTCCCAGACCGACTGCCGGTGCGTACGGTGGAGGCGCGCCTTGCGCCGCCGCCTGGGGAGGGTCACGTACTCCTCGAAGCGGGTGAGGCCTCGCCCCTTGATCACGTAGTCGATCTCTTCGTGCCAGTAGGTGGGGGCCGGGTCGAGCTCGGCCAGGCGGCTCTCGCGGCCGACGTTCTTCCAGGCGAGGCTGAAGGCGGTCTCGGCCTTGTCCCCGTGCAGCCGTACCGGTATGCCCCGCTCCTGCAGGAACTCCTGCGCCCAGGAGTGGAGGCTGCGGAAGTCCACCCGGTCGGCGACGGCCGGGGCCATGGTCTTGAGGAAGGTGCTCTGCACCCGGGGCAGGTTGTTGGCGAAGGTGACGTACAGGATGCGGCCGGTCGTCCGCCGGGCCAGGTGGGCGGCACGGTGCAGGGCGACGACCGTCTTGCCGGTACCGGCCGGTCCGCTGATGCGGGCCGGGCCCGCCCAGTTGCGGCGCACCAGTGCCACCTGATCGGGGTGGAGGAAGGTCATCCACTGCTCGATCGGCGCCTGCATCGCTCCCTTCAAGGCCGCGTCGCGCAGCCCTTCCAGGTCGAACAGCCCGTCCGGGGAGCTCGGTCGGTGGTGCTGGGGCGCCTGCGGCAGCTGCTGGTCGACCGCCGATCCCGTGTAGCCCGGGAACACCCGCTCCAGATGATCGGCGATCGCCCGGACCGACTCCGCGCGCAGCCTGTGCCGCTGCGAGAGCAGCACGGGGCCGATCTCGTGTTCGCCCAGGAGCCGTATCCGGCCGCGGTTCGTGTCGACACGCTGCCCGGCGAACAGCATGAGCGGCTGGACCGCCACCGGTGACATGCCGAGGGACGCCACCGCGCTCTCGGCGGCCTTCGTGGCGGCGAGCAGCCCGGCCGCCCGTCCGTCGCCCGGCTCGCCGCCGGCGGTGACGTCGATGACGAAGACACCGCCGGGCCCCACCAGCAGCATGTCCGCGTCGGCGGTCCGTGTCCCGGACCATTGCCGGTCGACGAGCAACCGCCACCCGCGGGCCGTCAGTACCAACAGCTGGGCGAGTACCCGCTGTTCGCCCTCGCCGACCGCGCCCCACCGCAGGGCCTGCCGGCGGGCGGCCTGCCACTGCTCCCGGAGTAACCGCTCCTGCCGCCGCGCGTCCTGCGCCCGCTGCGATGCCGCCCCGCCTGCCCCCATACCAGCCCCCTCGTACGCGGAGTGACGATCATAGGGCGGAACGCAACTGTGACGGCAGGGCGCGTACCGGGCAGGCGGGGGGCTTAGTCCTGCCAGTAGAAGAGCAGGGTGTCGACCCTCAGCGGGTCGCGGCTGCCGAAGTAGTACACGCAGAGGCCGGTGACCTCGATCGAGGCGACGGTGTGATCGATCCAGCGGAATCCGGCGGATTCGAGGGCTCGGCGCACGTCCGGATCGTCGTCGTCACCGGTGGCGAACCGGCCGAGCGTGCTGATGAACACCGTGCGCTCGCTCGTGCCGTAGCCGATCACGTGGTACGTACCGTCCCCCGAGCCGTTGTCCTCTCCGCAGGAGACCGGCGGCTTCGGCGCGAGGCCCGCGGCGGTGAGGGCGGCCGTGGCCCGCAGCAGCCGCTCGGCCGGGTCGGTGGCCGGCGGCGGCTCCGTGCACACGGCCTCGATCCGCCACCGCGGATCGCTCCGCTCCTCGGCCCACTGCCCGTACTCGTGGACGATCGCCGCGCGCAGTTCCTCGTCCAGGCCGGCCACCTCGACGCGGGGCCGCTCCAGCTCGTCGTACAGCCGCCGGGTCTCGGCGGCGTCGTCGGTCAGCCGGTGCAGCGCGTACACGGACCACAGCTTCGCCTCCTCGGTCGGCGCCCCGGCGAGATGGCCGCGCAGCCGTTCGGGGTCGGTCAGGAACTCCTGGGCGCGGTACGCGACCACCCGGTCGGGGTCCGCCAGCGCACCGGTGACGTCCTCGCCGGCGTGGTGGCGCAGGCGGATGCCGGCGGAGCGGTCCTCGGGCCGGGCCCGGTCGAGTTCGGCCAGCAGCGCCTCGAACCCGTACCGTGCGGCCAGTGCGTCCAGCCCCGCCTCGCCGGTCTCCCGCCGGCGACGCCACGGGCTGAAGGCGAGCGTCGCCAGGGCGCCCGCCGCCATGAGGTCGCCGAGCGCGCCGCGGGCCCCCAGGACCGCTTCGGCCATGCCGTACGCGCCGTCCTGGTTCCGGTCCTCGTGCCGCAGCCACGGCAGCAGCTCGGGGCGGTCCGCGAGCAGGTCCAGCAGCGCGATGCGCACATGGCTCACGTCACCGGCGTTCTGGACGCAGGCGATCAACTCGGGCACGCGCCGCTCCGGCACCCGTCCGGCCAGCGCCTCCGCGCAGGCCTGGCGGCGCCACCACGGCTGGGCCGCGTCGGCCGCGCACCTCGCGACGGCGTCCGCGTCGAACGCGAGCAGGCCCGCGGTGTCGGTCCGCCCGGCTTCCGGACTCAGCGTCTTGATCGTCTTCGCCATCCCGGGAGGCTACTCGGCGTCGCCGGGCGGAGCTCTCCCCTTTTTCCGGGTCCGGGCGGACGGGATCCGGTGTCGGTGGGTGTCGATAGGCTTCATGGATGGCACTCCCCGACGCTTCCCCCGAAACCTCCGAGACCTCCGACGCTCTGCAGGTACTGCACCGCGTGTTCGGCTACGGCTCCTTCCGCGGTGAGCAGCAGGAGATCATCGAGCAGGTCGTCGGCGGCGGCGACGCCCTCGTGCTGATGCCGACCGGCGGCGGCAAGTCGCTCTGCTACCAGATCCCGGCGCTGGTCAGAGAAGGCACGGGCATCGTCATCTCGCCGCTGATCGCGCTGATGCAGGACCAGGTGAACGCGCTGACCACCCTCGGGGTGCGGGCCGGATTCCTCAACTCGACGCAGGACCCGTACGAGCGGCAGGCCGTCGAGCAGGCGTTCCTCGGCGGCGAGCTGGACCTGCTCTACCTGGCCCCCGAGCGCCTGCGCACCGAGAGCACCCAGCGGCTGCTCGACCGGGGGACGGTCTCGCTCTTCGCGATCGACGAGGCGCACTGCGTCGCCCAGTGGGGTCACGACTTCCGGCCCGACTACCTCGCGCTGTCGATGCTGCACGAACGCTGGCCGAAGGTTCCCCGGATCGCGCTGACCGCGACGGCCACCGAGGCCACCCACGCCGAGATCGTGGCGCGGCTCGGCCTGGAGGAGGCCCGGCACTTCGTCGCCAGCTTCGACCGGCCGAACATCCAGTACCGGATCGCCCCGAAGAACAACCCGCTCAAGCAGGTGCTGGAGCTGATCCGCAGCGAGCACGCCGGTGACGCCGGAGTCGTCTACTGCCTCTCGCGGGCCTCCGTGGAGAAGACCGCGGCCTTCCTGGTGGAACAGGGCATCGACGCCGTGGCGTACCACGCCGGCATGGACGCCCGGACGCGCGCGGCGAACCAGGCGCGGTTCCTGCGGGAGGACGGGGTCGTGGTGGTGGCCACGATCGCGTTCGGCATGGGCATCGACAAGCCGGACGTGCGCTTCGTGGCGCACCTCGACCTCCCGAAGTCGGTCGAGGGCTACTACCAGGAGACCGGCAGGGCGGGCCGGGACGGCGAGCCGGCCACGGCGTGGCTGGCGTACGGCCTGCAGGACGTGGTGCAGCAGCGCAAGCTCATCGACGGTTCCGACGGCGACGAGACGCACCGCCGCTCCCTGGGCATGCACCTGGACGCCATGCTGGCGCTGTGCGAGACGGTCGACTGCCGCCGGGTGCGGCTGCTGGAGTACTTCGGCCAGTCGGGCACGCCGTGCGGCAACTGCGACACGTGTCTGACGCCGGCCGAGTCCTGGGACGCGACGGTCGCCTCGCAGAAGCTGCTGTCGACCGTGTGGCGGCTGGCGAACGAACGGCGGCAGAAGTTCGGCGCCGGCCAGATCATCGACATCCTCCAGGGCAAGAAGACGGCCAAGGTCATCCAGTTCGACCACGACGCGCTCTCGGTGTTCGGCGTCGGGGCGGACCTGGGCACCGCGGAGTGGCGGGGCGTCGTACGCCAGCTGCTGGCGCAGCGGCTGCTGGCGGTGGAGGGCGAGTACGGGACGCTGGTGCTGACGGAGGACAGCGGCGAGGTGCTGGGCGGACGCCGCAGCGTCCCGATGCGGAAGGAGAAGGCTCCCGCCGGACCCGCCCGCAAGGAGTCCGGTTCGCGCTCGGGGAAGGGCGCCCGGGTGCCGGTCGACCTGCCGGCCGCGGCGGAGCCGGTCTTCCTGGCCCTGCGCGCCTGGCGGGCCGAGACGGCGCGGGAGCAGGGCGTACCGGCGTACGTCGTCTTCCACGACGCGACGCTGCGGGAGATCGCGACCCGGCTGCCCGCCACGACGGAGGAGCTGGGCACCATCGGCGGCGTCGGCGAGGCGAAGCTCGCCAAGTACGCCGAGGGCGTCCTCGACACCCTGGCTGAGTGCGGCGCCACGGCCTCGGCCCCCGCCTCCGCACCGCCGGCCGGGTCCGCCGCTCCGGCTCACCCGGAGGCACCGCCCGCGGCACAGTCCGCGGCACAGTCCGCGGCACAGTCCGCGGCACGGCGCGATGAGGCGGCGCCGGACGACGACGAGCCGCCCTTCGACCTGGACGAGATGGCTCCGCCGCCCTGGGACGACTGGCAGTAGCCGGTCCAGCCGCACGGGGAGCCCGGACGCGGCACCTGGCACCATGGGCGCGCCACCCTGCGCCCATGGGCCGCCCGGCCCCTGGGCGCCCGGCAACCGGGTGTGAGGCACCCGTCACCCCGTGCACCCTCAGGAAACCTGCACATGGCGTCCGCGATCTCGACAGCGGACCTCCCCCGCAGGGCAATTTGTCATGCTATGTCCCGTCCCTTCGGTGGCGATTCATCCTGTTCGGTTCCGCGCCGGCAGTGCACCTCCCCTATGTGTTACTCGATCCTGTGAAGAAGTCGCCACCATTCGGTGAATCAAGCTGCACGTCCGTCCGCAGAGGTGGCCGTCCACCCGTGACGGGAAGTCAGCGGGATTGGGTGGAGGGCGCGTTCGCATGCTTTCATCTTGCGCATCGCAGCAGTCAGGAACGGCGGCCGAGTTTCGTTCCGCCGACCGCGCGGCGATGAATTCCTCCCCCCAATGAAAGGTGCGCGCCATGCGTAACGACCTGGAGACCCGCGAGATCGACGACACCGAGCTGGACGCCGTGTCCGGCGGCATCATCAGCGTGTCCGGTGGCCTGGCCGGCGCCGTGACCAGCGATGTCAGCAATGTCGTGGGCGTCGTGGGCTCCCTCCACACCGTCCAGGCCGCGACGGGCATCGTGTCCCACGTCCCCGGTCTCGTCACGGGCATCACCGGTGTTTCGGTGAACTCCGGTCGCGCCGGTCTCTGATCGGAAATAACCCGTGAACCCCGGATCATCCCCCACGGCTCCGGGGTTCACGGCCGCCCGTATGTCCGCCCGTATGTCCGCTCGACGATACGAATGCAGCCGAAGGAACAGTTCGTGCAGTTTCGCCAAAAGGCTCTTTCCAAGCTGCAATCGCCCGAGGAATTGGACCTGCCCGTTCGCTTTGCCCGCCCGCAGGGGCGACTGGTCCTGGCCGTCACCGTCGCCGTCATGGCGGCCGCGACCTACTGGGCCTTCACCGGCACCGTGTCGTCCAAGCTGAGCGCACCGGGCATCCTCACCCGGGCCGAGGGCAGTTACGTGCTGCAGACTCCGGTCGCGGGACAGGTGACCGGGGTCCTCGCCGAGGAGGGCCAGCTGCTGGCCGCCGGTGCGCCCCTGCTCAACGTGCGTACGGAGCAGGGGGAACGGCCCGTGCGCGTGGTGACCGGCGGCCGGTTGACGACCCTGGTGGCCAAGGTGGGTTCGGTCGTCGCCACGGGTGCGGACGTGGCCACCGTCGAACGTGCGAAGGATCCCGAGGACCCTCTGGTGGCCGTGCTGTACGTGCCGGGCGGCAGCGGTTCGGCGATCACCGTGGGCGCCCCGGTCGACCTGAGCGTCCAGTCCGTCCCGCAGCAGCGGTTCGGCATGCTGCGCGGGCGCGTCACGGCGGTCGGCCGCGCACCCCAGACGCGGGCGCAGATCGGCGGCTTCCTCGGCGACAGCGGGCTCGCCGAACAGTTCTCCCGCCACGGCAGCCCGGTGGCCGTGGTCGTACGGCTCGAACGCTCCTCCTCCACTCCATCCGGCTACCGGTGGTCCTCCGCGGACGGGCCCCCGTACGCCGTCGATTCGAGGACACCGGTCACCGGCGCCGTCCACCTCGCCGCGCAGCGCCCGGTCGACTGGCTGCTGCCGTGACCGCGCCGCACCTGCCTCCCGCCGGGCGCCGGCGCCACCGCCCCGGGCCGAAGGGCGGCTCCCGCCGCAGGACCGCGCCCGCACCCGTACCGAGGGGCAGGACGCCCCGCCCCGTACGCACCCCCACCGTGCTGCAGATGGAGGCGGTGGAGTGCGGCGCCGCCGCCCTGGCCATGGTGCTCGGCCACCACGGCCGCTTCGTCCCGCTCGAAGAACTGCGCATCGCGTGCGGTGTCTCCCGCGACGGCTCCCGCGCCAGCAGCCTCCTCAAGGCCGCCCGTGGGTACGGGCTGACGGCCAAGGGCATGCAGATGGACCTGGCCGCGCTCGCCGAAGTGAGCGCCCCGGCCGTCCTCTTCTGGGAGTTCAACCACTACGTCGTCTACGAGGGCACGGTCCGGCGGCCCGGCCGCACGGGCGTGTACGTCAACGACCCCGCCAAGGGCCGCCGGTTCGTCCCCATGGACGAGTTCGACACCAGCTTCACCGGGGTCGTCCTCACCTTCGAGCCGGGCGACGGGTTCCGCCGCGGTGGCCGCGGACCGGGCGTCCTGGGGGCCGTACCGGCCCGCCTGCGGGGCACCTCGGGCACCATGGCCGCCGCCGTGCTCGCCAGCCTCCTCCTGGTCGCCGTCGGCGCGGCGGTGCCGGCCCTCAGCCGCACGTACATCGACATGTTCCTCATCGGCGAGCAGACGTCCCTGCTCGGTGTGCTGTTCGCCTCGATGGCCGTCACCCTCGTCCTCACCGCGACCCTCACCGCGCTGCTCCAGGCCAACCTGCTGCGCGGGCGCATCATCTCCTCGACCCTGAGCAGTGCCCGCTTCTTCCGGCACCTGCTCAGGCTTCCGGTCACCTTCTACTCCCAGCGCAACCCGGCCGACCTGGTCCAGCGCCTGCAGTCGAACGACGCGGTCGCCGAGACCCTCGCCCGGGACCTGTCCGCCGCGGGGGTGGACGCCGTGGTGGTCGTGCTCTACGCGGTGCTGCTGTGGACGTACGATCCGCAGCTCACCCTCGTCGGCGTGGCCGTGGCGCTGCTCAACGTGGTCGCCCTGCGGATCGCGATCCGGCTGAGGGCCACCGGCACCCGGAAGCTGCGCGCCGAGAGCGCCCGGCTGACCAACACCGCGTACAGCGGTCTGCAGCTCATCGAGACGATGAAGGCGACGGGCGGCGAGAACGGCTTCTTCCGCCGCTGGGCCGGACAGCACGCCGTCACCCTCGACGTGCAGCAGCGGCTCGGCGTGCCCGGCGCGTGGCTGGCGATCGTCGCGCCCACGCTCGCGGCGTTCAACAGTGCGCTGATCCTGACGATCGGCGGCCTGCGGGCGGTGGAGGGCCACCTCACGGTGGGCCTGCTCGTCGCCTTCCAGGCCCTGGTGACCAGCTTCACCGCGCCGATCTCCCGGCTGGGCGGCGTCGCCGGCCGGATCCAGGACTTCGCGGCCGACGTCGCCCGCCTGGGCGACGTCGAGAACTTTCCGGTCGACCGGGTCTACTCGCGGCGCGAGCCCGCGGCCTCCACCCGACGCCTCAAGGGCCATGTGGAGCTGGACCGCATCACCTTCGGCTACAACCCGCTGGACGCCCCGCTGCTCAAGGACTTCTCGCTGACGGTCGGACCGGGGCAGCAGGTCGCGCTCGTCGGGGCCTCCGGCAGCGGCAAGTCCACCGTCTCCCGGCTGGTCTCCGGCTTGCACGCCCCCTGGGCCGGGGCCGTCCGCATCGACGGGATGCGGCTGGAGGACATCCCGCGCGGTGCGCTGGCCGCTTCCGTCTCCTTCGTCGACCAGGACGTCTTCCTCTTCGAAGGGACCGTCCGCGACAACGTCACGCTGTGGGACCCCTCCATCGCGGACGAGGCCGTCGTCGCCGCGCTCCAGGACGCCGCCGTGCACGACGTGGTGGCCCGCCGCCCAGGTGGCATCCACAGCCGCGTCGAGCAGGACGGCCGCAACTTCTCGGGCGGCCAGCGCCAGCGCCTGGAGATCGCACGGGCGCTGGTGCGCCGCCCCAGCGTCATGGTGCTCGACGAAGTGACCAGCGCCCTGGACGCGGTGACCGAGCAGATCATCATCGACAACCTGCGCCGCCGTGGCTGTGCCTGTGTGGTCATCGCCCACCGGCTGAGCACGGTGCGCGACAGCGACGAGATCGTCGTGCTCGACCGGGGCACGGTCGTGGAACGCGGGCGCCACGAACACCTGGTCGGCGCGCAGGGCCCGTACTCCGCACTGGTCAAGGAGCACTGAGGTGACGTACACGGACCATGCCACCGCTGCTGCCGCCACCGGGACGCCCTCCGGAGCTCCGGATCCGGTCGTCGCGGCCCTGGGCGCGCTGGGCTCGCCGGTGGACTGCACGGGCCTGCGCAGCCTGTCCCTGGAAGGTCCGCTCGTCCTGTGGCTGGTCGTCGAGGGCGAGCTGGACCTGTTCGCGGTGGACGCCGTGCAGGGCGGGCACTGGCACTTCCTGGGCCGGCTGGAGCCGGGCACGCTGTTGCTCGGGCCCGCCGAGGGCCCCGACCACACCCTGGTCGGCCGGCCCCTGCCCGGATGCCGGCTGCGGCGTATCGGACTGCGGGAGCTGTACCGCTCGGAGTACGCGCCGTTCCCGCCGGACCCGCAGTACCTCCAGTACGCCGGTGAGGGGCCGTACGGCGCCGCTGCCGCAGGAGCGCCGAGCCCGCTGGAGGACGCCTTCGCGCGCGGCATCGGCCGCGGTCTGCGCGTGCTCTGCGAGGCACCGCTGGACGGCACCGCCACCACCGGGCACGGTGGAGCGGACGACGACATTTTGTGGATGCGGATCGACCCCGGCAGTGTGCGGTACGGCGCCGTGTACGAGACGGAGCCGGTCGGCACCCTCCTCGTCGACGCCGCGACGTGGCAGGGCATGGTCGACCAGCAGTACCGGCTGCTGTACGCCCTGGACGGCTGGATCGAACAGCTGGAGCGCGCCCATGAGGACCGCACGGCCGCCGGGATCCAGGCAGGCCGGGCAGCCCGTACCCAGGCGGACCGGACGCTGCTGGCGTCCATCGTCCGCGCCGACGGCCGCGATCGCCACCGGGGCGCGGACGTGGACGCGGCCTTCGCGGCGTGCCGCGTCGTCGCCGGCGCGGCCGGCATCGCCCTGTCCGCACCGGGCGGGGCGGGCACCACGTCCGAGCAGCTGGATCCCGTCGAACGCATCGCGCTCGCCTCGCGGATCCGCACCCGCGTGGTCGGTCTCGGCGGGCGCTGGTGGCGGGAGAACAGCGGGCCGTTGGTGGGCCGGCGCGAGAAGGACGGCACGCCGGTCGCCCTGCTGTGGCGGCGCGGTGGCTACGAGGCGGTCGAACCCGCCACCGGCAAGCGCGAGCGCGTCAGGAGAGCCAACCAGGCCGCCTTCGAACCGCGCGCCGTCATGCTGTACCGCCCCCTGCCCGAGGGGCGGGTGGGCCTGCCCGCACTGCTCCGCTTCAGCGTGCGCGGCATCCTCCCCGAGCTCCGCAGCCTGATGCTGGGCGGGCTGGTCGCGGTGGTACTGGGGGCGTTGGTGCCGGTCGCCACCGGCCAGGTCCTCGGCCGGTACGTCCCGCAGGGCGAGACCGGCCTCATCGTGCAGACCGGGCTGGCGCTGGTCGCGACCGCCGTGGTCGCGGCCGTCTTCATGCTGCTGCAGAACACCTCCCTCCTGCGCGTGGAGGGCCGCATCGAGGCCACCGTGCAGCCGGCCGTGTGGGACCGGCTGCTGCGGCTGCCGGCGACGTTCTTCGCCGGTCGCTCCACGGGCGAGCTGGCCGGCGCGGCGATGGGCATCAGCGCGATGCGCCGCGTGCTGTCCGGCATCGGCCCGGTCTGCGTACAGGCGGGCGCGGTCGGCGTGGTGAGCTTCGTACTGCTGCTCGTCCACAGCGTGCCGCTGGCGATGGCGGCGCTGGGCATGCTGGCCGTCATCGCGGTGATCTTCCTGGGCCTGGGGCTGTGGCAGCTGCGGTACGAGCGCCGGCTGAACACGCTCGGCCACCGGCTGGCCAACCAGGCCTTCCAGACCCTGCGGGGCCTGCCCAAGCTCCGCGTCGCCGCGGCCGAGAGCTTCGCGTACGCCGCCTGGGCACGGGAGTTCGCCCGTACCCGCGACCTGCAGCAGCGCATCGGCCGGACCCAGAACGTCAGCACGGTCCTCGGCGCCGTCTACCTGCCGCTGTGCACGCTGGTGATGTTCGTGCTGCTGGCCGGTCCGGCACGCGGCGCCATGTCCGCCAGTGAGTTCCTCACCTTCAGCACCGCGCTGACGATGCTCCTGTCGTCGGTCACACAGGTGACCGGGGCGCTCGTCTCGGCCGCCGCAGTCCTGCCGATGTTCGAGCAGATCAGGCCGCTCCTGCGGGAAACCCCCGAGGTGGACCGCTCCAGTACCCGCCCGGGAGAGCTGACCGGTGCCGTCGAGGCCAGGAACCTGTCCTACCGATACGCCGACGACGGCCCGCTCGTCCTCGACGACGTCAGCCTCCGGATCGGACCGGGCGAGTTCGTCGCGGTCGTCGGGGCCAGTGGCTGCGGCAAGTCGACGCTGCTGCGGCTGCTCATCGGCTTCGACAGGCCCGTCTCGGGCAGTGTGCTCTACGACGGTCAGGACCTGGCGGCGCTCGACCGGGCGGCCGTACGCCGCCAGTGCGGCGTCGTGCTGCAGCACGCCCAGCCACTCACCGGCTCGATCCTCGACTGCATCCGCGGCACCGGGACGTTCTCGCCGGAGGAGGCGTGGGAGGCCGCCGCGATGGCGGGCCTGGCGGCGGACATCGAGGCCATGCCGATGGGCATGCACACCATCCTGTCCGACGGCGGCGGGACCGTCTCGGGCGGTCAGCGCCAGCGGCTGATGATCGCCCAGGCCCTCATCCGCAAGCCGCGCATCCTGTTCCTCGACGAGGCCACCAGCGCGCTGGACAACGAGGCCCAGCGTGTGGTCACCGAATCCACGCGCGCCCTGCGGGCCACCCGCCTCGTGATCGCCCACCGGCTCTCCACCGTCATGGACGCCGACCGCGTGATCGTCATGGCGGACGGCCGGATCGTCCAGCAGGGCCCGCCCGCCGAACTGCTCGCCGACACGGCCGGCCTCTTCCACGGCCTGGTCCGCCGGCAACTGCGCTGACCCGCGCATCACCCCGGAACGCTCCCGAGGCGGGCGCTGGTGCCTTCCGGTCCGCTACTGGAGCTCGGACAGGTCGACCGAGTCGGCCGGAGCCGGGGGCCGGGGCGTGACGGGCTTGTCGAAGTCGGAGAAGGAGGCGTCCACGCGCCGGCCGGACTCATCGGTGCCCCGCACCTGCAGGAGGTACGGTTCGTCCTCGGTGGAGACCTGGTACGTGCCCGTCCGGCCGTCGCGCCTGCTGGTGACCGTGATGGCGGGTTGGCCGTCGATGGTGGTCCGGGAGCCCTTGACCAGCTGTTCGCTCGGCGGCTTCGAGGAGAACTCCTCCTTGAAGAAGTCCAGATCGCAGACCTGGGCGAAATCGCTCAGCATGGCGCTGTCCGTAGTGCCGTGCAGGTAGCGGCCGTTGATGAGCGCGATCGCGTCGTCGGCCGCGGGACCCGGGACCTGGGCTCTGAGCAGGGCGTCGTCGAGTTTCATCCAGACGTCGTCGCCGCGTTTGACGATGTCGGCCGTGCCGGTGCCGCCGGGGGGTGTGACGGTGCCGACGCAGTCGCCCTGCTCGTCGAACCGCAGGTCGAGCGTGGTGGTGCCCGCGGTGTCGGTCACCTTGCCCACCATGTGCAGGGAGGTGACCTTGGACATGGCCTCGCGCGAGGCCTGTGCGATGGCCTGGGCGCTCTCGTCGGCGATGCCGTTGTCATCGGCGACGGCCGTGCCCCCGCCCGCGAAGACCAGCAGGCAAGCGGCTCCGGCGGTCGCGCAGCGGGCCGCGACCGCCCTGGGTGCGGACATCGGGCATCACCTTCCTCGGGCCGCATCCGGTACGGCGGAAGGCATCACCGCTCCTCCGGCGCAACCGGTCACCTGATCAGCGTAGGTCCGCCGCGCGGTGGACGCAGTCCGGGTGGGTTCGGCCGGATCCGGACGGGACGGACCCGGCGTCGGGCAGCATGGTGCCCGATCACGTCCCCGCAGCACCGCCGACGGAGGGTTGGATGACCATTTCCACGTTATTGGCGCCGATGAGGGCACGCCTCGCCGTGACCGTGACGGCCGCAGCCGCCGCTCTCACGATGGCCGGGGCCGCCACCGCCGGGGCGAGCGCACCGCCGCCCGAGGCGAAGGCTCCGCGCGCGTTCGTGGCACTGAGCTCGGTCGACCCGACGATCCTGCAGGACATGCGGTACGTGCGTGCGCACAACTTCGTCGGCGAGCCGGTCGACGGCTACCGGCAGCCCGTCTGCATCCTGACCCGCCCGGCCGCCGAAGCCCTGCACCGGGCCCAGGTGAGCCTGCTGCGCCAGGGCTACTCGCTCAAGGTGTACGACTGCTACCGGCCGCAGCGGGCCGTCGACCACTTCGTACGGTGGGCCGAGGACCTCGGCGACGAGCGGCGGAAGGCGGAGTTCTATCCGCGTGTCGACAAGTCCCGGCTGTTCGAGGACGGCTACATCGCGAAGAAGTCGGGACACAGCCGCGGCAGCACCATGGACGTGACGCTGGTGCGCCTGCCGGTGCTGCCGGCGCCCCGACCGCGGCCGGGGCAGGAGTCGGTGCCCTGCTACGCGCCCCGGGCGGAGCGGTATCCGGACGACTCCGTGGACATGGGAACGGGCTTCGACTGCTTCGACACGCTGTCGCACACCGACGACCCGCGCGTCCAGGGGGCACAGCGCGCGAACCGGGACCTGCTGAGGTCGGCGCTGACGGCGGAGGGATTCGTCAACCTGCCGGAGGAGTGGTGGCACTTCACGCACAAGCCGGAGCTGTTCCCCGACACGTACTTCGACTTCCCCGTCGCGCACCGGTCGGTCGCCGGACACCGCTCCTGAGGAGGCCGGGCGCCGCGGCCGGGAGGGCGCCGCGGCCGCCGGGATGCACGGGACGCTGTGGCGGCGGACAGTGGAGGCGGGGCCTTCGGCAGACCGGGAGGACCCGCGTGACGGACGACGACCCGACACCCGACCGGGCGGTTCCGCCTTTCATGTCGGAGGCGGCCTTCCGCTCCCTCCACGCCGAGCTGGGCCGGCGGGCACCCGCCGGCCCGGAGCACCGGCGCGGCACCCTCGCCCACCTGACCCCGGAGCGCGTGGCCTCGGCTGCAGCCGAGGTGCGCCTCGGGCGCACCGTGTCGCTGGCCGCCCCCATCGAGACACAGCCGGGGCCGGACGATCCGCAGCCCGCCGTCTACCGCCTGACGGCGCCGACCGCGCCGGAGACCGGAACCCCGGGGGTGCATTTCGCCCTGGACCGGTTCGCCATGAACGTGCACGGGGACGCCCACAGCCATCTCGACGCCCTGTGTCACGTCGTGTTCGACGGCGAGCTCCACGGCGGCCTCCCGGAGAGCCGTCTGGCGGCGGGCGGCGCGCGCGGGATCACCCTCGACCTGGTGCGCGACGGGATCGTCGGCCCCGGGGTCCTGCTGGACGTCCCGCGGCTGCGCGGGGTCCCCTGGCTGGAGCCCGGAGACTTCGTGACCGCCGACGACCTCACGGCGGCCGAGGAGGCCCAGGGCGTCCGGACCGGTCCGGGCGACCTGCTGCTCGTACGGGTCGGACACCGCCGCCGGCGCCGGGAGACCGGCGCCTGGGACGCGGCGCACGCCCGGGCGGGCCTGCATCCGGCGTGCATGGGGCTGCTGGCCGAGCGGCAGGTCGCCGTGCTCGGCTCGGACGGCAACAACGACACGGCCCCGAGCCCGGTGCCCGGCGTCTCCTTCCCCGTGCACGTCCTGGCTCTGCACGCCCTGGGCATGCACCTGCTGGATTACCTGGACCTGGACGAACTGGCCGACGCGTGCGCGGGGCTCGGGCGCTGGCGGTTCCTGTGCACAGTGGCGCCGCTGCGGCTGCCGGGGGCCACCGGGTCCCCGGTGAACCCGATCGCCGTCCTGTGACACGCGCCGTCGGTGACCGCGGGCACCGCCCCCGGCATTCCCGGCCCCGCGCATCCCCGGGTGCCGCACCGGCTGGGGGCGTATACGTTCGAAGGGGGGCCCTGCCGCGACAGGCCCGTCGGGCCGGCGGCACCCCAAGCCGAGGACGGTGATCCGGTTGAACGACGCTCCGCACTACGACGTCATCGTCATCGGAACGGGGGCCGGCGGCGGCACGCTCGCCCACCGGCTCGCCCCGTCCGGGAAGCGGGTGCTGATCCTCGAACGCGGTGGCTACCTCCCCCGCGAACGCGACAACTGGGATTCCACGGCGGTGTTCGTCAAGGGGAAGTACCGCGCGCCCGAGTTCTGGTTCGACCGGCACGGCCGCGAGTTCCCTCCCGAGGTCAACTACTACGTCGGCGGCAACACCAAGTTCTACGGCGCGGCGCTGTTCCGGCTGCGCCCGGAGGACTTCGGGGAGCTGCGCCACCACGACGGGATCTCGCCCGCCTGGCCGCTCCGTTACGAGGACCTGGAGCCGTACTACACCCAGGCGGAACACCTCTACCGGGTGCACGGCCGGCACGGCGAGGACCCCACGGAGGGTCCGGCGAGTGCCCAGTACGCCCACCCGCCGGTGGAACACGAGCCGCGGATCCAGCAGTTGAGCGACGACCTGGAGAAGCAGGGCCTGCACCCCTTCCACCTGCCCATCGGGGTCGACCTGGACCAGGACGCGACCGGCCGGGCGACCCCGTCCAGCGTCTGCATCCGCTGCAACCGGGTCGACGGCTTCCCGTGCCTGGTCCGCGGCAAGTCCGACGCCCAGGTGATCTGCGTGGAGCCCGCGCTGCAGCACCCGGGCGTCGAGCTGGTCACCCACGCGCACGTACTGCGGCTGGAGACCGATCCGACGGGACGTACGGTCAGCTCGGTCGTCGCCCGCCTCGCCGGCGGCGAGGAGGCCCGGTTCTCCGCCGACCTGGTGGTCGTGGCCTGCGGCGCGGTCAATTCGGCGGCTCTGCTGCTCGCTTCGGCGAACGACCGGCATCCGCAGGGCCTCGCGAACGGTTCGGACGTGGTCGGGCGGTTCTACATGCGCCACAACAACCTGGCCCTGATGGCCATCTCCCGGGAGCCGAACGACACGCAGTTCCAGAAGACCCTCGCCCTGCACGACTGGTACCTGGGCGCGGACGACTGGGACTACCCCCTCGGCGGGATCCAGATGCTCGGCAAGTCGGACGCCGAGCAGATCCACGGCGAGGCCCCGCGCTGGGCCGGCGCGGTGACCCCGAACATGCCGTTCGAGGTCATGGCCCACCACGCGGTGGACTTCTGGCTGTGCGGGGAGGACCTGCCGCTGCCCGACAACCGCGTCACCCTGGACGGCGACGGCCGCATCCACCTCGCGCTCGACGAGACCCACAACACGGACGGGCTGAAGCGGCTGCGGCACAAGCTCCAGAGCATGCTGGGACACCTGGGCATGCACGAGCACCACCTGCTGGACCACAGCCTCTACCTGCACAAGGGCATGCCGATCGGTGCGACCGCGCACCAGGCCGGCACCGTACGGTTCGGCACCGACCCGGCCTCGTCTGCCCTGGACCTCAACTGCAAGGCGCACGAGCTGGACAACCTGTACGTGGTCGACACGAGCTTCTTCCCGAGCATCGGCGCGGTCAACCCGTCGCTGACGGCCATCGCGAACGCCCTGCGGGTCGGCGACCACCTCCTGGAACGGATGGGCTGACCCGGGGCGGGGACACCGCGGCCAGGGACACCGCCGACCGGGCGAAGATCCTGCACCAGGTGGCGCAACACGGAACGCGGCGGGCCGTCGCGCCCCGGATGCGGTGATTGGGTGACGCCGGACCCGCCGGGGTGCCGTCACCCCGACGGCACGGGGCGGCGGTGCGAAGGAGGCAGTCCGTCGTGAGTTCGACCGAGGGCGTACCCCGGGGCGTGATCCCCGCGCACTTGCTCCGGGGCCAGAAGGCACTGGTGACAGGTGCGAACTCCGGAATCGGCAAGGCCACGGCGATCGGCATGGGCCGGGCCGGGGCGGACGTGGTGGTGAACTACGTGGCCGGACGGGAGGAGGCCGAGAAGGTCGTCGCGGAGATCGCCTCCTTCGGGGTGCGCGCGGCGGCGTACGAGGCGGACGTGTCCGACGAGGGCCAGGTCGTGGCCATGATGGACCGCATGGTCGAGGAGTTCGGGACCATCGACATCCTCGTCGCCAACGCGGGCCTCCAGCGGGACTCCGCCTTCACCGAGATGACGCTCGCCCAGTGGCAGAAGGTCATCGACGTCAACCTGACGGGACAGTTCCTGTGCGCCCGCGAGGCGACGAAGGAGTTCCTGCGGCGGGGGGTCGTCCCGGAGGTCTCCAGCTCCGCAGGCAAGATCATCTGCATGAGCTCGGTGCACCAGATCATCCCCTGGGCCGGGCACGTGAACTACGCCTCTTCCAAGGGCGGCGTGCAGATGATGATGGAGACCCTGGCCCAGGAACTCGCCCCGCAGAAGATCCGCGTCAACGCGATCGCCCCCGGCGCGATCCGGACGCCCATCAACCGCAGTGCCTGGGACACCGAGCAGGCCGAGCAGGACCTGCTCAAGCTGATCCCGTACGGCCGGGTCGGCGACCCGGAGGACATCGCCCACGCGGCCGTCGGCCTCGCCTCCGACCTCATGGACTACGTCGTGGGCGCCACGCTCTACGTGGACGGAGGAATGACCCTCTTCCCGGGCTTCGCCACCGGCGGCTGACCTCCATCCGCTTCGGCCCCGGGGAGGGACGCATGCACACCACGCTCCACCTGCTGGCGGAGGTACCGCCGCCGCAGATGCTGCCGGCCCGCTCGCTCATGGCGTTCACCCTGGCCTCGCACATCATCCTGGTGCCGATGGGCGTGGCGCTGCCGCTGATCACCCTGATCATGCACGGCTACGGGCTGCGGCGCGGCGACGCGACCGCCCTCCTGCTGGCGCGCCGCTGGTCGGCGGTCATGGCGGTGCAGTTCGCCATCGGCGTCGTCACGGGCACCGTCCTGTCCTTCGAGTTCGGCCTGCTGTGGCCGGGGCTGATGGGCCGGTGGGGCGATGTGTTCGGGATCGGCTTCGGCGTCGAGGCATGGGCCTTCTTCCTGGAGGCCGTCCTCATCGCGATCTACCTCTACGGGTGGCGCCGGCTTCCCGCCCGTACCCACTTCCTCCTCGGACTGCCCCTGCCGGCGACGGCCCTGCTGGGCGCCTTCGGCATCCTGGCGGCCAACTCCTGGATGAACACCCCGCAGGGCTTCTCCCTCGACTCCGAGGGCAATCCCGTCGACGTGGACGTCCGCAAGGCGATCTTCACGCCGATGTTCGGGCCGCAGTACTGGCACTTCGTCGTGGCGATGCTGGTCACCGCAGGGTTCGTGGTGGCCGGTGTCTACGCCACCGGCTGGCTGCGCGGTCGCCGCGACCGCTACCACCGCCTCGGCTTCACCGTTCCGTTCACGGTCGCGGCCGTGTTCACTCCCGTCCAGTTCATGCTGGGCGACGCCATCGCCCGGGCGGTGTTCCAGAAGCAGCCGGTGAAGTTCGCGGCGATGGAGATCGTCTGGAACACCGACACGCACGTCCCGGAGTACCTCTTCGGCCGCCTCCACCCCGACGGGACCGTCACCGGCGGCATCAAGATCCCCCAACTCGACTCCATCCTGGCCGGCTTCAGCCCCGACACCGAGGTGCACGGACTGTCGACCGTACCGGCGGCGGACCGGCCCACCGTCACCCAGGCCACCCTCGTCCACTGGACCTTCGACATCATGGTGGGCATCGGCTCGGTGCTCCTGCTGCTCGTCATCTGGTACGCGATCGTCTGGTGGCGGCGCCGCCGGCTGCCCGCGTCGCCGTGGTTCTACCGCAGCGCCGCCTGCGCCGGTGTGGCGAGCGTCATCGCCGTCGAGTGCGGCTGGATCACCACCGAGGTGGGCCGCCAGCCGTGGATCGTCTACGAGAACATGCGGGTCGCCGAAGCGGTGACCGGGGCCCGCTCCGGGTCCTTGTGGACCATGTTCGCCGTGGTCGTCGTCGTGTACGTCCTCATCTTCGGGTCCTTCCTGGCCGTGCTCTTGAAGATGCGCACCCGATGGCGCCAGGACGACGAACGAAGCCTTGAGGCGGGCACGATGGCGACACCGGAGACCGACACCCCCTACGGCCCCCGCTCCGCCGTCCCGGCCGGTGACGCCCCCGCTCCGGGCGACGGCACCGGCGCGGCACCGGCCGAGGACGGCAGGCCGTGACCGCCGCCGGTGTGGTCGCCGCCGTCCTGCTCCTCGCGGTGGCCGCCTACACCTGCGCCGGCGGGACCGACTACGGGGCGGGCTTCTGGGACCTGACGGCGGGCGGCGCGGAACGCGGGAAGCGCCCCCGGTGGCTCATCGACCACGCCATGGCCCCCGTGTGGGAGGTCAACAACGTCTGGCTCATCTTCGTCCTGGTCATCATGTGGACCGGGTTCCCGGTGTTCTTCCAGACCGTGTTCTCCTCGATGTGGCTGCCCCTGGCCCTCGCCGTCATCGGCATCGTGCTGCGAGGCGCCGGCTTCGCGCTGCGCAAGCCGACCCGCAGGATCGCCGGACGGCGCGTCTACGGCGCCGTGTTCGCGGTCTCCTCGCTCCTCACCCCGTTCTTCCTCGGTGCCGCCGCGGGCGGGATCGCCTCGGGGCGCGTGGGACCGGGCACCGAGCCGACGGCGCACGCCTGGTCCAACCCGACCTCCGTCTTCTTCGGCCTGCTGGCCGTCGTCGGCACGGCGCTGCTCGGGGCGGTGTTCCTGGCCGCGGACGCCGTCCGCTACGAAGCCCCCGATCTGCACGCCTACTTCCGGCGGCGGGCGCTGGCCGCCCTCGGCGCCTTCGCCGTGCTGGGGGCGGTCACGCTGATCGTCGCCCACGAGGACGCCCCCCACCTGTGGCACGGCCTCACCCACGGCGCCGGGCTCGTCCTCGTCATCGTGGCCGTACTGGCCACCCTCGTCACGGCATGGCTGCTGCTGCGCACGTCCGGGGCGTGGTCCCGGCCGGCGGCCGTCGTCCTCATGGCCTCGGCCGTGCTCGCGTGGGGCGTGGCGCAGCGCCCGTACCTCATCCCCGGCCGGCTGACGGTGGCCGAGGCGGCGGGGGCGCCCAGCACCCTGCACTGGCTGATCATCGTGACCGTCGTCGCCGCGATCCTGGTCTTCCCCGCCGTGGCCTTTCTGTACCGGCTCGACACCCGCGGCGCGCTGGAACCCCTCGGCGACGCGGACCTGCGACGGGGCGGCGGCCCGGAACCCGAGGCCTGACGGAGCCCGTCGGCGATCGCCGGCCACCGGACCCGGGGGGACACCGTCGTCGGCAACGACGTCTGGTTCGGCTACGGCACGACGGTCATGCCCGGGGTGCGCATCGGGCACGGCGCCGTCATCGCCTCCGGTGCCGTCGTGGTCGACGACGTCCCCGGCTACGGCATCGTCGGCGGCAACCCGGCCCGGCTCATCCGCACCCGCCACACCGACGCCGACATCGCCCGCCTGCTCTCGATCGCCTGGTGGGACTGGCCGGCGGCCCACCTCACCGAACACATCCGGACCGTCGTGTCGGGCACCGTCGACGACCTCGAAAGGGCCGCACCCCGAGCGTGAGCCGGCCGGATCTGCTACGGCGCGGAGCCCCGGTTCAGGGCCGCGTCCAGGGTGATCGCCGCGTCGATCAGGGCGAGGTGGGTGAACGCCTGCGGGAAGTTGCCCAGCTGGCGTCCGGTCAGGTCGATCTCCTCGCTGTACAGGCCCAGGTGGTTGGCGTAGCCCAGCATCTTCTCCAGGACGAGCCGGGCCTGGTCGATCCGTCCGGCCCGGGCGAGTGCGTCGACGTACATGAAGGTGCACAGGGAGAAGGTGCCCTCGGAGCCGCGCAGGCCGTCCGGCGACGCCTCGGGGTTGTAGCGGTACACCAGGCTGTCGCTGACCAGTTCCTGTTCCATCGCGTCGAGGGTGGAGGCCCACATCGGGTCCTGGGGGGTGAGGAAGCCGACGGTGGGCATGCGCAGGAGCGAGGAGTCCAGGACCCCGCTGCCGTAGTGCTGGACGAACGCGCCGCGCTCCTCGCTCCACCCGCGGTCCATGACCTGTTCGAAGATCCGGTCCCGGGTGGCGCTCCAGTGCAGTACCGGTGCGGGGCGGCCGCTGAATACGGAGTGCCGCAGCGCACGGTCGAACGCCACCCAGGACATCACGCGGCCGTAGGTGAAGTCCTGGGCCCCGCCACGGGTCTCCCACAGCCCTTCGTCGGCCGAGTCCCAGTGGTCCGCCAGCCACTCCAGCACGCGGATCAGGCCGGTCCATCCCCGGTACCCGAGGTGGATGCCGTGCCTCTGCGCGAACGAGATGCTGTCCATCGCCTCGCCGTAGATGTCCATCTGGAGCTGGGTGGCCGCTCCGTTGCCGATGCGGACGGGCGACGAGCGTTCGTAGCCCTCCCAGTGGTCCAGGGTCTCCTCCTTCAGGTCGGAGGAGCCGTCGACCGCGTACATGATGTTCAGCGGCCCGGTGTCCCCCTCGCCGCCCGCCCGTTCCGCGATCCGGTCGCCGAGCCATCCGATGAACGCCTTCGCCTCCTCCGTGAACCCCATGCCGAGCAGGGCGTACACGGAGAACGAGGCGTCCCGGATCCATGTGTAGCGGTAGTCCCAGTTGCGCTCGCCGCCGAGCTGCTCGGGCAGCCCGGTGGTGGGGGCGGCGATCACGGCGCCGGTGGGGGCGTAGGTCATCAGCTTCAGGGTCACGGCGGAGCGCTCCACCGCCTCGCGCCAGCGGCCGGTGTAGCGGGAGGTGCTCAGCCACTTCCGCCAGTAGCCGATGGTGGCCTGGAAGATCTCCTCGTACTCGGTGAGGCGGATCTGCCGGGGCGGCCCGTCGGCGGCGGACTCCAGCATCAGCCCGCGCTGCTGTCCCGCCTGCAGGTTCAGGGTGAGACGCAGGTCGTGGTCACCGGTGAGGAGGTGGCCCAGCCGCTCGTCGTCCGGTTCCCGGATGGCGTGCACGGTCAGGGTCGTGCCGTCGGCGGTGAACACCGCCCCGTTCTCGGTGATGTGCAGCTCGTGCGACTTGCGCCCGTAGTCGAAGCGGGGAGCGATGTCGACGTCGAAGGTCATGCTGCCGCGCACGCAGCGGACCATGCGGACCAGCCGGTGCCGGGCCGTGACCGTGGTGCCGGTCAGGGGCATGAAGTCGACCACCTCGCCGGCGCCGGCCTCGGTCATGAAGCGGGTCACCAGGACCGCGGTGTCGGGCAGGTACAACTGCTTCGTCGCGTACGTCGTGTGGGCCGGGCGGACCGTGCAGTGGCCGCCCTTGCCCTTGTCCAGCAGCGCTCCGAACACGCTGGGCGAATCGAAACGCGGGCAGCAGAACCAGTCGACCACTCCGTCGGAGGTCACCAGCGCCGCGGTCTGCAGATCGCCTATCAGGCCGTGGTTCTCGATCAGCGGGTACTCGTCCATCAGGGCGTCCCTTCCGGCATGCATCGCCGCCCGGATCTCGGCCCCCGGAACCAGCGTATGCCGGGCCTGCGGCACCGTCCCGCCGAGCGGGGCACCTACGGCGTACGGCGCAGGGGCTTCCCCCGGCAGCCCGGCGGGCGGCTTCAGCCCCCGCTTCCGGCACCACGGTCGGGTGCGCTCATGTCCCCCGTCGCGGGAATGCCGTCGGCGAGCCCGTAGCGCAGGTACACGGTGCCCTTCGGGCCGGCTGCCGGGGGTGCGAGGAGGGTGAGGTTGGAGGGCACCGCGCCGCCATCGAACACCTTCTTCCCGACGCCGAGCACGATCGGGTGCAGCCAGAGGTCGAGGCGGTCGAAGAGCTTTTCGCGCAGGAGGGTCTGTACGAGGTTCAGGCTGCCGACGACCTTCACGTGCTCGTGGCGGTCGCGGATCTCGCGGACCGCGCCGGCCAGGTCCGGGCCGAGCTGCGTGGACCCGGCCCACGAGAGATCGGGCCTGCCGCGGGAGGCCACGTACTTCGGGACGCGGTTGAAGAGCGTGGCGAACTCGTTGTCCTCGCCACCCTCCTGGTGCGGCCAGTACGCGGCGAAGATGTCGTAGGTCCGCCGGCCGAGCAGGAGGGCGTCCGTGCCCTCGTACGCGGCACCGACCTGCGCCCCGGCGACCTCGTCCAGCAGGGGCGCCTGCCAGCCGCCGAACGGGAACCCCACCGGGTCCTCGTCGGGGCCGCCGGGCGCCTGCCCGACGAGGTCGAGGGTCGCGAACAGCTCGATGTGGATGAGGCCCATGGCGCACTCCCGATGAGTCGGTTGTCTCCGTTGTCTCCGTCAAGAGATAGACCGGCCGGCGCCCTCGGACTCATCGCCGCGCTGCAACCGGATTCGCCCGACACCAGCACTTGCCTATAGCCTTTAGGTAAATACATAATGGCTATAGTCAGATCGAGGGAAGGTGGAGGTCATGGTGAGGGTGGGGCTGACCCCGGAGCGGCTGACCCTGGCGGGGGCGGAACTGGCCGACGAGGCCGGATTCGAGCAGGTGACCCTCTCGGCGCTCGCCCGGCGGTTCGACGTCAAGGTCGCGAGTCTGTACTCGCACGTGAAGAACTCCCACGAGCTCAGGACCAGGATCGCCCTGCTCGCGCTGGAGGAACTCGCCGACCTGGTCGCCTCCGCCGTGGCCGGGCGTGCGGGCAAGGACGCCCTGATCGCCTTCGCGAACGCCTACCGCGACTACGCCCGGGCGCATCCCGGCCGCTACGACGCCGCGCGGCTCAGGCTCGACCCGCAGACGGCTGCGGCGAGCGCAGGGGTGCGGCACGCGCAGATGACGCGGGCGATCCTGCGCGGCTACGACCTGACGGAGCCGGACCAGACGCACGCGGTCCGCATGCTGGGCAGCGTCTTCCACGGCTACGTCAGCCTGGAGGCGGCCGGAGGCTTCAGCCACACGGCCGTCGACTCGCAGGAATCCTGGGCCTGGACCCTGGAATCCCTCGACGCCATGCTGCGGCACCGGAACACCCCCTGACCGGCGGCGCACCGCGCGCGCCGACCCGACCCGACCCACACCCCGTACACCCGGATCAGCAGGCTGAGGCAAAGGCAATGAGCACCGAACAGGGCTGGATCACCACACCCGTCACCGCGGACATGCTGCGCGGGCACCTCGACGTGGAGAGGACCGCTCACGGTCTGCTGCCGCACCGGCTGCCGGCCTGGGCGCGGCAGCAGATCCCCGACGACCGACTGGCCGTGGCCGAGGCCCAGCCCTCCGGCGTACGGCTGGCGTTCCGCACCCGGGCCACGGTCGTCGAACTCGACACGCTGCCCACCAAGCGGGTCTACCAGGGCTTCCCGCCCCCGGCGGACGGCGTGTACGACCTGCTCGTCGACGGCCGTCTCACCGCGCAGGCCACAGTGGCCGGCGGCAACGTCCGTACGGTCACCGACCTGGTCGGCCAGACCTCGGAGCTGACCGAAGGGCCTGCGGGCACCGCCCGGTTCACCGGTCTCCCGGCCGGTGACAAGGACATCGAGATCTGGCTTCCGCACACGGAGATCACCGAGCTGATCGCCCTGCGCACCGAAACCCCCGTCGAACCGGCACGCAGCAGCGGGCGCAGGGTGTGGCTGCACCACGGCAGTTCCATCAGCCACGGCTCGAACGCCGTCCACCCGAGCGCCATCTGGCCCGCCCTGGCCGCCGCCCGGGGCGGAGTGGACCTGGTCAACCTGGGGTTCGGGGGCAGCGCGCTGCTGGACCCGTTCACCGCGCGTGCGATGCGGGACACCCCCGCGGACCTGATCAGCCTCAAGATCGGCATCAATGTCGTCAACGGCGACACGATGCGCCTGCGCGCCTTCACCCCCGCCGTCCACGGCTTCCTGGACACCATCCGCGAGGGCCATCCGACGACACCGCTGCTGGTGGTCTCCCCCATCCTCTGCCCGGTCCAGGAAGACACCCCCGGCCCTCTCGCGCCGGACTTCGACGGCGGGACCCTGCGGTTCAAGGCCACGGGCGATCCGGCCGAACGCGCTGCCGGGCGACTCACCCTCACCATCATCCGCGACGCACTCGCCGCGATCGTGGAACAGCGGGCGGCCGACGACCCGAACCTCCACCACCTCGACGGACGCGACCTGTACGGCGAGAGCGACCACGCCGAATTCCCGCTGCCGGACGCGATCCACCCCGGCCCCGAAGGACACCACCGCATCGCCGAGAACTTCGCGCGGCTGGCGTTCGCGGGCAACGGCCCCTTCACCACCAGGACCGGCTGAGCCCCCACGGGACGAGGCGGAACCGCCAGCCGGGCGTGCGCCCGGGCACGGACTCCGGTGGGGCGGATCACCAGCGCATGCGGACGTCCTCGGCCCATCCCGGCAGCCGGTCCACCACGATCCGCTCGGGACGGGTGAGCGGCGGACGGCTCAGGGCAGCAGGACGGCCTTGCCGCGGTTGCGGTGGGCTTCCAGGTCGGTGTGGGCCTGGGCGGCCTCCGCCAGCGGGTAGGTGCGCCAGACCGGCACCGAGACCTTCCCCTCGGCGGCCAGCCGTACCAGCTCCGGCAGGGAGTCCCCGGTCCGGTCGGCGCTTCCGGCGCTGAAGAGCACACCGTGCTGCGCCGCCGACATGTCGGCGATGGTGACGACACGGGTGCTGTCACCGGTCAGCGCGACCGATTCGGCCAGCACGCCCGCGCCGGAGGTGTCGAAGACGAAGTCCACCCCCTGGGGAGCGGCGGCCCGCACCCGCTCCGGCCAGCCGTCGCCGTAGCGGACCACCGCGGCTCCCAGCGCCCTCACCCGTGCGAGGTCGCGCTCGCCGGCCGTTCCCACGACCGTGATGCCCCGGGCGACGGCCAACTGCGCCGCGACCGTGCCGACACTGCCGGCGGCGCCGTGGACGAGCAGGGTCTGCCCAGTCGGCACGCCCAGCTGCTCCAGGACACGGAACGCGGTCTGACCGACCGTGACCAGGGAGGCCGCGGCCTCCCAGGACAGGGCCCCGGGCTTGGCCACCGGCCTGTCGAGCAGCGCGTACTCGCTGTAGCTGCCGCCGACGGCGACGCCGAGGACCTCGTCTCCCACGGCCGCATCGGCTCCCCCACCCACGGCATCGACCACGCCGGCCGCGTCCAGACCGAGGACCACCGGAAACGGGGCCGGGACGGCGCCGGCCATCAGACCGGAGCGGAGCTTCATGTCGAACGGGTTCACGGAGGCGGCCCGCACCCGGATCCGGACCTGGCCCGGACCGGGCTCCGGCGGGGTGACGTCGGACAGGCGCAGCACCTCGGGCGCGCCGTACTCGGAGAAGGTGATCGCTCTGGACATCAGGAACTCCCGGATGGAAGGCGTGCGTACGGGCGCGGCCGCCGCCTCGTGACTCGGCCGGTGAGGACAGGTGCCCGCCCTCGGCTCACCCACAGCATTCCGTGCTTCTCCGCGAGCACCGGTGCGCCGCGCGGAACATCAGGACGGTGGGTCGACCAGGGCGTACAGGCCGGACACCCCGGCCCCGCGGCGGCGCTTGGCCTCGATGGCCTTCATGCCCGCGTGGAGGGCGGTCGTGCCGTGGGCGTAGGCGTCCTCGATGGACAGGTAGTACATGAGGTTGAAGTACAGGTGGGGCGCCGGGTGGTGGCGGTCGAGGGCGATCGCGCGGATCCACGTCGTGGTCCCGTAGCGGTAGGAGAGGCAGAAGCCGATCATCCGGGGTCCGTCGTAGGCGGCCACCACACGCGCTTCGCTGCCCATCGCCATGGCCTGCCGTTTCAGCAGACCGGTCATCGCGTCGAGGCCGTCCCGGTCGTGACCGGGTCCTGCTGGTGTCCGGCGAGCAGGACTGCGGCGTCCTCCCAGCAGTCCGCGAGTACCTGACGGCGTACGTCGAGGCCGGTGGCCGCAGCGAAGTCGCGGCGTTCACGGCGGATGCCGGCGCGGCGCTGTGAGGGCAGGGAGGAGATGTAGTCGTCGATGCCGGTGCCGGGGAGCGGGATGAGGGCGTCGTCCTCCAGGTGCAGGGTGGGGTCCGGGTAGAGGGGGGCGAGCCGGGTGGCGGCCTCGGTGGTGAGGTAGGGCCACCAGTGGGTCGTGCCGTGGTGGCCTGCGAAGCGGCGTACGGCGTCCCGGAGGTGGGTGAGGCAGGCGTCTCGCCGGCCGGGGCCGAGGCCGGGGGCGGTGAGCGGGGTGTTGTGGTAGCCGCGCCGGGCGCCGGCGATCACGCGGGGCCGCAGGTGCGGGGGCAGTACGGTCTCGGGCTGGTAGCTGTCGTTCGGTTCGTCCCGCACCAGGTAGAGGGGGGTGGCGGCGAGCAGCGTGCCTCCGGGGTCCCGGACGAGCGCGTACGCGCAGGTGGCGGTGGGGTCCTCCTCTTCGCCGGCGAGCCACTGGTGGGAGAGGTAGAGGCCGGCCGACCGGGCGAGGTGCTCCCATTCGGGGACGCCCTCACCCTCGCCGCCTGCCACCTCACCGGCATCCCCGCCACCGTCCACGTCGCGGGCCCCGGCCTCGACGGAGAGATCGGTGAACAGCCCCTCCTCGAACGCCTCGCCGGAAGCCGCCCCCTCACCCCCGGCCGGAACGCGGCAGCGGCGGCCGCCCGCGCACTGGCCTGGCACCCTTCCGAGGCATCCGCGCTGTGGGCCGCCGCCGTCCTCGGCGCCCGCGGCACGGTCCGCACCGTGAACAGCCTCATCCGCCTCACGGATGTCTCCCCGCGGCTGTACCCCCTGCCGCTCCAGGAGACCATCGGCCACAACCCCGTCGCCCGGGCCCTCGTCGACGAACGGCCGGCCACCCTGGGCGCCGCCGCCGGCCTCTCCCACCGGATCACCGGCATTCCCGGACTGGAGAGCGAGCGCACCCGAACGCCCCGGCAGGCCCCGCCCGCAGGGGGGATCGCCCTCCTCGACCGGGACGAGGCCATGAGGAACCCTTCGTGAAGCGGCCGACGGAGCCGACCACATCACCCTCCGCCACGCCGCCCGCTCCCTCGGCCTCGCCTGGACGGACATCCCCGTCCTCCGGGCCCTCCTCGCCACGGACACCCTCCTCCTCCCGCTCGCCTCCGGCCCCGCACGGCGGCCCCGTTGGCAGCGCGTTGGGCACGTGTTGGGTGCCGCGTGCACTCTTCCCACGTCGACCGAGGGGCCCCAGGCACCGCGCCCCTGACCGTCGGCACAGGCCCGGTACGGGCCTGCCCGCTCAGCACTCGACGAACAGGGGACGGACGGATCATGAGGAACAAGCGCAGTCGGATACTCACCCGGGCTCTGCCGGTCGCGGCCATGGCCCTCGCCACGCTGATGACCACGGGCAATCCGGCCTCGGCCGCCGGGCTGGGGTGCAGCGGCTACAGCTGTGACGGCTGGGACCCGGGCCCGGTCAGCTGGGACTCCGGTCCGGACACCGACGCGACGGCGACCGTCCGCGGCTTCGCCACCGTGGAACTGCGCTCCGGCAAGAAGGACGGCAGATGGTACGGCTGGGCCAGGACGGCCACGACGTACTACAAGTACGGGGTGTGGATCGACCGGTCCACGGACGGCGGCAGGACGTGGGACGGCATGCGCGGTTACGAGCACCGTGACGGGGGCGATGTGTACACGTCCATGCAGTACTGGCCGGACGGCACGTGGCTGCGCGCCTGCGTGAACGTCGAGGGCACCGAGCTGAAGTGCACCGGCTGGGTCAGCTGACGTACTCGCGGCACTTCGGGCGCCGTCCCGGAGCACGTGCTCCGGGACGGCGCCCGAAGGCGCGGGTGGGTACTACGCCAGCGCGGCCAGGCCCGCGCGGCTCGGCTCGACGTGCTGCGTCATGCCGTGGCGCAGCCCCAGGTCCAGGCACTGCTCCCAGCAGGCCCGCGCGGCGTCCCACTCGCCGAACTGGTGGTGCGTCCGAGCCATGAAGGCGAGGCAGTCGGCCGTACCGCCGAGGTCGTTCATCCGCCGCCGGATGGCCAGCGCCTCCGTCTGCGCCTTCAACGCCGCCTCACGACGCCCGAGTTTCCGGTGGATGTCGCCGAGCTTCGTCAGGCTGGTGGCCAGGAAGACCCCGTGCCGCTGCTCGCGAAGTGCCTCGATGACCTTCTGGTGGTACGCCGCCGCCAGGTCGTGTTCGCCCCGCATCTCCTGGGCGTCCGCGATCCGGCCCAGGGCCAGCGCCTCGCTGGCGGCGTTGCCGACCTTCCGGTACAGCTCGTACGACCGCTCGGCGTGGGCGAGCCCCCGCTCGGCGTCCTCGATCTGGACGTACAGGCTCGACACGTTGCCCAGGATCGAGGCCTGCGCCAGTTCGTCGCCGGCGTCGGTGAAGAATCCGAGCGACGCGTTCAGGTGCTTCAGGCACTGCTCGTTGCGGTTCGCCATCCCGTGGGCCACGGCGATCCTGCGGTGGAGCCAGGCACGACCGAGCCTGTCGTCGTGCGCCATCGCGATGTCCATGGCCTGTCGCAGGCAGGCGTCCCACTCGCCGGTCCACCAGTGCGTGGTCGCGTACCCGAACAGTCCGACGGCCAGACGCCAGGCGATGTCGGAGCGTCCGAGCGCCCCGGCCCGGGTGATGGCCTCACGGATCGCCGGCAGTTCCCGCCTGGTCCACACCAAGGCGTCCGCCTCCTCCGCGAACGCCGGCAGTGCCGGGTCCTGGGGGCCGTCGAGCGGCGGCGGGGACTGCGTCTCGTGGCTGGCCACGGCACAGGCCGTGGCGACGGCCCGTGCGTACCAGGTGAGCAGCCTCAGGGTGGCGCTCTCCTGCTCCGGAGCGGTGACTTCTTCCGCCGCCCGCTGCGCCGCGTACTCGCCGAGGAGGTCGTGGAGCGCGTACGCGTCGGGCTCGGGGCTGTGTACGAGGTTCGCGTCGACCAGCAGTTCCAGGGCGGCGGCCGCGTCGTGCTCCGTCGTGCCCAGCAGGGCGGCCGCCGACCGGGTGGTCACGGCGTGGGGCTGCCACAGACCCAGCAGCCGGAAGGCGCGGGCCGCCTCTCGCTCCAGGTCGTTGCCGCTCGCGCGCATCGCCAGGTAGCTCATGTCGAAGGTGTGCCGCACGGCGACCGAGCCCATGGCCAGGGCCTGGAGGCGGCCCCGGTGCGGGGTGAGGCGCTCGGCCAGCAGCGCCAACGGCCATGACGGCCGGGAGGCGAGTCTGCCACCGACGATCCGCAGGGCCAGCGGGAGGCCGCCGCAGGCGGTCAGGATGTCGGCCAGGGCGGCCGGCTCGTCCGTGATCCGGTCGGCTCCGCAGAGCCTGGACAGCAGGGTCAGCTGCTCGTCGGGGCCGAGCGGCCGCAGGGGCACCATCCTGACCCCGGGCACCTCTGCCAGCAGGTGGCGGCTCGTGATCAGGGCCGCGCCGGGGCCGTCGGGCGGCAGGAGGGGGCCGACCTGGGTCGCGTCCCGCGCGTTGTCCAGGACCAGCAGGATGCGGCGGCCTTCGACCGCGGCCCGGAACAGGGTGGCCAGGTCGTCCGTGTCATCGGGCAGTACGGCGGGGCGCACCCCGAGGTCGGCCAGGAACCGGGCGAGCAGGTCGTGGGCGCAGCGCGCGCCCCCGCTGCTGAACCCGCGCAGGTCCGCGTACAGCGTGCCGTCGGGGAACTCGTCACGCACCAGGCGCGCCACGTGGACGGCGAGGGCGGTCTTGCCGATGCCGCCCATGCCCGAGATGACGACGGGCCGCAGCGGCGCCGCCGTCCGGTGACCATCGCTGCCGCTGGCGTCGTCGTCGCCGTCCGGGAGCGTCACCGGTCGGCGCAGCAGCCCTGAGACCGCCGCCGTCTCGGCTTCCCGGCCGGTGAACTCAGGTACAGAGGGCGGAAGTTGAGACGGCGGCGGGGCCGCGGCCGCACCCTCCGGCCGCGACCGGAGCCCTCGCCCCGGCCCTGGTCCCGGTCCCGGTCCGTGCGAGGGTCTACGGGCGGGCGGAGCCGGGTCCTGTTCCTGTTCATTTTCCTGGTCGAGCAGTTCCTGGTACGCCTGGTGGACGGCGGCACCGGGTTCCGTACCGAGTTCGTCGACCAGCGACCGTCGCAGCGCGTGAAAGACCTCGAACGCGTCGGCCTGGCGTCCACTGCGGTGCAGGGCGAGCATGAGCTGGCGGTGGAGTGACTCGCGCAGCGGGTTCTCGGCGGCCAGGACGGCGAGTTCGGTGCTGATCTCGCGGTGGCGCCCGAGGTGGAGATCGGCGTCGAAGGCCCACTCGCGGACCTGGAGGCGCGTCTCGGCGAGCTGGTGGACGCGCAGGGACGGGGCCCGGTGCTCGGAGAACGGGGACAGATCGGCGAGGGGCTCCCCGCGCCACAGGGCCAGCGCCGCCTCGCTCTCCGCGCGGACCGTTCGCCAGTCCCCCGCGTGATGCGCGAGCCCTGCGGCGCGCGCCCGGGCCTCGAACACCTCGACGTCCAGTTCGCCGTCCCGTACGCGGAGTTGATAGCCCGGTGCCACGGTGAGCAGGCGGTTGTCCCCGGCGGCGGAGAGGATCCTGCGCAGCCGGGTCGCATGGTTCGCGAAGGACGCCTCGACGCTGGACGGGAGCCGCTCGCCCCACATGGCTTCCTTGAGGGCGTCCTTGGGCACCACGCGGTCGGCCTGGAGAAGCAGGGCTGCCAGCAGGACGCGGACCTTGAGCCCTGCGACCGGTGCCAGCGCCGTACCGTCGTGCACCACCAGCGGTCCAAGCAGCCCGAACCTCAACATCGCGCTCCCCCAAGCGTCCACGGTCGGCATCCGCGTGTCGGAAGTACCGGCTGGGGCAGATCGTAAGCCGCTCGGCGTTCGCGGGATCCATGGATTTCGGCGTGGCGCCGCGCGGATGCGGGCGGTCTCCCCTCCGCCCGCACCCGCGTCACCGGTCACGGCGGCCACGGCGACAACTGTCGGGCTCAGAATCCGAGTTGGCCCTGCCGGGACAGGACGCCGGTCTAGTACGTGGTCGGCAGGTAGGTGTGGCAGTAGCCGTTGCCCGCCCCGCCGCCGCTGTAGTAGGGGTCTCCCTCGAACATCAGCATGTCGCCGGTCTTCGGGCCCACGATGCCGTCGGCCTTCAGGCTGCCGCCCGTGCCGTTCTGGACGTCCACGACGGCCTGGCGGGTCTTCGGCCCCCAGACGCCGTCCTCGGCGACCTTGGCGACACCCCAGTAACGGCCGCGGTCGATCGCATAGTTGATCATGCGCTGCACGCACCACACGGCGTGCGTGTTGTTCGTGTAGCCGTTGCCGATGTACGGGGCAGTGGTCGAGGCGCTCGCGCTGCCGCCGGTCATCACGCCGGTGAGCACGGCGGCGGCCGCCGCCGCGACGGCGATCCGGGAGGTGAGCTTCTTGGACATGGGTGTCTCCTAGTAGCCGGCGGGGGTGGGGATGTACGCGTAGCAGTAGCCGCTACGGCCCTGGTACGGGTCGCGGGCGTCATTGGTCAGCAGCGCGTAGCCGGTCTGCGGGCCCACGACACCGTCCGGCTTCACGCTGAACGCCTGCTGGAACTGCTGCAGGGCCTGCTTGGTCTGAGGCCCCCAGATGCCGTCCTTGTCGATCCGCGGGGAACCCGGGCCCCAGCTCTCGTACCAGTTGTTGATGATCTCCTGGACGCACCACACGCCGCTGGTGTTGTTCCGGTAACCGTCGCCGATGTACGAGGCGCTGGTGGAGGCGTTCGCGGTGCCGCCCATCACGGTGGCGGCCAGTGCGGTCGCCGCCGCCACGAGAGCGCTCCGGCGAGCAAAAGTCCTCGGCATGAGATTCCTTCCGGGTTGCGGTCGGTCACGGGGCGTCCACCGCCGTCCCAGGCGTTCGGACCCCTCGCCGTGCATCGTGTCCGGCTCCCACAACGGGCCACCAACACGGCTCCGACCGCCGTGTTGGACACCGGGGGCAAACTGCTCGAGGAGGTCCTGGTGTCGGCGTGCACGGTCGTGCAGAGTCTTTCGCCGGACGGGAATGCCCGACCCCCGTTTGACATGCTTCGAGGGGGTGGCAGGGTGGTACGTGGGGTACATGTTGGGAGGTTCCGCATGCTATCCGTTTCGGCACGGTGTTCCGCTGCGCGGCAACTTCCGCTGCGGCTGACGACCGGCGTGTTCTTCTTGAACTCCGGGATCTCGAAGCTCGGTGCGGACGAGGCCACCGCCGAGAGGCTGCAGCAGTTCGCCGCCATGACCTACCCGTTCCTGGAGAAGCAGGACGCCCGGAAGTTCGCCAGGCTGCTCTCCGTCGGGGAGCTCGCCATTGCCGCCGCGCTGCTCGTACCGGTCGTCCCCGCCGCTGTCGCCGGGGCCGCGCTGACCGCGTTCTCCGTCGGCACCCTCGGGCTCTACCTGCGTACGCCGGGGATGCGGGAGGAAGGCAGCCTGCGCCCGACCGAGCAGGGAATCACCCTGGCCAAGGACCTCTGGCTGCTGGGCATCGGCGTCGCCCTCGTGGCCGACGGCGTGACCGAACACGAACACCGGTGAAGCACGAACACCGGTGAAGAGGCCCGTCAGGGGTGCATATGGTGATGACCACATGGCTCTTCGAACCCGGCCACACCGCGGCGGAGTTCCGGGCCAGGCACATGATGGTCACCTACGTGCGCGGACAGCTCAAGAACGTGCACGGCTCGCTGGTGGTCGATCCCGACCGGCCGGAGGAGGCCCGCGTCGAGGCCACGATCGACGCGACCCAGGTGTACACCGGTCAGCCCCAGCGCGACGCCCACCTCCGCAGTGCCGATTTCTTCGACGTCGAGCACCACCCGACGTGGACGTTCTCCGGGTCGCGCGTTCACCAGGTGAGCGGAACCGAGTTCGAGGTCACCGGGGATCTCACGGTGCGCGGCGTGACGCGCCCCGTGACCTTCGACGTCACCTACCTGGGACAGTGGGACACCCCTTGGTGGGAGGAGGGGCGGGACATGGGGCCGCGGCGACGCGCCGGATTCGTCGCCACGGCGCGCATCGACCGACACGAGTTCGGGGTGAGCTGGAACGATGTGGTCGACCGCGGCGGAGTGGTCGTCAGCCCCATGGTCGACGTCACGGTCGACGTCGAGGCCGTCCTCCGGCCCGGCGGCACGGCCACCTGAGCGTGTGGGGGTGCGCCGGTTCCCTCAGGTCAGGGGCGGATGCCGTCGCAGGCGATCGGCAGGTGACGGGGGCCGCGGAGCACCGCGTTCTGGCGGTACGGGGGCGGGTCCTCCAGCAGCCGCGGGTTCTCCAGTCTGCGGGCCAGCTCGCTGAGGGCCAGCTGGGCCTCCATGCGCGCCAGCGGGGCGCCGAAGCAGCTGTGGATGCCGCTGCCGAGGCCGAGGTGCTGGATGTCCCCGCGGTCGGGGTCGAAGCGGTCCGGGTGCTCGAACCGCTTCGGGTCGCGGTTCCCGGAGGCCAGGATCAGCGAAACCGTGGCCCCCTTGGGGATGTTCACCCCGGCCACCTCGATGTCGTCGAGCGTGCTGCGCCGCGGCAGGAGCTGCACGGGCGGTTCGTACCGCAGCAGTTCCTCGACGATCGGTACGGACAGCTGCGGGTCCTCGCGCAGCCGCTGGAGGACGTCCGGGTGGCGCAGGAGGGTCAGCATGCCGTTCGTGATCAGGTTGACCGTGGTCTCGTGGCCCGCGATCAGCAGCAGCGCCGCGGTGCTGATGGCCTCCAGCGTGCTCATGGACCCGTCCGCCTCCTCGGTGGCGGCCGCCGGCCTAGAACGACCCGGGAAGACCCGCGACTGCGCCGAGCAGTGCCGGTTCCGCGCCGCGCGACCTGCCCGGGACCGGCTTCGCGGGCGCCCCCGCAGGCTCCGTGGCCGCCTGCACGTAGGTCGTGCAGGCGGCCACGGAACACCGTCGTTCCAGGGCGCCGCCGTACCACGGTCAGGCCTCGGGAGACTTCTCCGGCGAGTCCTCGGGCGCGTCCTCGTGGGGCTTCGTCTCCGGCTCCTCGTGCGGACCCTGACCGTGTTCCTCGGCCGGGCGGTGGCCGGGCTTGTGGTGCCCGCCGAACTCGGCCGGGACCACCCTGAAGGGGATGGACTGCCACAGCTGGGAGCCGTGCCCGGCGAGCTCCAGGTGGTACTCGCCCCGGAGGTGGTGACGGCCGCGCCGCTCGGGGACCGTGACCGTGCCGGAGACCTCTCCGTCGGCGTTCGCGAGGAGAATGGCGAGGGTGACGATGCGCCTGCCGGCGCGCGGGTCGCCGTTCCCGTCGGATCCCTCCACGGTGCGGGTTTCATCGGCCCGGCCTTCCGGGATCAGCCGTACGTACACCTCCTCGTTCGGCCAGTAACGGCTCGCGGACACGGTGAAGGTCTCACCGTGCGCCACGGTGCTGCGGTCGACGGTGACGGTGGAGAAGGGGGCCGGGTTGCCCGCGGCCGGCGGCGCTGCCGACGCTACGGCCGGGCCCGCGCTCAGTACGGCGGCTCCGGCCGCCAGCGCGACGAGCCATCGCGGGTTTCTGGGCATGGTGGGGTGGTCTCCTTCGGAAGCGGAGGGCACGCCGGACTGTTCTTCGAACACCGGCCCGCGATTCGTAGACACGTACATGTCGAACCAAACAGGCGCCACTCGGCTCCCCGGGACGGTCGCGGTCTGCCACCCGTACAGTCGGCACCCGCGAGGCACTCCCGCGCGGACCCTCCGGCTCCGCCCGCGCCGACACGGCCACCCGCCGTCTCGTTTGCGACAATGGCACTCAGCGAGGTGGGGAGGGGGCGCCGTGAATCAGCCGGCTCGACGGCCACGGACCGAGGAGCGCGCCTTGGACGGTCGCGCCGCTGACGGCCGTGCCGAGCGCGGCCGCCAGTCCCGGGTGAAGATCGCCGAGGCCGTACTGTCCCTGCTCGACGACGGGGAATCCAGCTTCCCCGCCGAGCGGGTGGCCGAGCGCGCGGGCGTGTCCCGGCGCCTGGTGTTCCACCACTTCGCCGACATGTCCGAGCTGGTGGAGACGGCCATCACCCGCCGGCTGGAGCAGCTGATCGAGCAGATCAGGCCGCTTCCGACCTCCGGTCCGCGCGACACCCGGGTAGCGGCCCTGACGGAACAGCGGGCCCGGATCCTGGAGTGGATCACACCGGCCCAGCTGACCCTGATGCGCCTGCAAGCCCCGGGGGGCCGCGTTGCCGAGGTCACCCGAGAGGTGCTGGACCTCGCCCGGGCGCGACTGGCCGAGATCTTCGCGGAGGAACTCGAACGTCTGCCCGCCACACGCGGGACCGAACTCCTCTACGGGCTGGACGCGGTGACGACCTGGGGCGCCTGGTACCACTGGCGCAGCAGCGGCCTGAGCGCCGAAGCGGCGGCCAGCACCATGGAGACGGCCGTACACGCCCTGCTCGCCACCACCGACCGGCCCGGCTCCGGCGACCAGGCCGCTTCCTTCTGATCGTCTTGCCGACCGGATGGCTGATGCGGCGAGGTAGGCGGTGGCAGTCTTGCCGTGGCGGGCTTGGGCGGTCGTCGGCTCTGACTGCCGTGACACCATCCCTGTCGTGGTTGATCGTATGGATGACGTGGACTGGTCCGGGCTGTTCCATGCCCTCGGGCCCGCCTCCGATACGCCGCGGCATCTGGCAGCGCTCCTCGGCGACGATGCGAAGGCTTTCGTCGACGGGTACTCCCACCTCTGGTCGACGACGCTTCGCCACGAAGGCAAGGCCTGGCCCTCCACGGCGCCCACCGCGCTGCTTGTCGCCGAACTCCTGGACGATCCGTTGCTGGGGCCCGACGACCCCTCACTGCCGGACGCGATGCTCGCCTACCTGCATGCGGTCGGCGTCGCCGCCGACCTCGGCGCCCGGGCTGCGGAGATCCGCGCTCGGGCCGAGAACCGTGAACCGGAACTGCAGGCCTGGACCGCCTCCTACCTGTCGGCCGATGTCGATGCCCGGACCCGGATGTGGCAGGACGGCACGGGGCTGGGCGAACTTGTCCTCGATCAGGCGGCACTCGCCTGTTTCGACCTGGTTCCCTCGCTTCTGCGGCGGGCGCTGCCACACCTCGCGTCGGAACGTGGCCGGCGCAGGACCGGTGCCGCCGCAGCCGTCGGGGCACTGGCCCGGCATCCCTCGGCCTTCTCCCAACGTCCGGCCCTGCTGAAGCAGTTGACGTCGACGGCCGGGACCGCCGATTCCTCGCACGACCTGGGAACGATTCTGATCGCCATCGGCCAACTCGGCGGCGACACGCGCCCCTGGCTGACCGACCCGCACGCGGGCGTCCGGGGCTGCGCAGCCCTGGCGCCCGGCCTCGCCGGCGACGACGCAGCGGGCCGGGTGCTGCTGGAACTGGCCCAGGATCCGCCCGCGTTCGGCGAGTCCTTCGACGACATGGCTCCACCGCTGCAGCTCCAGGGCAAGCCGCACGAAGACCTGCTCACGTACGCGCTGCTCCGGCGGGCCGACGACGCCGAAGCGCGGTCGGGATCCCGACCGACCAGTACCGACACCGGGTCCTGACCCAATTCCTCCTCGACGGCCACCACAAACAGGTTTCCGGGGAAGTCGAGTGTCGTGAGTCGGATCCGCCGGCCCTGTCCGGGCGATCACTGAACGTGCCTTTGGTCGCCCGGTCTTGCCATCATGGCCCGAACGAGGCCAAGGTTCGCTGTCATGATCACTCAGATAGTGACGCTCATCGGCGTCCTCGTCGGTGCCCTGACCTCGTTCCTGGCGACGACCATGGCTGAGCGCACCCGGCACCAACGGTCCATGGCGACACGCTGGGACGAGCGCAAACTCGACACCTACATCCAGTACGCCGCGTGCGTGAAGGAAATTTCAAGCACGGCCAAACGAGCCCGGCAGGCGGCAGAAGGAACGGATGACCGGCGGGAGTATCTCGCCGCGATGGAGACGGCCGAGCTGAGGAGGTCTGTGCTGTTCGAGACCCTCGTCCTCCTGGCGTCGCCGGCAGCGATCGAGGCCGCCCACGAAGTCAACCTCGCCCTGTGGCAGGAGGAAATCGCGACCAGAAACGACGGTGCCACCCCCGTGGCAGGGGATGTGATAGCCCTGATGAACCGCTATCACGAACAGGCCCGGGTCGATCTTGGCGTTCCTCGCAGCGCCTGGCGGGACTAGCACGGTATGTCCGCGAACTGGTCCGTTCGTGGTGCGACGTCATGAACTCACCGATCAGGCCTGGGCGGTGATCGAGCCGCTGGTGGCCCCGCTCAACGGGATCCTGTGGAAGAGGACGCGGTACAGGAGACGCTGGTCCGGGCGTGGCGGAGCATGGACCGCTTCGAGGGGCGGTCTGCGCTGAGGACCTGGTTGTACCGCATCGCCACCAACGTCTGCCTGGACGCCGTCGCCTCGGGCAAGCGGCGGGCGCTGCCGATGGATCTGTCCGGCCCGAGCGAGGGCAGCTTGCCGCCGGCACCACCGGAGGCTACCGCCCTGTGGGTGGAGCCCTGCCCCGGCGGCGATCCGGAGGCTGCCGCGACGTCGGGCGAGTCCGTGCGACTGGCGTTCGTCGCCACGCTACAGCATCTGCCGCCCAGGCAGCGGGCCACGCTGATCCTGCGGGACGTCTTGGGCTTCTCGGCTCGCGAGGTCGCCGACCTGCACGGTTCCACCATGGCCTCGGCCAACAGTGCCCTGCAGCGGGCCCGCGCCACACTGGCCGACCGCCGCCAGGCAACGGACGTGCCGGACTCCCGGCCGTGCGACGACAAGGTCCGTCAGCTGCTGGCCGAGCGATACGCCACGGCCTTCTCCCGTTACGACATGGAGGAGCTGAGCATGCTCCTCCATGTCGACGCCACGCTGTGTCTGCCCCCGTACGCGAAATGGATGCGCGGTGTATCCGACATCCAGGCGTGGCTCACCGGCCCCGCGATCGGCTGCCGCGGCTCGCGTCTGGTCCCGACCGCGGCGAACGGCTCCCCCGCCTTCGGCCAGTACCGACCTCACCCGGACGGCAACGGCTACCTTCCCTGGCATTGCAGGTCGCCGAGTTCTCCGGCCACCGGATCACCGGCATCACGGCCTTCCGCGACACCGAACACCCGTTCCCTCTCTTCGGCCTGCCAGAGCGCCTGGACGAGGACTCTCGAACAGACCCTCACACCTGACAGGAATCACCTTCCAGCCGCCGGCCCTCGCTGCTGCCGGCGTTCTCGCAGCGCCAGGCAGCTCGCTCAGTCACAGCAATGTGACCGAGCGTAGCATCTGCTGCGGTACACGTGTTCGAGGAGAGCAAGGGCGTAGACCTGCTTCGTACTCAGTCGCGGCGCCTGACCGATTCACCGAGCAGGTCGGTCAGCTCCGCCTCGACGGCTGGCAGGAGCGATGTTCCCCAGACGGTCAGCGTCTGCTCCCAGGGATGCCCGAAGGTGCCCAGCCGCAGGTCATGGGTGACGTGGAGGTAGTAGTCGCCGTTGGGGTAGGTGCCGTAGCCCGGGACAGGGGGACGACCGGGTACGCCGACGCGGCGGGGGTCATAGCGGTAGCCGTCGTGCTGCCAGTCCAGCCAGTGCACGAACTCCCCGGGCTCGGTGGCGGCGAGCAGTCCACGCCGGACGATCACATCGAGCTCCCCGGGGAGGTCAGGGACGAGCCGATGGTGGGAGTGCAGGTTCCAGACGGCCGAGGGGGACGGCTCTGTGATCGCGGGCCGGTAGGTGACGCTCGGCTTGAAGTCGAAGTCCGCGTAGAAGCGGTCCCACAGCGGCCAGTCGTCGTGGAGCCAGTCGAGGAACTGCGCGGGCCGGCTGGTCTCGGGGGTGCCCGGCGGGCTCCAATGGTAGGAGCGCACGGTGGTGGCCTCGGTGAATCCGTTCTCAAGGAGCCGCTCGCGCAAGGGGCCGTCGGCCTCGGCGAGGACAGGCCTCCCCGGCCAGGTCCGCCGGCGCCAGCTATCGGTGCAGGCCTTGACGAAGTTCGCGTCGTCGCTGCTCAGGCCCCCGATGAGGGTGAATGGGTGGGACGTGTCGGGGTGTGCCCAGGCGACCGCGACGACGAGGCCGTCCTCCAACAGGACGTCGGCGAAGACATCGCCGTCTTCCGAGGCGCCGTCCGCGACCATCTCGATGTACGGCGTCCCATGCGGGCCGGGGGCGCCGACGGCGATCTCCCGGGCCCGATCAGCTTGGCTCCGCACCGCGTACAGGCTATGGACTCCGTCCTGGGGTTCCTTCTGCGATGCGGAGACGGGCCCCGTCTCGGGCAAGACGCCGGCGATCAGCACGGAACGGTCCCACCCTGCGGTGAAGCCTGCCGCGGTCAGCGCCGGTCCTAGCTCCTTGGAGTCGTGCCCGTACACCTTCCACTCCACCGGCTCGCCTCGCTCCGCGAAGGCCTCCTGCTGCCGCCTCACCAGCGCAACAAGGTCGGTCCCGGGCGCGATGGGGGCGTGCTCGGCAGTGCCGTGCGTCCCGTAGTGCCGACGCACGACCGGCCCGTCAGCCGCGACCACCACGCCAACCGGATGCCACGCGGGAACGCGCCCCCGCAGCCTGTTCCACTCCGCCCACCGCTCGCCCGTATCCATGATCGGGATCCTAGGCGCGCCTGAAGGCGCCCCGGCCATGGGTTTTACAAGCCCCCGGAAGCCGGAAGAGAACCTGATCCGCATGCTCCCCCGCAGGCCAACAAACACGCTCAGGGGCCAACTAACGTGCTCAAAGGCCATCTATCGCGCTCAGTCACAGCAACACCCGGCGACCCGGCGGGGCGCTCGCGCAGATATTCGAACACGTGTTGCAATAGAAGAGTGAGGCCACCATTCCGTTTCCCCGATGACCTGCTCGCCCTCCAAAGGACGTGGCAGCAGACCTACGCCGAGCTCGCACAGGCCCCCGCCGGGGTCGGTACGACCGTGCTGCGACGCCGGCTGATCGCCCTCTCCGGGAACCTGTGCACCCACCCCTACTGGGCGGGATCCGCCCGCTGGCGGGCCGGCGGTGTCGAACTGCGGGCCTCATGTGGAGCCCCCATGCTGAGTAGGAGGGCGCCCTCGTCCTGAAACTCGTCCCTCCCGAAGGCCGAACGGCGGAGGCGCCTGCGAGGAGGAGGAAGTCATGCGAATGCGAAGAATCCTGGGCCTCGCCCTGGCCGCGGCGACCCTCGCCGGCATGAGCGCCGTCGGCGCCGTCAGCGCTGAAGCCGCCTCGTCTCCGAACATCACCAGAGACGAGTGCACGGCTGCGGGCGGACAGATCACGGGACAGCCCTACGCCGGCTACGTCTGCGCACTGCCTGACGGGACCAAGCAGCCGATCACGTGATCGGTATCCCGGTGCCGGCGGTGCACGGTGAGGCAACCGGTCCGGCCGGTGCGCTCGATGCGGCGCGGTCACGCCGTCCGGCACGATCGCGCCAAGTGCGAGTCCGGCGGCGTTGAACAGCACGGCGGTCGGCGAGCGCGCGGCCGCACGACCCGCGCAGGGTGCGGCCGCTCACCCTCGGGAAGAAGGCCGGCGCGGGCCATCTGCACGGTTCATGCGGGACCGGCGGGTGGCATGCAGCGCGGGGCGCCTTCCTCCGCGCGCGGCCAGTAGCGTCCTTCGAGAGCCTCTGCGCTGCGGTTGAGCCGGACCAGGACGTCCGCCAGCTCCCCTACTTCCTCAGGGGACCAGTCGGCGACGACCCGGGCCAGGCAGGACCGGTTGATCTCACGGTCTTCGGCGAGCCGGCGCCCGCCCTCAACGGTGATGCACAGCTTGCGGGCCATACCTCCGTCCGGGTCCGCGACGCGTTCGGCCAGTCCGCAGCGCAGCAGCGCGGCCGTCTGGCGGTTCACGGTCGAGGTGTCGAGCCCGAAGGCCTCCGCCAACTGCCCAATGGACATGGGGCCTTGTGTGTCGATCCGGCTGAGCAGCAGGTAGGCCGACCGCTCCAGGCGTTCGGGGTCGCGCTCGCGCCGGGCCAGCACCTGGTGCCGCGAGAGCAGCATCAGCTCCCGCTCGAGTTTCTCCAGCACTGCGCCTCCTGCTCCTTCCGGCGCTCCATTATCGCGGACCTGTGGACCCAGGGACCGGCAGACCCCTGCACCGCAGCCATATGCATGATACATAGCATGTGTATTATGCACTTCTCGTTGTCACCCCGACGAGCCACAGCCTCAACCCGGAGGACCCGCATGACCGTCACCACGTCCACCGCCTCCCGCGCGGCCGAGCTCCTGTCCCGGCCCCTCAAGCTGAACGGCCTGACCGTCCCCAACCGCATCGCGATGGCGCCGATGACGCGAATGTTCTCCCCCGGCGGCGTGCCCGGCGAGGACGTGCAGGCGTACTACGCCAGCCGGGCCGCCGCGGGTGTGGGCCTGATCGTCACCGAGGGCACCTACGTCGGTCACGACTCCGCCGGGCAGAGCGACCGGGTGCCGCGGTTCCACGGCGAGGACCAGCTGGCGGGGTGGGCGAAGGTCGCCGCGGCCGTGCACGAGGCCGGCGGCACGATCGTGCCTCAGCTGTGGCACATAGGCATGGTGCGCAAGCAGGGCGAGGCACCGTACGCCGACGCTCCCGCCGTCGGCCCCTCCGGCATCCGCGTCGACGGTACCGAGGGGACCGGCAAGGCGATGACCCGCACCGACCTCGACGACGTCATCGGCGCGTTCGCCGACGCCGCCGCGGAGGCCGAGCGGATCGGCTTCGACGGCGTCGAACTGCACGGCGCCCACGGCTACCTCCTCGACCAGTTCCTGTGGGAGCGGACCAACCGCCGCACCGATGCCTACGGCGGCAACGCGGTGGCCCGTACGAAGTTCGCCGCGGAGATCGTGGCCGCGGTCCGCGAGCGCGTCGCGGCCGACTTCCCCGTGATCTTCCGCTACTCGCAGTGGAAGCAGGAGGCCTACGACGCACGGCTCGCGCAGACCCCGGAGGAGCTGGAGGCGATCCTGGCCCCTCTGGCGACGGCGGGCGTCGACGCGTTCCACGCCTCCACCCGGCGCTACTGGCTCCCGGAGTTCGAGGGCTCGGACCTGAACCTGGCGGGCTGGACCAAGAAGCTCACCGGCCGGCCGGCCATCACCGTCGGCTCGGTCGGCCTCGACGGCGACTTCATCCGGGCCTTCGCCGGCGAGGGCGCGGCGCTCGGCGACATCGACAACCTCCTGGACCGCATGGAACGCGACGAGTTCGACATGGTCGCCGTCGGCCGGGCGCTGCTCCAGGACCCGCAGTGGGCGGCAAAGGTCCTCGGCAACCGCTTCGAGGAGCTGAAGCCGTACGACGCGGCGGCGCTCAGGTCGCTCAGCCGGTAGCCCGAAGCCGGTAACCGGTATCCGGTAATCGGTAGCCGTCCCGACACGCGGTCCGAGAGCGCCCCGTGACATCGGTCCGCCGAGGTCACGGGGCGTTCGCGCCCACGCCGGTTCCACCGGCCAGGTGTTCACCGACTACGACGACGGGCCGGTCCTGGGCCCGACGTCCACGGGGATGCCGCGGCCGTTGTCCCGGGCCTCCACGGAGACTTCCTGTTCGAGGACCAGGTCCCCGCCTTCGGGAGCACGCCGCCGGCGTCGGCTCAGATGTCGAGGAAACGGACGTCCTTGGCGTTGCGCTGGATGAAGGAGCGCCGCGCCTCGACGTCCTCACCCATCAGCACCGAGAACAGGTCGTCGGCCTGCGCCGCGTCGTCCAGCGTGACCTGGCCGAGGACACGGTGGTCCACGTCCAT